>CAJOGN010000023.1 GCA_905234245.1 uncultured Lachnospiraceae bacterium
GAGTGATTTCTATGAATTCTGTCCTAACTGTGACGCTAACTTAACTCTCCAGAAGGGATATGATGCATCCTTGCCATATTGGGTATGTCTTGGATGTGGAGCACCAGTGTAAGAGAAAGTGGCCACCTTTGTATGTTGTATTTGATTGATTTTTTATACTCCCACCTTGGAAGGTGGGTTTTTTTGATAGAATAATTTGCATGTATTAATTTTTCGTGTTATCATCTACATACAATTCGTTACAAGAATTATATATTAGAATGGATAATATGATAGGGTTTATTCTTTTAAGTTCTTTTATTTCTTATTGATGTCAAGATTGCATGATTCTTGTATAATTCCAAGATTATAGTTTGATAAAGATTAGTATATGGAGTGTTATTTTAATGTATCTATATGCTATAATAGGGGAGAATAGTATGGAATTTCAAAGACCAACATTTTGGTTAGAAGCGTCAGAGTATAGCAAGATATATTCTTAAAAACCTTTGATAATCACTAAGGAGAACACTTATGAAGGAATTAACTATAAGACTAAATAATGTTGAAGATTCATATTATGGTTTTGTTGCTGGCGTATTAACATATGTTAAGAAAAAGGAATCGCGTTATACGAAAGTAAAAGATTTTATGGATAATAATCCAAGCGCACTTACATCAGATATATTAGAGTTTATATCTAATCAAGATGATTTTTATGAAGATGCGGTATACTCTATGGAGAAAGAAGCATAAATGATAAAGAAACTCCAAAACATCACACCAGCACAATTAAATAACATTTCCAATATCATCGGTGAGGCCTTCGTTACCAACGAAATGTTCCATAACTGGGGGTCCATAGAAGAAAGGCATGATGATGTGATTACATATATGACCATATATGTAGATTATGTCTATCATGCAGGTGAGCTTTATTCCAATGAGGATATGACAGGCTTTATTGGGCTTGAGGATACTGCAAGGAAGCCTATTCTTCTCCGATTCAAGATGCTATTTAGAATGATAAGAAGGCTTCGGTTCTCAAGAATCAGAAGCCTTATTAGTTTTGTAAAGCAAATTGATAAGGCTGATAATCTGTTTGTCAATAAAAGGCACATAGACACTCTCATGGTATGTGTTAAGAAGGACCATCAGGGTCAGGGAATTGCCTCTGAACTGGTAGAATTTGCCAAGAGAAAAGCAAAGATAGAGGGCATACCACTATTGTTTCATACTGATATGGACGCTTACGCCGAAATGTATCAACACCTTGGATGTAGGCTATATAACAAGGTAACTGCAGATAATGGCGTCACAAGGTATTGTTTGTGCTATAATGTAGGGAAAAGGAGTTAACATGTACCTAATTACAGCATATTTTGACGACAATACGAATAATAAACTGCAGAACATAATAGATGAGATTGCAACAGTAAGTGGCAATGATTTCATGATTAAGAACAATGTTGTCCCACATCTTACCATTAGTGCATTTGATGAAAAAAGCACTGATAAAGCGATAGAATTATTTGATAAGATAGAAGATAGATTGCACTATGATGAAATTCTAATTCCGTCAATAGGTGTGTTCCTGCCGTATGTCATATATGCGCAACCCACCAAGAATCAATATCTTACGGAATTAAGTGACGATATATATGGTGTCCTAAGTAATGGACATGATACCAGAGTCAATAGATACTATATTCCACCAGATTGGATTCCCCATATTACACTTGGTAAGAAGCTTGGTAGTGATCAGATGCAACAGGCATTTAAGGTGGTGCAGGATAGGTTTTCTCCAGTGAATGCACACATTACTTCATTTGGGTTGTCGAAGCCTAATCCACTAACTAATCTAAGGAGTTATAACTATGATACAAGACATTTATCCTAGCAAATTACATAATGAATATCACAATAATACAATAACAGAAGATGACTATCTTCTTATCTTCAATGATAAGGGGGAGACCTTAATTGGCGAAGGCTCATCAAAGTCCATATTCCCTCAGGGAAAGGATGTAGATAAGGGGGATTCTATCTACTTATTCTCCGTGGATGATAAGAGATACTTCCTGTACAATAATTGGGACATATCTTCGGAGGTTAACCTTGATAACTATTCTTATTATTCCATCAAGGATGTAAGAGATAAGGTGACTGGTGCCGATGTGTATGCAGCATTTACAGCATTCCATCTGTGGAAATGGTATGTTGATAATCAGTTCTGTGGCAAATGTGGAGGTAAGCTTCGCCACCACGATAAGGAGCGCGCTCTTAAGTGTGACTCATGTGGTAATATGGTATTTCCAAGGATTAATCCAGCTGTAATTGTTGGTGTGACTAATGGTGACAAGATTCTTATTACGAAGTATAGAACTGGCTATGCACATAGCGCGTTAATTGCTGGCTTTACTGAGATAGGGGAGACTCTTGAAGAGACAGTAGCAAGAGAAGTAATGGAGGAAGCTGGAATTAAGGTTAAGAATATTAAGTATTATAAGTCGCAGCCATGGGGTATGGCCCAGGATATTCTTATGGGCTTCTATTGTGAAGTTGATGGTGATGATACAATTCATATGGATAAGAACGAACTTAGATATGCTGAGTGGGTTAACAGAGAAGATGTAGAGCTGCAACCTAATAATCTAAGTCTTACCAACGAGATGATGCAGATATTTAAGGAGGGATAAGTTTTTCCTTGAAATACTTGCGTAAAAACTATATATTATATATATGGGTAAAATTAGATTTAATAAGATTGTCAAGAAGGAGATTAAGTCCGTCGTATTCATTATAATTGGCGCTATTATAGCGGCTTTTTCTGTTGCTTGCATACTGATTCCTAACGATGCAATTGATTACGGAACAGCGGGTATTGGAATTATAATTAGTCAGTTGACGGGATTTGATTTGGCACTGTGCGTTTTTGCAGTGTTTCTTCCTTTTTTGATATTTTCGTATTTTGCATTAGGACTTGAATTTTTCTTGAAGGCGTTACTTGGCGCTACTGTGTATACAATCGGCATGCATTTGTTCGAGAAGGTACCCTTTGAACTTGATACTGAGCATTTTATAGCTGTTGCATTTGGTGGAGCAATACTTGGTGCAGGGCTGTCTATAATATTAAAAAATGGTGGCTGTATCGATGGCTCGGAGATATTCGCCAATGTACTGATTGATAAGATATATCGTAAGACCGGCAAGGAATACAGCATGTCTTTAATACTTGTTCTTTTCAATGTGTTCGTTTATTTACTTGTGTTTATTTTTATTGATGAGAACAAGGCATTAATGAGCCTTTTGGTTTTTATAGTGGCGTCTACTGTTATTAATCATTTTACAGACCATTTTGAAGCAATTAAGCAGGTTACTATAATAACCAAGGATCCAGATGGTATTATTAATGATATCACGGAGAACCTACACAAGACTTGTACTGTAATCCAATCCTCCGGTGCTATTGCCGGCGAGAATAAGACACTTATATGCTATGTCAACTATTTCGAGCTGGACAAGATTAAGCATATCATTGCGAATCATGAAGGAAGCTTTAGTACTGTATCTACTATTGATGAGATTATTAGTTGATTTATAATATATTAAGATTATGGAGGGAATTGTATATGTATGACAGATTGTACAAAGGTGAGATGAAAAGGAGAGTGCTTATCGTAGATGATGAGTATATTAACAGAGAATTGCTCGGCAATATGCTGATGAATGATTATGATGTAATCTATGCCGGGAATGGTCAGGAGGCATTAGATGCTATTAGCGAATCTAATGAGAAGATATCACTCATTCTCCTTGATCTTATGATGCCGGTTATGGATGGATTCGAATTTATCAAAAGGTATAATGAGGATCCTAAGTTGTCTGCTATACCTATCATTGTTATGACGTCAGATGCTGATTCGGAAGCTGAGATTATCAAGGCGGGAGCTGTTGATTTCATCAAGAAGCCATATGGTATGCCTGAGGTTATTTTGGCAAGATGCGATAGAATTATTGATTTGTTCGAGAAGCAACAACTCATTGATTCTACACAGATAGATGAGCTTACAGGTCTTTACTCCAAAGAATATTTCTATGAATATATAAGACAAATACGTGATTCCGGATTTGTAGATGAAGTTGCTATGGATGCAGTTTCTCTTGATATAGAGCATTTCCACCTGATTAACGAGATATACGGTCATGATGAAGGTGACTTTGTCCTTAAGAAGATTGCGGATATTATTGAGAAAACTATCGAGCATAGAATTGGCATTGCATGTCGTGCCGATGCGGATACTTTCTATATCTATACTGATAGTATTGATGATTATCAAGCGTTTCTTGATAGTATAACTACTGAGATGGACAATGTGGGCTATGCTCCTGCCAATATCAGACTCAGGATGGGTATCAATGAATCAATTGATGATGATGAGACTCCTCAGAGCATATTCGAGCATGCAAGACTTGCCTGTAATCAGATAAGAGGAGATTATGTCAATCAGATAGGCTTCTATGACAGCAATCTTCATGATGAGCAGATATATAATGAAAAGCTTATAACCGATATTGACCAGGCTATCAAGGATAAGGATTTCGTAGTACATTTTCAACCAAAATATTCTATACAGCATGGTGATCCGATTCTTACGAGTGCAGAAGCATTGGTTAGATGGAATCATCCGACTCTCGGAATGATTAGTCCGGGTAAGTTCATTCCTCTCTTTGAGAGTAACGGACTTATTCAGAAGCTTGACGAGTATGTATGGGAGACTGCGGCATATCAGGTAAGCCGCTGGAGAGATAAGTATGGTATGACTATACCTGTATCTGTCAATGTATCGAGAATTGATATATATAATCCTAATCTGGTGGATACATTGGTGGGCATTGTTGACAGATACGGTCTTAAGACTTCGGAGCTATATCTTGAGATAACGGAATCTGCATATTCAAATGATGCCGCTCGTCTGGTAGAGGTCGTTAAAAATCTTAGAGACAAGGGATTTGAGATTGAGATGGATGACTTCGGAACAGGCTATTCATCGCTCAATATGTTAACGGCAATTCCTATTGATGCTCTTAAGATGGATATGAGCTTTGTACGCAATATGCTTAAGGATGACACTTCTCTTAAGCTTGTGGAGCTTATAATTGATATTTCCAGATTCTTAGATGTTCCGGTTATTGCAGAAGGCGTGGAAGAGCAGGAACAGCTTGATACCCTTAAGGAATTAGGATGTGATATTATTCAAGGATTCTATTTCTCTAAGCCGGTTTCCGCTAAGGATTTTGAAGAGTTTATCAAGGGTTAAGTATTAGCTTTGATGTGTGTAGTAAAGTAGTCAGGATAAGTTTTTATGAAGAAGCAGGAGTTGAGAGGTAAATTGGGAATAATGTCCGGTTGGGCTTATGCATTTGGATGTGCAGTAGGCTGGGGCTCTTTTATGATGCCGGGCAATATATTTCTGCCCGAAGCAGGTCCGGTAGGTTCTGTTATTGGTATAGCTTTGGCGGCTCTTGCCATGTTCTTTATATGCTATTCTACGGCATATATGGCGAAGAAATATCCTTCCGAATCGGGAGTGCATGTCTATATAGGTAAGATACTGGGAGCTGACCACGGATTCTTATCTGCGTGGGCAATTCTTCTTGCGTATCTGTCAATCATATGGGCTAATTCTACTGCATTGATAATTCTTATTCGCTCAATATGGGGCGATGTATTGCAATTTGGTTTTCATTATACCATTTTTGATTATGATGTATATTTTGGCGAAGTTCTTGTTACTGTTTCCGTAATGGTGTTTTTTGCGCTTCTTACAATTGTTGGAAAGAGATTAGTAAGAATTTCACATGTTCTTCTGGCTATACTTCATATTGGACTTCTTATTGCTATATTTGTGGGAGTATTTGCTTTAGGCAGACCTTCTGAGTTTATCCCCTTTGCAGAGACGAATGCTTCTAGCGGAGTTGAGATATTCAATATTGTTATGCTAGCGCCATGGATGTTCGTGGGATTCGAAGCATTTATGTATATGTTCAATTCCGGAGGGAGAGAGTCTAAGCATGTCAATATCATTACGATTATTGCTATTGTAACTGTTGCTGTTGCGTATATTATACCTGTACTTATACCTGTACTTGCATTGTCTGACGGATATACCACTTGGACATCTTATCTTGAGGCGTCTAAGTCTTCTGAGGGACTTATGTCACTTCCTGTATTCTACAGTACTTATTATGCGCTTGGAGATACAGGGCTTAAGATATTGGTTGCATCTATATTCTGTGCTATTGCAACCAGTCTCTTCGGATTATATCGTGCATCGGCAAGGCTGCTTGTGTCCATGTCTGAAGAAGAATTAATGCCTAAAGTAGTAGGTAAGACCAATAAGCATGGGGAGCCTTATATTGGTATTCTTATTGTGCTTGGCATATCTATTATTGTCCCGTTTTTCGGACGTACTGCTATAGGATGGATAGTAGATATAACGACGATAACTGCTACAATCGTATATGTATACAGTACAATAGGAAGTCTTAGGCTTGCTATTAGGGACAAGGATGCCAGCGTTGGCATCAAGATATCGTCGGTTGTGGGAATGGGTGTTGCAGCAATATCTATATTGTTTCTTCTTATTCCCAATGTATTTTCCGAGAATAAGATTGCAACGGAATCATACTTTATACTTGCACTGTGGTCCCTTGTAGGTCTTATATATTACTGGTTTGTATATAAGAATGACAAGAAGGATTTGTATGGTAAGTCAACGGCAATGTGGATTATCATGGCATTTCTTATTATGTTCTCATCCGTTATGTGGATCAGGCAAAGGAGTGTGGAATATATAAGTCAATTGGAGAGGTGGCAAAAAGAGTCGCTGTCCAAGTTTATGAGTTCTAATGCGTTGATACAGATAGGTGTTGTCATTGTGGTTTTGATTGCCTTGTACTATCTGTTCTCCATACTGCTTAAGAGGCAAAAGGAAGCCGATAAGAAGGCTATGGAGTTCGAATCCAAAAGCGATGCCAAGACGGCCTTTTTGTTCAATATGTCACACGATATAAGAACTCCTATGAATGCTATATTGGGATTTACGGATCTTGCTCTGCTTGATACCTCCGATAGTGAGAAGATGGACGATTATCTTCATAAGATTAAAGATTCCGGTGTTCATCTTCTGTCACTTATTAACGACATACTTGAGATGAGTCGAATTGAAAGCGGCAAGATTGAAATGGAACCAAAACCGGTTGACCTAGAAGAAGTATTATCTAATATCTATTCTATAATGAAAGGTCAGGCGGCGGCCAAGGGGCAGAGCTTTAAGGTAGATTCTTCTGCTATAGAACACAAATATGTGTCGGTTGACAGGTTGCGTCTCAATCAGGTACTTATTAATCTGATATCCAATGCAATTAAGTATACGCCCGATGACGGGAGCGTCTCTGTTAAGGTAAATGAAGAATCTATAGAAGATAATAATGTTAAGTTCCATTTTGTAGTAGAAGACAACGGAATAGGTATGTCTGAGGAGTTTGCTTCCAAGATATTTGAAGATTTTGAGCGAGAGAAGAGAGAAGAGACATCCAAGATTCAGGGAACTGGACTTGGAATGGCAATTACCAAGAATATAGTAGACCTTATGCAAGGTACGATTGAGGTTGATTCTAAAGAAAATGTAGGAACTAAGATAACTGTGGAGTTAACCCTGCCTGTTGCTAGTGAAGAAGAAGTAGAGAAGTTAAGTGAACATTCTTCCGATATAACAGAGGCTGACTTCGCGGGTAAGAGAGTGCTGCTTGCTGATGATATGGAGATTAACCGTGAGATTGGGGTGGCTATCTTAGAGAGCTACGGCTTTGAAGTGGTTGAAGCGGAAGATGGTCAGGACGCTTTGATAAAGGTAGTGTCCCGACCGGCGGGTTATTTTGATATCGTATTTATGGATATTCAGATGCCAAGACTTAACGGGTATGAGGCTGCAATGTCCATAAGGAATATTAATGACAAGAACAAGGCGAATGTTCCGATTATAGCTATGACTGCCAATGCCTTCCAAAGCGACGTTGATGATGCTAAGAAAGCAGGGATGAATGGTCATGTGGCAAAGCCTATAGACCAGGAACAATTGGTTGCAGAGATTAAGAAGGTGTTGTAGATCTTACGAAAGTAATACTGCATTTGGGGAAGAGTTATAAACCACAATTGACTTTTTATTGTGAAAAAGTTATCATTGTAAAAGTGTTTTTTATGGAGAAGCGTTATGGGGTTAAAGGCGATTTGTGATTTATTAGATGAATCATCCGAGCTTATTTGTTTTTTTGACGATAAGGGTAAGATTACATATGTGAATCGCGCAGTGTACAATGAACTCGATTTCGATAATATGAATTTTAATATCCGTGATATTTTACCTAACCTGTTTACTGAAGAGGTAGATATAGTATCTTACGTCAGGGAGAATGTATCAGAGGATATAAGAAGTGATGTATATAGGAAGAATCACACCTGTTTTCCTGTAAACGTGCATTTCTATTATAATGATAAAGATGCGTACAGTGATGATTTGAAGATGGCTGTATTTATTACGGATTATCGCGAGGTTGACTCTCTTTCAAAACGACTTAATTCTCACGAAGAAAATATGAAAGAGGTGCTTCGCTCCAAGGACGAGTTTACAGCCAATCTTACTCACGAACTTAGAACTCCCGTTAACGGGATAAGAGGCCATATTCGCAATCTCTATGAGAAGGAAGAAGACATATCGGCTAAGAGGACGCTTAATATTGTTCTCGACTGTTGCGATAATATGGAGAAGATTATTGACAATCTTCTTGATTACGCCAAGCTTGAAAATGGCAAGATGGTAGTAGAATCGGAGCCTTTCTCTCTTCGCGAATTGATTAATACTTCCGTTAACACCTTGGAATCTGTGGCAAATGAGAAGGGAATAGAATTAAGAAGCAGTATATCTGAGGATATTCCCGATACGGTATACGGCGATGAATTCCACTTAAGTCAGGTTATTAATAATCTTCTTAACAACGCTATTAAGTTCACATCAAGCGGTTATGTAAGCATAGATGTATATAAGACCAAGCATAAGAAGAAGGACATTGAGCTTACATTTTTCGTAACCGATACAGGAATCGGAATGTCTGTTGAAGATATGGACAAGATATTCAATAGCTTTAGTCAGGTAGATGGAAGCATTACAAGAAAATATGGCGGTACCGGTTTAGGGCTATATGTATGTAAGAAGCTTGTAGAGCTTATGGGCGGACATATCGAGGTTGAGTCTGAAAAGGGCAAGGGCTCTACATTTACATTTAACATCAATATGCTATGCGATGATGAGTCGGACGGTGGCGAAGAGGTTGTTAATATCTTCGAACTTAAGAAGACACTCAATCTTGGACGGGAAGAACAGATAGAATCACGACTTGACTTTGCTAATCCCGACAATATCAGCAAGATTAACGGGATGATAGAGAAATGTAAGCTGTGTGTTGAGTTGGACAACTGGGATAAGGCAGAAGGATTTGCGTCCGGCATTAAGGCGCTGTCGGAAAATGCTCCTAAGGAAGTATCCTCAATAGCATTTCGTCTGGTTATGAATGTTCGAAAAGAAAAAAAGGAAAAATGCAGGGATTATCTTGATGAATTAGAGGGTTTAATCACAAGCACTATTAAGGCAGGTGAGAATAATGGATAGAGAAGAAAGTCGTGATACCACAATTCTTATTGTTGATGACTTAGACGTTAATATTATGCTTCTTGAAGAGATTCTTGATTCATTAGGTTATAAGACAAGGTCTGCTATGAGTGCTAAGGAAGCTACCGATATAATCAATGATGAACTGCCGCATATGGTTCTTCTTGATATAATGATGCCTGACATTAACGGATATGAGTTCTGTCAGATGCTTAAGGAGAATCCGCATACGAGGGATATTCCGGTTATATTTGTATCAGCTGCAGAGAGTGATGACGAGAGGGAGAAGGCATTTGAGATAGGCGGTGTTGACTTCATAAGAAAGCCCTTTGATGTTACTGAGATTAAGACGAGAGTGTCTACTCATCTTAATATATATAACTTAAGGCAGGAGTTGGAAGAGAATAACAGGAAGCTTAATCAGGTTATAAGTGAGCAGAGCAAAAACATTCTTAATGAGAAGAAACGAATTCTGAAGAATCTGGCAGCGCTGTCTTCGGATGAAGATGAATTACCGCTTGATAATGATAATATTGTTAAGAATTCAAGAATGTTAACGCAGGCTCTTAATTTTACGGATAAATATGAGAACAAGATATCTGAAGCATTTATAGACGGAGTTGAGATTGCCGGAAGCATAAGGAATATAGATCCGAAGATATACAAAATCTTCTTTACCGATGATGAGAAGTCGCCGACGCTTCAGGCTTCGGCAGATGTTATATATTATCACAAGGAGAGATGGGATGGAACAGGAAGTCCTAACGGGCTATCCGGTGATGACATTCCGTTAGCCGCACGAATTGTTGCTATTACAGAAGCGTTTGAGATATATGTAAAGTCTGGATTATCAAGAGAAGAAGCTTTTTCTAAGATGAAGGACGAACGGGGAGTTGCATTCGATCCATACTTAATGGATTTATTCATTAAGATTGAGAAACAGATAAAATCATAATTATTTAGGAGGCAACATGACAGATGTAGAATTTGACAGATTGGTCCAGTTCTTAGAGAGCAGATACGGGATTAATCTTGCCAGCAAAAAAGCTATTGTGCAAGGTCGACTTGATAATTACCTTGCCAGAAACGGCTACGCCAGCTATGATGAATACCTTAATGCGGTAGAGTCGGACAGGAGCGGACATGAGCTCCAGAATATGCTTAATATTCTTACGACTAATCATACTTATTTTTGGAGAGAGCCGGATCATTTTATATTTCTTAGGGATGTTATCCTTCCATGGATTGTCAAGAAGGAACAGCATACTCATGATATAAGAATCTGGTCCGGAGCATCTTCGTCCGGGGAGGAGCCATATACTATAGCCATGGTAGTCAAGGATTTTCTGGGGCTTAATTATGGCAGTTGGAATTCAACTTTGCTTGCAACAGACCTTTCAAGTGAAGTGTTAAGATATGCTATGCAAGGAGTATATCTCAAGGAGAAGATTGAAGTTCTGCCGCCACAATGGCAGAGAGCGAACTTCAAGAGGATTGATGAATTCAATTATAAGGTTAAGGACGACCTTAGGAAGAATGTAATGTTTCGTCAATTCAATCTTATGAACGATTTTCCGTTCAAAACCAAGATGCATTGTATTTTCCTTAGAAATGTTATGATATATTTTTCAGAAGATACAAAACGTGAGCTTGTGAATAAGATATATGATGTCTTAGAGCCGGGGGGATATTTTATTATAGGTAATACTGAAAATATTGACAAAGAGGCTACAAATCTCGAATTTGTGAGACCTTCTATATTCAGAAAACCGTTACAACCAATTAATGAAAGAAGGCGTATGTAGTGAGAAAGATTAGAGTATTAGTAGTAGATGATTCCATGATGTTTAGAGAACTCATGGTTAGAGGAATTAATTCAGACCCGGCATTAGAGGTAGTTGCTGTAGCAACAGACCCCTTTGAAGCAAGAGATATGATTCTTAAGTACAAACCGGATGTCATGACTC
Organism: uncultured Lachnospiraceae bacterium; assembly: GCA_905234245.1. Classification (GTDB taxonomy): domain Bacteria; phylum Bacillota; class Clostridia; order Lachnospirales; family Lachnospiraceae; genus RUG191. Next base: position 11,675 of record CAJOGN010000023.1, read on the forward strand.
TCGATATAGAAATGCCTAAGATGGATGGACTTGAATTTACACAGAGGCTGATGCCACAGTATCCAATTCCCATTGTTATGGTAAGTGCACTAAGTGATAAGGTATTCGATGCAATGAATGCCGGAGCAGTTGATTTTATATCCAAGCCTGTCAACATGACCAAGGATGAGATACTTAATTATCTGCAGAGAGAGCTATGCACTAAGATTAAGATAGCATCAACCGTTAATGTGGGTGAGATGAAGAGAGTTACACCTAAGAGTGTATCTTCTAAGACGATTGACAGTGAGCATGTTGTAGTAGCTCTCGGTGCTTCTACAGGTGGAACAGAGGCCCTTTGTGATGTAATTATGGGATTTCGACCAGATATTCCGGGAACTATTGTTACACAGCACATGCCACCGGGATTTACCAAGATGTATGCGGAAAGACTTAATAATCAGTGCGCTGTTGATGTCAAGGAGGCAGAGACAGGGGATATGTTAAGACCGGGACTTGTTCTTGTTGCACCGGGAGATAAGCATATGAGACTTGTGAAGAAGGGTGACAGATTCTCTGTGGAATGTAAGAAGGGACCTAAGGTCAGTGGCCATTGTCCTTCAGTAGATGCCATGTTCGAATCTGTTGCAAGAGTGGCAGGCAGACACAGTGTTGCGGCACTTCTTACAGGAATGGGTAAGGATGGAGCTGACGGACTTCTTAAGATAAGAAGAGCAGGAGGACATACTATTGGTCAGGACGAAGAATCCTGTGTAGTATACGGAATGCCTAAGGCCGCATATGATATAGGTGCGGTTGAATATCAGCTTCCACTTCACTCTATTGCACATAAGATATATAATATTTTAGGCAATATGTAACAATATCTTGTATTTTTTAATATTTTTGTAGCAATATCTAGTAGACATGTGTTATAATTGTGAATTATGAAACGGGGAGTGGCGTTAGAAAGGAGATATCAACATGAAGATACTTATTGTTGAAGACGATTTTGCCAGCAGAAAATTTATGATGGATTATATGTCTAAATACGGTGAGTGCGATGGAACAGTTGACGGAAGTGAAGCTGTAGAAGCGTTCATGATGGCAAGAGAAGATGATGAGCCTTATGATCTAATATGCCTTGATATTATGATGCCGTCAATGGATGGTTATCAGGTGCTTAAGGCGATTAGAGATATTGAGAAGGAAGAGGGTGTTCCTTCCAAAGAACAGGCCAAAATTATTATGATGACAGCTTTGTCGGAAGAGAAGAATGTCAAGAAGGCCTTCGAGATGGGCTGCAGTGTATATTGTGCCAAGCCGGTTGATGTCAATAAGCTGACAAGTGCCATGAAGAAGCTTGGAGTATTATAATCACAATTTATAATATTTACTATATTGATAATTTCATGTATACCTAGAAATTAAGAAAGGGGGAGTCTGATGAGCGAAGAAATGGATAGCATGCTGGATATGTATCTGTACGAGAACGGACAACTGCTTCAGCAACTTGAAATGACTACTCTCGAGAAAAAGGATGCTGATAGCTTTGACGAGGGAGATATCAATGAATTCTTCAGAATAATGCATACTATCAAAGGTTCATCCGGAATAATGATGTTCGATGACATTATGAAGCTGGCTCATAAGTTAGAAGATGTATTCTTCTATATAAGAGAGTCTAAGCCGGATAATGTTCCTCATCTGGAATTGGTTGACAAGATTTTCGAAGTCGCTGATTTCTTCAGAGAAGAATTCGAGAGCATCAAAGAGGGAGGAGAGCCTACTAAGGATTCATCTGCTCTAATCAAAGATATTGACAAATTCTTAAGCAAGATTAAGAAAGAGATTGTTAGTGAGGATAAGGATCTTCCCAAGCAGGAAGAAGAGGAAGAGCCTGCTCAATTCTATATTGGTGCAGCCGGTGGTGACAGTGCCAAGTATTACTATGTAATGGCATATTACAGAAATGATACACAGATGGCTAATATTCATGCATATGCCCTTGTCAATTCACTTAAAGAAAATGTGGATGAGATGTATTATTCTCCTGCTGACATTATTACCAATGAGGAGTCAGCAGATGTTATCTTAGAGCAAGGCTTCAAGATTCTAATCAAGGCACACCTTGAGCTGGAGGAAGTCAAGACGATTCTTGGCGGATTCGACGTAGAGGGCGTAGATGTATCGGAATGTGGCAAGGATGACTTTGAAGCCGGATTTGATGTTCCTGCTCCTATTATAGGTTCTGATGTAATCGATCTTGGAGAGGCCGATGAAGAGAAGCCCGATGAAGAGAAGAAAGAAGACAAAAAAGATGATGTAACACCCGGTGATTATGTCATTGAGAAGAAGTCAGCAGGTAAGAAAGCAACCCTTGCTAAGAGCAAGAAATCGAAGTCATCTGGCACAAGCTTCATAAGTGTTAATGTCAATAAAATTGACCAGCTTATGGATCTTATAGGTGAGATTGTTATTGCTGAATCCACAGTGCTTCAGAATCCAGATCTTAATATAGAAGGACTTAATCTTACTAATTTCCATAAATCAGCGGCGCAGCTTACGAAGTTTACATCCGAGATGCAGGATGTAATTATGTCCATGAGAATGATGCCCCTTACCAATACATTCCAGAAGATGAACAGAATTGTATTCGATACATCTCGTAAGGTTGGCAAGAATATAGAGTTCAAGATGATTGGTGAGACCACTGAGGTGGATAAGAATATTATCGAGCATATCTCAGATCCTCTGATGCATATGATTCGTAATTCTATAGACCATGGCATTGAGGACAAGGAAGAAAGGAAAGCCGCAGGCAAGCCTGAGAAAGGTCTTATAACCTTAGAGGCTAAGAATGAAGCCGGTAAGGTTATAATCAGCGTAAGCGATGACGGCGGAGGAATGAATCCCGAGAAGCTCTTTGCAAAGGCTAAGAAGAATGGAATTGTTCCAAGAGAGAAGAGTATCAGGGATTATACCAACAAGGAGATATATCAGTTTATAACTGCTCCGGGATTTTCGACTAATGAAGAGGTTACAGAACTTTCCGGCAGAGGCGTGGGAATGGACGTAGTGGTTAAGAACCTGCAGACTATCGGTGGAATGCTTGAGATTGATTCCGAGTATGGCAAAGGCTCTTGTATGATGCTTAAGATTCCGCTCACCCTTGCTATTATCAGTGGAATTCTACTTGAAGTTGGTAAGCAGAAGTTCGTCATTGAGACTAATTCTGTTAAAGAATTTATTAATGTAAGACAGTCAAGTGTAGTAAAAGAGCCTGACGGAGGAGAGTATCTCAATGTCAGAGGTCAGCACTATATGGTTGTAAGGCTTAGTGAGAAGTATCACATTGACAGTTCGGTAAATGAGATAGATGAAGGAATAATGATTCTTACCGAATATGAGTCACGAAGGATGTGTATTTTTGTTGACAAATTGCTTGGTGGACAGGAGATTGTTGTTAAGCCTATTCCTGATTATATTAAGAAGGTTGACGGTTTATCAGGATGCACACAGCTAGGTGACGGAAGTATTGCATTAATACTTGATATAGCAACATTGGCTGGATAGAGGAAAGGAGAATGTGTAAATGGCAGATGAGAAATTGGATGTTATAACTGCTGAGGATGAAGAGTTTGCCTTAGAAGGTGCACTCGAAAATGCCAAGCAATATATGACTTTCAAATCCGGCTCTGAATATTATGGAATTGAACTAAAGTATGTCAATGAGATAATGGGTATCCAATCTATCACTGAGATTCCGGAGGTAGAGGATTACATAAGAGGTCTTATTAACTTAAGAGGTAAGATAGTACCTGTTATTGATGTCAGGATTCGATTCAAGCAAGAGCCCTTTGAGTACAATGACAGAACATGTATCATAATTGTTGATGTAAGGAATACTGTTATCGGACTTATTGTCGAGACTATAGAAGATGTAGTCACAATTAAGGATGATGATATTGAAGCACCGCCTTCGCTTACATCAGCTAATGCGAAGAATAAATACGTATACGGATTTGGTAAAGTGGGAGATGAGGTTAAGCTTCTGCTCAATCCGGAGAAGCTTATCAGAGATGAAGACATCTCGGCAATCGATGAAGTAATAGAAGAGAATTATTAAAAGAGTAAACAAATAACTAATATTAAAACTAAGGAGGCATTTAGTTATGAGGAAGAAGAGTATATTTTCAGGAATCATCTTGACTATCATTATTATGATAGTACTGCTTATCATCTCCGGTGCGCTTAGCATTATTACCGAGATGGTTGGAACAGAGGTTATTGGCACAACTGTTACAATTATTATTGATATTGTTGTTATGGTTGCTACAATCGCTGTGGGTGTTGTTGGTCTGTGGCTACACATGAGAGCGACCAAGGCTGTTATCAGAAAGACTAATTCTTATGTAGAAAGAGTAACGGCCGGCGACATTGATTGGGAAGTACCTGAGGGACAGTACAAGGAATATGTAGGTTTTATTAATGACATGAGAGAATTAATTAAGTCTACTAAGATTCAGGCTGATATGGCAAGAGATATGTCTAAGGGTGACTTTACTGTCGAGTCTCATGTAAGAGGCGAGAACGATGAGCTTGGTATTGCTCTGAAAGACTTAGTTGATGAGAACAATCAGGTTCTATCAGAAGTACAGGAAGCAAGTATGTCATTTACAGAGGGTGCTAAGGAAGTATCCGCTGCATCACAGGCTCTTGCACAGGGTTCTACTGAGCAGGCAAGTGCTGTAGAAGAGATTAACGCATCAATTAAGGATATTGCCAACAAGACAACAGCTAATGCTGATGATGCCCGTAATATGGAGACTCGAGTTCAAGAGATGCTTGAAGATGCTAGAGTAGGTAAGAGCGCAGTAGAGAATGTTAATACTTCAATGACTGATATTAATGAATCATCACACAATATCAGCAAGGTTATTAAGACAATTGATGATATCGCATTCCAGACTAATATCTTAGCTCTTAATGCTACTGTTGAGGCTGCAAGAGCAGGTGTTCACGGTAGAGGCTTCGCAGTAGTTGCTGAAGAGGTTAAGAATCTTGCAGAGCTTTCTTCTAACGCTGCAAAAGAGACAGCAGAGCTTATACAGCATGCTATTGATGTTGTTGAAGACGGATCTAAGCAGGTTGATGAGATGACAGATGCTATTGCTAAGATATCTGATGGTATCGAGCATATCTCAGGTACTGTGGCAGAGGTTGCTACATCATCAGATGAGCAGGCAACTGCTATTGCACAAGTTAAGCAGGCTATCGGTCAGATATCACAGGTTGTTCAGACAGACTCTGCTACTTCTCAGGAGTGTGCTGCTGCGGCTGAGACATTATCTAACCATGCACAGTCACTTCGTGATGTTATTGCAGGCTTCAAGCTTAAGTCTAACAATGGTTTTAACGCTGGCGGCGGATTTGGCGGAATGGGTGGCTTCGGCGGAGGCTCATCCGCAGGATTTGACGACACATTTGACGAAGACTTGGATAATGAGAGTATTATATCTCTTGAAGGTAACCTTGGAAAATTCTAAATGCCTTATATATAGCAAGAGCCCCTGGATTATTCCAGGGGCTCTTTTTCGTATAAAAATACCACCGAATTACTCGGTGGCATAATATGATTTCTAGTCTTCTGCAAGTATCTCGCATAATCTGTTATATGCATCATCCATCTTAGTAATATAGTCGCTATAATCTATATCTTCCTTAGCTCTTAGATGCTCTGTCATCTCTGTAATAGGCTCCTCTAGAGGAGTAATAGCTAAGTTAGATACAATTCCCTTAAGGGCGTGAGCATAAGAGAATGCGCTTTCTAAATCCTTGTCGGCAATACTTTGCTTAAGTGACTCGAATTCGCTCATATTAGGAATCTTTTTGGCAAGCTTAAGATACAAGGCTTCGTTATTAACGCACCTTTGCATTGCCACCTCCATATTAACACCATATTCTTTTAATTCATCCATCACCATATTCATCGTACCCCCTTTTCAGTACTTAATAACTGTCTATTATTCTACTATAATTCTACAGGATTTAATAGTATATTTTTATTGGTTTTTGGATGCTGCTATGGAAAGTGAGGGTCAATAAGAGTATAATTATATGGAAAATGTTAATTGTATTGGAGGGTGTATGAATAATAAAATGTATGAAAAGGGAATCCAGGCTCAGGTATGCTATGAAGATTTGCTTGATAAGCTTGGAGAAGACCCTAAGACAAAAGTAATATTTAATGTAAATGATGATAGCGAGAAGCTATTGAAGAAGGCCTGCGTTACCCATAATCCATTTCCGGGATTGCTTAAGGTAGTGCTATTCTCCCTTAGGCGCAAGGCTGTTAAGAAGCTCTATGAGGAAGAGAAGGTGCTTCAGACTGGGCCTGCAGCTGCCATTTTAGCTCTTGATGCTGTTCTTGCCAAGGAATTTGGGGAAATGAGAAATGGTGAGGCAAATAAGGGTGCTGTAACCTGTGATGTAACATTTGCAGGACTTCAGGTAATAAGATTATATATGAGCGCGTACAAGGGCAATAAGCAATTCGTTAAGTCCAGATATGACTCAGCGATTCGTGTTGATAATGCCCTTAATGGCTCCTTCTATAAGTACGAGACCAAGGACAACAGAAAGTTCTCGGCTCATGTATATTATGAATCCCAGAAACGCAAGATTATGAATACTCTTGGAATAAAGAAGGACCCGGATAAGTTCGTATTCGGTTCACTGCCTTCTGATAAGAGGCTTACTGCCAAGGCAATTAGCAAATGGGATGCCCTTGAACTAGAGGATGCTACATTTGCAGACGGAGCCTGTGGCTGCATGCTTCGTGACAGAAGTGAGTGGGAAGAGATGGAGGTTGGCAAGGCCGTATGCGATATGCCACTTTACAGGCTTAAGAAGGTAGGAGATTCTCCTGCAAAGGACTTCGGTAAGGCTGATATGAATAAAGGCCCTCTGTCAGGTATCAAGGTCCTTGACCTTACACATATTATCGCCGGACCTGCCTGTACTAGACTTCTTGCTGAGCAAGGCGCTGATGTTCTTATGATTAGAAGAGGCGATTATCTACATCAGGAGCAGGCTATGCTAGAGCTCGACGGATGGGCAGGCAAGAATAGTATTCAGCTTGATTTCAATATTGATGCTGAGCTTGCAAGAGCCAAGGAATTAGTTAAGGAAGCTGATATTGTAATTTGTTCCTACCAGAATGGAGCATTAGATAAGTTCGGATTAGGGGAAGAGGATATTCTTAAGATGAATCCTTCTGTAATATTTGGCTCCCTGGTATGCTTCTCCGATAGCGTATGGCAGACACGTCCAGGATGGGCGCCATGTGCTGAGGATATTACAGGTCTTTCTGTAAGAAATGGCTCAATTGATGAGCCTGTTAACCTTAATGGCGTTCCACTTGATTATATTCCTGGAATGATTCTGTTTGCAGGGGTTATGAAGGCCCTTAAGCTTCAATCTAAGAAGGGTGGCTCATATACAGTGCACGGCTCTCTTACAAGAGGAGGCTATTGGCTTCATGAGTGTACTGATGTGTGGGAGAACGATGAAGATGTAGAGTACAAGCATTCAAGACTTAGTACAGTTCACTCTAAGAAAATCTGGAAGGAAGTATACCATAAGGTTGGTGATACGGCAGTAGGGGACGTGTATTTCCCTGCACCTGCAACTTATTTTGATAATATGGATTATATATTCTCGAATATGCATTTTACAGATGGTAATGATGATTATCAGTCTAATAAGCAATAGATTAATAGGAATGTGAGGGATAATTATGGATAAGAAATTAGAACCATTATTTACACCATGGAATATTGGTAAATGTGAGATTAAGAATAGAATTGTTCTTACATCCATGGGTGGAACAGATTTGTTTGGTTGGATGGAAATGCATCATTTTGACAAGGCTGGTGCTGAGTTCATTATGGAGGTTGCGAAGAATAACGCAGGTCTAGTGCTTCCTGGCTGTCAGCCAATTAGAAATCCAATGTTCGGTGGATGGCTATATAAGAATGAGAAGATGTATCGTGACCTGGCAAAGTGGATGCCTAAGTTCCATGAGACAGGAGCGAAGTTGTTTGTGCAATTGACAGCTGGCTTTGGACGTTCATTTACAATAAGTCCAATGATGGAGATGTTATATTCTAACAGATTCTTAAGAGTTGCATCTAAGCCTTTTATTAATCTTGATAAGATAACAGCTACAGCTTCACCATCTCCTAACAGATGGTCTGATGTTGTGCCAAGCCGCGAGCTTACTGTTGATGAGATTCATGAGTATGTAAGAGCATTTGCAATTACTGCTAAGAAGCTTATGGATGCAGGTGTTGACGGTGTGGAGATTCACGCAGTTCATGAAGGATATATGCTTGACCAGTTCACTCTCAAATATGTCAATAAGAGAACGGATGAGTATGGTGGTTCTTTCAAGAACAGATATCGTTTCCCTGTTCAGATTGTGCGCGCCATTAAGAAGGTCTGTGGCGAGGATTTCCCTGTTTCACTTCGTTATAGTGTTCTGTCTAAGACAAAGGACTTTAGAAAAGGTGCACTCCCAGGGGAGGACTATGTAGAAGTTGGTCGTGATATGGCTGAGTCGGAAAAGGCAGTACAGCTTCTTGAGAAGGCTGGATACGATATGCTTAATTGCGATAATGGTACATATGACGCATGGTATTGGGCACATCCGCCTATTTATATGCCTGAGAATTGTAATCTTAAGGATGTTGAGCATATTAAGAAGTTTGTTAATATTCCAGTTGTATGTGCAGGTAGAATGGACCCAAGAGTTGCGGCAGATTCAATATCTAAGGGAGGTATTGACGGTGCTGGATTCGCAAGACAGTTCTTAGCAGACAGAGAGTGGGTTAATAAGCTGATGGAGGATAAGGAAGAGGATATCAGACCTTGTATACTCTGTCATAGTGGATGCTTCAATATGTGTCATTATAAGGGCGTACCTAATGATCAGGATTTATATGACAGCCTTCATCTTGCAAGATGTGCTGTTAATGCTGAGACAATGCAGACTGACAAGCATTATATAGAGAAGACTAATAAGCCTAGACGTGTAATTATAATTGGCGGTGGTATTGGTGGCATGGAGACTGCAAGAGTATTGAAGCTACGCGGTCATGAGCCTGTAATATATGAACAGAGTGACCATCTTGGAGGTACATTTGTTGCAGCATCTGCAGAGTCATATAAGGGCAAATTAAGAGATTTGCTTGCCTGGTATATAAGACAGATGGAGAAAATGGATATCGAGATTAACCTGAATTCCAAGATAAATGACCTGTCAATATTTAGTGATATGCCAGTTGTTGTTGCTACTGGTTCAACAGCCAGAGTCCTTGATATGATTCCGGGATACGAGAAGATGATTGAAGCTTGTGAATTCTTAAATGGCGTAAAGAAGGTTGGCAAGAAGGTTGCAGTTATAGGTGGTGGACTTACAGGAAGTGAGATTGCTTATGAGCTTGCACTTCAAGGTAAGGATGTTTCCATTGTTGAGATGAAGGATGACTTAGTATCTCAGAAGGGTGTGTGCCTTGCTAACAGCTCCTACCTAAGAGAGTGGTTCGAGCTTAATAAGGTGCCAGTGTATCTTGAGACCTCACTAAAAGAGGTTATGGATGACAAAATCCTATGTACCACTAAGGATGGAGAGGTTATTGAAATAGAGTGTGACAGCGTAATATCATCAGCTGGATATATACCTACGCCACTTGCTACACCTGATGAGAATAAGAACGTCACACTAGTAGGTGATTGTAACGGAATTGGCAATCTTCGAACTGTTATCTGGAGAGCATACGAGGTTGCTATGGGAATATAACGATTCCAAGCCAAATATATGGATAATATGACTTGTATTATTTGACAATACTGTCTTTTGTGATACAATTATCTGTGAGTTTTATGAAAAGAATGGAGACTGGATATGAGAAGACAAGTATTATCTATATTAGTAGAGAATACGTCAGGTGTTCTTAGCCATGTATCAGGATTGTTTTCAAGAAGGGGATATAACATTGACTCCTTCTCAGCTGGTGTAACGGCAGACCCTAGATACACTAGAATGACAATAGTTACAAGTGGTGATGAGCTTATATTAGAGCAGATTCAAAAGCAGGTAGCTAAGCTTGAAGACGTGGTTGACATTAAGATATTAGAGCCAGATGATTCTGTTACTAGAGAGCTTATGATTGTTAAGATATCGACTAAGTCAGACTTGCATCAGGGATTTCTTACAATTAATGAAATTGTCGGGATTTTCCATGGTAAGGTTGTTGATGTAACCCATGAATCATTAGTTATAGAGGTTACTGGCCATACAGGTAAGCTTGATTCATTCTTAGATATGCTTGCTGGTTATGAGATATTAGAATTGGCAAGAACTGGAACTACTGGTTTGTCTCGTGGTGCAGACAATATTACTATTATGGAGTAGCTATTATCCGATATTATCCATGTGTTTAATGAATGTATCGGTCATTATAGGCAATATGTGATTAAATAGATTAGGAGGAACTTAAAATGTCACAAGAAGCAAGAATTTTTTATCAAGAAGACTGTAATCTATCATTATTAGAAGGCAAGAAGATTGCCATTATTGGTTATGGTAGCCAGGGACATGCACATGCTCTTAACTTAAAGGAGTCTGGATGTGATGTATGCATCGGTTTATATGAAGGCTCTAAGTCTAAGGCTAAGGCTGAGGCACAGGGCTTAACTGTGTATAATACAGCAGAGGCTGCTAAGATGGCTGATATTATCATGATTCTTATCAATGATGAGAAGCAGGCTGCAATGTATAAGAAGGATATCGAGCCTAACCTAGAGGCTGGAAATATGCTTATGTTCGCTCACGGCTTCAATATTCACTTTGGATGTATTAAGCCACCAGCTGATGTAGATGTAACTATGATTGCACCTAAGGCACCAGGACATACAGTACGTTCTGAGTATCTTGCTGGCAAGGGTACACCTTGTCTTGTAGCTGTTGAGCAGGATGCAACTGGTAAGGCATTAGATCTGGCACTTGCTTATGGAGCCGGAATCGGTGGAGCAAGAGCTGGTATCTTAGAGACAACCTTTAGAACAGAGACAGAGACAGACCTTTTCGGTGAGCAGGCTGTTCTATGTGGTGGTGTATGTGCTCTTATGCAGGCTGGATTCGAGACACTTGTTGAAGCTGGCTATGATCCAAGAAATGCTTATTTCGAGTGTGTACATGAGATGAAGTTAATTGTTGATTTAATTTATCAATCAGGCTTCGCAGGAATGAGATATTCTATCTCTAATACAGCTGAGTATGGTGATTATATTACAGGACCTAAGATTATCACAGAAGATACTAAGAAGGCTATGAAGAAGATACTGTCTGATATTCAGGATGGTTCATTTGCTAAGGAATTCTTACTTGATATGTCTGATGCAGGTTCTCAGGTACATTTCAAGGCTATGAGAAAGCTTGCTGCTGAGCATCCAGCTGAGAAGGTTGGTGAGCAGGTTCGTTCACTTTATAGCTGGAACAACGAAGAGGATAAATTCATCAATAATTAATTCGTGAATTAATTATCTATTGAATATTTGTACTTTTATATCGAAAGTCCTGGCATTTTATGCCGGGATTTTTGGTGTATTATATATATAGTAGGCTAAGATGCCTTATATTACGGTGAAAGGAGTATTATTAATGGGTGAATCTGTTATTAAAATAGATAATCTTGTTAAGAGCTACGGACAGCATGAAGTACTTAAGGGTATCAATATGTCTGTAAATAAGGGAGATATCTATGGTGTAATAGGCAAAAATGGTGCAGGTAAGACAACCCTCTTTAAGGTTATTCTAGGTTTATCACCTTCTAATAGTGGTAATATGTCTATTCTTGGAGCAGGTAATGAGAAGGATAATAATGTTAACAGAGCCAGAATTGGCTTCTTTGTAGGCGTTAACTTCTATAATTATCTGTCAGGTGCTGAGAATCTTCACTATTATAGAAGATTGAAGGGCATCAAAGAAAAGGATGAGGTTGAGAGAGTACTTGAGATAGTTGGGCTTGATAGTGATGCTGCCAAAATACCTGTTAAGAAATATTCACTTGGTATGAAGCAGAGACTTGGTATTGCCAATGCTCTTCTAGGTAGTCCTGAGATTCTGATATTTGACGAGCCTACTAATGGTTTAGATCCACAGGGTATTATGGATGTACGTAATATGATTCAGAAGATTAACGAAGAGGAGGGTACAACTATTATTGTATCTTCTCATATTCTATCTGAGCTTCAGAATACAGCCCATCGTTTTGGAATGCTGTATAATGGTGTGGTTATCAAGGAATTAGACCAGGAAGATCTAAGAGTCCGCGCTAATGTAACTTCAATTAATGTGGCTGATGATGACTTAGAGAAGGCTATGGATGCTCTTAAGGCTGCAGGAGTAGATGTTAAGGGCACTGAACAGGCCATGAATTCACTGGAGAATTACTACTTCAGCTTGATTGGAGGTGGAGATAATGCGTAATGTTATTCTGACTGATATAAGAAGAGCACAGGTTAAGAGAAGTCTTATTATATGTATGATTATTATGGTGGGAATAGCTGTAATATCTTCCGTAGGTATTAGAATACTTCCTATGTTTTCTGATGATCCTTCACAGGCATACGGTTCATTGCTATCTGGATTATCATCATTTTTTGGTCCACTTCTAATAGGTATACCTATATTTAGTGCTATTTATACCGATGATTTCAAAAGCAGAAGTATGCAAATTGCAATAGGACGTGGCGTATCAAGACCTAAGATGATGCTTGCCAGATTCCTTGAGACGCTGATACTTGTTATTGAGTGGCATGTTATATTCTCAGTTGTAGCTATAATATGTGGCTTCATTGATGGGGCAAATGGTTCCCAGATGCTATCTTGTATAGGCTCAGTATGGGGAACTTCTATTAAGATGGTTGTTTTCCTTAGTCTGTCATTACTATTTGTATATGGTACGCAGAATCCTACAACAGGACTTGTGTTCTATATCATATTTGTGGCAAATGTATTAGATCTTGTATTTACATTTATTGATATGATACCTTTCCTTAAGGATCATAATATAGAGGTGAGTCAATTCTTCCCAGCAAGTGCTTGCTCTAATTTCCTGAACGCAATATCAGAGGGTGATGGATTGCACATATTTACCTGGGGACTAGGCGTGTTTGTGGGATACATTATTTTGCCACTTATTATTTCGATTAACATTTTCAATAAGAAAGAACTTGAATTCTAAATAGCAATAAGGAGGTTGTACTAATGGGAATGACAATGACACAGAAGATTCTAGCAGCTCATGCTAATCTTGATAAAGTTGTAGCCGGTCAGCTGATTGAGGCGGACCTTGACCTTGTGCTTGGTAATGATATTACAAGCCCTGTTGCCATTCACGAGATTGAGAAGATGAATGTGGATGGTGTGTTCCATAAGGACAAAATAGCCCTTGTTATGGACCATTTTGTGCCTAATAAGGACATTAAGTCGGCTGAGCATTGTAAATGTGTAAGAGAGTTCGCAGCTAAGAACGAGGTTACGAATTATTTTGACGTAGGTCAGATGGGTATAGAGCATGCTCTTCTTCCTGAGAAGGGCTTATGTATAGCAGGAGACTGTATTATTGGTGCTGATTCCCATACATGTACGTATGGCGCTTTAGGAGCCTTTTCCACAGGAGTTGGCTCAACTGATATGGCGGCTGGTATGGCTACTGGCAAGGCGTGGTTCAAGGTGCCTTCTGCTATTAAGGTAGAGCTAATTGGCAAGCCTTCTGAATATATTAGTGGTAAAGATGTTATTCTTCATCTGATCGGTGAAATAGGCGTAGATGGTGCACTTTATCGCTCTCTTGAATTCTGTGGTGAGGGCGTTAAGAGTCTTTCTATGGATGACAGACTATGTATATGTAATATGGCCATTGAAGCAGGCGCTAAGAACGGTATATTCCCTGTTGATGACATTACTCTTGATTATATTAAGGAGCACTCAGACAGAGAGCCTAAGGTGTATGAGGCAGATGCTGATGCAGAATATGATGAGACTATTTTAATTGACTTATCTACACTGAAATCTACTGTTGCATATCCACATTTGCCAGAGAATACCAAGACTATTGATGAAGTAGAAGATATTGCCATAGACCAGGTTGTTATTGGTTCTTGTACTAATGGTAGATTCGAGGACTTAGAGACAGCGGCTAAGATTATTAAGGGTAAGAAGGTTGCTAAGAATGTAAGATGTATTATAATTCCTGGTACACAGAATATATATCTTCAGGCTATGGAGGCAGGATTTATTCGTGACTTCATTGAGGCTGGAGCTATTGTGTCAACACCTACCTGTGGCCCTTGTCTTGGCGGATATATGGGTATCTTGGCTTCAGGTGAGAAATGTGTATCCACAACTAACAGAAACTTTGTAGGTCGTATGGGTGCTGTTGATTCAGAGATTTATCTTGCTTCTCCTGCAGTAGCTGCAGCGTCAGCATTGACAGGCAAGATTAGTGGTCCAGCAGAAGTATAGCATGTAGAAAGGAAGTTAATTGTAGAATTAACTATTGGTGATGAATATGAAAGCAGCACAAGGTACAGTTTTTAGATTCGGTGATAATATTGATACAGATGTAATCATTCCTGCAAGATATCTTAATTCTTCAGATCCTAAGGAATTAGCTACACATTGCATGGAAGACATTGATAAGACCTTCGTTGATAAGGTGCATGAAGGCGACATTATTGTTGCAGATAAGAATTTTGGATGTGGTTCTTCTAGAGAGCACGCTCCAATTGCAATTAAGGCGGCAGGAGTAAGCTGTGTTATTGCTAAGACATTTGCAAGAATATTCTATAGAAATGCTATTAATATTGGGCTTCCAATTATTGAGTGTGAAGAGGCGGCTAATGATATTAAGGCAGGAGATGA
>CAJOGN010000024.1 GCA_905234245.1 uncultured Lachnospiraceae bacterium
TGATATGGCACTTGATTTAGCTGATGGCAAGGCAGTAGAAAGCATTGAATATCCTATTGATTTACTTACCAGGTGTTCATGCGGATGTAAGGATAATCATACTGACAATATCAAAACCCTCAGTGCTTTTTCGAGTATACTAAAGGATCACAATATTCATAATTACAATATAACCTTTGATGAGCTTATTGAGATTAGCAATGCTCTTACCTGGGAGAATGAGAGGTTAAGGGCGCAGGCTTGGGAAGTATCCTTCTTTGTTCGGGGGGTTTTTGATTCCAATGTATCTACAGACAGATTCTTCGAGGAATTACTTCCAAGGTTGAGAAATATTTATATGGACAATGTATATCTGTTCATTAATCGTGATGTACTTATGGATGAAGATATAGAATCCTCAGGAAGCAACTCAAGACACATGTATTTTGCAGGTGGATTTGATGATGACGGAGTAAGGATTATTTCGCAGAAGGACTGGAGAAGCTATCTTGTATCAAGGCATAGAGGATTTAGTGATTTCGTCCCGGATACAGAGGGGAATTACCATGCTTATGTACTCTTCTCCGGCGATGAGCAATACGGTCTGATGCTGTGTAGGAACAATCTGAGCGATTCACAATTCTCACTGCTGTTCAGTCTACAGATTAGTAATCTGCTTCGCTTTTTCAAGATTAAGAGACAAGAGGAAGAGGCACGCAATAATATGCAGTTGTCTATGGAGCGTGTTAAGGAGTCTAATCAGATTCTCAGCTTTATCTCAAGATATGATGAGCTTACCAATATTCTTAACAGACGAGGCTTTATGGAGCAGGCGATTGCTTCCATTAATAGAAGAAAAGGCAAAGAAGCGGTTATAATGTTCGGAGATTTGGACCATCTTAAAGAGATAAATGACTGCTTTGGTCATGCCGATGGCGATTTTGCAATTATTTCTGCATCTAAGCTCCTTACAGGCGTTATGCCTCGTGATGGCTTCTGCGCACGTATTGGTGGTGATGAATTCGTTGCCTTTGTTCCAGTGCCCAATGATATGACGGCAGAGGAGAAGATTGCCAAGCTAAGGGATAAGCTTAAGGAAGCGACATTCTTATTTAATCTTACTTGTGAAAAGCCGTATTTTGTGGAGCTTTCTGCTGGGTTCCATTCCTTTGTATGTGAAGCTGACATGGACCTTGCGAAGATAATTGCCAGCTCTGACGAAGTGCTATATGAA
Source organism: uncultured Lachnospiraceae bacterium (assembly GCA_905234245.1). Taxonomy (GTDB): domain Bacteria; phylum Bacillota; class Clostridia; order Lachnospirales; family Lachnospiraceae; genus RUG191. The sequence continues at coordinate 1,214 of CAJOGN010000024.1, forward strand.
GATAAGCAGAAGAGAAGAAAATCAATTAAGAAAGGCTAGATTTTACTTTAACCATGGAAGATAACAAGGTGATTACTGTTAGCGGATTTGCATTTGACAATCCTAAGATAGGTGAAGAAGCTTTAAAAGAACAAGAGGCCGTTGAATATGTTAGTAAGCAGCTTAATTTTGATGATACAAAGTCGTTGTTGGCTTTGTATAATCAGATGGTCTCTAGAAGGATGTTTCATACACAGGTAGGTATTTCCTACCTAAAAAGCATTCAGGACTATTTGCTTAGGTCAGATGTTGATCCTGCAACAATAGAGGCTATACCTATTAGCGAAGAAGAGATACTAGAAAGTAATGAGAAGGATGTAAAAAATAAGGGCAATGGCACTGCGGAGAGTAAAAGCAGCGCTAGCGATGACCTTAAGGCAAAACAAAGGGAGAAAAAGCTTATTGCTAAAAATAGCAGACTTACAAAATTGTCTGTTGCCTTCATAGTTATTTCAGTAGTTCTATTGTTGACAGTAGTAGGAATGTTCATTATTGCTAATACTAGTGATAATCCTACAGTGCTGAATTACGAAGAGGTGCTTCAGAATAAATATGCTTCATGGGAACAGGATTTAGAGAGAAGAGAAGAGGATTTACAGAGAAAAGAAAATTATTACAAAAGTCTAAGTAGTAATAGATAAGGGGAAATGTTATGTCAACAAAAATACTTATAGCAGATGATGAAGGTAGAATAAGAAAGCTTGTTAATGATTTCTTGTCAAAGGAAAACTACGAGATTATTGAGGCAAGTGACGGTCAGGAAGCGTTAGATAAGTTTTATGAACTTAGTCCGGACCTTGTTATCCTAGATGTTATGATGCCGAAATTTACAGGTTTAGAGGTGTGTAAGGAGATTAGAGAATCTTCCACAGTGCCTATAATCATTCTAACTGCCAAAGGCACAGAGTCTGATGAATTATCAGGTTTTTCGTCAGGTGCTGATGAATATATTGCCAAGCCTTTTAGCCCAAAGATTCTAGTGGCTAGAGTTAATGCGCTTTTAAGAAGAAGTAATAATCTTAATACAGAAGATGTATTAGAGGCTGGCAAGATAGAGGTGGATATTAATGCACATCTTGTTAAGGTCGACGGTAATGAGATTGTGTTATCAGTCAAAGAGTTCGAACTGCTTTGTTATTTTATTAACAACCAGGGGATTGCGCTGTCAAGAGAGAAGATTCTAGATAATGTCTGGGATTATGATTATTTCGGAGATGCACGTACTGTTGATACACATGTTAAGAAGCTGAGAGCAAAGCTCAAGGAATACGGAAGCTATATTCAGACAATATGGGGAATGGGGTATAAATTTGAAGCAAAATAAGCGCTTTATTGGTGTTAGGAGACAATTAGTATTAAGAATAACTGGCTTGGTTTTAGTAATACTTGCTATGTTTTGGCTCTTTAACACTCTTTTTATGTCGTATTTCTATCGTGAAGAGAAAGTAGAGGCCATGGAGAAGGTCTTTGAAGAGCTTGATTATGCATCTATTACAGGGCAGCTATATGAGAGTAGCTTTGAATCCAAATTCGAGCAGATTTCTCTTAATAACAACTTGGATATTGTTGTTATGTCATACGATGGCTCAGTTCTTCTTTCCTCAGGTAAAGAGAAGCGTAATACAGTAAGGCGTCTATTAGATGCGGTTCTTTCTAATACAGATGGTACAAAAAGTATAGTTCATACATCTATGTATGATATTACTTACAATAAGGATTTGTTCGTTAATGAAGAATATCTGATTCTTACTGGTACATTAAGTGACGGCAAGCTTATAATGATTAGGTATGCTATAGAGAATATGAAGTTCTCTCTTGATGTAATTAATAAAACCACAATTGTTGTGGCGCTTATAGCTTTCTTGCTCGCATTGCTGCTTTCTGAAATCCTTGCAAGACGAATAACGAAGCCTATAGTTGAGCTTACAAATATTTCTAAGCGCATGTCAGAATTGGATTTCTATGCCAAATACAAGGTTAGGAACACAAGCTCTGAGATAGATATTCTTGGTGAACATATGAATACTATGTCCTCTTCCCTTGAAAATGCTCTTGAGAAGCTGCAAGAGGCTAATGAAGAGCTGAAGAAGGATATTGAAATCAAAGAAAAGAATGAGAAGATGCGTAAGGAATTCTTATCTAACGTATCTCATGAGCTTAAGACACCGATTGCTCTTATTCAAGGATATGCAGAAGGCCTTAATGAAGGCATGGCAGATGATCCTGAAAGTAGAGAGTATTACTGTGAAGTAATTGTTGATGAGTCGAAGAAGATGAATAAGCTGGTTCAGCAATTAATGTCATTAAATGAATTAGAATATGGACAAATATCTGTTAATAAGACGAATTTTAATATTACAGAACTGGTTCGTAGTCTGGTTGGATCATCGATGATTCTAATAGAGCAAAACAATATTAAGGTTGAATACGAGATAGGTGATGATGTATATGTTAATAGCGATGAATACATGGTAGAAATTGTATTTTCTAACTTTTTAAGCAATGCTATTCACTATACAGATGAAAAAAAGAGAATTAAAATCTCTCAATTAGAGAGAGTAGATAGTGTGCGAATTAGTGTATACAACTCTGGTAATAGTATTCCAGAGGACGAGATGGATAGAATCTGGGATAAATTCTATAAGATTGACAAAGCCAGAACAAGAGAGTATGGAGGAAGTGGCGTTGGACTTTCTATAGTTAAGGCTGCAATTGATGCATTAGATGGAAAGTATGGTGTATACAATAAAGATAATGGTGTTGTCTTTTGGTTTGAAATATACAAATAAATTGTGATTTTTTTGTATATTTTTGTTGAATATTAAGGGCTAAAATGATAACATTAATAATAGTAGTTTGTTTATTGATACGGAGTATGGAATGAATAAGAGAATTATTCTTAGCATTGTACTATTATGTGTATGTATGGGCTTTTGTGGATGTTCGTTAATGGAGCCTGTATCTGATAAGGATATGGATGCAATAGCCGCATATTCTGCTAAGATGGTTGCTAAGTATAATACTAAGCAAAAAGACGGAGTAGTCTTTATTGATGAATCTGATGAACTGAAGTCTATGGCGAAGGAGAAGGAGAAGGAGAAAGCTAAGGCGAATACGACTAATTCTACTAATTCTTCTAAGTCTTCTAATTCAACTTCAGGCAATGCTACTCAGACAACACCACCTGTTGCGCTTGCGGCAGCGCTGGGGATAAATGGAGTTGATTTTGCTTTTCAAGGGGTAGAAGTAAAGGATAGTTATACTACTAATGTATATGATATGAGTCCTAATCCAGGCAGTAAGTTCCTTGTTATGAAGTTTAAGGCGACTAATACAAGCGGGCAGGATGCTAATATTGATATATTATCCCTTAGCCCAAAGTTCAAAGCCACAATTAATGGCTCGGCAAATGCTAATAATGATTTGACATTGATGCCAGAGGACTTATCTACATTTAAGGGTACTTTGAAGGCTAATGAGAGTAGGGATTTAATTATTCTATTCCAATTCAAAGATGCTGATTTATCTAATATACAGGGTACTTCATTAAAATGTACAGTGAATGGAAGTACTAACGATATAATATTATAAGTATCGGGAGGAGAGCAGATGGATACAAATATTTTACTGGAATCGGGAACTAACGAACTAGAGATACTTGAATTTCGAGCAGGTAATAATTTCTATGGAATTAACGTTGCTAAGATTAATGAGATTCTACTTTATCAACCGGTAACGCCTGTTCCTAACGCACATCCATGTATTGAAGGTATATTTATGCCGAGAGATACAATGATATCTGTTATTAACTTAAGAAAATGTCTTGGACTTGATGAGAAGTTTGATAATGATGGACTTTTTGTTATTACTAACTTCAATAGTCTTAATACAGCATTTCACGTTGATGAGGTTCTTGGTATTCATCGTGTATCATGGGAGGAAATCATCAAGCCAGATTCCACAATTAATTCAGATGAGTCTGGTGTATCTACTGGTGTAATTAAGTTATCTGATAGACTTGTAGTTATTCTGGATTTCGAGAAGATTGTATCTGATATTAATCCTGAGACAAGTCTTAAGGTATCTGATATGGATAATTACGAGAAGAAGGATAGAGGAGAGTCACCTATCCTTATTGCCGAGGATTCAGCACTATTACAGAAGCTTATTGTTGAGTGTCTTAAGAAGGCTGGATATACTAAGATTATTATTAATGATAATGGTCAGGAAGCCTGGGATAAGCTATGTGAATTCAAAGAAGATGGTGATGTATTAGAAAGTGTTCACTGTATTATTACTGATATTGAGATGCCACTTATGGATGGTCATAGATTAACTAAGCTGGTTAAGGAAGATAGTGTTATGAAGAAGATTCCTGTAGTTATCTTCTCATCTCTAATTAATGACCAGATTAGAAGAAAAGGTGAATCTCTAGGAGCCGATGCTCAGTTGACTAAGCCTGAGATTGGTAAGTTAGTAGAGGCTGTTGACGAACTTATTGAGAGATACGAAGCACAAAGATAATATTTAATGTGATTGTCAGGGGGTGTGATTTATCACATCCCTTGTTTTGTTAAAACGCATATTGTGGAGGTTATTAATTTGCCTAATTCAGAAGATTATTTAGACGGATTATTAGATTCTATTAATAAAAAAAAGACAGACGTTGAGAAAGCACAATTTGAAGAAGAAGAGAGCATCAAAGCGAAAATTGCTGATATGAGTAGTGTTGATCCTAATGATGATTTTATGGAGGCTACTGGCATCAGTGGTTTTAAGGCGAAAAGGGTTTCACATGATAATCTTAGACAAGCGTTTTCTGAATCGGATTTCCTTAAGGAGTTTGAAGATGAATTGTCTTCAGGAGCTGCTGATGATTTCATTAGAGATTTCGAGCAGGAGATAGATGAAGAGGAGGCTATGTTCCAGAGAGGCGAGGAAATTCCTGATGATGCAGGTACAGAGTTTATTCGTTCTCTCATGGAAGAAGATGGTGTGGATTATGATGAGGAAGTTAATGATGAGGAAGATTCAGATACACTTGATTCGTCTTCATTAGAGGACTTTAATACGGGAAGTGAAGCTGTTTCTGATGATGTTGAAGAAAGTGCTGAAATAGAAGAATCTACTGAAGAAGCTCCAGTCTCAACAGAGTCCTTGACAGTTGATAACGAAGCACCTATAGATGATGCAACAGTAGAAGATACTGAAGCAGTTCCAGATACTGAAGCAGTTGCAGATAATGAATCCTCAGATGCAGATACTGATGTTCAAGAGTCAGAAGAAGCTGGCGATAATGTAGATGAAAGTGTAGGAGATAGCAATGATGCTATTGCAGCATTTGAATCAATTCAGGAGGATTTAGCTAATGCTTCAAAAGAGGCTGAAGATGTTGCTAATGATGCAGAAGACTCAGAAGGTGATACGGAAACTACATCAACAGACGAGGATGATGCTGCTGAGTTATTATCGGCCCTTGGAGAAACAGAAAGTACTGAAGATACTGATAACATTGATACTGATGAGGAGCTTAAGAATATATTAGATGAAGTAGAAAGTATTGTTGGAGAGGATTCTGAAGGCTCTGAAAATGATGAGTCAATTCTTTCTAAAGAATATCAGAGTGATGAATATGATGAAGCTGATGCTTTAGAAGTAAATGAAGATGGCGTATCACTTGTGGATGAGAATATTGACTTAGATGAGCTTCTTGCCAGCGAAGGCGGAATGGATGATATTGGCAATTTGCTTGATGCAGATGAGAACGATATCGAACTAGACGAAGCAAGAGATGCTTACGAAGAGTCTGCGGACAAGGCAGAAGCGGCTCTTGACAGCGACGAGCAGCCTGTAGAAGGGGTGAAGAAGGCAGGCTTACTTGCTAAGATTCTCGGAATCTTTAAGAAGAAGCAGGATGAGGAAGATGCCAAAGAGCTTCTCGATGTCGCAGGCAAAAATGAGATAGAGGATACAACTGCGGAGAATCAGAAGATTCTCGAGGAAATGGACGAAGAGGACGCAGAAGCCGCCGCCAAGAAGCAGGCCAAGGCTGAAGCCAAGGCAGAGAAAAAGGCCGCTAAGAAGGCGGCCAAGGAAGAGAAAAAGGCAGCCAAGGCTGCGGCCAAGGCAGAGAAGGCTAACAAGGAGAAGAAGCCAGGGGCTCTTGCAACATTTCTAAAGGATGATAAATCCAAAAAAGTACCTGTTAAGGTAATAGTTGTATTTGTATTATTAGTTGGTACACTTGTGGCGCTAATTATTATTGGAAGTAATATATTTAGTAAGAGAACCGCCATTAGTGAAGCCAAGACACAATATTCTTCTGGAGACTATATAGGTGCTTATAACACTCTGTCTGGTATCTCAGGACTGTCTGATACAGATCAGGAGATATGTAACAAGGCGAGACTTCTTGCTGATTTGCAGAATAAGAAGAAAGAATATGACACATTTATGTCTAAGAAGGATTATCAGAATGCTTTTGATGCCCTGGTTGTTGGAGTGGGTAGATATAATGAGAATCTTGAGACTGCCAAGGAGTATGGTATTACTGCCGAATATGATGGAATTGAGTCAATGATAACAGGTCAGCTCAAGGATCAGTTTGGCGTATCTGCTAATGAGGCACAAGAATTATATAAGATTAAGGGCAGAACGAATTATACGATAGCAATAAATAATAAGCTTAAAGCGTTAGGAATGTATAACAGTAATGGTAGCAATAATTGATTATAATGCAGGCAATATCAAAAGCGTAATGAAGGCTTTTGACTACATAGGCAAGAAGGCAATATGTACAAGAGATTATCACGATATACTTAAGGCTGACAGTGTAGTTCTTCCTGGAGTGGGCTCCTTTGAGTATGCTATGGGTGAACTCAGAAGATATGAACTAGACAAGGCCATATATGAAGTCTGTGAAAGGAAGGTGCCTTTTCTTGGAGTGTGCCTTGGATTGCAGCTTCTATTCGAGGAGTCTGAGGAAAATGTTGGTTGTAAGGGCCTGTCTATTCTTAAGGGCGGAATACATAGAATTCCTGGAAGTGACGAATATAAGGTTCCTCATATTGGATGGAATTCTCTAAAACTATCTAACAATGGTAGGTTGTTTGATGGTATAGATGATAATTCATTCGTATATTTTGTTCATTCATATTATCTTAGAGCTGAGGATGAGAGTATTGTTACTGCTTCTTGCGATTATGGTGTAAATGTACATGCTTCGGTAGAAAAGGACAATATATTTGCCTGTCAGTTTCACCCAGAGAAAAGCTCTAAAGTTGGACTTAAGATTCTTAAGAATTTTGCGGAGATTAAGTAATGCATACTAAGAGAATAATACCATGTCTTGATGTTAAGGATAATCGTGTAGTAAAAGGTGTTAACTTTGTTGACCTAAGAGATGCAGGTGATCCTGTACAGGTTGCTAAAGCATATGATGCAGCTGGTGCAGATGAAGTTGTATTTCTTGATATAACAGCCAGCTCTGACCATAGGGACACAGTAGTTGATATGGTTAGAGAAGTCGCAGCTAACGTATTCATTCCTTTTACAGTAGGTGGTGGAATTAGAACAGTAGATGATTTCAAGGCCCTTCTTAGAGAAGGCGCAGATAAGATTAGTATTAATTCTTCTGCAATTGACAATCCTAATCTTATAAGTGATGCGGCTAGTAGATTCGGTTCCCAATGTGTTGTTGTTGCTATTGATGCTAAGAGACGAGATGACGAAGGCTGGAATATATATAAGCATGGCGGAAGAATTGATTGCGGAATAGATGCTGTAAAATGGGCTATTGAGGCAGAAGAGAGAGGTGCTGGAGAGATTCTTCTTACCAGCATGGATTGTGATGGTACCAAAGCTGGATATGATATTGAGTTAACTAAGGCTATTAGTGATGCTGTATCAATTCCTGTAATTGCATCAGGTGGTGCAGGTAATATGGAGCATTTCCTAGAAGCGCTAACTGTAGGTGGTGCCGAGGCAGCTTTGGCAGCTAGCCTGTTTCACTATAAAGAAATTGAGATTATGGATTTGAAGAAATATTTGAGGGAAAATAATGTACCTGTTAGATTATAATATTAATAATGGTTGGAGCGATTTTTTTGAAGAGCAAAAAAGACAGGAGTATTTCAAGGATTTGGCGTCTTTTGTAGATGCTGAATATGAGAATAATACTGTATATCCTCCAAGGGATAATATATTTAAGGCATTTGAATTGACAGATATTGATGATATTAAGCTTGTGATTATAGGTCAAGATCCTTATCATGAGAAAGGGCAGGCGATGGGGCTTGCTTTTTCTGTACCTAAGGGTGTTAGAATGCCGCCATCGCTATGTAATATATATAAGGAAATAGAAATGGAATATAACTACAAGATGCCGCCAAGTGGAGATCTTACAAGCTGGGCAAAGAAAGGCATATTCCTACTTAATAATGTGCTGACGGTAAGAGAGCACGAGGCCAATTCCCATAAGAGTCATGGCTGGGAAATCTTTACAGATAATGTTATAAAGTATATTAATGAGATTGACAGACCTATTTGCTATATGCTTTGGGGTAATTTTGCCAGAAGTAAGAAGTCGTTGATAACCAATCCTAAGGCATATGTACTTGAATCGACACATCCTAGTCCGCTTTCGGCGAGCAGAGGATTCTTTGGGTGTAATCATTTCAAGAAGTTTAATGCATTTTTGAAGGAGAATTATGACCCCGTCCCCCCTGTCACTTATTTTGTTAGTATTTTGTTAATTACAGTTAGTGTCTTATCGATATCCACCGGCTTTGCGATATGGTCGTTCATACCCGCGCTCATTGCCTTATCAATATCTTCCTTGAAGGCGTTAGCTGTCATTGCAATAATCGGTATGTTGGCTAGGCTGTTATCATCAAGAGAGCGTATGGCTTTCGTCGCCTCGTAGCCGTTCATATTAGGCATTTGAATATCCATAAGAATAACATCATAAGTACCATTAGGTGCAGAAGTTAGCATGTTGATACATTCCATACCGTCTCTGGCTCTGTCAACATGTAGTCCTTCGTCAGTGAAGAATTCAATTACAATATCAGCATTAATATCATTGTCTTCCGCTAGAAGTATATGAAGTCCATCATGCTTTGCGGACAGGATGTCAGAAGTGCTCTTGGCATTTACAGGAGCATTTCCTATTCTATGGGGAAGACTGACTGTAACCTTAGTGCCGACATTCTTCTTACTTGTAATATCAATGGTACCGTTCATAAGCTCTGTTAGGCGCTTGACAATTGCAAGTCCAAGTCCGGTTCCTGTAAGGTTGGCACTGGCAGTGGTTCGTTCTCTCTCGAAGCTCTCAAAGGCGTGAGACAAGAATTCCTCGCTCATGCCTATTCCTGTATCCTCGTAAGTAGTAGTGATTATTATCTCATCTTCGTTAGCGCCCGGCGTTTCCCTTGTTGTAATCTTAAGAGTGCCACCTTCAGGAGTGTACTTGACAGCATTGGATACAAGATTGATAAATATCTCAAGAGTGTGTACAGTATCAATATATACATATCTTGTGGGTGCATCAATATCCTCTATGTATGTAAGATTCTTATCTCCGATTAGTTCCTTGACAAGAGAGCTGCATTCTTCTCTGTGTGCATAAGAATCAATAAGCTCTTCTTCGATTATTATTTTGTTATTCTCGATTCGAGACATCTCAAGCACATCGTTAAGTACACCAAGGAGATAGTTGCCGGAGAGGATTATATTATCAATATATTTGTCAAGATTCTCTTCAGTGTCTTTTTTGGACTTGGCTAGCTTGGCGGAACCTATTATTGCATTAAGAGGTGTCCTTATATCGTGACTCATATTGAATAAGAATACTGACTTGGCTTCGTTGGCTTTTTTGGCAAGCTCTAGAGCTTCCTGCAGCTCCTTCTTATGACTGTTTTCCCGCTCCAATTCCCGTAGATATAATTTGTCATTTCTATGTATAAGAATAACAATAAGAATCCATATTACCCACAGTGATGCAAATACCAGATACATCTCAGTATGTCTGCTTACGGCATCCAGTAACGGGAAATGACCGGCATAACCATTAATCCATTTGTCCATGAGCTTGTCTCGGGTTCCGTCTCTGTATAATTCTTCTATGAGAATGTTAATCTGTGGATACACATTGCTGTTTGCAGTCAGTCCGTAAGCAAGATAGCTCTTACTGAAGAAAAGCGGGGTAGATAAGTGGAGACCTTTGTCATAGTTATATATCTGCCCAACATTTTTCTGGCATAACACATAGTCAATCTCGTCTTGACTAAGAGCATCGAAGAGCTCATTATAGGAATTCTTCTCAATTAGAGTACTTTGACTAAGAGAAGGGTATTGCACATTATACAATCCGCCTGTAATAATTCCGATTCTCTTGCCTTGTATATCTGATAGGCTCTTTGTGTCTCTTTTTGACCATAAGACAAGGTCGTCATCAGAAAATGGGATAGTAGTAATAAGATTATTGGCTGATATACTACCCATTCTTCTGCCAAGTACAATATCTACCGTATTATCTTGAATGGCATGCAGGTATTCCGGCATTTCCACAAGGGTAATCTCGGCGCGATAACCCATTCGATTACATAACTCGGTAATTACTTCTACGTCTAGACCGTTAGGATTGCCTTGCTCGTCTATAAAGCTATAGGGCGCGAAATCTCTGTTACCAATTACCTTAATTGTCCTGTTATTGTTGAAATCAGGAAGAAATTCCCTCTGAGGCTCAGTAATAAATACCCCCATACGAAACAGGGTGTAGAATATAGGCATAACTAGTAATAAGATGCTAATAATTATAGCAAATGCAGTTTTTAATGTTTTATTGCCCTTCATAAGAAGCTCTCCTATTGTAGAGTGACTTAGGTATTATCTATTATAACATATTTTTACCAATACACAGATAAATTATGTTATAATATCTGACAGTAATATATAAGATCAATATAGGAGAAAGAATATGAAAAAACTATCAATTGCAAAAGAATTATCGTCTAACTCATATCCGGGCAGAGGAATTGTTATCGGCAAGTCACCTAACGGCAAATATGCGGTATGCGGATATTTTATAATGGGACGAAGCGCCAACAGTCGTAATCGAATATTTGTTGAAGATGGTGAGGGAATAAGAACACAGGCCTACGACGAATCCAAGATGGAAGATCCAAGTCTTATAATCTATTCGCCTGTAAGAGTGCTGGGCAATAAGACCATTGTTACTAACGGTGATCAGACTGATACTATCTATGAAGGAATGGACAAGCAACAGACATTTGAACAATCCCTTCGCACAAGAGAGTTCGAGCCGGACGCACCTAATCTGACACCGAGAATCTCCGGGATAATGCATATTGACAATGGTACATATAACTATGCTATGTCAATCCTTAAGAGTAATAACGGGGATGATTCTGCTTGTAACAGATATACATTTGCATATGAGAATCCTGCTGCAGGTGAAGGTCGTTTTATTCATACTTATATGAGTGATGGCAATCCACTTCCTAGCTTTGAGGGTGAGCCTAAGCTAGTGGATGTAGTTGATGACATTGACGAATATACCAGGATGTTATGGGATAATCTTAATGAAGATAATAAGGTGTCCCTATTCGTCAGATATATCAATATAGCAGATGGAACTTATGAGAGTAGGATAGTTAATAAGAATAAATTGTAATTAGGAGGAATATCATGAACGAATTAGAACTTAAGTATGGCTGTAATCCCAATCAGAAGCCATCTAGAATATTTATGGAAGAGGGTGAGCTGCCAATAAAGGTACTCTGTGGCAAGCCGGGATATATCAACTTCCTTGATGCATTTAACGGCTGGCAGCTTGTCAGTGAGCTTAAGAAGGCCACAGGACTTCCTGCCGCAACTTCCTTTAAGCACGTCTCTCCAGCAGGAGCGGCAGTTGGACTTCCACTGTCAGATGTAGAGAAGAAGATATACTGGGTTGATGATATGGACTTTGAATTCACACCCCTTGCTAATGCTTATGCAAGAGCAAGAGGCGCAGACAGAATGTCATCCTTTGGTGACTTCATATCACTGTCTGATGTATGTGACAAGGAGACTGCCCTTATTATTAAGAGAGAAGTATCGGACGGTGTTATTGCTCCGGGATATACTGATGAAGCATTAGAGATACTTAAGCAGAAGAAAAAGGGTAATTACAATGTAATCGAGATTGATACTGATTATGTGCCTAAGGAGTTAGAGCGCAAGGAAGTCTTCGGTATTACATTTGAACAGGGAAGAAATGAACTTAAGATTGATGATGATTTCTTCTCTAATATTGTAACAAATAACAAAGAGCTGACTAAGGAAGCTAAGATTGACCTTGCTATAGCAATGATTACACTCAAGTATACTCAGTCTAATTCTGTATGCTTTGCCAAGGGAGGTCAGGCAATAGGAATCGGAGCCGGCCAGCAATCTCGAATCCACTGTACCCGTCTTGCAGGAAGCAAGGCTGATAACTGGTGGCTTCGTCAGTCTCCTGAAGTGCTTAATCTGCCTTTCAGAGAGGATGTTAAGAGAGTAGACAGGGATAATGCAATTGACCTTTATATCGGCGAAGATTATATGGATGTATTATCAGACGGAGCATGGGAGAATATTTTCACAACTAAGCCGGAAGTATTTACAAGAGAAGCTAAGAGAGAATGGCTTGACAAGATGGAAGGCGTATCCCTTGGTTCAGATGCATTTTTCCCATTTGGAGATAATATCGAGAGGGCGCATAGAAGCGGTGTTAAATATGTTGCTGAACCGGGTGGCTCAATCAGAGATGATAATGTAATCGAGACATGTGACAAATACAATATGGTAATGGCATTTACAGGAATCAGATTGTTCCATCACTAGAAACTGTTTATATATAGTGGATAGAGCAGCTTATACGGAATGTAGTCCCGTACTTAAGTACGGGACTACATTCCGTATAAGCTGCGTTCAGAACACTATGTATATTATTTATATGAGTTCATGTTATTCATTAATCTGACTTTGATGTATTTATATTAATTGAGATAAATGTATAGGAGATTATATAATGCACGAAAATGAAATACGAGAAAATCGAATTGAAGAAAAGAGTATGACAATATACGAGGCAATGCAGGATATTATGGCAGGGAAATATGTTATACCTGCATTTCAAAGATCGTATGTATGGTCATTGCCTCAAATAGAAAAATTATGGGATTCAATTTTGCTTGGATATCCTATTGCTACTTTTTTGTATTGGCATTTGGACGATAATAATGTTGATGGCGAGACTACTTTTTGCCAATTTATTTCTGATGTGACATTTAATTCTTCTAAAGTGGCAGATGGAATCAAATATAAACTAACAAATATAAAAACTTCCATATCTGATATAGGTGTTCTTGATGGACAACAAAGACTAACATCATTGTTTATATCCTTGTATGGAAATGTGTACATGCGACCTAAAAATGCAAGAAAGAGAACAGGTCCAAGAGATCAGATGAAACTACTGATTGATCTAAATAAATATGAAAGACCGGAAGATGTTGGAGGTTATAACGAGAAGTCATATAATATTTTTTTTACAAAAAACGGAAGAGTTAATCCAACGCATTTTGAATTAAAAAAAATAATAACAGATGATTTTAGAGATGATACAAAGAGACCGGCGGCAATTGAAGAAGCTATAAAGTATGTTCCTAATGATAGTAAGGAATATGCTAGGGAATTGTTGTTGAAACTTTATAGAAAAATATGTGAAGAAAAACTAATTAGATATACTGAAATATATAATATGAATCAAGATGATGCACTAGAAATCTTTATTCGTTTTAACAGTGGTGGAAAAGCATTAAAGAAATCGGAAATAACGATGTCAATTTTGGAAGTTCATTGGCCGAGTGCAAGAGAGAGTTTTAATCAGGTTTTAAATGGCGTATATGAAGACTTTGGAACAGATTTTATAATTAGAACTTCTCTTATGCTTCATGGGAAAGATGTTACAAAGTTTATTGTTACTCGTGAAATGGTAGAAAAACTTAAGAATGAATGGAGGAAGTTCAAAGATGCATTAGATAATCTTGAAAAAATGTTTGGGTATATGCATATTGATTTGAGAAGGTTTTCGTCATACTGGAACGTTTTAGTTCCTGTTATATATTATATATATCTCAATCCAAATGATTATATGAAATGTGCAAAAGGGGTAGAGGTGTACATTACTCGTGCAATATTCTTTATTTATTTTAGATCCGGAACTCCGGGGAAGCTTAAAGAGATGAAATCAAAAATTAATGAGTATAATTATGAAATTAATATAGATATGTTAAATACTATACCTGACCTTAGTGTTACCGAAGGAAAAATCGATGATTTAATGAATAGTGCTAGAAAGGGAACAAGGTTAGCTGACGAGGTACTATATTATACGAGTCGATTTTGGATTAAACCCGGAGTTAAATATGAAGAAGATCACTTACATCCTAGTAATGAATTTGAGGGAATGCCTTATGGAATTTCAACTGAAAAAATGAAACACTGGAGATCACTCAAAGATGATTTGCCGAATTTACATTTGCTTGAAGGAAGAAGTAATGCTAGTAAAAGTGATATGAGGTTGATTGATTACTATAATAGTATGAATAGTGAACAACAAAAGGTATTTTACGAACAAGCTTTGATACCTGAAAATGTATCACTTGAGCTAGAAAACTTTGAAGAGTTCTATAATGCTCGAAGGTTGATTTTAGAAGAAAAGATTCGTGAATTGATTTGTTAAGACAGTAACAACTCCCCACTGCGTAGCGCGGTGGGGAGTTTTTTGTATTGACATATATCAGTTTATTGATATAATTAGTATATATCAATATACTGATACAAGGAGTTATTATGTTAATAGACTATTTGCAGGACAATAATATTAGTATATATGAATTGAGTAAAGACAGCGGTGTAGCTTACAGCACCTTGCATAACATTGCTACAGGCAAGCAGCACATTGACAGATGTAGCGTAGGCCATCTTAAGCGTATAGCTGATTGTCTGTCAATGACCTTGGATAGATGTTATGAGATATGCAGGGTGTATACAGCCAATGATTTTGAACTATTTAAGAGCAATGTGTGTCATGATGTCAAGAGAAGAGGGGATTTAGGATTTATCGGTTATATAATTGAATCGGATGACATAATGATTAATTGGGAGAATGAGAGGAAAGAGCAGGCAATGTACTTACTGTCTATGCTTGATTATTTATCCAATATTAATGATATTCCTCTTGCCAACAGATATGACAATATTAGACAGTATAGAATCGAGCCTCCTATTGTACCCTTATCGGTTAAGATGAGTGATACTAATTTTGATAATTCAATTAAGGAATTCAGAGATCATGGGATAATTGAGGGGGATATAAGGGATGTATGCTAAGACGTTAGACCGCTATACTATAAATAATGCTCTTAATCTGTTAAGTAAAGATATCAAGAAGACATATGGTCGTAAAGCAGTGGTTGAGATAGTAATTGTTGGAGGTGCATCTATTACGCTTAATTACTCTTTTAGGCAAGGAACGACTGATATTGATGCCCTTGTATCTGATGGCTTGTATTCTATCAAGGAATCCGTGTACAGAGTTGCAGAAAAGATTGGTCTTCCGGATGACTGGCTTAATAATGATTTTACCAAGACTTCATCATACTCTAGAAGACTTATTGGTTGTAGTACCTATTATAAGACGTATAATCAGGTACTACATGTTAGAGTCGTTAAGAATGAGTATCTTATTGCAACTAAGCTTGTATCGGCTCGTAAGTACAAGAATGACTTGTCGGATATTGTAGGCATTATAAATGAGAATCCTAAGATTACACGCAAAATGATAGAATCAGCAGTCACAGAGATATACGGTGATGTATCTTATGTGGATAGTGAGATGTGGGATTTTCTTGATAATTGTTTTGATAATCATTCAATTAATGATTATCGCAATATATCTTTAATGGAACTAAACAATAAGAGTAAGCTCGTGCATTTTGAGGCACAGAATGAAGATGTACTTCGTAAGGATAATGTGGATGAAATAATAAAAATACTGAATGAAAAGGGTTTTGATTCAGACGACAAGGAACTTCCTTGACAGCTCCGGGGTAACCTCTTTATTCGTCTTGCCTGCAAGTATCATATTATAGATTCTTGTGGTATTAATGTCTGCTGATAATATCTTCATTGCCTTTTCATTGTTATAAGAGATTTTTTCAAAGTTATACTCTGTTGCATCATTATACGAAGTGAAGTAGGGAAGCATACATCTGTCCTTAATATCGGACATAAGCTTAGCACCATTAGCGTTGAAGCCTAGTATGTAGATATACGGTATATAAGGGAGTATTCTGCCGTCAATGTCTTCATACAGGTCGTTAGTTATATCTAGAAGAACATGACTAAGAGCTCTTGATATTCGTGTCTCGGTAGTATTCTTGCTTTTGATAAGACTACGAAATGAAGTAAGATTTGTGAAGCTATGAAGTTCGTTGTTTATTCTGTTGGATAATTCTTCGTTGCAATCCTTGTATTCTGTAAGATTACCCTGTAGCAATTTATATCCCAGCATAGGTGATACATCATCAGGATATAAGAATGTATTATTGTGATAGAACTGCTTATAATAGTTATAGGCCTTATCGGGCACAGCATCCTTAATCGCATCAATACTGCCACATTTAATGGCATCTCTTATTGCGCTTGCACTTGCAATATTTCCATTTATATTATTATCGTTATAAGACGCTCCCACGCGCTTCATACATACAGGGATGATTTTGCTTTTTAGAAGCTTAATTGCTTTGATATATTCAATAGCAAGAATATTGTTGGGTTTAGATAATATATCCTGGATATAGGCTTTATCAGCTTCATCAAAGCAGGATAATATTGCATTTTCACGAGCGGTAGGGAAGCTTTGACCTTCTCTTAGAGAAGAAGTAAGAGTATTGGAATATGAATCCGGCTCACTTATATCAATTTCGGCGATTCTGTTAAGGGTATTGATGTCATTATCTTCACAAGAGAATAGAAGAGTATCTACAACCCCCAGACGGTCTAACACTTTGATACTCCCATAGGCGTATCCAAGTGCGGAATCAGTTGCAGAATTAATAGGAATTTGAACAACAAGATCTACGCCCATTTCAAGAGCGATTCTAGCCCTTTCATATTTTGAAAGAATTGCTATATCGCCTCGCTGGGTAAAGTCAGGGCTTAGAGCGACAACGATCTTGTCAGCGCCGAGAGTCTTTCTTGCATAATCAAGCTGTAATTTGTGTCCATTATGAAATAAATTATATTCCGCAATTATACCAACTACCATAATAGAATATATAACCCATTAAATATTTATCAATTATCCTGACCTGCCATCTGCTCAAGCTGCTTTTGGAGCTGCCAGTTTTCCTGCTTGCTGACACCCTTTGGAACAGAGGGCTTCTCGTTTTCTTTTTGGAATCCCCTATGAACCTGCGCCCATTGAATATAATCTCTTATGGCATCAGGCTCTTCGTTCATCTGTATTCCCACAATAATATCATTATCAAGAGTGACCTGTCTTCTTACAATTCTACCGGACACATTGAATTTGCGGGTAGTTCTGTTACCATTGTTATCGAAGTTGGCAGTCTCTTCCCATGTGACCTTGGCAGGAAGACCCTTGAAGAGCTTCCTATTAGATTTGTCTAAGAATATGCCCAGACCGCCGTGGCTTACATCTTTAACAATACAAGGCTCGGGCTTCTCGTCCTCGTCCCAGAATACTTTGCCCTCGCAATCCACAGGAATCCTGAAGGTATCACGACGATTATAGGGAAATGCATTTTGCTTGGCAATAATACATGTTGCAATGTTCTCGCCGCCAATTCTAATAAAGCTTACCGCAACCTTCTGCCAACGATAAGTCTTACCGTTTTTGAGATTGAGATAGAGAGTGCAGTCCACCGTCTTAGAAGAGAAGTCAATCTTTTTTTTGTCGTAGGAGATATTTTCTACCAGAATGTAGTGGTCAAGATTTTTCTTCGCCAAAAGCATATCTATTTTGCTCTTTAGAGGTTCTTTGGAGAAAAGATTTGCATCAAAATCAAGCAGAGATTTCTTCTCTGGGTCGTAGCAGGATAATTTCATTGTGCAATCCGGTATTTTGAGAATCTCTTCAATATACACCTAAGCAACCCCTCTGACTATTGTTTCATAACACATTACATATAACTATTATAACACAGAAGATACATTACTTGAAAAAAAATAAAAAAATAATATAATAGACGTATGGGTGATGTTATGGAATTTTTAGAAAAATATCCTTATATTGTATTTGCCTTAAGGATTATACTTGCCGGAATATGCGGATTTGCAATTGGATTAGAACGCTATATGAGCCAGAAATCCGCCGGTGTCAGAACACATACGGTGGTATGCTGTGCATCAGCTTTGTTTATGATTGTATCCATATTTGGATTCGGCGATGTTGAAGGCTTGGTTGGAGTGCGTGAAGCAGACCCCAGTCGTATTGCGGCGCAGGTTGTAACAGGTATTTCTTTCCTTGGAGCCGGAATGATATTCAGAGATAAGGAGAAGGATGCAATCAAAGGTCTTACAACTGCTGCAGGTATATGGTCAACAGCAGCAATTGGTTTGGCAATAGGTGCAGGACTATATTTTATATCAGTCTTTGTTACTATTTTTCTTATCATATTTATGCTTGTTATATCCAAGACAAGATTGATTGCCGGCAAAGACAATGCTATTGATTACAGAATGGTTATTACAGTCTTAGCCAACAGTGGCTTCTCGGATGTGATTGAAGAGCAGGCCAACAAGCTTAATGCTCAGATATCCAGGATGAAGATAGAGAAGAATGATGACGGAACTGTTACCTACAAGTTCAATCTTCATGTAAGTGAACCGCATGATGCGAAGGAATTGGCTGAATTCATGGAACAGCATAGTGAGATTAAGGACATATACGGTAATCATATATAATGTTGATAGGGGTTGACAAGGGGTTCTTTTGTCAACCCCTTTTCAATGTCGTTAGAATTGTAGTATGAATCATAGAAGGGATATTTCATTTTGGACAGCGCCTATTCTTCTGACAATAGAATAGTATGGGTAGATATGCTTAAAGGTGTTGCCATTCTTGCCGTAATGATAGGTCATCTTATGCCTCATACATACATAGGGGATTTTGTATATTCCTTTAGTATTCCGCTATTTATATTCGTATCTGGTTATCTATTCAAAAGCTATAACTCATTTAAGGAATTTATAACACACAGATTTAAATCCCTTCTAATTCCTTATCTTATGTTCGGACTACCATTTCCTATAGTAATAGCATTCTATAACGCCACCTTCGCTGGTGGCTCATATAGCCCATTTTCGCTGGCAGATTATTACTATGCCCTGCTACAGGAATTATATAATTACATAATCCAGATAAGGTATCAGGTCATATGGTATCTTGCCATGATTTTCCTTGTAAATGTTGTTATGTACTTTATATTGAAAGTGAAGCATAGATGGGTACAGATTGCTATAATATTACTTCTACTAATCACCGGCGCCCTATACTATCACTTCGGCGGCAAGCCCCTGATATGGAATATTGATACAGTCATTATGGCACTGCCTTTCTTCTATGTGGGCCATCTGCTTTCGGATAATGGGAAATGCGTATCCTGGATTACCAACATGAAGAAGAGTAGGGCCATATTATTATTTGCTTTTTTACTTATTGGCAATATTTTTTTCAACCTTCTTACACATTATATAAGTGGAGAAAGTCTTGATATGTATTTTTGTCAGTATGGATTTCTGCCATTTACTTATATAAGTGCTTTTATGGGGATATTTGCATTTATGATTATGTCAATTATTCTGCGGTCTCGGTTTGTGGAATTCTTTGGAAGGCATTCCCTTATTTATTTTATACTTCATCAGGGAGTGATGTATTTTATTAACCTGGTTGTTTTACCAATGCTTAACATACCGTCACTATCACATATTGTAGGAGATAGCAATTATAACCTAATGGATTATCCAATGATGATAGGTTTAACAATTGTCTATTTGGCAATAATGATTCTTGTTGTGTGGCTTGTAATATTAGCATTTTCACGAACGCCACTTAAGAAATATTTCTAGACTATTTATTATTAACGGAAAGGAATTACTATATTGAACGGCACATATTCTTATGACAATAGAATAATATGGATAGATATGCTTAAAGGCATAGCTATGCTTGCTGTTATGATTGGACATCTCATGCCTAATACATATATAGGAGATTTTGTATATTCCTTTAGTGTTCCTTTGTTTATATTTGCTTCAGGCTATCTCTTCCAAAGGTATGACTCTTTCAAAGTATTTTTAAAGCACAAATTCAAATCCCTTCTAATTCCATACCTTATGTTCGGTTTGCCATTTCCTATAGCAATCGCATACTATAATGTGGCTACAAGTGGTGGGTCATTTAATGGACATGTATCCCTAGCTGATTACTTCTCGGCATTATTGCAGGAATTAATTAATTACATATTGCAGATACATTATAATGTTATATGGTATCTTGCCATGATTTTCCTTGCAAATGTTATAATGTACTTTATACTTATAATTAGACGTAGGTGGATTCAGATTGCTATAGTATTAATGCTTCTGATATTAGGCTCTATTTATTTTGCATTAGGTGGCAAACCTCTGATATGGAATATTGATACAGTCCTTATGTCACTGCCTTTCTTCTATGTGGGGCATCTTCTTGCGGCTAATGGAACATGTATTGCTGAGATTAGTGAGCTGACACGAAGCAAGGCGCTACTACTTTTTTTTGCTTTCCTCATTGGAAATGTGATATTCAATCAGCTTACAATTTATGTAAGCGGAGAGTGTCTTGATATGAATTCCTGCGAATACGGTTTTGTGCCACTTACTTATGTGAGCGCATTTTTGGGGATATTTGCATTTTTGATTTTATCAGTACATTTTAAGACGATGTTTATGGAATTCTTGGGAAGACATTCCCTTATATATTATGTGATTCATGTAGCAATAATACATGGAATTAATTTCACCATCTTTCCACTTCTTAACATAAGAACCCTGGTGGATGTTGTGGGCTCGGGCAATTATAACTTAATGGAATATCCCCTGATGATTGGATTAATGATGATTTATCTAGTTCTAATAGTATTCATTACATGGCTTATAATATTATTATTCTCTAAGACACCACTTAAGAGATACTTCTAGAATTATTTCGTATAATGCGAAAGGATTAAATATATGAGTGATTCAATTCGTGAACTTGAAAAAACGATGAAGGATTTTGAGAATATGGGTGGCAAGTTCGCCATGATAGGACTATTTGTTCTTGCATACATCGGTGCCGGAGTTCTTGACCGTCCCCTGTCAACCCTTGCGTTGAATCCACATAGATGGTATACTCTTAAAAGATGCGATAAATCATAATATACATGTAGAGGAGACATATAAATGAATGTATTAGTTATTAACTGCGGCAGCTCATCACTTAAGTATCAGGTAATTGATTCTGAGACAGAGAAAGTTAAGGCAAAAGGTTTATGTGAAAGAATAGGTATTGATGGAAGGTTTGCTTATCAGCCTGCTGGAGGTGAGAAAGAGGAATCTGAGAAGCCAATGCCAACTCATAATGAAGCAGTATCATATGTTATTGAAGCTTTGACAAATGAGAAGACAGGAATCTTAAAGTCTCTCTAGATGAAATAGATTGTGTGGGACATAGAATTGTGCATGGTGGAGTCAATCTTACTCATTCGTATATTGTTACAGAAGAGATTATTAAAGAAATTGAAGATTGTTCTGATCTTGCACCACTTCATAATCCTGCTCATATATTAGGAATCAGAGCCTGTCAGAAGCTTATGCCAAGTACTCCTATGGCTGTTGTATTTGATACTGCATTTCAACAGACAATGCCTGAGAAAGCATATTTATATGCAATTCCATATAAATTCTATGAGGAAGATAAAGTAAGAAAGTATGGAGCTCATGGAACTTCTCATATGTTTGTATCTCAAAGAGCATTAGAACTTATGGGTAATCCTGCTCATTCTAAGATAATAGTATGTCACCTTGGTAATGGTGCATCTATTTCTTGTGAAATTGATGGCAAATGTCAGGAGAATTCAATGGGACTTACTCCACTTGATGGTCTTGTAATGGGAACACGTTGTGGTGATATTGATCCTTCAGTAGTAGAATTTTTGTGCAAGAAGAGAGGATATGATGTAGAAGAGGTTCTTAGGATTTTTAATAAAGAATCAGGTGTACTTGCTGTATCTGGTGGTATGTCGGATTTTAGAGATATTGCTGATGCTGCATCTAAAGGAAATGATAGAGCTCAACTTGCACTTGATATGTTCGCATATAGGGCTGCAAAGTATATTGGCTCATATGTTGCGGCAATGAATGGCGTAGATACAATTTGCTTTACTGCAGGAATTGGCGAGAACAATGGAATGATTCGTGGAATGATATGTGATTATCTTACATTCTTGGGACTTGAGCTTGATGATGAAGCTAATAAGGTTGTAGGTGAAGAGAAACTAATCTCTACTCCAGAATCTAAAGTTGCAGTATATGTAATTCCTACTAACGAAGAACTTGCAATTGCAAGAGAGACAGTAGCATTATTGAAATAATTGAAGAATAATTAATAATAAGTATGATTATCCCTTTCAATATATTGGAATTACTCCGGTTGAGAAAGGGATTCATTATGTGAAAAATCAAGAACCAAGCATATTTATATTAATGATTTAATACAGATAAGTGAGGAATACACAGATTTGGCTTACAACACTAATGTGTATTTTGTTATATTTCTTCCGATTGTAATAATCATTTATCAGCTGTGTCCAAAAAGGTATAGATGGGTAACGCTTCTGCTATCAAGCGTCGCCTTTTTTGTTTTAATTAGCAAATGGTTGATATTATGGGCAATACTTACTGTTGCAGTAACCTACACTTCGGCGAGATTAATTGAATACATAAGGAATACTACAAATAAATACAGTACATGTAAATGTATTATGCTTATAGGAATATGCATTGATGTTGCTATTCTTGCTGTTTTGAAATACTCTAATTTTGCATTTGACATAATAGGTAAGCTTAGCGGCAATGAATTTAACATAGTAAGTATTGCAGCTCCTATCGGTATATCCTTCTACACCCTGCAGGCAATAGGATATGTGCTGGATGTATACTGGGAGAAGATTACGGCAGAGCATAATATTATGAAGCTGTCGTTGTTTTTGCTGTTCTTTCCGACATTAATGGAAGGACCTATCTGTAGATTCCCTGATGTAAGAAATAGTCTCTATGAGGGTAATCCTGTAACTGCTAAGAGTCTTAACTTAGGTGCAATAAGGATTGGCTTCGGACTTTTCAAACGAATGATGATAGCTGACAGACTTAATGCTGTGTTGGATTATTTCTATGGTACTGAGCCTAATTACAAGGGTATTATCGTTATAATCTGTGCAATTATTACAACACTGCAGCTTTATATGGAATTCTCCGGAACAATAGATATCGTTATAGGCTCTGCGCTGATTTTCAACATACGATTACCTGAGAATTTCAGACAGCCCTTTATGGCAAAAAGCGCGGCGCAGTTTTGGAGAAGATGGCATATTACTCTCGGTGTATGGCTTAAAACCTACATATTCTATCCTGTAACAACTTCAAGGCTTGTCAAGAAGTGGAATAGATTCGCCAAGAAGAAGTTGGGCAGGCATTTTACCAAAATTGTAACATCGGCTATTGCGCTGTTTCCGGTATGGCTTATTAACGGACTGTGGCATGGTCCTAAGATTACATATATAGCTTATGGTATGTATTATTTTGTGATACTTGTTCTTGAGATTGCATTTGAACCTGCAGGCAAGGCGTTTTGGAGAAAAGTGCATCTTCGGGAGGATGGTTTTTTTGTGTCGGCAGTAAGGCTTGTGAGGACATGGATTATAATTGTGTTCGGTGAAATGCTATTTAGAGTCGAAAGCATACCTTCGCTATTCAAGCTTTGCGCGAATATATTTACAACCGATTTCGGTGGTGGTGTTTTGGACGGTAAGCTAGTAGATATGGGGCTTTCTGTTCAGGATTTTATAGTGGGAGCAATATCCATTGTAATAGTATTTGCAGTAGATGTAATAATAGAAAAAAGACCGGATTTTCTTGAAAGTATACCGACTTTCCCAAGAATAGTCAGATGGGCAATATACTATTTTGTTATTATCATGATTGTTATCTTTGGAGCATATGGTGATGCATACAGAAGTGTTGAATTAATATACGCTAATTTTTAGAGGATATATTTAATGAAAAAAGTTGTCAGTGGAGTATTGTTTTTTGTCATTTTAATAGTGATTCTTATCTTTTTGGGATTTGTGTTTTCCCCCAAATATCTTTCTAAGAATATCAACATAGATAAGAAAAGTGATGTTGATGCAAGGCTTGCGAAAGAAGCAGATTACACTCTTGATATTATAGTTCTTGGAGACAGCCTTAGCTATTCAAGCATATCTCCTCTTGAGTGGTGGAGAGACTACGGATATGCCTGTTATAATTTTGGACTGGTGGGAGGAAAACTTACCGATGTAAAGAAAGCGTATTCTAGTATCCTTAAATCACAAAACCCAAAGCTGATACTGCTTGAAACTAATGTTCTTTACATAGATGATTCAAGAGATAACGAAGCAAATAATGTAATAAGTAGTGCTATTAACAGTATATTTCCCGTTACAAAATATCACGAAAACTGGAAAGCGCCTTTTATGGATAAGAGAAGTGGTTTTTATAAGGGCTTTACAATCAGTCATACTATAGCGCCCGGAGAGAACAGGGATTATATGATTCCGGATGAAGAAAAGGATGAGATTGTAAGCTATAACATTGAGACGATTCAAGAGATTAATGAATTATGTATACAAAACGGTGGGATACTTTTGTTGTATTCAGCTCCTTCCATGAAAAACTACAACTTCTCAAGACATAAAGCATTATGCGCCCTTGCGGCAGATATGAATGTGGAATATGTTGATTTGAATCTTCCCGGTGATGATTTGAAGATTGATTTTACTACCGATACGAGAGATGGCGGTGATCACTTGAATGTATACGGTGCTATAAAAGCAACCGGATACCTTGGAAGATACATACATGACAATTATAGCCTGCCTGATAGAAGAGGCACTGATATTGCTCCTTCCTGGAATGAATTGCTGGAGAAATATATTAAGGCTGTGAATAATCAAAAATAATATTGACAATATCCCGCAAGGTATGTATAATTGACAAAGTGTGGATAGGAGTATGCCATGATAATTGATATTTCCAAGATTATACTTACCAAGAACAAGAGTCAAAGGTTTGATTGTTCTGTAGAATCCGGAGCTTTTGATTATCAGCATAGTTCATTTACAATTAAGAATAGTAAGCCATTCGAATTAAATGTTATTAACGAAGATGATAAGCAGCTTGTCATAAGCGCTGACACATCCTTAGTGATTGTTATTCCTTGCGACAGATGCTTAGAAGATGTGGATTGTTCATTTGACATTTCCATTAACAAAGCCTTCAGGATATCTAAGGGGAATGTAGTATCAGAAGACGAAGATATCTCTTATATTGATGAAGGCGAGCTTGATGTTGATAGACTATTATTCGATGAAATCTTGGTAAGTTGGCCACCTAAGGTTCTGTGCAAGGAGAATTGCCTGGGCATTTGTCCAAAATGCGGCACTAATCTTAATGTGACAAAATGTGACTGCAACAGAGGAGACCTGGATCCAAGAATGGCTAAGTTCCAAGATGTTTTTAAAGAATTTAAGGAGGTGTAGCAAATGTCAATTTGTCCAAAGAACAAATCTTCTAAAGGAAGAAGAGATAGAAGAAGAGCAAACTGGAAGATGACTGCCCCGACATTAGTACCTTGTAGCAAGTGCGGTGAGCTTATGATTCCTCATAGAGTTTGCAAGAACTGTGGCTCTTACAATAAGAGAGAAATAATTGCACAAGATTAATTGATATAACGTCTAGTGCTTCATTTAAGATGCAAGTAACTGTACCGGACTAAGAATGTCCTTGTACAGTTCTTGCATCTTAAATTATGCCTAAATTTATGTCTATTATTCTTGATTTCTATAATAATATAGTGTATATTTTTTGTGTTATATCATATTAATTTATGGAGGCTGTGATGAGTGATATTACAAGAGTGGCATTAGATGCCATGGGTGGTGACAACGCACCGGCTTCTATTGTGCAGGGTGCCGTAGAAGCTGTTAACGAGAGAGATGATATCAAGGTGTTTCTTGTAGGTAAGGTTGATGCTGTTAACGGAGAGTTATCTAAGTACACATTTCCTGCAGAACAAATCGAAGTAGTTGAAGCTACTGAAGAAATTGAGATGGCAGAGCCACCTGTTAATGCAATTAAGAAGAAGAAGGATTCTTCTATGGTTGTGGGAATGAAGCTTGTCAAGGAAGGAAAGGCAGATGCCTTCGTAACTGCCGGCAATTCAGGTGCCGTCCTTGTAGGCGGACAGACAGTAGTTGGAAGGATTCGTGGAATTAAGAGAGCTCCTTTTGCACCATTAATTCCTACTAAGACAGGGGTATCATTGCTTCTTGATTGTGGAGCTAATGTTGATGCCAGGGCAGATCAATTAGTTCAATTCGCCAGACTGGGCTCTATGTATATGGAGAAGGTTGTTGGCGTCAAGAATCCTTCTGTCGGGATTGTTAATATCGGAGCTGAAGAAGAGAAGGGTAATGCGTTAGTTAAGGAGACATTCCCTCTTCTTAAGGAATGTAGCGATATTAATTTTATTGGCTCTGTTGAATCCAGAGAGATTCCAGAGGGTGCATGTGATGTTATAGTATGTGAGGCCTTTGTTGGAAATGTTATATTGAAGCTGTACGAAGGACTTGCAGGCACACTTATTTCAGTTATCAAAGAAGGATTAATGAGTACTACTAAGAGTAAGATTGGAGCGTTGCTTGCCAAGCCTGCTCTTAAGAAGACCCTTAAGTCATTTGATGCATCTACTTATGGTGGTGCACCACTTCTTGGATTAGAAGGATTAGTTGTTAAGACACATGGTAGTGCAACTAATACTGAGGTTAAGAATTCCATTATCCAATGTGTTGCTTTTAAGGAGCAGGACATTGTAAGTAAAGTTCGTGAATCAATTGCTAAGGATTCACTTTAGAATGTCTAGAAAGGAGAATGAATATGGAATTTGATGTATTAAAGAAGGTAATCGCTGACGTACTTAGCGTTGACGAAGCCGAGATTACAATGGAGACAACATTTATTGATGATTTAGGTGCTGATTCTCTTGATGTATTCCAGATAATTATGGGAATTGAGGATGAATTAAAAATCGAAGTCGATGCAGAGAAGGCTGAATCCATTGTTACAGTCGGAGATGCTGTTGAACTAATTAAGGCTACAAGATAATTATAATAATAGAAACTGTTGAAGCCCTTATTTTTAAGGGCTTCAAATAATGTGAGAGGATAGTTATGGCTAGTGTAGATGAATTACAATCCGTAATTGGTTATGAATTCAAAGACAAAAGCCTTATCGTACAAGCTATGACCCATAGCTCCTATGCTAATGAGATGCACATGGGTAAGCACAGCGATAATGAGCGATTGGAATTCTTAGGAGATGCCGTACTAGAAATTGTTACTAGTAGGTTTTTGTATTTGAATTATCCTGATTACTCTGAGGGAGATTTGACGAAATTAAGAGCAAGTCTGGTATGTGAACCTACCTTGGCATATTGTACTAAGGAGATTGACCTTGGTAAATATGTACTCCTTGCTCGTGGTGAAGATAAAAGTGGTGGCAGACTTAGAAAGTCGATTCTGTCAGATGCGTTAGAAGCTTTGATTGGCGCCATTTATCTTGATGGTGGTATGGATAAAGCTTCTGATTTTATTGAGAAATATATTCTTACTGATATTGAACATAAGATTCTGTTCTATGATTGTAAGACTAATTTACAAGAGGTGGTTCAGGCGAAGCATGATGGTAACGTTGAATACCAGCTTTTATCTGAAGAAGGACCAGCTCATAATAAGACATTTAGTTCTGCTGTGCTTTACCATGATGAAGTGTTAGGAACAGGTAAGGGACATACGAAGAAGGCTGCCGAACAGGAGGCGGCTTATCAGGCTTTACTTAATATTAAAGAGGGAAATATATGTATCTAAAAAGTATTGAGATGAATGGCTTTAAGTCATTTGCTCATAAGATAAAACTTGATTTTCATAATGGTATAACAGGTATTGTTGGACCTAACGGTTCTGGTAAGTCTAATGTATCTGATGCTGTAAGATGGGTGCTTGGAGAGCAGTCTGCCAAGCAGCTTCGTTCTGTCACCATGCAGGATGTAATATTTGCAGGAACAGAGAATCGTAAGCCTGTAAGCTATGCTTATGTAGCAATTACAATGGATAATTCCGACCATTTACTACCTATCGAGTATGAAGAGGTTACTGTTGCCAGACGTGTATATCGTTCTGGGGAAAGTGAGTATCTTCTTAATGGTACACCGTGTCGTCTTAAGGATGTACATGAATTGTTCTATGATACAGGTATTGGTAAGGAAGGTTATTCTATAATTGGACAGGGACAGATTGAGAAGATTTTGTCAGGTAAGCCAGAGGACAGAAGAGAGCTTTTTGATGAGGCTGTGGGTATTGTTAAGTACAAGAAGCGTAAGGATTCTGCTCTAAAGCAGCTTGAGAAGGAAAGAGATAATCTCCTTAGAGTAAATGACATCTTAAGTGAATTAGAAGGACGAGTAGGACCTTTAGAGAAGCAGTCAGAGACTGCAAAGGAATATCTCAAGAAAAAGAGTGAGTTAGAGAAGCTCGATGTCAATATGTTCCTTCTTGAGATAGAGAAGATTAATTCTGACCTTGCCCAGATTGAAAAGAATGCAAGGATAGCAGAAGATGATAAGAAGGATGCCACAACAGAAGAAGAGAAGATTAAGGAGCAGTATTCTTCTATAGAAGAGTCTATCAAGTCCTGTGAAGAGACTATTGAGGATATAAGAAGTAAGCAAAGCAATAATAGTCAGATGAAGGGCAAGCTGGAGACTCAGATTGGTATACTAGAAGAACAGATTAATTCTGCCAAGAAGCTTACAGAAAATGTTGATTCAAGACGTGAAGAGATTAAGGATGAATTAAAGTCTAAATCAGAAGAAAGAGATAAGTATTTAGAAGACAAGAAAGAGCTTGATGAATTACTTGAAGAAGGAATAAAACGACTTGAATCTGTTAAGGAATACTATAATCAGTTAGAGGAAGTAATTAAGTCTTGTAACGAGGGTATTGAGAAAGACAAGAACGAGATAATGACTCTTCTTGATAATAGAGCTAATATTAAGTCTAAAGAGCAAAGAAATAGTACACTTTTAGAGCAGACTAATATTAGAAAAGCTCAATTGACGCAGAGGATTGTTACAAGAAAAACACAGGATAGCGATTTAGATGAAGAATTCACAAAATGTGATAAGGAATTCAAGGAAGCTAGTGATGAATTAAAGGAACTTCAAAGTGTTGAAGAAGAGTTAAAATCTAAGGATGCTACCTGGGTTATTAAGAAAAGAGATGAATTTGCAACATTAGATGACCTTAATGCAACATTCAACAAGAAGGAATCTAAGCTAGAGTCATTAAAGAACATTTCCGAGAGATATGATGGATATAACAACTCTATTAAGAGAGTTATGGAACAGCGCGAGAGTAACAAAGGAATAATTGGCGTTATATCTGATATTATCTCAACTAAGAAGGAATATGAGATTGCCATTGAGACGGCTCTTGGTGGAAATATCCAGAATATCGTTACGGCTGATGAAAAATGCGCCAAGGAAATGGTTGCATTTCTTAAGAAGAATAGATATGGACGTGCAACATTCCTGCCTCTTACGGCTGTTAAAGGACGAGGACTCAAGTCTGAGGATTGCCTTAAGGAAAAGGGTGTAATTGGGCTAGCGAATACTCTTGTTGACAATGATAAGAAGTATAATGATGTTGTATCATATCTACTTGGAAGAGTTATTGTTGTTGATAATATTGACAACGCTATTAAGGTGGCGAAGAATAATAACTATTCACTTCACATTGTCACATTAGAAGGAGAGTATTTAAGTCCGGGTGGAGCCTTGTCTGGTGGACATTTTAAGAATAATTCTAATCTCATTGGAAGAAATCGTGAAATTGAAGAGCTAGAGAAGGAATTGTCTAAGATTAAGGAAGATATCTCTCAGAGTAAGAAGCGTATAGAAGACATTGATACTGCTCGTGAGCTTCTCAAGGATGATATTAAGGAGCATCAGGAGAAGATTAATGAAGTTTCTATTAGATGTAATACAGCTAAGATTAATCTTGACAGAGTTGAAGACCTGAAGGGACAGGCAAAGAAAGCCTTCGAGTCGCTTCAGCACGAGAGCGAAGAGATTGAAGCTGAGATTAATAGAATTGAGGCTGAAAAGAAGGAAATAGCTCGTGAACTTGAAGATTCAATTAAGAGAGAAGAAGAGCTTAACAATAATATTACAGAACTTCAAGAGAAGTTAGATGAGCAGACTTATATGGAGACTTCTGCTACAAGAAATCTGTCAGAAGCACAGATTGAAGAAGCTAATGCAAGACAGAAGGTTGGTTTCGTCGATGAGAATATCAAGAGATTAGAGGCTGATATAGAGAAATGCAATAATGATCTTGAAGGATTAGACGAGCAAACTAAGAAGGCGATTGTAGAAGCGGAACAAAAGCAAAAGGAAATTGATGATATCAAGAGTACTATTGGGGATGCTGATGAAGATTTCGCTAAGCTTGAAGAGGAGTTGAAAAAACAGTTAGCAGCCAAGGAAGAGATGAATGCCAAGCATTCTACCTTCTTCGATAAGATTAAGGATGTTAGTGACAGAATTGCTAATATTGATAAGGAGCTTGTAACACTTGAATCAAATCGTGAGAAGCTAACTGAGAGGCTTGAGGCTCGTAATAATTATATGTGGGAGGAATATGAATTAACTCACCACAATGCTTTATCTCTTCGTGATGAAGCGCTAGATGACTTAGCAGCTATTAGAGCTGACATCAAGACAATTAAAGAAGAGATAAGAGCCATGGGAAATGTTAATGTTAACGCCATCGAAGAATACAAGGAAGTTAGCGAGAGATATAATTTCCTGAAATCTCAGCATGATGACTTGGTGGAAGCTGAAGAGGATTTAGTTAGAATCATTGATGAATTAGATACTGGAATGAAGGAGCAATTCGAGAAGGGATTTGCTGATATTCAGAGAGAATTCAACAAGGCCTTCAAAGAGCTGTTCGGCGGTGGTAAAGGTACTCTTGAACTCATGGAAGGCGAGGATATTCTTGAGACTGGAATTAAGATTATTGCTCAGCCACCAGGAAAGAAATTGCAGAATATGATGCAATTATCAGGTGGTGAGAAATCACTTACTGCAATTGCACTTTTATTTGCAATTCAGAATCTTAAACCATCTCCATTCTGTCTTCTTGACGAGATAGAGGCGGCCCTTGATGATTCTAATGTAACAAGATTTGCTAATTATTTACATAAGCTAACGAAGAATACACAGTTTATAATCATTACTCATAGAAGAGGTACCATGAATTCTGCAGACAGATTATATGGTATTACAATGCAAGAGAAGGGTGTATCTACTCTTGTATCTGTTAACCTTATTGAGAATGATTTGGATGAATAATAAGAAAGAGTGATATAAATGGCAGAACAAGGATTCTTTTCTAAATTTATGAATGGTCTTTTCACAGGCTTTTCAGAAATCGATGAAGATTTCTATGAAGAGCTTGAGGAAATGCTAATTATGGGTGACTTGGGAGTATATGCTACTGAGTCTATACTTCATGAATTAAAGAACACAGTATTTAGAGAAAAGATTAAAAAACCAGAAGATTGTAAGAATCTTCTTAAGGAAATAATTAAAGGAAGAATGGCTACTGATGATAACACTTATGATTTTCTTGACAACAATGCAGTATGTCTAGTTGTAGGTGTTAATGGAGTGGGTAAGACGACTTCCATTGGTAAGCTGGCAATGAAATATAAAAGCAGCGGCAAGAAGGTATTAATGATTGCTGCTGATACATTTCGTGCAGCTGCGAGAGAACAGCTTCAGGAATGGGCTAACAGAGCTGGGGTTGATTTGATAGGTGGAAGCGAAGGGAGCGATCCTTCGTCTGTAGTCTTTGATGGTATGAAGGCTTTCAAATCAAGAAATGTTGATGTTGCTATTGTAGATACTGCTGGAAGACTACACAACAAGAAGAATCTTATGGAAGAGCTTAAGAAGATTAACAGGATTGTTGATAAGGAATATGAAGAAGCCAACAAGGAGACTCTTGTTGTATTAGATGCTACAACTGGACAGAATGCACTTATGCAGGCGAAGGAATTTGCAGAGGCTACTGATGTAAATGGTATTATCTTAACTAAAATGGATGGAACTGCCAAAGGTGGTGTGGCTATTGCCATAAAAGAGGAATTGAATATTCCTGTAAAATACATTGGATACGGTGAAGGTGTAGAAGACCTTAAGGAATTCGATGTTGATGAATATGTTAATAAATTATTTAAATAAGATTCATATAAGGAGACTAAGATGCTTACATTAGACAAATTCGAAGAAGCTAGTAAGATAGTTAGTAAAGTCACATTAGAAACAAAGCTTGTATATAGTGATTTCTTGAGTGAAAGATGTAATAACCAGGTGTATCTTAAGCCAGAGAATATGCAGTTTACTGGTGCATACAAGGTTCGTGGTGCATATTATAAGATATCAACGCTGACAGAAGAAGAGAGAAAGCGTGGTCTTATTACAGCATCTGCTGGTAATCATGCTCAGGGTGTAGCGTATGCTGCAAAACTATTTGGTGCTAAGGCTACAATTGTTATGCCAACAACAACACCTCTTATTAAGGTTAACAGAACTAAGAATTATGGTGCTGAGGTTGTATTATCAGGTGATGTATATGATGAAGCATGCGCTAAGGCTCTTGAATTGGCAGAAAAGGAAGGACTAACATTTATACATCCATTCGATGACCTTGCAGTTGCTACAGGACAGGGTACAATTGCAATGGAAATATTCAAAGAGCTTCCACTTGTTGAATATATACTTGTACCAATAGGTGGTGGCGGTCTTGCAACAGGTGTATCTACGCTTGCTAAGCTACTTAATCCTAAGATTAAGGTGATTGGTGTTGAGCCTGCAGGGGCAGCCTGTATGAAGGAATCCTTTAAGCAGGGGAAGGTGGTATCTCTAGATTCAATTAATACAATTGCTGATGGTACTGCTGTTAAGACCCCTGGAGAGAACATTTTCCCATATATTAAGGAGAATCTTGACGATATAATTACAGTTGAAGATGATGAACTTATAACAGCATTTCTTGATATGGTGGAGAATCACAAAATGGTTGTTGAGAATTCAGGTCTTCTTACTGTTGCAGCCCTTAATCAGCTTAAGGTTAAGAACAAGAGGGTTGTATCTATCCTTAGTGGCGGTAATATGGACGTTATAACAATGTCATCTGTTGTTCAGCAGGGACTTATCTTTAGGGACAGAATATTTACTGTGTCAGTGCTGCTTCCTGATAAGCCAGGTATGCTTGCCAAGGTGTCACAGCTTATTGCGGATAAGCAAGGTAATGTAATTAAGCTAGAGCATAACCAGTTTGTGTCAACTAATAGAAATGCGGCTGTAGAACTCAGGATTACGATGGAGGCATTCGGTACAGAGCATAAGGAAAGTATCCTTAAGGCGCTAGACGACGACGGATACAAGCCTAAGGTTGTAAGGACTAATTTATAATAACAATTAATCCCGACATCGTGTCGGGATTTTTCTGTATTATGAGATAATCTCTAATATATTCTAGGCTTGAATTTATCGATAGGAAGACAACCCCTACATCTGTCAAGAAAAATACTTGACAGTCTATTTTTTTATTAGTATAATGTAACACGTTGTGAAGGAATAGGATATGGAAGATAAGATTTGGCAAGGCTTTCTGTATGATTTCTACGGAGAACTTCTTAATGAACATCAGAGAGAAGTATATGAGAGTTACATAATTGAAGATCTATCTTTGTCGGAGATTGCTGATGAAGTGAGTATGTCAAGACAGGGAGTTCATGATTTAATCAAAAGGTGTAATAAGAAGTTGCAAATGTATGAAGGCAAGTTGCATCTGGTTGATAAGTTCCTTCATATCAGAGATGATGTAAGTAAGATTAATGAATTAGCCAAAGAGGCTACAGAAGATAATTTGTCTAAGATATGTGATATATCTAATGATATATTAGAGGAATTGTAATATGTCGAAAGCTCCGAAGCAGGGTAACGACAGCTTTCTGAGCAAGGCGAGGTGCGTAATATGGCATTTGAGAATCTGTCAGAAAAATTACAGAATGTATTCAAGGGCTTAAAAAGCAAGGGCCTTCTTACTGAAGAGGATGTCAAGCTGGCATTAAGAGAAGTTAAGATGGCATTACTTGAGGCTGATGTTAACTTCAAGGTTGTTAAGACATTTATTAAGTCTGTTCAGGAAAGAGCTGTTGGTCAGGATGTTCTTAATGGTCTTAATCCAGGTCAGATGGTTATTAAGATTGTTAATGAAGAAATGGTCAAGCTTATGGGCGAGACTGAGACTGAGCTTACTTATGCCAAGGGACAAGAGATTACTGTTTATATGATGGTTGGTCTTCAGGGTGCTGGTAAGACAACAACTACAGCCAAGCTTGCTGGTAAGGTTAAGGAGAAGGGCAAAAAGCCACTTCTTGTTGCCTGCGATATATATAGACCTGCGGCTATTAAGCAGTTACAGGTTAATGGTGAAAAGCAAGGCGTCGAGGTGTTCTCCATGGGAGATAAGAATAAGCCTAGCGACATTGCCAAAGCGGCTATTGAGCATGCCAAGAAGATGGGAGACAATGTTGTTATCCTTGATACTGCCGGTCGTCTTCACATTGATGATGAGATGATGGATGAACTTATCTCAATTAAGGATGCTGTTAATGTTACACAGACATTTCTTGTTGTAGATGCCATGACAGGTCAGGATGCTGTAAATGTTGCATCAACATTTGACGAGCTTATAGGAATAGATGGTATCATTCTAACCAAGCTTGATGGTGATACAAGAGGTGGTGCTGCGTTATCTACAAGAGCAGTTACCGGTAAGCCAATAATATTCTGTGGTATGGGAGAAAAGCTCTCTGACCTAGAGCAGTTCTATCCAGATAGAATGGCATCTCGTATTCTTGGTATGGGAGATGTTCTGACATTAATTGAGAAGGCAGAAGAAGCCATTGACGACGAGAAGGCCAAGGAGCTGTCTCGTAAGATGAAGAAGGCTGAATTTGACTATAATGATTATCTAGACTCCATGAGTCAGATGAAGAATATGGGAGGATTATCGTCTGTTCTTAATATGCTTCCTGGAATGGGAATGCAAGGCTTATCTTCTAAGCAAATGTCACAGCTAGAAGGAAGCATGGACGAGAAAAGCCTTGCTCATGTTGAGGCAATCATACTTAGTATGACGCCTGAAGAGAGAGCTAATCCTAAGCTAATGAATCCATCTCGTAAGAAGAGGATTGCCAACGGTGCCGGATTAGATATTAGTGAAGTCAATCGATTCATCAAGCAATTTGAGCAATCTAAGAAGATGATGAAGAAGATGCCAGGTATGTTAGGTGGTAAAAAAGGAAGAATGAAATTCCCTTTTTAACATAGATATATAACAATTTACATTTAGGAGGAAAAGAAAATGGTAAAGATTAGATTAAGAAGAATGGGTCAGAAGAAAGCACCTTTCTATCGTATTGTTGTTGCTGATGCAAGAGCACCTAGAGATGGAAGATGTATTGAAGAAATTGGTACATATGATCCTACTAAGGATCCTTCAGAATACCATGTTAATGAAGAGCTTGCTAAGAAGTGGTTAGACAATGGTGCTAAGCCAACAGAAACTGTTGCAAGAATCTTTAAGGCATGTGGTGTTACTAAGTAAGGAAGCTGTATTTTCCTTATTAGGAAGGAGTAATCAATGAAAGAATTAGTAGAAGTAATTGCTAAAGCTCTTGTTGATAACCCTGATGCTGTAAATGTTGAAGAGAAGGTCAATGGTAACACTGTTGTTCTTGAGCTTCATGTTGATAGTTCTGATATGGGTAAGGTTATCGGCAAGAAGGGACGTATTGCTAAGTCAATTCGTAACGTTGTTAAAGCAGCTGCCACAAAGACTGATAAGAAGGTAGTTGTAGATATTCTATAGGTTTAATTACTCCCATCATTTTGGTGGGAGTTTTCTTACATTTTAGTATAGGAGTTTTAATGCAGGATTTATTACAAGTAGGTGCAATAATTAAAACACATGGAATAAAGGGCGAGGTTAAGGTATTCCCTCTTACAGATGATGTAAAAAGGTTCAAAAAGCTTAAAGAAGTAATACTTGAACCTGAAAAAGACAATATGATACTTGAAATAGAGTCTGTAAAGTTCCAGAAAAACTTAGTAATCCTTAAATTCAAAGGATTTGATAGCATTAATGATATTGAAATGCATGTTAAGAAAGGTATATTCGTTACAAGGAAAGATGCTGTTCCTCTAGAAGAGGATGAATATTTTGTTGCTGATTTGATTGGACTTAATGTTGTAACAGAAGATGATGAGGCATTTGGAATAGTTAAGGATGTACTTCATACTGGAGCAAATGATGTATATGTAATTGGGCATGAAGACAAAGAAGTATTAGTTCCAGCTATAAAAGAATGTATTCTTGATGTTAATATGACTGACAATTACATGAAGATTCATCTTATGAAGGGATTGGTATAATATGAAATTCTATATCTTAACATTATTCCCAGAAATGATAATGGATGGCTTGAATACAAGCATTATTGGTCGAGCTGTTGATAATGGATTTATTGAGATTGAAGCTATCAATATAAGAGATTACACCCTTGATAAGCATAACAAGGTTGATGACTATCCCTATGGTGGCGGTGCTGGAATGGTAATGCAGGCACAGCCTGTGTATGATGCGTATAAGGCAATTGTTGAGCGGGCTGGACATGATATACCATGTGTATATTTGACGCCACAAGGTAAGACCTTTAACCAGAGTATGGCAAAGGGTTATGCTACATTAGATGAGGTTGTACTATTATGTGGACACTATGAAGGTATCGATGAGAGAGTATTAGAAGAGATTGTAACAGATTATGTGTCAATTGGCGATTATGTGTTAACTGGAGGGGAGCTGCCAGCTATGATAATGGTTGATGCCATTGCCCGCCTTGTGCCAGGAGTTCTTCATAACGAAGAATCTACTACACAAGAATCCTTCAGCAATAATCTGTTAGAATATCCTCAATATACAAGACCTGAGACCTGGAATGGCAAGAAGGTTCCAGACATTCTTTTGTCTGGTAATCATGCTAAGGTTGATGAGTGGCGCTACAATATGTCAGTAGAGCGAACAAGAAAGTATAGACCTGATTTGTTAGAGGACAACTAAAAAAATCTATATTTTTCTTGTGTTTTACATAGATTCGTGGTATAGTAAACAAGTTGTGAATGATAGATAGTCCGCTGGTACCTGTATATTGGTATTAAGAATGTCGAAGAATATATAGGAGGTCACATTATGAACGCTAGTGAAATTATTAAGCAAATTGAAGATGCTGAGTTAAAAGAATCTGTTGATGAATTTGCAGTAGGTGATACTGTTAAGGTTCATTGTAAGATTAAGGAAGGAAATCGTGAAAGAGTTCAGATTTTCGAAGGAACAGTAATTAAGAGACAAAACGGTAGCAATCGTGAGACATTTACTGTAAGAAAGTTCTCTAATGGTGTTGGAGTTGAGAAGACATTCCCATTACATAGTCCTAATGTTGTTAAGATTGAGATTGTACGTAATGGTAAGGTTAGAAGAGCTAAGCTTAATTACTTAAGAGATCGTGTTGGTAAGAGAGCAAAGGTTAAAGAAGCTATCCAATAATTAGATACTAATTAAAGAACAACCTTTGGTTGTTCTTTTTTTTAGAGTATTGTATTATATTTTCATAAGAATATATTGGAGATATTATGTGGTTTAAGGATTTATTTGATAGATTTACAAGCTTTATTAGCCGTAAGTTCTCAAGAGGTCTTAACTTTAGACGTCGAAGAAGAAGGTTCAAGGTTAAAGAATTACAGGCGACAGCAATTAATGTAGGAATTGTTGTGGCTGTTATTCTTGTGGCATTTCTTCTTGTATTTACATTTTTTACAAGTGTTAAGATGGCTGGAGTGTCTATGAGACCTACAATTGAAGATGAGACGAATCTGCTTATTAACAGAGGCCGTTATCTGTTCATGAAGCCAAGCCATAATCATATTGTTGCATTTGAATCATTGTCTAATGAACAGGATACTATATACGTTAAGCGTGTAGTCGCCGTTCCTGGAGATACTGTTGTGATTAAAGGTGGCAGGCTGTTTGTTAATGGTGAAAAATACGATGATGTTGCTGACACAGAATCCATTACATATAGTGGACTTGCTGAGACTCAGTTGACTCTTGGTGATGATGAGTATTTTGTACTAGGCGATAACAGAAACAATAGTGAGGACTCCAGATATCAAAGCATAGGACTGATCAGTAAGAAGCAGATAAAGGGTAAAGTGTGGTTCAAGCTATCTTTTGGAGATTTTGGAATTGTTAATTAATAATTAAAGGTGGAACAGACATGGATTATCAATGGTATCCAGGTCATATGACGAAGGCTATTCGTCAGATGAAAGAAGATATTAAGTTAATAGATATTGTTGTTGAGCTTGTAGATGCAAGGGTTCCTAATAGTTCAAGGAATCCGGATATAGATTCACTTGCCAATAATAAAGCTAGAATTATTATCCTTAACAAAAGTGACCTTGCTGATTCAGGTAAGAACGCCGACTGGATTGAATATTTCAAAGAAAAAGGCTTCTATGTTGTGGCTATTGATTCTCGTAAGAAAAGCGAAATTAAGGAAGTTAGTAAGATAATTGACAAGGCGTGTGCTAAGAAGAAGGAAAGAGACTTAAAAAGAGGCATTAAGAATAGACCAATAAGGGCAATGGTTGTTGGTATACCTAATGTTGGTAAGTCAACATTTATTAACACCTATGCTGGAAGAGCATCTGCCAAGACAGGTAATAAGCCTGGCGTTACCAAGGGCAAGCAATGGATAAGGCTTAATAAGAATGTTGAGCTTCTTGATACACCAGGAATCTTGTGGCCTAAGTTTGAAGATAAGCAGGTTGGATTTAATCTTGCATGCATTGGATCAATGAATGATAATATTCTTGATAATTCTGAGATTGCGAATGGAATTGTTGAATTTATAATTAAGAATTATCCTGGACTCATTGGAGATAGATATGATGTTGATGAGTCCCATGATATAGTTGATATTATTGATAATATTGCTAAGAATAGAAATTGTATAAAAAAAGGTGAAGAAATTGACTATAATAAGACGTATAATCTAATTATAGATGAGTTTCGAAGTGGAACAATCGGTAAAGTTACATTAGATGAATTAAAGAAGGATGAAGAAAATGCCTAGAAAAGAAGATGTGTTATATAACAAAAATGTAAATGTGAATGAAGATAATAACGAAGATGGTAAGAATGGTGACAAAGATAACAAAGAGAAAATCACTAAGAAGGACGTATTAAAGCTATTTATATATTTCCTTGTAATAATTGGAATTACCTTCTGTATATTACATTTCTTAGGACAAAGAACAAGGGTTAGTGGCTCATCAATGGAAGCGACATTAAGTGATGGAGATAACCTAATTGTAGATAAATTAACATATAGAATCTCAGATCCAGAGAGATTCGATATTGTTGTGTTCCCTTATGAGGGACCAGGTTCTTCTAATTCATTCTTTAGCAAGACATATTATATTAAGAGAATAATTGGTCTTCCAGGGGAGACAGTTTATATTGATTATGATGGTAATATATTTATCAATGGTGTTAAGCTTGATGAGCATTATGGCTTGGCAAGGATAAGTAATCCTGGAATTGCGGCGGAACCCCTTACGCTAGGTGAGGATGAGTATTTTGTGATGGGAGACAATCGTAATAATTCCAGTGACAGTCGTTTTGCTAATGTGGGACCGATTAAGGGGTCACATTTTACAGGACGGGCACTTTGTAGAATTTACCCATTTGATGAGATTACAACTTTGACGGATAAATAGGTAGTTTGTATGGATAATGAGAAATCAATCAGACAGATTCAGGATGAATATAAGGATACTTCAGATGCGATGCTTCCTGCTTTTATTGATGAATATATTAAGGACGGAAGACCAGGTGTATCTAAGATAATATCACAAGCTCAAAAGAAGATGGTTAAGCTTCAGCATGAACGAGCTCGTGTATTGAAGATGACTGAATTTGAGAAGAAATATAGCGAATACGAATATATATGTGGAATAGATGAAGTAGGTCGTGGGCCACTTGCTGGTCCTACTGTTGCAGGGGCTGTTATATTACCAAAGGACCTTCTAATCTACTATATTAATGATTCTAAGAAATTATCCGAAACAAGAAGAGAGAAGCTCTATGATGAAATAATGGAAAAGGCTGTTGCAGCATCTGTTGGAATTGTTAGTGTGGAGTCAATTAATGAGACAGATAATATATCTCTTTCTGTACATGAAGCAATGAGACAGGCGATTGATAAATTAGAAGTAAAGCCTGATTTATTACTTGTTGACGCTGTTAAAATTCCAGATGTTACAATTAAGCAGGTTCCTATTGTCAAAGGTGATGCCAAGTCTATATCTATTGCTGCTGCATCCATTATTGCCAAGGTATCAAGAGATAGAATAATGGTTGAATTAGATAATATATATCCTGGATATGGCTTCAAGGATAATAAAGGATATGGAACTAAGGAGCATATTAATGCGCTTAAGACACTTGGCAGGACACCAGTTCATCGTGATAAATTCATTAGGAACTTTGTATGAGGTTAAACTATGCAGATATCTAATCTTGTTAATCAATACAATAATAATCTTGCATCAGGCGGAGAGATATCTACTAAGTCACAAGGTGTGGAGCAGTTAGTTTCAACTGTGCAGAAGCTCACTGCCGGTCAGGTATTTGAAGGCACAGTTAATTCAGTAAAAGGTAATACCGTAATTCTCGGTCTGAGCAGTGGACAGAATATTACAGCAACTCTTGCGAAGGATATTCTGTTAGAGCAAGGACAGTCTGTATTTTTTCAGGTAAAATCTAATGATGGTAACACCATTCAGATCAAACCAATTTCCAATAATGCCATGAACAATCCAACTCTTCTTAACGCGCTAGATTCTGCTAATCTTGCTGTTAATGAGAGAAATGTTAATATGGTTAATAATATGATGAGAGAACAGATGCCAATTGACTCTAACTCTCTAAATGAAATGGCAAGAGTAGTTAATACTAATAGCAACATTGATGTTGCTACAATTATTCAAATGAGTAAGCTTGGCATTGAGGTTAATCCTCAGCTGGCAAGTCAGTTCGAGAATTACAAGGCGAACCAGGCATCTGTAATGAATATGATATCAGAATTGTCTTCTGCCATTCCGGATATGCTTGCGTCTGAAGAGCTTAGTTATACTGAGGCAAGTGCTCTTAATAGGGAAATCATTAATATATTAGCAGATGAACCCGTATCTGTTGCTAATTCAAGTAAAGAAAGTGATATGTTAGCTACCTTAGCAACTAATTCTAAGGGCGAAGCAATTCTCGCTTCGCTATCAGAAGAGAATGGTGTTGCAACAACAACTAATAATGCTAATACTAATAATTCTGTTCTGGGCGCTGCGTTATCTGAAGCGGAGCTTGTAAGCAATAATTCGACTGATGGTAAAGCCAACATAGGTAAAGGAATAGATTCATTCATACAGCAGGTTAACAACAGTGCTGATAATTCTCAGCCTAATAGCCAGAATGTGTCTAATCAGGTTAATAACCAGACAGCAAATATTCCAACTAATAATACGCAGGTAATAGATGCAGAGGGGAATGCTCGACCTATGACTGGGCTTGATATTAACACAACATATAATCAGGAGTCATATC
The DNA here is from genome assembly GCA_905234245.1 of uncultured Lachnospiraceae bacterium. GTDB lineage: Bacteria > Bacillota > Clostridia > Lachnospirales > Lachnospiraceae > RUG191. Next base: position 43,582 of record CAJOGN010000024.1, read on the forward strand.
CTCGTAATTCTATTGGTAATACATTAACAGAGTCACAATACAAGGCTCTAAATGAGATGATTAAGAACGATACTGATTTTCTTAATAATAATTCCAAGTTTATTGACGAGAATGGAAATATTAATCCGAAGGCTAATGTTACTGACTTTATGAAGGGTCTTGCTAATTACATTGAAAATGTTAATGTGTCTCGCACTATGATTAAGAATTTGTTCGGAAGTGATTCCTATAAAGCATTAATCAATAATATGACCGAGCAACAATGGACATTAGATCCTGCTGATGTTGCCAAGGGTGACCCTGTGAAGAGATTATATGAGAAGCTTGAGATGGGAATGAGACAATTAGAGCAGGTTACTGCTCAAATGAATAAGGTTAATAGTCAGGTGACTAAGGCTACATCAGAGATCAGAAGTAATATTGATTTTATGAATCAGGTTAATCAGAATTTTACTTATGTTCAATTGCCTATTCGTATGTCAAGCCAGAATACTAATTCTGAGCTTTATGTATATAAGAACAAGATGAATAAGTCAGAGGATGATGAAATAAGCGCATTTCTTCATTTTGATATGGACCATCTTGGTTCAACAGATATTTCAGTTAAGCTTCATAATCGAAATGTAGATACTAAGTTCTACATGGAGGATGACGCAAGCTATGATTTGATTATGAATAATGTGGATATATTACAGAAGAGAATTGAAAAGAAGGGGTATACCTGCAATATCAATGTTGAGAATGAAAGTAAGAAGGTTAACCTTGTTGAAGATTTCTTAAAGCATGATACCCGAGGTACCACAACACCTGTATCTAGATATTCATTTGATGTTAGAGCCTAAGGAGACAACATGCCTGAAAAAAGTTGGAAGCCTAAAGAACTTAATAAGGTTGATAAGGATAAGACGGCTGTTGCACTTGCATTTGAGCCAGGAGATGTTGCGCCTAAAATCCTGGCAACTGGTAAAGGAGCCGTAGCTGAGAAGATTATCGAAAAAGCTAAAGAGAGTGATGTTCCATTTTATAAGGACAATAAATTGGCTGATACATTATCTAAGCTGGATATAGGAGATGCTATTCCGCCAGAATTATATGAAGTGGTTGCTGAAATCTTACTATTTGTTGATGGAATGGATAAAGTAAAGGCTAAGCTGGATGGCTACGTTCCTAAATAATACATTTTGGGGAGAGATTGTTTGAATAATAGGAAGATTGGTACAAGATATGAAGAATTAGCCAGAGATTATCTGATTAGTAATGGTATTAAAGTAATAACAATGAATTATCATTTTCATAAATTTGGTGAAATTGATATAATATATTATGATACAGTAATGGAAGATGGTAATCTTAAGAATTATCTGTGCTTTGGCGAAGTGAAGTATAGAAAGAATAAGGCTAGTGTTAGTGCTGTTGAAGCAGTTGATTATAAGAAAAGAAAGAATATTAGTAAGGTAGCAATAGGCTACATAAAAGAAAACAATATTAGTCTTAATCATCCAATGCGTTTTGATATAATTGCAATTGATGAAGATAATATCAATTGGATAAAAAATGCATTTTTTTGTGTGTTTTAGGAGATAAAAATGAGTAAACCTGTAGTTGCCGTAGTAGGACGACCAAATGTTGGTAAATCAACACTTTTTAATTCTCTAGCTGGAGAAAGAATATCTATTGTCAAGGATACTCCAGGAGTTACTAGAGATAGAATATATGCTGATATATCCTGGCTTGATAAGGATTTTACACTTATAGACACTGGAGGAATCGAGCCTGACTCTAATGATATTATTCTCTCTCAGATGAGAGAACAGGCGCAGATTGCAATTGATACAGCAGATGTTATTATGTTCATGACTGATGTACGACAGGGACTGGTGGATTCCGATTCTAAGGTGTGCGACATGCTTAGAAGGTCTAACAAACCAATTGTTCTTGTTGTTAATAAGGTAGATGATTTCGATAAATTCATGCCTGATGTATATGAGTTTTATAATCTGGGAATTGGTGAGCCTCATCCAATTTCAGCCTCTTCAAGATTAGGTCTTGGAGATATGCTTGATGAAGTTATTGCACATTTTCCTAATCAGGAGGAATCCCATGAGGACGAAGAGATTCCTAAAATCGCAATTGTTGGTAAGCCTAATGTTGGTAAGTCTTCTCTTGTTAATAAGCTATGTGGCAAGGACCGTGTAATTGTATCAGATATTGCTGGTACCACAAGGGATGCTGTTGATACCAAGGTTAAATTCGACGGCAAGGAATATATATTCATTGATACTGCTGGAATCAGAAGAAAATCTAAGATTAAAGAAGAATTAGAGCGTTATTCTATTATTAGAGCAGTTACTGCTGTTGAAAAAGCTGATGTTGTAATTATAATGATTGATGCAACAGAAGGTGTTACAGAACAGGATGCTAAGATTGCTGGAATTGCTCATGAGAGAGGCAAGGGTATAATCATTGCTGTTAACAAGTGGGATGCAATTGAGAAGAACAATAAGACTGTAAATGAGTTTAGCAATAAGATAAGAAGTGTATTATCCTTCATGCCATACGCTTCAATTATATACATTTCTGCTCTTACAGGGCAGAGACTTCCTAAGATATATGATATGATAGATGTTGTTATTGCTAATAACGCTATGAGAGTTGCAACAGGTGTCCTTAATGAGATAGTGATTGAAGCTGTGGCAATGCAGCAACCACCATCAGACAAGGGCAAGAGACTTAAGATATTCTATGTAACACAAGTAAGTGTTAAGCCACCGACTTTTGTGATTTTTGTAAATGATAAGAATTTGATGCATTTTTCATATGTAAGATATCTTGAGAATAGAATTAGAGATGCCTTTGGCTTTGAAGGCACCTCTCTAAAATTTATAATCAGGGAGCGAAAAGATGACAAGTGAGATATTATATAGAGTAGTAGCTGTTGTTATTGGTTACCTGCTTGGTAATTTTACAACAGGGTATTTCTTGGGTAAATCAGTAAATGTAGACATACAAAAAGAAGGTAGTGGCGGAGTTGGTATGACTAATACAATGCGTACGCTTGGTTGGAAAGCTGGAGCAATTACCTTTATTGTTGATTATCTAAAATGTGTATTAGCAATGTTCATTGTATATTTTCTGTTCAGAAACAGTGCTGATTATATTGGAATGATAATGATTTACGCTGGCATTGGTACAATACTAGGACATAACTTCCCTGCGTTTTTGAAATTCAAGGGTGGAAAGGGAATAGCATGCTCTGCAGGATTAGTGTCAATTATGTTTCCTAAGATTTTTGCCATATCTTTGGCAGTATTTCTTACTGTTACATTAATATCCAAGTATGTATCATTAGGCTCAATACTTGGCTCTATAACATATGGCGTATGTGTTGTTGTATTTGGACAGCTAGGATGGCTGAGTATGCCTACATTCCCATGGCTTACTTATCCAAGTGAGTATCTATTAGAAGTATATATTGTTATGTTATTTGCAACTGCCCTTGCAATATTCCAGCATAGAAGTAATATTGTAAGACTGATTAATCATAATGAGAACAAAATATCATTTGGTAAAAAAGACAAGGATAAAAAATAATAAGGAGGTTGTGAGTGAACATTCAACTTAAGAAGTTATCTGAATCGGCACTTCTGCCTGTTCGTGGTAGCGAATATGCTGCCGGATATGATTTGTTTTCGGATATTGATAGTGATGTTAGTATTGCACCACATGAGACGAAACTAATCGGAACAGGTATAAGCGTGGCAATTCCAGATGGTTACTTCGGGGGTATTTATGCAAGAAGCGGACTGTCTACCAAGGAGGGGCTTCGTCCTGCTAATTGTACAGGTGTTATTGATAGTGATTATCGAGGCGAGATTAAGGTTCCAGTACATAATGATAGTAATGAGATTCGTGTCATATCACCTAATCAGAAGATAGCACAGATGATTATTCAACCATTTTTGTCAGTAGAGTTTGAAGAAGTTGATTCTTTAGATGATACTGCAAGAGGCAACAAAGGATTTGGCTCAACAGGAAAATAATAAGGGGGAGATTACTATGAGCGGTTTAACAGATTTTATTCAAGACAACAGTGTAATGAGAGAAGGTAACAAGAAGCCTAAGGCTATCCATGAACGTTTTATTGAGTTCCATGCTCAGGATGATGAGCAGATAGTCCTTAATGCGGTTCCGGGGCATTTTGCAACTATTCAGTCCCATATCAATTACTACGTTGATGTTACTTCAATGAAGGTAAGAACCAAGGAAGCAAGGGAGGCTGCCAAGCACCTTGTAGATAAGATGCGTCATAAGGTGGAGGTGCTAGATACAATTGTATGTATGGACGGAACACAGGTGTTAGGGGCATTTCTTGCAGAAGAGGTAGAGAAGACCAATATCGGTATGTCGCCTCATCACGAGACGATTCGTGTGGTATGTCCTGAGGTTAATTCTGTTAACCAATTATTATTCAGAGAGAATATCAAGCCTTCAATTCAGGGTAGAAAGATATTCCTTCTTCTGGCTACAATGACTACAGGTGAGACTGTTCGCCAAAGTATGGAATGTATTGAATATTACGGTGGAGATGTTATTGGAGTAAGTTCAATCTTCTCTACAAGAGATGTGGTTGATTCCACAGATGTATTTCCAATATTTACAATTGATGATTTGCCTGGTTATGAATCTTACAAGCCGGCGGATTGTCCATTCTGTAAGAAGGGAATACCTATTGAAGCCATGGTTAACGGCTATGGCTATTCTAAGTTGCGTTAGGAGATAGTAATGGCAAAGCAAGCTTATAATGAAAACAGCATAGCGGTATTAGAGGGATTAGAGGCTGTTAGAAAACGACCTGGAATGTATATTGGTTCAGTTACGAGAAAAGGCCTTAATCACCTTATATATGAGATTGTTGATAATGCTGTTGATGAACATTTGCAGGGTGAATGTGATGAGATTACTGTAATACTAGAAAAGGATGGTTCATGTACTGTTATTGATAATGGTAGAGGTATCCCTGTTGGTATGCATGAGAAGGGAGTACCAGCATCTCGTCTTGTATTTACTACACTTCATGCAGGTGGTAAATTCGATGATGGAGCATATAAGACCTCCGGTGGTCTACACGGTGTTGGTTCCTCAGTAGTAAATGCGTTATCAACCTATATGGATGTGGAGATATCAAGAGATGGATATATTCACCACGACAGATTCGAGAGAGGTAATCCAACAGAGAAACTAGTTAAAGGTCTTCTTCCAACAATTGGTAAGACTAAGAAGACTGGAACTAAGATTAACTTCCTGCCTGACCCAGAGATATTTGAGAAGACTGATTTTAAGGGTGACGATGTTAAGTCGAGAATGCATGAAACTGCATATCTTAACCCAGAGCTTACAATTATCTATGAGGATAGAAGAGGGGAAGAACTTGAGCATGTAGTATTCCATGAACCAGATGGAATCAAAGGCTTTGTTAAAGCGCTTAATAAGAATAATGAGGCTGTAACAGATATTATATATTTTGAAGGTAAGACTGATGGAATTGAAATTGAAGTGGCATTTCAATACATTAATGAATTCCATGAGACTATCCTTGGCTTCTGTAATAATATATACAATTCAGAAGGTGGAACACACATTACTGGCTTTAAGAGCGTATTTACAAGTGTGATTAATAATTATGCCAGAGAGCTTGGCATATTGAAGGAAAAGGATGATAATTTCACAGGTGCAGATGTTAGAAATGGAATGACTGCCATTATTTCTATTAAGCACCC
>CAJOGN010000025.1 GCA_905234245.1 uncultured Lachnospiraceae bacterium
ATTATTTATATAAGTTAATGTATAATCAACGCCTTCTATTAACTCACCCTCTACTGTATCTAAGGATGTAGGCTTAACGATTACTTCAGGCTCAACCTCGTTACCTGTGTACGCGTATTGGGAACCACCTGGCAAATACGCTTCGAATCCGGCCTCAATAGTCTTAGCCTTAATATAGAAAGGCATTGTATAGGATTCTGCACCCATCGCGTAATTATTCTTGAACACTATCTTAATTAGCGCCGGATTAGTCGGTGTGGACATATCCTTGTTACGTACATATGCTACATCATAATTACTAGGGTCTACCGGTATAGCACTTGATATTTCCTCATCATATATTGTTACTGCAGGCTCAATATCTGTTCCTGTATATACGGTGTAATAGTTACCGCTTTCATCCTTAAGCAGGCTAGGATCAATCTTAATCATATTGGCATTAGCTACCTTAGCAACAATATCGTATGTTCTAGATGAATCGCTGTAGTAACCGCCATGACCTGTGATGTTTACTGACTTCTTACCAGCATTGGCATCGAGAGCTGAACCATCGAAGTTAGAATATGATTTCTCATAATCTACACCTTCTACTAACACGGTGTTGCCTCTCTTAACCTGTACACCTGGCACATGAAGCTGACCATCGTAGGTATATTGATAGCTGTCAAGAACTATCTCCAGACTTCCTAATGGATGTCCTATGTTAAATGTGCCAGAAAAGGTTCCAGTGTAATTGCCTAGTCCTACTACTGTTATTGTAGGTGGCAATGCAGAGTCCTTAGAAGCAGCTGCTTTATTATTATCATAAGTAACTGTATAATCTGTTCCTTCTACAAGTTGAACTCCTCTGGCTATATCCCATACTTTAGGTGCTGGCCTAACCTCGGCTCCTTCTTGGTATTCATTATCAATATCATAGGTAATCTTTACCTTAGATGAATCTGATAAATCCTTGGCTGTAACGGTATACGTCTCGCTTAGGCTGTTGATGAAGTTGTTCTTACCTTCAACTAAGATGCTGTATGTTCCAACATCAATCATGGCTTGTCCACCATTGAAGGTTACCACATAATCCTTATCTGCGCCTTCCTTAAGGGTATATACTGTTCCATCACCCTTATCAATAGTCGCTACAATGCGTGGAACAATTGGACTTCCTGTATATTCATGGGATGTCTCAGATAACTTGACAACTCCCTTAGATAAATCTGCTTCTCTTATTGCATAAGTCTTATCAACTGCACCATTGAAATTATTAATTCCAGTAAATGTAATAGAATAATTAGTTCCTACTGCTGCATGTGTTCCACTCATTGTTACGGTGTAGTCTCTATCCTTAACAAGGGGAATGCCGTTGTATTTCACGCTGTAAGGTGGTGTAACATTCTCTCCACCTGCATAGTAGGCATCTTGTACTTCTATAGTCACTGCAGAATCAGTTAATGACACTACTCCGATATGATAATAAGGCCATGTCATCGGATCTGTTGTAATATCACCTGACATTCTGCCTGTATAGTTGCCCATTCCCACAATATTAACAGGCTTGAATCCAACATTTACCGTATCTGTAGGATAATCTACTCTAAAATCAACTCCTTCTGTAAGAGTCTTATTTCCAATTTCTACATCTGGAACTGGCCTCTGGGACTGTCCCGTATATGGATATGTCGCCGCAAAAGTAACCTGAGCATTCTCTATAGAAACAGGAGTAATTCTAAATTGTACGCTCTTAGTACCTCTAGCTTTCTCTCCCTTACCTGTTACAGTAATTATTCCTCCCTCTGATACATCAGTATTATGACCATAGACTACATCATAATCTGTTCCATTAGAAAGAGTATTGCCATGAACTGTTACTGTTATAGGATTAGGTGTCCATTGATTGCCAGTGTACGGATAGCTGGATTCATATCCTGATATCACAGCTTCATCCATATTATATTGTATCTTAAAGTTGACTGATTTGCTTCCTGTCAGGTACTCATTGCCTCCTACTGGTGTAATGCTTATAGTCGCTGTTCCCGCATTAGTATTATTGGAATAGCTTAGATTATAATCAACTCCTTCTGTAAGAAGCTTAGTTCCGAACATTACTGTTGGAGAAGGTGTTATTGCCGTTCCAGTATAATCATATACAGGGTCAATGCCTGATAATGTCACGTCTTCAAGATTGCCCACAAGCTTAACTGGCTTATTGGCTGTGCCGTATACTATGCCTCCCTTACCTACTACTGATAACTGAGCAAGCCCTGGCACAATAGTTTGTGGCTTTTTCAACTCATATAAGTCAGGGTCCATAATCAAGAATTGACCTGGGTTGTTAGGGTCTTCGTACTTAACTGTGAAGGCTCCCACATTAATATCGAATACATCACCGTTCTTTACTATATTATATGTCTCTTCTAATCCATCAATGATGAACAAACTACTGTCGCCTATATTAGCCTTTATTGTAAATGGCGCATATACAGTACCTTTATACTTACCCTTACCTATAATCATAACTCTAGGTCCAGTGTTGTGTTCAACATCACCAACTCCAAATAGCACATTAGTATTAGGAACCGGCACTACATCATAATCATCTGTAGTTAACACATTACCTGTCTCATTATAATATACGCTGAATTGCGTCGGAGTCTTAGGAGTTCCATCATATATCATAGGCTGTATAGGTGTCACTGTTGTATTAGTCTGTGTTAACGTTCTTTGAATTATGTTGAACTTCTTGATTACTTGGCCTGTATAATTACCCCTATCCTTAGCAGTAATTATTACTGTCGGTGGCTTCTCACTAGATATGTCAGCCACGTCTGTATTATTAGCATAGGTAAGCTCATAATCAGTGCCGTTTACCAGCTCTCTGGTTGACGCATCACTCAACGTATGTTGGACTACCGGAAGCGGTCTTATCTGTTCGCCTGTATACTGCTGGTCACCAATATCTACCACATTAATTACATCTGTGTCAGATAGTGCACACGGGTTAATGGTATAGTTAAGAGTAACTGTTCCCATATAATTACCTGTACCGGTTAATGTAACTGGTGTGCTCTTAATCAATTCACCATCATACAATACGTTAGGTCCAACGGAATCCTTGTCCTTGGTATAATCTGAATCAGTTAATGTGACAGCCGCTCCATCCTTGACATTATATACAATCTTAGGCTTAACCACTTTGGCTAGTCTGTCATAGGTATATATCCAATCCGCTGTCTTCGTTGAGTTATTATTATCATCTGTTATAGCTATTAGTTCGCTGTCGTTTATGTTCTTTCTACTTATATTATATTGAGCACTCTTCGAATTATAGTAATTATCGCCTTTACCTGTTACAGTAACTTTAATTCTTGTTCCTGCATCAAAGTCGTTATCGTTAGTGCTGAGCCTCTCTAAGCTATATTCAAAATCATTCGTTGTAAGAACACTTCCATCGTAGAATACCTTTATAGACGGATACTGCTCTCCTATATATTCGAATACATATACTCCAGTTGATTCTTTTGGCATCTCGACATTACCGTTCGGCGTCCACACTTGCACTGACGTCTTCTCATCATCATTCAAGTCATGTCCTATATTATAGGTAACTTTCTGCTCTCCTCTATAATTGCCTATACCTCTGATAATTGCTGTATTGCCAGCTCCCGCATGGGTTGCTGTGGCAATTATCTCGTAATGTGTTCCTTCCACAAGGTCCTGGGCGCCATAAGGAGCAGTTGGGTCATATACCGTAACGGTCGGATATATTATGCCGTTTACCTTCTTCGTACCTGTAAGTGTAACGTTTGTATTCTCTATTGATTTGTAATCTATGTTAAATGTTATATATACGGTTGAGCCTGCATATGAACCTCTACCAGACACCCTCGCTGTAGCAGTTCCTACATTGATATTACCCGAATAACTTACTGTATAGTCATCGGATGTAAGTACATTACCGCCATCATATACAACAACAGCAGGCTTCACTTCAAGACCTGTGTAATCAGCTACATATTCTGATGTATATGACGTTCCAGTTTCAGAAACCTTCGTACATGGCACTCCTCCTATTGTATATTCAAGGCCTGCTAAGGTCTTAGGATTAATCTTAAATGTTACATCATTTCTGCTACCAGTGAAGTTGCCTTTACCTGTTAAGGTTACATTCGCCGTTCCCACATTAATATTGTTAGAATAACTAACTGTATAATTGCTAGATGGAACTTCTACTCCATTTAGCTTTACTACAACAGGTGGCTCCTGAGCTGCACCTGTGTAAGTCCTATCTTTAATAGGCTCAATCGTTACATTTCCATCACTTATTGATAGTGGGTCAATTGTGTATGTGCCTAGTAGCGTGCCATCATAATTGCCCTTACCAGTTACTTTAATAGAAGCTGTTCCAGCATTAATGTCGTTTGTAAAAGATACATCATAATCAGTACCTTTTATTAAAGGCTTGCTTCCGTCATATACAACATACTCTCCATCAGATAACTCTTCGTGATTACCTGAGTATGTGTGAGCTTGTTGATACACGGTTAAACCACTCGTTAGCTGTTTTGGGGTTATTGTGAATTTTACTGTAAATTCTTTGCCTGCATATTTATTCAGACCTATATACTTGATCTCTGCTGTTCCTGCGTCTGTATTATTACTATATTCTGTTCTATAATCAGTAGACTTTACACTCTTGCCAGCCAGTTGGAAATTAGTTGGCTTAGTTGTATAAGGGGTTCCTCTATATGTCACTGAGTAGCCCGTAACGAAATTATTGCTATAATTTGCGGTATATCCTCCCAGTTTAAGTGAGGCATCCTTAACAAAGTCGGCAATTATCTCAAAATCTTCTGTTCGTGTTCCTGTAAAGTTGCCAATTCCAGATATTTCGATTCTTGCGGTTCCAACACTAGTATTATTACTGTAATGAACCTCGTAGTCTTTTCCCAATGTAAGGGTAGAGGTTGTTCCATTAGTGTATTTTACAGTTACTGTTGGCTTAATCTGGTTGCCAGTATGTATCCATACATTTCCACTTCCTGGCGTCTCTTCTTGAACATCTACAGATATCTTAGCATCTTCAATATCAAGTGGTACCACCCAATAATCCAGGGTTATTGTTCCGCTATAGCCCTCTAAATTCTTGCCAGTAATTGTTAAGGTCTTCTTATCTTCTGATGCGGTACTTCCTCCGCTTGGTTCGATTTCCACATTATTAGCAAAGCTAACCGGTGTATCAGTGCCCTTGAGAAAGAACTTAACCCCAGGTGTGATGTCGCCACCTGTATATATAAATTCGTCTGTCTCATTTCCTTCGCCATCTATAAGCACTGCATCAACCACATAATTAATATCAATTGTAGCCGATGGATCTGCAGGCACATCAACTGATGTTGTAAATGGGTGGTCACCTTTATAATTGCCCTTGGCTGTGACAGTTACATCATATGTTATCTTATCAACTGAGCTGGATACATAAGTCGCAACTGCCGTAAAGTCTCTATCCTTGACAAGGCTTTCAATAACAGCACTCTTGACTTCACCTGTTGAAGTATCAATTGTATATGTAGCAGTTCCGCCATCCTTTGTGCTATTAACCATCTCTTGTGTTAATGTAGCCTTGTCGATGGTATAATTATATGTCTTGCTATAACCTGCATATGTTCCAAGTCCAGTAATGGTTACAGATGCTGTTCCAGGATTAATACAATTACTATATGTAAGTCTGTAATCTGTGTTCTCCGTTAATTCACGTCCACATTCAACTTTAACTCTTGGTTTAATTTCGCTTCCTGTGTATGTCCATGGTCCTTGATCTATTATGGTATTCTGAAATACCGTGAAATCCTTGTATGTAGATGTATCGCCATAAGAAGCTGTTAATCTTGCCTGTCCAGAACCTACCGCATGTACTTTCTGACCGTCTCGTTTGATAATAGTCTCATCACTAGATTCATAAGCTATGGTTCTCTTATAATTCGGTGTGAATGTTGTATTTAAAGCTACATCATCATCCCCTACTGTTAGGAATGTTGTTGTAGGATTCATTGTAATATCGGTTAGGTCATAAGGCTCTCCCGCATTCTCTGTAGATACAGTGACAATATCTCCCCTTTTTTCCCAGCCTGAAGTTGATGTGTCCTTTCTATATCCATTTCCTGTCTCTGGTGCTCCCGTTTCATAATACTGTATAGGATTGTCGCCAACGTTACCACTTAGCATTATCGCTACTCCAAGCTTCTCACCGTTGGTCAAAACAATTGGCTTATTATCGTCACCATTGCCAATAGGTATATTAATAGTAGATCTAACCGTCTCAGCCGATGTATCTATGGACTTTTCAACAACCTTTCTTATGACACCAGACTGTGGATCGCCATCTACAGTAGGGTTCTCGTAGATATATGCAGTATAATCATATGGTATTCCAGCAACTTGTATCATATCGAAGCTGACACTGTTTACCTTCTGGGTAGAACTATTATTAGTATAGATTTCTCCTAGATAACCACCTGAATATATTGTAGTACTAGTTGGTTCAGGTGCTGCTAATGCTCTAAGATCAATAGAGCTTGTAGTTAGCACAGTTGCTATTGCAAGCAATACAGCTAGTATTTTCCTTCCATAATCTTTGTACTTTACCATAAAGTACTCCTTTCCCCTACATTACAGGCAGGATCCACGCCACCTGCAAGACGCGATTTATCGTCCTTTTTCGGTATATGATTATTAGTTGATTTTTATTTCAACCATTTTAATCTCGCATTTCTTGTCTTTTAAGACCTATAATTATTTTCATTATAACACAACTTATTGTTAAAAATAAACATAGAATCCCCATAGATATAGTTTTTCTATATCAATATCGGAATTATTTTACAATACTTTATACCTTTTTTCAAAAAAATCAAGCTTTTGTTATTTTTTCTTTCAACTAAAAATATGTATAAAAAATAACCACCCTACAAAAGTAGGATGGTTTATATTATGCATTAACAATCTTGCCTGTATATAGCTTATAATACTTGCCCTGCTCTTCCATTAGCTCCTCGTGAGAGCCTCTCTCTATTATTCGTCCCTTCTCGAGAACCATGATACAATCCGCATTTCTTATAGTAGAAAGTCGGTGAGCTATAACAAATGTGGTTCTGCCCTTCATAAGATTATCCATACCCTCCTGAATCTTCTTCTCGGTACGGGTGTCGATAGAGCTTGTTGCTTCATCTAATATAAGAGCCGGTGGATCTGCAATAGCTGCTCGTGATATGGCAAGCAGCTGTCTCTGGCCCTGGCTTAGGTTGGCGCCATCTCCAGCAATAACTGTATCATAGCCCTGTGGCAGTCTCTTAATGAAAGAATGGGCATTAGACAGCTTGGCGGCTGCAATGACCTCTTCGTCTGTGGCATCTAATTTGCCATATCTAATGTTCTCAGCAATGGTCCCTGTGAACAAATGAGTGTCCTGAAGCACTATGCCAAGAGATGCACGAAGGTCTTCCTTCTTTATCTTATTAATATTAATACCATCGTATCTAATCTTACCATCATCAATATCATAGAAGCGGTTGATTAGATTAATAATTGTTGTCTTACCAGCGCCAGTAGCACCTACAAATGCTATCTTCTGGCCTGGGTCCGCGTATAGTTTAATATTATGTAGGACAGTTTTCTCTTCTGTATATCCAAAATCCACGTCATTAAAGGTAATGTCGCCCTGCTGACGAACGTAGGTTACAGAGCCATCAGCCTGATGTGTGTGCTTCCAGGCCCAGATTCCTGTACGAACGTCGCTCTCTACAAGCTCGCCGTTTTCCTCTTTCGCATTTACAAGGGTAACATAACCGTTATTAACTTCGCTTTCTTCATCAAGCATATCGAAGTAACGCTTAGCCCCTGCTGCGGCCATTACAATGAAGTTAAACTGCTGAGAAACCATACTAATTGGCATGTTCAGGCTCTTGTTAAATGTTAGAAAGCTTGCCAGACCTCCCAGGGTAAAGCCGGTTACGCCTGTTAATGCAAGGATTCCTCCCACAACAGCAATTATGACATAACTTACATTTCCTATCTGAGCAGTAGCTGGTGCAAGCATGTTAGCGAACCTGTTTGCCTTGTCAGCACTGTCGAAGAGTTCATCATTGAGAACCTTGAACTCCTCTATAGACTTTTTCTCGTGGCCAAATACTTTAACTACCTTCTGTCCAGTCATCATCTCTTCAATATGACCATTTACGATTCCTATATTCTTCTGCTGGGCTGTAAAGTACTTGCCTGATTTCCCTGCAAGGCTCTTCATTACTAAGACCATAACGGCCACCATGCCAAGGGATATTAGTGTAAGAAGCCAGTTGAGGGTGAACATAGAGATCACTACTGAGACTATCGTTATTGCACTATTGATAAATTGTGGCAGCCCCTGGCTTATTACCTGTCTTACAGTATCAATATCATTAGTATATACTGACATTATGTCTCCATGGGCATGAGTGTCGAAATAACTAATAGGAAGATTCTCCATGTGGCAGAAAAGCTCTCTTCTTAGCTTATCAAGGGTTCCCTGGGTCACATATACCATTACCATGCTCTGTATCAAAGCCGCAAGGATTCCCACTCCGTATATAATCGCCATCTTGGTAATAGCCAAAATAAGTGGCGTAAAGTCAGTGCTATGCTCATTTATCATAGGGGTTATATAATCATCTATTAGGTTTTGCATAAATAGTGTGCCCTTAATAGTTGAGAATATGGACACTAATATACATATAAGTACGATAACAAGCTGAAATCCATAGTGCTTGAAGAGAAACTTAAATAGTCGCCCTAAGGATTTGAAGCTTTTCTTAACATCGCCTTTCTTAATCTCCCCTCTAGGTCTTGCCATATTATGCCTCCTTAATGGTGTGACTACGCATCAAAGTCGCCTGTTCCGGCGCCTGTCTGTGATTCGTAGACATCCTTATATATATCATTACTCTCAAGAAGCTCTTCGTGTGTTCCAATGCCGCAGATTGCGCCATCATCCATAACAATGATTCTGTCTGCATCCTGCACAGATGATATTCTCTGGGCAATTATTATCTTGGTGGTATCAGGGATGTCTTCCCTGAAGCCCTTCCTTATCTTAGCATCTGTTGCAGTGTCCACTGCTGAGGTGGAATCATCTAATATGAGAATCTTCGGCTTTCTAAGAATTGCCCTGGCTATACATAGCCTTTGCCTTTGACCACCTGACACGTTAGTTCCGCCCTGCTCGATATGGGTGTTATATCCTTCTGGGAAATCCTCTATGAATTCGTCTGCGCAGGCTATCTTACAGGCAGCCTTGCACTCCTCGTCGGTGGCGTTAATATCTCCCCAGCGAAGATTATCATATATACTGCCGGAAAACAGCACATTTGCCTGCAGAACATGGGATACTTCCTCTCTAAGTGTATCTAAGGAATAATTCTTAACATTTTCCCCACCTACCAGGACCTCGCCCTCATTAACATCGTATAATCTGGATATCAGGTTAACTAGAGTTGTCTTACCGCTTCCTGTGCCACCGATAATTCCAATGGTCTCACCAGACTTTATGTGAAGTGACACATTTTCAAGGACTTTGCCGCTTCCATCTTCGTTGTAACTAAAGTCAACTGAATCGAAGTCTATGGAGCCATCCTTTACCTCGGTAATAGGATTCTCAGGGTCAACTATGTCTGCCTTCTCGATTAGCACCTCGTTAATACGCTTTGCCGATGCTGTGGAGATGGCAATCATAAGAAATACCACTGAAAGCATCATAAGACTTATTAATATATTCATGCAGTATGCAAGCATACTCATTAATTCTCCTGTTGTTAATTCGTCGGATACGATTAACTGCGCTCCGAGATAACTTATTAGAAGAATTGAGCCGTATATTGCGAACATCATAACAGGCGACGCTAAGGCCACTATGCTTTCACCCTTAATAAACTGCTTTGCTAAGGACATTGAAGCCTTGGTGAACTTACTTTTCTCATGCTCTTCTCTGACATATGCCTTAACAACTCTCATTCCTGTTATATTCTCCTGTACTGAGTTGTTAAGCTTATCGTATTTCTCGAATAGGACGGAGAATATCTTGAATACTGCGAAGATACCAATAGACAGCACTACTAACAGGAAGATTACTGCTCCTAGATATACATTTGCCAGCTTAGGCTCTATAGAATAGGATAGAACCATTGCAACAATAAGACTGGCTGGGGCCCTTGTTCCTAAGCGAATTACCATCTGGAAGGCGTTCTGCACGTTGGTTACGTCAGTTGTAAGCCTTGTAATCAGACTGGCTGATGAGAATTTGTCAATATTCTTAAAGGAAAATGTCTGGATATTCTCAAACATTGACATTCTAAGGTTCTTAGCCAGTCCAGTTGATGCTTTCGCGCCACATGCACCGCCTCTCATACCGGCGAAAAGGCCGATTGCGGCAACTACTATCATTATTCCTCCTGTCCTTAGGATAACTGACATGTCGCCATGGCCCACACCATCATCAACTATAACTGCCATTAGAAGTGGGATAATCATCTCCATTGCAACCTCTAGTATCATATAAAGTGGCGTCTTGATGGCATCAGCCTTATATTCCTTTATTTCTTTAAGTAGATTTTTTACCATTTTTTCACCTTTTTACTACACTACTGTTGATAAAATTATATGCATATTGTATAATCTAACAAAATACACAGACAAATATGAACGTAACTTAAACCATTGATTTCTGGTGGTGCAGGCACATCAGAAGTCACCACACCAGCCTGCGACAAGGTACATAATTATGAGACAGACTAGTAACGACCTAAGAGTAAGAAGAACTATCAAATCAATCAAGTACGCTTTCTGCCAGCTTGTGTTAGAGAAGGATTATAATGACATCTCTATTACTGAGCTAGCTGAGCGGGCTGAGATTAACAGGAAGACCTTCTATCTACATTTTTCATCTCTAGATGATCTAGTTGAACAGCTTCAACATGAAATCGTTGATAACTTCCTAGATTATGTAGAGCCTGAGATTAACGAGCTTGATGTAGCTGGATGTATCTCCAAGTTCTATCACTACCTTGACGAATGTGATGACGTAGAACAGAAGCTTCTCTGCGATCCAAACTACGTATTCTTCTACAACAATGTAACTAACATGCTCCTTGAAACATCTGCTTTCAAGCCATTTTATGAGAATGCGAAGCATCCATTCGTAGTAAGAGCATATTGTGTGACAATAACTTCTATATATAGAAGCTGGCTTCAGAACGACAAACCAACAACTATTGACGAATTAGTGGACTATGCCAGCGACCTTATCGTTAATGGTTATGGTCACGCAGACTTATAAGATATGCTGTGAAGTTATTCTATCACATTTTCGTTAGGTAAAATGCACCATATATGCCTGCCTTCTCACCTAGAGAGGCTAGGCATATTTTTGTATCTCCGGCAATATATTTCACATTCTTATCGAACTCTTTCTTGGCTTTCTCAAGCAAGAAATCCCCTGCATTAGTGACGCCACCGCCCATTATTACCGCTTCTGGATTGACTACGTGGCACATATTTCCACATGCTCTTCCAAGCATTTTCATAGCGTAATCGATAGCTTCACCCGCAATCTTGTCACCGTTTTCTTCCGCTTCATGGAAAATGTCCTTCGTTGTCAGATCATCTCCGTATTCTCTTAATGTAGATTCCTCGTCGCTCTCCTTTAACCGTTTGAGCGCCAGCCTTCTTATTCCCGTAGAAGATGTGTACTGCTCCAGACAGCCGCAGGCGCCGCAATTACACCTTTCAGTCTCGTCGTAATTCACTATCATATGACCGACTTCGCCACCATATCCCGAGAAGCCTTGTATAATCCTGCCATCACTTATTATTCCGCCGCCGACTCCTGTGCCCAGAGTAAGGAATATTATTCCATTGTAGTCCGCGCCTGTGCCGACCTTGAATTCACCCAGAGCTGCTGTGTTCGCATCATTTTCGGCATATACCTTAATACCACAGAGGGGCTCTAATTCCTTTACTATATCCACATAGCCCCAGCCTATGTTGACGCATTTATCAACTACTCCTCGCCTTACTGCTCCCGGTATTCCTATTCCCAGTCCATCCACTTGCTTTTTGTCTATTCCCTTCATCGCCAGCTTAACTGACACCGACTTGGCAATGTCACGCAATATGTTCTTGCCATTATCGCTTCTGTCTGTCTTGATGCTCCAGCTCTCTAAGAGCTCTCCGCTACTTGTGAATAGTCCCATCTTGACAGATGTGCCGCCTAAGTCTACTCCTACTCCGTATCTCATACATTTCTCCATTAACTTATTCTTATTAATCTATTGCTGCTCCTCTTCAGGAGGCGCTTCCTCTTCGCCACCCTCATCGTTATTAGTAGCAACTGATCCCTTGGTTGTCACTTCACCTATAAACTGCGTAACACCAAGGAAATCCTTATGCTCTAAGCCATTATGAATGGCGTTCATGTATTTACTCCATATTTCTCCTGGATAAGAAGAACCATATAGTCCTGGCAGCTTCTTAGGCATATCGTATCCAACCCACACAGCCGTAGTATAATATGGGGTATATCCACAGAACCAGCCGTCCTTGTTATCATTAGTGGTTCCTGTCTTACCTGCTGTGGCCTGATTCTTGACACCAAGGCCCGCTGCTGTACCACTAGTTACAACTGACTGAAGTATATCGGTCATTGCTCGAGCCGCATTCTCCTTATACACTTCCTTCTCCTGCTGCTCGCTCTGATATACGGTATTTCCTTCAAAATCCGTTATCTTCTTGACACATGTGGCCTGACGGTACATTCCATCATTCTCTATAGTAGCGTATCCCTTGGCCATTTCCACAGGAGAGACACCAATTGTAAAGCCTCCAAGGGCTGCCGCTAATGTCTCATCCCTCTCATCTAAGGCTGTAAACTCCATATTCTTAAGGTACGCAAGGCCTGCCTTCGGGGTTATGCGTTCAAACAAGGACCAGGCAACCGTATTCTTAGACAGCTGAACTGCCCTACGTAGTGACATGGAGCCTGAGTAGCTCTTATCCGCATTGGTCGGTCCATCCTTAATTGGCTGGTCAACTACTGTTGTATCAGCGGTGTAGCCTCTCTCAAGCAGTGGTGTGTATACAATCAAAGGCTTGATTGTACTTCCTGGCTGACGGAAGCTCTGATAGCCTCTGTTAAGGGTATATCCCGCTATATCCTGGGTTCGACCGCCTACAATGGCCTTAACAAATCCGTTATCATTATCAATACAAACTGCCGCACCCTGCAACTCATAGATGCCTTCGTTATCTACTTCGTCAAATTCGTCTAATCCAGAATCAATAGCATCCTGAAGCACTCCCTGCATCTTACTGTCTAGAGATGTATATATGCGGTATCCTCCGTTATATAGCTGCTTATTGTAAGTGTCGTATGCCTGATTGAATTCTTCTTCGTACTTCTTCTTCTCAGCCTCGTTCTTGAAGGAATACTTGAATTTGAAACCATTCTTCTCCATAAGCGCTCTTGTTGCACAATAGAAGGTGTATGTCTCCTGATAATTGTTATGAATCTTACCTGGCTGATTAATTGTTATGGACTCTGCTATGGCGTTATCGTAAGAAGCCTTGGATATTACTCTGTCGTTAAGCATACCTTCTAGCACAATATTACGCCTTGCAATTGCCTTATCCATATGCTGCAGTGGCTCATACTCCGTTGGAGAATTAGGAATACCTGCAAGTAAAGCTATCTCAGACAAGGTCAAATCCTTCACATCCTTATTAAAATATCCCTTGGCCGCCGCCTGCAGTCCATAGAAGCTGTTACCGTAATATATGTTATTAATGTAGAATTCTAATATCTGATCCTTGGTATATTTCTCTTCCAGCTCCGAAGCAATGAAGATTTCTTCTAGCTTTCTCTGCCAAGTTACATCCTGATTTAAGAAAACGTTACGCGCCAGCTGCTGGGTTATTGTACTTCCTCCTCCAGAGATTCGTCCGTTCTTAATCATAGACCACAAGGCTCTTGCTATACCCTTATAATCTATTCCGTGATGAGAACGAAAGCTCTTGTCCTCCACGCTGATAAATGCCTGTTCTACATAGGCTGGCATGTCAGTAAGAGGTACATAATAGGAATTCTTATCCCCCTTAAGGATAGATATAACATTTCCATCGCTGTCATAAGCAATACTAGTCTGAGACTGCTTGAATGTCTCTGCCGTAGATTTCGACACAAATGTACTAGCTTCCTTCCTCATTGCTGCAATCTTCGAAGCATATCCACTAAAGTAATAAAAGAGGATAGCTCCAAGCACCAATAGAATCAGGAATATCTGAAACCTAAGAAATCTCCATATTCTCTTTTCTTTCTTAGTTTTTTTCTTTTTTTTAGCCATATAGTTATTGTACACACCCTTAAAATAGTTCGCAACACTTATATGAAGTAGTTTCCCAAGGTTTCCCTTGTAAATGCGTTGAAGTAAACTATAATTATATTAATAACGAAGTTGAAATGGGAGAAATATATGTCCTACGATAGAAAAACCGCAGAAAACAAAATAATCGCCGCTTGCCAGAGACTAATTGAGGCTGGTCTTATTGCCAGAACCTGGGGCAATGTCAGCGCCCGCCTTAGCCATGATTCCTTCCTTATTACCCCAAGTGGCAAGGGATACGAGAACATGACTGGGGGTGATTTGGTTGAGGTGTCAATCAACAATCTCGCCACCCTTGGCAGCGGTACTCCTAGTAGCGAGAAGGGCATCCATGCAATCACTTACTCCCTTCGTGAAAATGTTGATTTTATCATTCATACTCATCAGAGCCTTGCTTCATGTATAAGCATTTTGCCAAAAACCCACAATAATTCTATCCCTTGTGCCAATTACGGTCTTAATGCTTCACAAAAGCTAATAGACAATATCTCTATGGTAGTTCGAAACAACCCTGCTTCTAACGGCTTTCTTATGTCTAATCACGGTGCTTTTTGCCTCGGCAAAACCGACGAAGAAGCATTTATTGTCAGCAAAGAATTAGAAGAGCAGTCCATGAGGCTATATGATTCCCTTGCTATTACACATCCCGATTTTTCCTTGCATGCTGACAGCTTTGTCAAGCCTATAAGCTCAGCTGATGGCTTATACCTTCTTGAATCCCCTTTTGCCCTTGCAATATCCAAGGAAGGCTATGAGGTCTTCCCTTATCTTGACGACTTCGCGCAATTTGCAGGTATAAGCATGAAGGTCTTCGACTCTCTAAGCGAAATCACACTGCCACAGACAGACTCTAACGATCTTCCCCTTAGAGAATGTGCCATATTACGCAATAAAGGCATTGTATGTCATGCATCCACTGATGACATCAACGCCTTATCAATCGTAGTTGAGAAGCAATGTCAAGCCGCTTATCTTGCCCATATCTTAGGAGATATTAATCCTATCTCCCCTGAAAATGTTATGACTGACAGAAAAAACTATGTCTTAAGCTATTCTAAACTCAAATAATTCCTATTATAGCTCCTTCCTGCCCTCCAAGGCTCGAAGAAGCGTCACCTCATCAATACACTCCAAATCTCCTCCAACAGGAACGCCACTGGCGATTCGCGATACCTTAATTCCAGTAGGCTTAATCAGCTTGGAGATGTACATAGCCGTCGCCTCACCTTCTGTTGTGGAATTAGTCGCTATAATAACCTCATCAACATCACCCTCAAGTCTCTCGAAGAGCTCCTTAAGTCTGATGTCGTTAGGTCCTATGCCCTGCATGGGATTCATGGTGCCGTTTAGCACATGATATACGCCATCGTATTTGCCCACCTTCTCATAAGCAACAAGGTCCCTTGTGTCCTCCACAACCATAATGACCTTCTTATTCCTCTTATTGCTAGAGCATATTGGACACACTTCCTGATCCGTAAGTGTAAAACAGGTCTTACAGAGTTTCACATTTTCACGGGCACTGCTAATAGCATTAGCCAGGCTGTTAGCCCTGTCTTTCGGCATATTCAATATATGAAATGCTATTCGCTGAGCCGACTTGGAACCTACTCCCGGCAGAGAAGATAGCTCCCCTATTAAATCACTAATTTGTTTGCTGTAATACTCCATTAATCTACCTTCAGTATATTAGAAAGGCATTCCTGGCATGCCTGTTCCCATTCCACCAGTAATCTTAGCCATAGAAGCCTGTGACTGCTCCTCCATCTTACGAAGGGCCTCGTTAGTTGCAGCCATAATAAGGTCTTCTAGCATCTCAATATCATCTGGGTCAACAACCTCTTCATCAAGCTTAATCTTAGTAACCTCCTTCTTACCAGAAACAGTTACCTCAACAGCTCCGCCACCTGCAGTAGCGCTAACCTCGCTGTCCTCTAATTCCTTAGTTGCCTCTTCCATCTGGCGTTGCATCTTCTGAGCCTGCTTCATGAGATTATTCATATTCATTCCGCCGCCTCCGCCTGGAAATCCGCCTCTTCTACCCATTTTAGTTCCTCCATTCTTACTACTGTATTTTCTATTCCACTGACATTTGGAAGTTAATTTTGTCTACCACGTTAGACTTGAATTCCGTTCTTGGGTCAAGGACATGACCTGTGTCAGTATTATTAACATTTTTTATAATTATATTGACATGCTTGCCAACTGATTTCTCGATTGTATCTTCTAACAGCTTAAGCTTATTAGCCTCCCCATCTTCAGCCAGAAGAAACTTAATTACACCTGATTCGTTGCTGTCGGCCTTTCTCTCATCGTATGCTATCACAAGATTACCGTTTTCCTCTGTAATATTAAGCTTAGTATTAAGCATCATTGATTTCAAAGGCTTAGAAGGTATTGCATCCACTATACTCTTCCAAGAGGCTACTATTTTCTTAATATCTTCTGGTAGCGCCTTAGGCACAACCTTCTCAACCACCTTCTCATTAGTTGCATTAGATGCGCTTGATGAACTAGACGCATTGGCATTATTAATTGATACCGTAATTCCCTTCTCAACCTGGCTCTCTAACTTCTCCAGGCGCCCCATAATCTCGGATACATCTGGCTCAATAGCAGGTCTGCACAGCTTAATAATTGCTATCTCAACAAGTACTCTCTTATTAGAAGCGTATCTTATCTGATTATCAAGCTCTGATAGAATCCTAATATATCTTATTACCTCATCCTCAGTAATAATCTTCGCCTCTTCCTGAATTAGCTTGAGATTCTCAGAGGATACCTCTATTACATCTGCCATATCACTAGAGCTCTTAAGAAGCATGATGTTACGAAGATATCCCATGAAATCAGCAACGAATTGTCTTATCTCTTTACCACCTGTAATTACTTCATCAAGAGTATTAATGGCTCCATTCACGTCGCGACTTAGTATATATCTAAGAAGCCTTGAGAAGACCTCTGTATCCACTGCTCCTAAGCATTTTAACACATTGTCAAATGATAATTCTTCATCTAAGTAAAATGCATTACATCTGTCAAGAAGACTTAGGGCATCACGCATAGAACCGTCTGCCGCCTTGGCAATATACATAATCGCCTTATCATCTGCAACAATTTGTTCCCTCTCGCACAGCTCCCTGAGTCTGTCTGCAATGGTATCTATTGAGATTCGCTTGAAATCATATCTCTGACAACGAGACAGAATTGTTACAGGTATCTTACCTACCTCTGTTGTTGCAAGGATAAATATGACATAACTCGGAGGCTCCTCTAAGGTCTTAAGCAGCGCATTAAAAGCGCCAGTACTAAGCATGTGAACCTCATCAATAATATAAACCTTGAATCTGCCCTCAGTAGGCGGATATTCAATCTCTTCTATAATCTGTCTTATGCTGTCTACACCATTGTTGCTGGCCGCGTCTAACTCTCTAACATTGATTGATGCTCCTGCATTAATGCTCTTACAGGTCTCGCACTCATTGCAGGGATTACCGTCAGGGGGATTCTCACAGTTTACTGCCTTAGCCATAATCTTGGCGATGGTAGTCTTACCTGTTCCTCTTGTACCAGTGAATAGATAGGCGTGCCCTATACGGTCACTTTTTATTTGGTTTTGTAAGGTCTTAACCACTACGTCCTGACCTTTTACTTCTGAGAATTCAGCTGGTCTGAATTTACGATATAAGGCTGTATAAGACACTTTCTACTCCTTTGTAATCATTTCCCATAACTTGATAAAACTCTCGCCATATAATATGGCGAGAGTCTTACTTGTAGATATTATTCTCCGTATTCACATCCACAGTTTGATACTTCAAGATAGTCAACCATCTTCCACTCTAGGTTAAGGCCATCTAAGCCCTTCTCATAGATCTTAATGTATCCTGTTCCTGTTCCACCACACCATAACTTGTTATGAATGATATCACCATTAGGAGTCTCATAATTGTTATTAATCATCTCCTTCTTAGGACACTCAATAGATGTATATATCTTAGTAAGTGGTGTCTGCTGAATAATCTTCCATGTAACCTTATTCTTGCCTTCAACTACTCTGAATTGTGTCTTAGGAAGTGTTAAAGCCTTAGTGAAATTGAATTCGTATGGCTCTCCTTCATACCAGAAGGCTCCAAGTAATTGATTATCAATCTCTAATGAACCTGCCTTAGGACGACCACCACCAATTACGAATGCTGAGTTCTCTAACTTCTTACCTGATATTCTACTGAATAAATTGTTAGATGATAGCCATACCCAAGGAATTGTATAACTGCATCCCCAGTTCTTATCAGCATATCCATAGCAATCATCAGGACGAACCACATATTCTTCCTTGCCAAGCTTAACTATTCCGCCGAATGCACTCTTGATACCTTCTGCGTGCCATGCCATCTCATATCTGGCAGCATCTCTTACCAGCTTATCTGTTCCTAAACCAACATTAAAAGCTACCTGCTTATCAATGAATAAATCCCATGACATTGTGCCACCATCGCACATATACTCTGGATGCTCCTTGGCAGCCTTCTTAGTAAGCTTAACTTCGCCTACGATTCTATTCTCTTCACATGAACAATCTCCAGCCTTAACGCTGAATGGTACACCTTCATATACCTCAACCTCATCCCATGGGAAGAATCTATGAATCTGAACTGGCTTGTCACCAAATGCTCCTGCCTTAACCATCATATATGATGGTCTGATTCCTACATCCTGATTCTCTGGAAGCTGACCATATATTACTTCGCTTCCACCAAGTGCAGGGTTGATTAAGTAATACTCAATGAAGAAGGTCTTAGGCTCACCAGTCTTCTTGTTATATCCAGTGAATGAGTGCCACCACCAGTCATATCCTTCTTCTGCAAGGTCACCTTTTAACATATATTGATTCTTAGATTGATCCTGAACATTAAAGCCTGTACGATTAGCTTCTATGTCTGCTCTAACTGAAGAGAGATACTCGTCAAATGTCTCCTTCAAATCTGCCTTATCCTCAGCAAACTTAGCCATTAACTCTTCTCTGGCCACGCTAACCTTCTCGTGTACCTCTTCTTTTCTAGATTCTACACGTTCCTTAACTGCATCCTTGCTGTCAGATACCTTAGCCTTAATCTCTTCTGTCTTCTCTGCGATACCTTTCTTGGCCTCTTCAACCTTATCCTTAAGTCCTTCTGCAGCATTTCCTTCTTCGAAGAAATCCTCTTCTTCAAAAGCTTCTTGATTCTCTACTTTGTCCATAATCAACCTCCTCTATTTCTCTTCCTATTTTTAAAAACCCTTATAGAAAATATTATACCCTAAATCTACAGATTTTCCAGTCGTTTTTTCTCATTAAAGAAAGACTTCCATCCTCTAATAGGATGACCATTGGCTACATCCACGAGACTGTCTACCATTTTGGAATTAAACTTACCCATTGAAAGCTTTCCAATTCCTCTAATCGGCATATCAAGTATTCCTGCCAGCTCTGCTTTTTTCCTCATATCCTTATTGGCTTTCTTGTATTGGGACTTAACATAGGCCACTACAATTCTACCCATGAGGCTCTTAGAATGTGCAAGGCTTGACAAAGCATCATTTCTTCTAATCTCATCTGTCTTATCAGCCTTGGCCAGCTTCGCGCCATGTAGCTTCTCGTATTCCTCGTCGCTTATATTCTTAACATTTCCCATATAATAATTAGGGATATTAGAAGAGCAAGGACCAATGTCTAAGATCTGCTTAAGCCTTACATCGCTAACTGACGAAGCCACGCATACAGTGTATGTTCCCGGCTCCACAACCCAGTTAAGGGTATTAACATCGAAATAACGAAATGCCTTATCATCTAGCTTAATCCTAACCTTCTTAGACTCTCCTGGCTCTAGATAAACCTTCTTGAAGCCCTTAAGCTCCTTCTTCACACGATAGACGCAGCCCGACTTTCTTCCAACGTATACCTGAGCAATCTCTGCGCCTGCTCTGTCACCGCTGTTAGTCAGGGTAAATGTTACTTCTTCCTCCGTAACACTCATGTCCGAATAAGTGAACTGAGTGTAGCTTAGGCCATAGCCAAATGGGAAGAGCACCTTAGTATCAGTAGAATCATAATATCTGTATCCTACATACAATCCCTCTTTGTATACAATATCTCTCTCCTTGCCTGGATAATAATTGTAGCAAGGCACATCTTCTAGCCTTAGGGGATAGGACTCTGCCAGCTTTCCACAAGGATTGAATTTGCCACTAAGTACATCAAGCATTGCGCTTGCACCTGCCTGGCCGCTTAGATAGCCATGTACAATTCCCTTCACCTTATTAACCCAAGGCATTGCAAATGGCGCTCCTCCAGCAAGCACTGCAATTACATTGTCATTAACTTCACACACCTTATTAATTATAGATGTCTGATTCTCTGGAAGGTCAAGATTCTCCCTGTCGAAGCCCTCTGATTCTGTAAAGTCATCAAGCCCTACAAATAGCAATACAATATCAGACTTCTTGGCCAAATCAACTGCCACATCTTCTTTAAGTGGGTCAATGTCCTCTCCCTGCTCATAGCCTTGAGCATAGCCAGATACCTTAATATCATATTTCTTAATCTCATCTACAATAGACTCAGCATCTCTTGCTGTCGTAACAATGGAAGAGCCACCACCCTGAATTCGAGGCTTCGCAGCCATCTGTCCTATAATTGCAACCTTCTTGTCTGACGACAATGGAAGAATTGCTTCTTCGTTCTTAAGTAGAACTATGGACTCTCTAGCAGCCTTTTTTGCAATCTCATGGTGGGCATCGAAGTCAACATCATTATCTTCTCGTTCTTCTAACATAACGCTGTCTGTCTCATCCCCCTCAATACTAGAGGCTTTGTAATTCTTGAATTCATAGGTCCACAGAATTACATCTAATAATTCTGATATACGTTTATCTAAGACTCTCTCACTAAGCTCCTCGTCCTTAACAGCCTTAATAATAAGCTCTGCTGTTGCTGCCCCACATCCAGGCATCTCAAGATTACCACCAGCCTTTAGGCTCTTAACAATATCATTGCAGGCTCCCCAGTCAGAGATTACACATCCATCAAATCCCCACTCGTCTCTTAACAAATGTTGTATTAAATGGCGATTCTCAAATGCGTACACGCCATTAACCATATTGTAGCTTGACATTATGGCTAAGGGATTAGATTCCTTAACAACTATCTCGAAGGCGGTTGTATATATCTCCCTTAAGGTCCTCTCATCTACAACAGAGTTAGAGCACATTCTCTGGTATTCCTGACTGTTAGCTGCAAAATGCTTTATACATGCTGCAACACCCTGTGACTGAATACCTCTTACATATGAGCTTGCCATCTTACCAGATAGATAAGGGTCCTCTGAGAAATACTCGAAGTTACGACCACACAGAGGACTTCTCTTAATGTTAAGACCTGGGCCTAATAATACATTTACATCATAATAGAGAGCCTCTTCTCCAAGGGCTGTACCTACTTCTTCCCCTAGCTCTTCATCCCAGCTATTAGCCATTGTAGCCGCAGTAGGAAAGCAAGTGGCTGGGGCACCCATAACAAATGCTATATTATCCTTATCCTCTGCAACCTGCTTACGAAGTCCATGAGGTCCGTCAGAAGTTACCATGGAAGGAATACTCAATCTATCAATATTATATGTACTCCACATATCCTTGCCAGTGCATAGGTAAGCCTTTTCTTCAAGTGTCATCTCATCAATTATGTCTGCGTATTTGATACCCATATGTCCTCCTTGCTTTTTACAAAGCCCCTCGTCTTAAATCATAGGAGAAATCAATCGTCCTATTGCTCCAACCATTCTTACAATCAATTTCTCTTTCTTAATTATTTCAAGAGTGTCTTCTCTACACTCCTTAAGACAATCTAATATGTCCTGCTCTACTTCCTTAATGACCTTCGTCTTATACATATATACGCCATTCTCGAAATGATGATAGAAGCTTCGATAATCCGCATTTATTGAACCAACAACAGCCTTCTTACCATCACTTACAATAGCCTTGGAATGAACAAATCCTGGCAGATATTCGTAGAACTTAACCCCCACCTTAACCAACCTCTTACGATAGCTCTTGGTAATAGCATAGGCCATCTTCTTATCTGGAATGTGAGGTATTATTATCTTAACGTCTATGCCACGCTGAACTGCATATATTAAGGCATTAGATACTACTTCATCTATTACAAAATAAGGTGTCATTATATGGACATAGTGCTTGGCTGTATTAATAATTTCTAAATAAATCTGCTCTGCCACCTTGTCCTTATCAAGAGGGTTCTCTCCGAAGGGAATTATATATCCTTCTTCATCTTCATACTTCTTAGCCTGCTCTGCCCTCTTAATAAAATCACCGAAGTCATACTCTTCTTCTCTACTGTTCCAGCATTCTAAGAACAGTCTCGTCATTGTTGCAACAGCAGGTCCCTTCATCCTTATGGCATTATCCTTCCACACACCAAATGGTGGTTCAATATTGATATACTCATCAGCCAGATTAACTCCACCGGTGTATGCTATTTCTCCATCAACCACCATTATTTTACGATGGTCCCTATAGTTAAATTCTGTAGATACAAATGGTCTTATTGGGTCAAATGTCTTACATTTTATCCCCTTCTCTTCCATTAGTCTAGGATACTTATGTGGCAGATTAAGGAATTCGTTCATGCCATCATATACAAGTCTGACATCTACTCCCTCAGAGGCTTTTCTCTCAAGAATATCTAGAACCTGATCCCACATATCTCCTTCTTTGATTATAAAGTACTCAAGGAAAATGAATTCCTTCGCACTCTCTAAATCCTCTAGGAAATCAGGGAACATTTCCTCTCCGAAGGTATAATAATTAAGCTTATTATATTTATAGGGATAATATCCTCCCACATTAATAAGATAATTACTCCTATTAGACAAGCTCTTGGCATTAACTAATATATCTTCGATTACATCAGAAGGAGGCGTCTGCATCTTCTTTCCTTCCTCTGTAACATTTGCAATGTTCTTACGAAGCTTGCGGTGACCAACGTCAAGTCTTGCGAACCAATAGAATATGCTACCGAACACCGGAAGCCCTAATACCACCAGCATCCAGCTTAGCTTAACTG
The DNA here is from genome assembly GCA_905234245.1 of uncultured Lachnospiraceae bacterium. Classification (GTDB taxonomy): domain Bacteria; phylum Bacillota; class Clostridia; order Lachnospirales; family Lachnospiraceae; genus RUG191. The sequence goes on from CAJOGN010000025.1 coordinate 23,575, forward strand.
TGGGGTCAGAATCATTAGAGAATATCTCAATAGCCGTCAGTATACTGAATCCGAAGAAAATGTAATATACTACTCTAGAATAGATATTCACCCATAGAAACAGTGCAAGGATGATAAGTACCTGAATTAAAATTAGAAGAACTATAAACATAGTTCTTCCAAATATAACCTTATGTATTCCTCTTTTACTTTTTTTAGCGAACTTGGTGTCTCTAAAATTATCCATGCTAAATTTCTCTTATTTCTCCCCTAATTTGCTCTCTTCTACAAGATAAAGCGGACGCCTCTTGGTCTCGAGATAGGTCTTGCCCAAGTATTGACCTAGTATTCCCATACACAGAAGCTGTATGCCTGATATTAGAAGCATAATACATATCATAGAAGGCCATCCACTTGTTGGATCTCCGAATATTAATGTTCGAACTATTATGAATATTATTCCTATAATGGCTATGAAGAAAAATATGATTCCCGAAATACTTGCAATAACAAGTGGTGTAGTGGAGAATGCCACTATACCATCAATGGCATAGATAAACAGGCTCCAGAAGGACCATTTTGTCTCTCCTGCTGCTCTTTCTATATTCTCGTATTCTATCCATTCCTTCTTATAGCCTACCCAGCCAAATATTCCCTTGGAGAATCGGTTGTACTCACCCATGCTAAGAATGGCGTTAACAACCTTGCGTTTCATTAGCTGGAAATCTCTGGCGCCATCTACCACCTCTGTATGACTTATCTTATTCATGATTCGATAGAATCGTCTTGCGAAAAATGAGCGAATTGGAGGTTCTCCCTTACGGTCAACTCGCCTTGTTCCAACACAGTCACAATCCTTGGTCTTAACGATTTCCATCATCTGCGGTAGCAAGGATGGTGGGTCTTGTAAATCAGCGTCAAGAATTGCCACATAGTCTCCAATAGCATTGTCAAGACCTGCGTATATGGCTGACTCCTTACCAAAGTTACGAGAGAAAGACACATAGTGCACTCTCTCGTCCTTGGCTGCTAATTCCTTGACCACATTCATAGTCTTATCTCTAGAGCCATCGTCTACAAACAGGAATTCGATATTCAATTCTGTCATTGTATCTGTTACCCTGCAGGCTTCTTCATAGAATAAAGGAAGGGCCTCTTCCTCATTATAGCAAGGTACTACTAGACTTAATGTCTCTTTCTCAGACATATCTGACTCCTTCTACTTAAG
>CAJOGN010000026.1 GCA_905234245.1 uncultured Lachnospiraceae bacterium
GCATCTCCCTTTACATACTTGGTAGCACCGTCCATAGAGCCAAAGAAGCTGGATTCATCCTGAATCTTTTGTCGCTTCTCTTTGGCTTCTTCATCAGTAATAGCTCCCGTGTTAAGGTCGGCATCAATAGCCATCTGTTTACCTGGCATAGCATCCAACGTAAATCTTGCAGATACTTCAGCCACACGCTCAGAACCTTTGTTAATTACCATGAACTGAATGATAATCAATACGATAAATACAATGGCACCAATAATAAGATTACCACCACCAACGAAGGAACCGAATGTCTCTACTACGTTACCGGGAGAACCTGTTGTAAGAATAAGCCTTGTAGATGATACGTTAAGGGAAATCCTGAATATTGTTGTAAACAGTAACAATGTCGGGAAGAATGACAAATCCAATATTTCTTTTACAAAAAGAACATTAATAAGAATTATTAATGCTATAGAAATATTGACTGCCAACATAATATCAAGCAAAAAAGAAGGAATCGGTATAATAAAGAATATAATTGCTGCAAGTAAATATGCGGCAACGCCTATGTCGGTTTTTTTAACGGCAAAACTATCCATATCGATTCCTCCTTTCTATGATTAGTAATATCTTGTGATTAGTAAAATATATTATAAATTATTAGCATTTCTATTGAATTTCGTAAGTTTGGCAAGAATGTTAGCAACTGCTTCAAACATCTCAGGTGGTATCTTCTGGCCGATATCACAAGCTGCATACAACGCTCTTGCAACATATACGTCTTCCCTGACTAATATATGATTCTGAATTGCAACATCCTTAATTCGTTGTGCAAGATAATCTTGACCTTTGGCAACAACAACAGGTGCATCTTCTTCATCAGGATTATATCGTAGAGCTACCGCTACGTGTGTAGGGTTGGTGATTACAACATCTGCCTTAGGCACATCCTGTATCATACGCCTCTGTGAAGCCTCTCTCATACGTTGCTTCTGCTGACCTTTTATCTGAGGATCACCTTCAGTATCCTTGTATTCATCCTTAATTTCCTTCTTAGTCATCTTCATGTCTTCATTGAACTTATGTCTCTGGAATAGGTAGTCAGCAATGCCAACTATAATATATACAAGGCTTATCCTAATTCCCGTATCAATAATAATATCACCTACAAGCTGTATGGCCTGTGCCAAAGGGATATCATATAACAGGAACAATTCATTGGCATGATCCTTAATTGTTATATAAGCTATATAGAATATAAGGAATATCTTAACAATAGATAATCCAAGGTCAAATAGCGCCTGTTTTGACACTATCCTCTTAAATCCATTAATTGGATTGAATTTACTAAGTTTAGGCATCATTGGCTTGGCTGATACCTTCCACTTAACCTGAACTACATTAATAACAAATGCTGTTACAAATCCTATTGCAAAAAAAGGCGCGCACATAAGCAGCATCTGTAGTACAGCATCAATGAATACACTACTAACTGTCTGAGTAGACAAACCTTTTCTATCAGTTGCAATGATATCAGGTATCGCATTAAATACTCTATTATATGAACCAAGCATTCTGTCTCCAATAAATGAGACAAAAAACCTTAGTGAAAAGAACAATGTCAAAAGTCCTGCCGCATTGCCTAATTCCTTACTTCTGGCAACCTGCCCTTCTTCTCTGGCTTTCTCAAGCTTCTTGGCTGTAGCTGGCTCTGTTTTCTCTCCACCGTCTCCATCCTTTGCAAAGAACTGGAGATTATATTGCAAAATCAATCTTTCTTCCACAATCTATCCATCTCTTTTCTGTTCCATTAAGTAACAGGCGTCAGATTATCAACTGTAAGCTGAAGCATATTCTTCATCTCTGTAAAAATGAAATTAGCAATATCTGGCAATAAGAAAATTGTCAAAAACATTACTGCAAATCCAACTAACACCTTAATCTGAATACCTACAGAAAACATATTCATCTGTGGAGCAACCTTAGCCATAACTCCAAGAATACAGTTAAGAATCATTATGCAAGCAAATACCGGCAAGGTAATTCTAAAAGCAATAATGAACAAATCAGTTACAAACATAACCGCAGTAGATAACAGCGAATCTGGATTAATCACCGCACTACCTAAATTAATTACAGAAAACGAATCAATAAGCGCTCTTAGTATGTATTGATGCATATTAGACACAATAAGGAGCATTAGAAGGAAATAATAATATAAATCTCCAGATACTGTAGTCTGTGTCATAAGCTGAGGATTGAATTCCTGAGCCATTGACAGACCTATATGCGTATCAATCATATTTCCTGCAAAAGTAATAATGGAATTACATATATTTGCCATAAATCCCATAAGCAATCCTGTAATTCCCTCAATTAACACCAAAACTCCATATCCTAATGTTGTAGTATAACTTGCCATAGTTGGCGAGATACCATAGAACACCAATATGGATACGAATAGTGACAGCCCAACCTTAATCCGATTAGGCATATTTCTCTGTCCATAAAACGGTGCCACAAAAATAAATGTTGATACTCTTACTAATATAAGCAAAAAATATTCAAAAGTATTTAAATCAAAAGTCGCATTAACCATTATACTAGCCTAAATATAAACTGAAATTCGACCATAAATCATCCATAAATCCTGTAAGATTATTAAGAATCCAAGACCCGAAAACAATTATAGACAGAAAAACAGCTACAATCTTAGGAACAAATGTAAGGGTCTGTTCCTGAATAGATGTTACAGTCTGGAAAATACTGATTATCAACCCCACTACCAGCGAAACCAAAAGCGGTGGCGCACTACAAATAATAATATTGAACAAAGCCTCTCTCGCGATATCGAGAACCTGACCTTCAGTCATTGTTAATCCTCCTAATAATTAACTAATAAAACGTCTTAACGAGATTACCAATTACAAGGTTCCAGCCGTCTGCTAATACAAATAACAGTATCTTGAATGGCATAGAAATTGTAGTCGGCGGTAACATCATCATACCCATTGACATAAGCACTGATGAAATTACCATATCTATAACAATAAATGGTATGTATATTAGAAATCCTATGATAAATGCTGTTCTAAGCTCACTAACAATAAAGCTAGGAACTAATACTGTAAATGGAACATCATCGTAATCTTCGTATTGAACATTAGCAATATCACAAAACAGATCTAAATCCTTAGTCTGTGTCTGCCCATACATAAAATCTCTTATAGGCTTGCTTGCTTTATCAAGCGCCTCTTCCTGAGTAATCTGACCTTGGTCAAATGGCTGTATGGCCGTATCATATATAGCAGAAAACGTCGGCCACATAATAAAGAGTGTCAAAAACAAAGCAAGACCTATCATTACCTGATTGGGTGGTGATGTCTGCGTACCTAATGCTGCTCTTGTAAAATGTAATACAACAATAATTCTTGTAAAACTGGTAAGCATTACAAGAATTGAAGGTGCTAATGCTATAACAGTAAGGATGATTAACATCTCAACTGTTGCTGAAAGTGAACCTGTATCACCATTAAAGGACAGATTGAAGCCTGTTCCGGTTGCAGTCCTCTGATTGCTAGCATTAGGAGCATTAGGCGTTGCGCCATATTCAGTTGCGTATGCTGTGTCACTAAACATCAAGGCACAGCCTATACCAATTGCAACAACCAGACATATTATGCTGGAAATGCAATATATCTTCTTCCACTTACTCATTATAGTATATAAACCCTGTCATTTCTTGGATTTCATCTTATCAATGATTTGATTAAAGCCTGTCGTAAATCCCCCATTATTACCCGCAGTTCCATCACTAGGCGGATTAACATCAAGATCTATTAATTCTTCCTTAGTTAATTCCCCTAATAGTGATACTTCATTCTTACTAATACCAATAATAAGGTATTTGTCAGTACCACAGGCAATAATCTCAACATATTTATCAGGCGAAACCTTAAGAGTCTCAATTATCTTAAGATTCTTATTATATGAGTGTCCCTTCTGATAGTTAGCAAGCCATCTGGTTGTAAAATACGCCAATACTAATACAGCAACAAAGCATATTAATACAACAATCAATTGAAAGAAACTCTGACCAGTCGAAATCATTTAAGCTCCTATCCAATAACTTTCTTAACAGCTTCTAGTACACGTTCAGCCTGGAAAGGTTTAACTATAAAGTCCTTCGCTCCTGATTGAATAGCTTCAATAACCATTGCCTGCTGTCCCATAGCCGAGCACATGATAACACAAGCATTAGGATCCTTCTCTCTGATACCCTTAAGAGCATCAATACCATCCATCTCAGGCATTGTGATATCCATAAGTACCAAATCAGGACTGAATTCTTGATAAGCTTCGATAGCCTTAACGCCATTCTCAGCCTCTCCTACAACATTGTAGCCATTCTTAGTAAGAATGTCCTTAATCATCATTCTCATAAATGCTGCATCATCACAAATCAAAATATTCTTTGCCATCTCATTAATCTCCTTAAATTATTTCATAATTTCGGTAATTCTAATACCGAATGATTCTTCAATAACTACTACTTCACCTTTGGCAACATACTTGCCGTTTACTAACACATCTATTGGTTCACCAGCAATCTTGTTAAGTTCTAGAATTGTTCCTGGTGCGAAATCGAGTATCTCCTGAATTGACTTGTGGGTTCTTCCAAGCTCTACTGTAACTTCAAGTGGAACATCCATAATCAAATCAATATTCTCAGGCTGCAATGCCGTTGGGTAAGTACCTGCAAAAGGCTGGAACTGCGCCGGCTGCACATTAACCTGTTGCTGAGGCTGTGGCATTGCCATCTGTTGCATCTGCATGTCTGGCATAGGCGCTGCAGGAGGCGGTGCCGCCGCAGGTGCCGGAGCTGGTGCAGGTGCTGGTGCTGGTGCCGGCTCTGGCGCAGGCGCTGGCGCAGGTGCTTCTTCCTCGGTAAATGCTCCATCGTTAACAGTTGATGCAGAATCATCTTCCATATTGGATATAATCGATGCACACATCTCCTTAACAAGCGGTATGGGATATAGCTGCATTAAGAAGCTGTCAACGAGATCTCCTATCACCAATCTAAATGATATCTTAACGAAGTTCTCTTTAAGGAAAGCATCAATTGAGCTTCCATCACCCGACTCATGTAAATCAATTAAGTCTGACGAAGGTGGACTAATATCTACCATCATATTAAGCATGGTAGAAAGTGATGTTGCACTAGAACCCATCATCTGATTCATAGCCTCACTAATAGCACTAAGATGAATCTCTCCTAGCTCTCCATCCAGATTAGTACCATCTCCACCCATCATTAGGTCTGTAATAACCTTAACATCATGCTCAGATAATACTAATACGTTACTTCCATTAAGTCCTTTTGTATAAGAAATCTTAATCAGTACACAAGGCTTCTCATATTCTTCAACGATTTCATTCCAACAAGCCAGACTTACAACTGGAGTTGAAATATCAACCTTCTTATTAACCAGAGAGAAAAGTGTGGTTGCTGCCGTCCCCATACTAATGTTGGCAACTTCACCAATAGTATCAATCTCCTGCTCAGTAAGCTCGCTATTGATTGAACTATCGCCTCCATCTCCTCCGCCGCCATCTTCTGCATTACTTTGAGCAAATAGCGCGGCTATTTCTTCTTCTGATAAAACATCACTCATTCTTCTTCCTCCCTAACTATTGTTGTAATTCTAACAGCATAGTTTTTGCCGGAAGAACCCGGCATGGCGGTAAACTTCTTCATATCTCCAACATATATATCAAGTTCACTGTCTACCTTCTTGTCTAATCTTATTATGTCGCCGACTTGAAGTGCTCCAAAATCAGCAACTGATATAACATTATTACCAAGAACTGCTTTGACAGGAATAACTGCTTTCGCAATTAATGCCTCAATGTCTTCAGCATATTCGTAGCCTTCCCTTTCTTGCATATTAGAATACCAGAACTTAGTATTCAACTTGTCCATTACAGACTCAATTGTTATGTAAGGAAGGCACACATTCATAAGGCCTTCAACTTCACCAATCTTAATATTAACTGTAACAATAGCAATCATCTCTGACGGAGAAATAATCTGAGCGAACTGCGAATTAGTCTCAATTCTCTCTAACCTTGGAACTACATCCACAACGTTAGACCAAGGTTCACGAAGTAGTTCGACACAGGCAACCATGATTCTCTCAATAATTGATAACTCAATCTCCGAGAAATCTCTTACCTTGTCTAATGGTTCTCCTTCGCCACCAAGCATTCTGTCAACAATAGCATATCCTAACTTGGAAGCCATCTCCATTATAATACTTCCCTCTAATGGTGCAAAATCTATAATTCCAAGCAATACCGGATTAGATAATGCATTAGAGAATTCCATATATGTTACAGCCTCAGAGTTCATTACTTCAACCTGAACATTCTTACGAAGATATACTGGCAGGTTGGTTGATAATAATCTACCATAGTGCTCAAATATAATCTCTAAGGTTCTAAGATGCTCTTTCGAAAACTTGGAAGGACGAGCGAAATCGTAGTCTTTGACTTGCTTCTCATTACTACTATTCTTCATCTCCTCCGCATCAATTTCGCCGGAGCTAAGTGCTTGTAACAGGTTGTCTATCTCGCTCTGAGATAATACGTCTCCCACGCTTACTCACCACCTTTATTTAAGTAATTCTATTGATAAGTAGCACTTGAGAATCCAACATCTACTATAAAGTCATCAACACCGTATAGGTCTTGAATAGCCTTCAATATCTCGTTTTGAATTGCCCTTTGATCGTCTCTTACCTCTTCAATGGTATGTTTAGAAACTACATCATTAATCTTATTAGTAATCAAGCTCTTCTTAGAATCAAGGGTTTCTTTGTATTCTTTATATGAATCACTCTCTGTATTGATAGAAAGAGATACCTTAAGTACAGCATAATGATCCTTGCCATCAGCACCCTTCTTAAGATTAATTGTCATACCCTTATCATCCTTAGGGTCATTAACATCATATACTTCAAGTTTGTCAATAGAATATGAGCCTGAGCCACCAGACTCTTCGTTAGCACCTGCTTTCTGCTCTAAATCAATAGCCGTTGCAACAGATGTTACTAAACTATTGGCTTGCTTAACATATGGTACAAGTACAAATGTAATAATTCCTGTTAGCACAAGATTAATAAGTACAAGTACAAATGTAATTACAGCTAATAAATTCTTCTTCATTACTAAACCTCACTAATTAAACATCAGATGTATATGAATTATATATCTTAATCTCAACTCTTCTGTTTCTTGCTCTTCCTTCCGGGGTTGAATTATCCGCAATAGGAACATAATCTCCTCGACCAGATGACTTTATATGATCTGGTGGAACGGTTGAATATTGTCTTATAATATCAGCCACATCCAAAGCTCTATACATGGAAAGAACATTATTGTTCTCGTATTTACTAAAGCCACTTATTGGTACATTGTCCGTATGACCTTCAACATCTATCTCATTACTCGGATAAGAATCAATTATAGCAGCTAATTTCTCGATAATCGGCCTTGCCTCTTCCTTAACTGTCGCATCACCAGAATCAAAAAGCAATGCTCCATTAAGGGTAAGCTTAACATATTGTCCATTAAACTCCGTTTCAACCACATTTTGCAACGCAGCTGCTTGAAGCGCCTGCTCTATCTGTTCAGCCATCCTCTCGCTCTCCGCAGTAGTCTGCTGAATATACTCATCCTTCTGCTCCTGCTCTACTGGAGCCATCTGGTCTTGCTCATTCTGTCCTTCAGAACCAGACGACAGATTAAGGAACATATCGAACTGCTCAAGCATCTGTGTACCTGAAGATATCAATTGACCTTCACCAACAGATGTTCCTCCCGAAGGTAGAACTGAGAATGACTCTTGAAATGAAGCAACTATCATCTCAAACTTCTCTGCATCTACAGTAGACATAGAGAACAGCAATACGAAGAAGCAAAGAAGCAAATTCATCAGGTCACTAAAGGTGGCCATCCAGGCAGGGGAGCCTTTGGGTCTTCTTGTTTCTTCTTAGCCACTAGCCTTCACCTCCACCTTCTTCATCTTGTTCAAACGCTCCTCTATCCTTAGGAGGTAGGAACGTCTTAAGCTTCTCTTCAATTACACGAGGATTCTCGCCTGCTTGAATAGAAAGAAGTCCTTCTACAGTAATCTCTTTAACCATAATCTCAAGACTATTATTAACTGTTAACTTCTCTGCTGTCGGACTTGCCAGCCAGTTAGCAATTACTGAACCATATAATGTTGTAATTAAGGCAACCGCCATTGACGGTCCAATAGTTGATGCATCTTCCATGTTATTAAGCATCTGAATAAGACCGATAAGTGTACCAATCATACCCCAGGCAGGACCCATCTCAGCCCATTTCTCCCAAAACTTAATAACCTTCTTGTGTCGAGCCTCTATTGATACAAGGTCAGTCTCTAGAATCCCTCTAACAAGTTCTGGATCAGTACCATCGACAACAAGCATTATTCCTTTTTTTAGAAAATCATCTTCAATATCGCCAGCAGCCTCTTCAAGAGCAAGAAGACCTTCTTTTCTTGCCACATTAGACATGTCAATGATATTAGTAATAACGTCATTGATATTACCAGCCTTAGGCTCTTTTATTGAAAGTAATACACCTTTTAAACCATTAATGAAATCTTTAAGCTTCATGGAGCCTAAAGTGGACATCAGCGACCCACCAAATGTAATAATAAATGATGGCAAATCCAAATAACTAGGAATAGAACCATTATTAGAAATGATTCCAAAAACCATAAGTCCTATACCGCCGACTAATCCGACTAAAGACGCTATATCCAAAACTAAACACCACCTAATAAATATTATGTATTCTTAAAAAACTACGCAAAAATGCATAATCATACATTTACTTAATCTTACTAGAACTATCTTGTCTACATAATTTTGAATATTATTTATTCATTTTTTACTAAATATAGTGTTTTTTTTGAGAATATTTAGATTTTTACACAATTTAAGGTAAAATGTTATGATTTTATATTATATATAGAAGAATAATTCAAGGAATGCTGCAAAGCATAAATACTAAATCCCCTGCCTATTGGCAGGGGGATTTAATGACTTAATTATCTCTTAAGGTTAACAAGTTCCTCTAGCATTGTATCACTTGTTGTGATAACTCTTGAGTTTGCCTGGAAACCTCTCTGTGTTGTAATCATCTCTGTAAATTCTGCTGAAAGATCAACGTTAGACATTTCGAGCTGTCCAGTATTCATGCTACCGCCGTCAGCTGTAACTTCAACACCGATTCCATCAAAATCACCAGAGTTAAGAGTTGTTCTGTAACAACTATTACCTGTAGACTCAAGACCTGATGCGTTTGCAAACTGTGCTACAGCTATCTGTCCTAAGAGTACTGTATTACCATTATCATAAGAACCATATATCTTACCAGTACCATCAACAGATAATCCCGTCATTGTACCAAGCTTCTTACCAACACCACGTGTTCCTGAGATATCACCCTTGTCTGCTGCCATTGTTGATGTACCGCCGTTATCGTAATTTAAGCAGTTTTGGAAGTTAACATCAATATCCTTGAACTGAACGCCAAGTGTATTGGTTAAGTTAAGCATCTGTGAATTGTCACCAGCAGCACCGATATACTGGAAGGAACCGTCAGCCTTAGAAAACTGTAATGTATAATTTGTTGTATCATAGGTCTGCTCCAAAGAACCGTTAGCAGCAGTTGAAAGAACTGAATCTTTATTAAGCGAGCTCTTATCAATTCCATATATCTCTGATGCAGAAAAAGTAAGTGTATCAGTAGTACTACTGTTATAACTAAATGTATATAACCACTCTCCTCTACCTTCATTCCATATAGGACCATCTTTCTTATCATACTGCTTGTTGCCTTGCATAATTGATATAGAGCCGTCTGTTGTGCCATGGACAAAGTTGCCTTGAAGAGCATATGTCTTCTTGGCTGTAGTATCCTGACCGAATATATCACTTACCTTGCCACCGCCTGCAACATACTCAGCCAATATATCCTTATTGTCGTCATCATAGATATTAGCAAGCTCAACAGAATATGTTCCATTATCTGAATCAATATTTCTTACAGCGAACTTAGCTGTGTATTGATATCCAAGGTTATCATAGAATGATAAGCTCATTGCATATCCATTATCAGATGTTACATTAGTATCGTTCTTATCAATAACACCATCTACGTGAGCATTCTCTGTAGCTTCCGGTGCTGATGTCATATTTGCTGCATTCATAACTCTAAGAGCTGATACTGTATCTTTTCTAATATCCATAGTAGTTGGGTCTACCTGCCAACCCATAACCATGTATCCTGTTGAAGACATACATAGGTTACCATTACCATCAATGTAGAATGAACCAGCACGAGAGAATAAATTCTCACTACCATTATTAACAATAAAGAAATTAGTATTGTTGGAATCAGTAAGCTTGATATCAAAAGCCTGTCCAGTAGATTGTGCTGCACCGGCTGCTGTAATACTTACCTTTGTGGAACCACTTGTTACACCAAGACCAATCTGGTTAGCATTTTTACCACCAGTATTCTCTGTAGCTCTTGATGCACCTGATGTTGTCTGATACATAATATCAGTAAATGTGGTTGAAGAAGATTTGAACGCAACTGTGTTAACGTTAGCGATATTATTACCAATAACGTCCATTTTTGTCTGGTGAGTCTTAAGACCTGATACACCAGAATAAAGTGATCTCATCATAATAAATGACCTCCTCTTGATTAGAGGGCTGTATAGGCCGCATCAATCGGTCAGCGGCCATAGCTTCCGTTAGGTCCAGCTATGCTATTACAGCTCCATCTATATTTGTGAATACTTTCTCATTAGATTCATTCTGATCTAATGCTGTTACAACTGTTTGATTAGGTACGTTAACAATAAATGCCAATTGATCCATAATCACTAGGGATTCGTTAATCCCTTTTTCGCCGGCTTTTTGAACGCCTGCTTCAAGTCTTTCGCTTTGCTCTTCTGATAGAGAAATGTTTCTCTCATCGAGCCTCTTGGTTGCATGCTTTGAAAACTTTAATCCAGACTCTTCAACAAGTCTTTTTCTTAATATGCTTTCAAAAGAATTAGTGATTTCAGAAGATTCTTGCGATTTAACTTGCTTGTTATTAAGATATGTATCAGCAATTTGTTGTATTGAACCTAAACTGCTTGCAATCTCATTCATAAGCTAATCTCCTGTCTTATTTACTACTATTATATTATTCGGCTGATTCCTCTGTTTTCTTTAGGGATGATATCCTCTTTTCTAAATCAACCAAAGTCTGATAAGAATCCTTGTTAACGAATTGCTTCTGATATTCATCCATTGAGTCGAATAATGTTCTAACAGCTGTCACCTTCTCTTCATCCTGTAATGATACATTCTTTATGTTAGGTAACTTTGCAACTGCATCTTCAAAAGCCTTTGTTGTAAGCATTGCTGTATAATATTTCTCATCTGCAACTGTTTCAATTTCATTGATATTATATAATCCATCATTTACAGATACATAGTATCCATCATCCTTCTTCTCTAAGAAATCAACCATACCTGATACATATTGTTGATTACCTGAAGAATCAGTTGTGTTAATAATTACATATTTACCAACATAGTTAGCAGCTGACATCTCATCCATCTTGTCCTGTACATTCTGAGTTGCTTCAATCTGCGAGAAATTAGCAAGCTCTGATACATACTCTGTATTAGTAGTTGGCTCTAATGGATCCTGATACTTCATCTCAGCAACAAGCAATTGAAGGAACATATCCTTGTCAAAGTTATTCTTTTTTTCATTAGCCTTATCAGTAGCAGTTGTATCTTTTACAACCTGTCCGTTTTTAATTTCTTGAATAAGTGCCATCTTAACTCCTTCCTAAGCCATGTAATTCACTGAATTACCATGATCCTTCATCATCTGAGCTACAAGCTTGTCTTCTTCAGACATAAGGCCTTGTAATTCATCAAGATTATTAAGATCAATGCTTGTTCGTCTAGTCATCTGTGATGCTTGTTCTTCCTGTTGTCTGCTTTGCTCTTCCTGCTGATGCATTCCCTCTTCAAGATTACGCTCGAATTCGTGAGTTCCAACAGACACCTCAACAGCTTCAACCTTAACACCTGCTTTATTAAGACTATCCTTAAGGGCTATCATCTGCTGTTCTAAAGCTTCTTTAACAGCTTCGTTCTGTGCTACAAGATGTGCCTTCATAGCACCCTTTTCCTGAGTAACATTAAGATAAATCTTACCAAGTGATTCAGGATTAAGAATCATCTCGATGCTTGTAACCTCTCTAGAAATGTTAATTCTAGCCTGCTCTGATATCTGAGTTATCATCTGCATTGTCTGGAATCTTGTAAGTACAGGTCTTGCCTCAACATTCTGAGTAGTCTCAGGTTGAACATTTTGTACATCAGCAGCAACATTAGCTGTGAATGCTCTGTTATCATGCTCATGTCTTGTCATATTGCCTGAATTATTAGAATTGTCAGACTTAGCTGTATTAACCTCTTCCTTAACAAATACGTCATCTGTTGCTTCATCAGCACTGCTTAACTCTTCGTTCTTAACAGCATTTGAATCCTTGTTAACAACAACTGGTGCCACATCAGCTTCAGACTCTTCAACAACTACTTCCTCATTAGCAGCCATCTTAGGAGCACCGTCTTTAAGAACATCTGCCTTAACAACATTCTCTTCTACAGGTTGCTGAATCTTTACATCAGTCTCAACCTCTGTAGCCATCTGCATGTTCATTTCTTTAGGAATCTCAACAAAGCTTTCATTAACCTTATTAGCTGAAGCTGCAATATCTTTGATTGTTGCAGCGTCCACTCCAGTCTCTTCTACGACCTTAGCGGCTAAGTCTCTAACTGTTGATAACGCATCTGATAAATCTTCGTCGAGTACAAGCGTTACACTGTCTTCTACATCAGCAACCTCAACCATAAGCTGTGTGACTTCCTTAGGATTAAGTAAGTCTGCAAATGTAATATTAAGTGTAGACATTGCATCTTCAAGTTCATCTTCTGTGATATTAAGTGCTTCTTCTAATACCTTGGCAACTTCGCTTGCAAAATTATCTAAAGCTTCGTCAACTATAGAAATCACTTCAGCTGGAATCTCTTCCATATTAGCCATTGCTACTGGCGATTCTTCCATGGCTGGCTCTTCAACTATTTTAGCTTCGTTTGCCATATCAGCTTTTGATGTGTCTTTTGTAGCTTCTGCGTTCTTAGCATCAGAAAAATGGTTAACATCCTTATCAGCCTTATTGTCTTTTGTAGTAACTTTCTTGTCGTCAGGTGTCTGGGCTTTGGTATTATCTACCTTGGCTTTGTCATCCTTGACATCGTTACCACTGACTTGATTTTGAGTATCCGCTTTCTTATCTGATTTGGCAACGTTCTTGCTCATTACATCTAAGAATCCACCGGATTTATCGCCATCCTTGGCTGACAATTGGTTGTTAACCATTAAGTTAGGACTTACACTAGTTACATTTCCACTTGTCATACAACTCCTCCTTTCCATATTTAATTTTATTTATAACAAGCCGAGGCTTATTATCTTATCTAGGCTCCATCAATTTCGTTACCTGAGCTGCTGTAGCAGCATCCATAGCTCCAAGTATCTTACCTCTCGATGAAGCATCCATATTCCAGAGTATCTTGCCCACCAACTCAAGGTTATCTGTCATGGTATTGAAAATACCTGCAGCCTGCGCCGGCTTCATACTAGAATATGTTGAAGCATATTGCTGAATCTGTTCATCCTGAGTCGTCTGATTAACGACTTGCTTGTAAATTGCCTCAGCATTTTGAGGCTGAATTGACTCATAATACTTCTTATATTCTTTTATATCGGGCGCTTTGTCCGAAAAGACAACCTCTTGATAGAATTTTTCTTTATCTTCTTCAAATTTTTTCTGATTATTCTTATAAGTCTGTAATTCTATGGCCTGTGCCTCTAGTTCTGCAAGGTGCGCACTATCAACGCCTCCTGCAGATTTTGCAGCAGCAAGCTGAGCCTCTAATTCCTTAATACGCTTTACTGCATCATCAACAGTTGCAAAGCTGTATTGAGCATCTTCCTTAGCATATTCCTCCGATACCTCAGGAAGAATCTTATTGATTACAGGAACATCCTTAAGAATTGGATAAAGTACAGTAGAGCCGAATCCACCTACATCCATCTTAATTAGAAGACCTAATATTACAAGCCAAATAAGAGCAATGAGAATTGCCACAAATACCACAAGTCCTTTACCAGAACCTTCTTCTTCCTCTTCATCACCCTCGGCGCCTTTTTTCTTCTTATTTTCTTTTTCTTTTTTCTTTTGTGCCTTCTTCTCGGCCTTTGCTTTCTTCTTTTCTTCCTTATCAGCCATTAGTTCTCTCCATCCTCGTTAGGTCTATATGTATAACTTACTAACTCGTCTGTAACCTTATTCTCTTCTGCGTTAAGCTCCTGCTTAAATTCATCGAAGGCTTTTTCCTTAAGATTCTCGTGAGTCTTTCTATCCTTCATAACTTCATCAAGCCTTTGTCTTGCTTCTTCAACCTTCTTCTCTGCAATATGAACATTAAGCATCTGGTCTCTAATAAGCACTTTCATGGTCTCTATAGCTTCCTTTAACCTTCTAATCTCTGTAAAATCCAATTCGCCAGAAGTAGCAGCCTTAAGATCACGCTCATATCCTGCTCTTCTAATCATAAGATTAGTCAGCTTGTCCTGTTCCTCTGACAATGCAGCATTAGCCTGAGAATATGCAATCTTCTCCTGACTCTCTATTTTCTCTTTAATATCAAGGATATTCTGCATCCTATAGCGAAACTTTGCCATGACTATTCCTTAAACATCTCTTCTAAGGTCTCAATCTCATCTTCAAAATCGTATTTTGTATGAGTCTCCTGCATAAGAAATTCATTAACCTGATCAATCTTCTCTATTGCATAATCTATATTCTTATTAGAGCCACTCTTATAGGCTCCGATATTAATCAAATCCTCTGCCTCACGGTAGGTTGCTAATACATTCTTCATCTTACCAGCAGCCTGCTTATGTTCTCTGTCTGCTATTGCAGACATAACACGGGAAATGCTCTGTAATACATCAATGGCAGGATAATGATTCCTCTGTGCCAATCTTCTATCAAGCATTATATGGCCATCCAGAATAGACCTTGCTGTATCAGTAATAGGCTCATTAAAATCATCACCATCTACAAGAACGGTATATAGACCTGTTATTGAACCCTTGTCGGAATTACCCGCTCTTTCTAATAGCCTCGGCATCTCCGAATACACACTTGGGGGATAACCACGTGTTACAGGTGGTTCTCCAGAAGCAAGTCCTATTTCCCTTTGAGCCATAGAAAAACGTGTAAGAGAATCCATCATAAGAAGCACGTCTTTGCCCTGGTCTCTAAAATATTCAGCTATGGAAGTAGCAGTCTTGGCCGCCTTGTTACGAATAAGAGCTGGCTTATCACTTGTTGCCACTACAACAACAGATCTTGCCATACCTTCTTCACCTAGGTCATGCTCAACGAACTCTCTAACCTCACGACCACGCTCTCCAATTAATGCAATAACATTAACCTCTGCCTTGGTATTTCTTGCGAACATACCCATCAATGTACTCTTTCCTACACCAGAGCCTGCGAATATTCCGATTCTCTGACCCTTGCCAACAGTAATAAGTCCATCAACAGCTTTTACGCCAAGGGGAAGCACTTCTGATATTATCTCCCTATCCATAGGATCAGGTGGTTGAGCTTCAGCTGGATACTCTTCGGTTAGTTCTAATATACTGCCGTCGTCTATTCTACCTACACCATCAAGTGTATGACCAAGCAGTTCATCACCAACAGGTATGGACAATGGCTTCCCTGTATTTTCTACCATACAGCCAACGCCAACACCTTCTACACTGTCAAAGGGCATCAAAAGAAGGCTTTTATCTCTAAAGCCTACCACCTCTGCCATTATTCTCTTTCCATCCTCTGCAATTATCTCACATAAATCATTAAGCTTGGCATCTGGTCCTATTGATTCAATAGTTAATCCTACAATCTTAGAGACCTTACCAAGCCTATCAAAATACGTATTCTCTAGCAGTGTATAATATTTGTTAGTCTCAATCATACCCCACCTATTAAGCATCAACTATCTTATATAGTAAGTGCCCTTAAATCTTTAATAAAGTTGTCTAACTCAACCCCTATACTACAATCAATTATTCCACCATCACATTCAATAATGCATTTGTCATCTTCAAGAAGCGGGTCCATAATTATATCAAGCTGAACTCCCTCTCCAACCTTGTCCTGAAGCATATCCTTATTCTCTTCAAGATAAGACTTGTTACGTTCATTAACTCTAATAAGAAGAGTCTTACTACTTTCAGAATTAGTGATGGCATTCTCACATAGATGAAGAAGAATCTCTTTCTTGTCTGAGAATTCTATCATGAATACTTTGTTCATTACATCGCAGACAACATCGAGAACTTCCTTCTCCATATCTACTTCTTTATCAACATATTCCTGACGAATCTTCTCTATCTCTTCTTGCATCTTGGCCTTAGCAGCCTCTAAATCATTAGCTGCCATTGCCTGGCCCATATCATAGCCATTTTTCTGCCCTTCTTTAATCGCCTGTTCCTTCATAGCCTCAGCAGAATTCTGAGCTTCAGCAATTATCTCATCTGCTCTGGCACTAGCCTCAGCTAATATATTATCAGCCTCTTCCTGCGCCTTCTCAACTAAGTCATTAGGAATAGCCATATCAGTTGAAGGCATTATAGAATCATCGAATTCTTCATCCTGATTCTGAAAGAGAGCTGCTAACTCATCATTATCCTTATTCTCATTCTCATATTCCTCCCTTTCTTCAGGAGTCATATTGTCGAGCATTTCCTGCTCTTTTTTTCTTCGATTCTCTTCTTCCTTGCGGCGAAATTCCTGAATTTTCTCATCAACAAGTTGATTAGAATCTATCTCGCGGCTCTCACCACTCTCGTTCTCAAAAAGGGTGAAGAAAGGCTTTAATACTTTTTCATTAGACAACTAAATCGTCACCTCCACCACGAGATACAACAATATCACCTTGATCTTCAAGCTTTCTGATAATACCAACAATAACCTGCTGAGATTCTTCTACGTCCTTCATACGAACAGGGCCCATGTATTCCATGTCTTCCTTAACCATTGTAGCAAGACGAGAAGACATATTACGGAAGATACAATTCTGTACCTCTTCGTTAGCTCCCTTAAGAGCCTTGGCAAGCTCGTTATTATCAACGTCACGAAGAACTCTCTGGATTGCTCTATCATCAAGCAACAAGATATCCTCGAATACGAACATTTTCTTACGAATCTCTTCAGCAAGCTCAGGCTCTTCAATCTCAAGAGCCTCCATGATTCTCTTCTCAGTTCCTCTATCAACAGCATTAAGAATTGATACAATAGCATCAACACCACCAGCAATTGTGTAATCCTGATTAATAAGAGATGATAGCTTACGCTCAAGTACTTTCTCAACCTCTTTGATAATTTCAGGAGATGTTCTATCCATAAGAGCAATTCTTCTAGCAACATCAGCCTGCATCTCAGGGCTTAAGGCACTAAGAATCATAGAGGATTGTGCAGGTGCTAAATAAGACAGAATCATTGCGATAGTCTGTGGATGCTCATCCTGAATAAAGTTAAGTACCTGTGAAGGTTCAGTCTTACGAATGAACTCAAATGGTCTAACCTGTAATGACGCAGTAAGCTTAGTAATTACATCATGAGCCTTATCATCACCAAGAGCTTTTTCCAGCAACTCCTTAGCATATCCGATACCACCTTCAGCAATATATTGCTGAGCAAGGCAGACTTGATAGAATTCATCTATAACTTCGTCCTTGACCTCTGGAGATATACTTCTAGTGTTGGCAATCTCTAATGTCAGTTCTTCAATTTCTTCTTCTTTTAGGTGCTTGAATATATCAGCAGACTTCTCAGGTCCTAAGGAAATGAGAAGAACAGCCGCCTTCTGTACACCACTTAAATCATCAGTTGCGCCCATTTCTATCCCCAATCGTCGTTAAGCCAGTTACGAAGTAATGTTGCCACCGCTTCAGGTCGTTCATCTACGAACTTCTCTATAAGCACTCTTGCTTCTGACTTATCGTTATAACCAATATCTTCTAATTCTTCTTCCTGAGTTGATATCAAATCCTCAATAGTAATCTCTTCTTCAACTTCTTCCTCTTTGTCTTTTCTCAGAGTTCTAAATACGACAATTGCAAGAAGTATGAATATAAGTAATGCAAGAGCAATTTCTATAATCGTTCTTAGATTAAGAGGGAATCCAGATGATGGCTGGAACATAGGAACGTTATATGCTGTCATAGAAATATTCTCAGCAGCAATTCCTGTAGCCCTAGATACGCTCTGTATCATTTCATCATCAACATCAGCTCTTTCTATATCACTATTCTCATTCTCGAACTCGGCGAAGGTCTGATCATCTAGCTCTCCTCGCTCTCTCATATCATCTTCATTATAAATTACAAATCTCTTGGCTACAACAGAAATAGTAGAATTCTCTAAATCAATCGCTCCCACTTCTCTGTCAGTAGTTGTAATCCTCTCACTTGGAAGATAATCTTCTGTAACATCAGATGTTGTAGAACGGCTTACGCCATTATCATCAATAACATATGTTGTATCGTTATTATTATCTGTACCAGGCACTCCACCTACACCTGATTCAGACTCTGAGTTAGATTCTGTTCTAGAATCCAGATAACCTTGCGTCTGATCATCATTCAGATAATAATTATAGTCAACTTCATTAACCTTATCAAAGCTCATATTAAGGTTGGCTGCAACCTTAACATCATCATACATTTGCGATCCAAGAAGAACATCCTTAACCTTCTTGGCAACGCTGGCATTAGCCTTCTCTCTTGCACTCAGATTAGAGGATGCTGTTCCGGCACCTGATGCCGAATCTCCACCTGAGAATAACACCTTGCCGTTGGAGTCAAGAATAACTATATTGTCAGTATTCTTGTTACCAAGACCTGTTGCAACATATTGAGCAATTCCAGCAGCTGTATCCTCGTCCATTTCTTCTCCACCCTTGAGATGAAGAATAACATTAGCATAGCTATCTTCCTTCTTAGAACTAATTGTTCCATTGTTCTCTGGAATATTAAGTGTAACCTCAGCTTTCTCAACACTGTTAATAGCTGTCAAGTCGGTCGCGAATTTCTGCTCAAGGTATAATTTATATTTTTTCTCCTTGTCTGCTTCAGTTGTACTGAAGCTGCCATCGATAACATCAGTTATACTGTAGCCCTTGGTAGGAATATTATTAGTACCAAGGAGAATACTTGCAGTAGCTTCATCTTCACTCTTAACGGAATAATTCATGCCATCCTGTGATACCTGATATTCGATATTCTCTCCCTCTAAGAGCTCCTTTACCTGAGAAGCCTCCTCTGCAGAATTACATTGCACTAGAGAAATCCAGGTTGGTCTTGTAACAACGTACACCAAAATAACCAGTGCAACAATAACTATAGCTACTGCACTGATTATTATAGCTTTCTGCTTGGTGGAGAACTTCAACCACCATTCCTTTATTCTGTTCAAAATATTCTGTATAAACTCTGGCATGATATATATCCCCTACTCATATCATTAAAATAAATATAGAAATA
This sequence comes from uncultured Lachnospiraceae bacterium, assembly GCA_905234245.1. GTDB lineage: Bacteria > Bacillota > Clostridia > Lachnospirales > Lachnospiraceae > RUG191. The sequence continues at coordinate 19,783 of CAJOGN010000026.1, forward strand.
TTAAATAGCGCAAAACTCACATTTGCATATTCATTAATTCTTTGTATGCATCTAAGAACTTATCTCTAACTGCTACTGTGTATTGCAACGCTACAGTGGCTTTCTGTTCTGCAATAAGCAAATCATGTGTATTATCTGATTCACCAAGTGCGAACTTAATCTCTTCACCTGAAGCCGCATTCTGCAAGGAATTAGTCTCACCCACCATTCCTAAGACAGAATTAAGCACACTGTCAAATGATGTTCCACCATCTGTATTAGCAGGCTTAGGAGCAGCATTAGCGCCATAGCCAGCAGCAGGAACATTAGTTGTCTTATACATTGCATTAAGCGAATATAAATCCATAACAATCTCCTAGAATTATTGACCTATACGAAGGCCTGCAGTAGCCATTCCTTTAACAGCTTCAAATGCAGTAACATTGGCCTCGTAAGCTCTACTACTATCTATAAGGTTCGTCATCTCTGTTACCGTATTAACATTAGGATATAATACATATCCATTCTCATCAGCATCAGGATGTGCTGGATCGTATTCCATAATAAAATCTGTTGTTGTATCCTCAGCAACTCTTACAACCTTAACTCCGTCACCTCTGAATTCTGTTGCTCTCTTTAATGCATCAGAAAATGTAGGCGATGTATTCTTCTCTTCGAAGGATACTATCTTACGACGATATGGAGTACCATCCTCTGTTCTTGTTGTATTGATATTGGCAATATTCTCAGCAATTGTATCCATACGAAATCGCTGAGCTGTCATACCTGACGCTGCTATATCAAATGATTGAAATAAAGCCATATTAATACCTCCGAACTAACTACTTAGCTACTGCCTTAAATCGAGCAAATTCCGAACTTATAGACTCGGTCAAAGCCTGATACTTAATCTGCTCTGAAGCGAGTTCAACGTTCTCTGTGTCAACATCAACATTATTGCCGTCTAAACGATAAGAGTATCCTGCGTAATCAGTAAATACCTTCGGCTGTAAGCTTGCAACATCAAGATTAGTCACTGCACCATGTAGGTTATTAGCTTTCGTCTTCTCAATTGCCTGCTTTAATGTTGTGTCGAACTCAATGTCTTTTCTCTTGTAGCCGGGAGTATCCACATTTGCAATATTATGCGCAATGGTTTTCTCTCGCATCCAGCTAGCATCAGCAGCTTTGTCAAGGATATTAACATAATCAAAAGCATTCGAACTAAACATAAGCGCCTCCAATTAGGATAATATTATCCACTCTCCTTTACAATATTATATAGAATATTTTGCAAATTACAAGAGCTATTTTGCATATATTGTGTTTACATTTTCCAAAAAGCACAATATATATTCATTTTAGGGGATTAAATAAATATATAAGAATTTCAAAAAATGCTTAAAAAACACAAAAAGGACTTAATATAAAGTCCTTTTTTAACAATTCCATCCATGAAAAATAACAATATGTAATTTACTTATTATTTATATCGGCAAGTTCTTCAAAAACTAAATCATTAATTACACGAATATATGTACCCTTCATTCCAGAGGACTTCGTCTCGATAACACCAGCACTCTCGAACTTACGAAGGGCGTTAACAATTACTGAACGCGTAATCCCTACTCTGTCAGCAATCTTAGATGCAACAAGAAGTCCTTCTGTTCCATCTAATTCGTCAAATATATGACATATTGCATCAAGCTCTGAATAAGACAGCGTATTAATAGCCGATTCAACAATCTGTCTATTCCTTAATTCCTCATCGTGCTCATCATTAACAGCACGCATCATCTCTAAGCCAACGACAGTTGTTCCGTATTCACTTAATATTATATCATCAATATCATAAGGTTTGTCAAATCTATACACGAATAAAGTGCCAAGTCTCTCACCTGCAATATATATTGGTGAAATAATAGCAGAATACTTCTCTACTATCTTCTCCTCAAATCCAAGTGTTGCAAGATTAACATTTTCCTGTGTGGAGAGAATACTAAGGAGTCTCTCATTAAGTAATGGGTCAACAAATTCTCCCACGTTATCTACTACAAGATCAGATACAACAGACAAATCATTATCCCTTCTGCTGTGACTAATCCCTAGAACCTTGCCCTTCTTGCTAATTACAATAACACCTGATTCAAGAATCTCACGAAGCACCTTACATATATCATTGAATACTACCTTAGTAGAATTATTATTGTGAAGAAGATTACCAATCTTTCTTGTCTTATCTAATAATTGTACACTCATTATTCCTAATCTTATTCTCCCTGAGTTTTATCCTCTTTGTCGCATACGAAGCCGCACTCCTTATTCTGGCACACAAGCTTCTTGCCCTTAATAACCATATAATCCTTACACTTAGGACATTTCTTCTCAACTGGTCTGTTCCAATTCATAAAGTCACAGTCAGGATATCCTTCGCATCCGTAATAAGTTCTTCCCTTCTTAGTCTTGCAGATAATAACATCCTTACCACATTTTGGACAAGGGACCCCTATCTTTTCTAAGAATGGCTTAGTATTACGACAATCTGGGAAACCAGGGCAGGCTAAGAACTTGCCGAACTTTCCATACTTAATTACCATGTTACGGCCACACTCTTCACAGACAACATCAGTCTCTTCATCAAGTATTGTAACCTTTTCTAATGTCTCCTGTGCGCTCTTAACTTCCTTCTCAACCTTCGGATAGATATCTCTTATAATATCCTTCCAAGAGATGTCGCCTTCTTCAACTCCATCAAGCTCTTCCTCTAGTCTTGCTGTGAATTTCTCATCAACAATATCAGGGAACGCCTTAGTCATCAAATCATTGACGATTTCTCCCATCTCCGTTACGAATATATTACGACCTTCCTTACCAATATATCTTCTCTTAAGAAGAGTTGTAATAATTGGAGAATAAGTACTAGGACGGCCTATTCCTAATTCCTCAAGAGTTCTTACAATTGAAGCCTCTGTATAATGTGCAGGTGGCTGTGTAAAATGTTGTGTCTCGTCAAGACTTACTAAGTCAAGCTCATCACCTACTTTAAGGCTTTCAAGCTTCTGCTTCTTCTCTTCCTTGTCATCATCATCCTTATATACAGAAAGGAAACCATCAAAGGCAACCTTAGATGCTGATGTCTGGAAGATATAATCCATAGCCTGAATTCTAACTTTAATTACATCATACATTGCATTAGTCATCTGACTTGCAACGAATCTCTTCCATATTAATTGATATAATTTGAACTGTGCAGGGCTTAGAGAACTCTTAACCATAGAAGGTGTAAGCGTAACATCTGAAGGTCTGATTGCTTCATGAGCATCCTGTATCTTGCCCTTCTTCTTATCAACACCCTTATAGTCCCCTACATATTCCTTGCCATATTCGCTGGCAATATAATCCTTACAAGAAGCCTTAGCCTCATCTGATATTCTAATCGAATCAGTTCTAAGATATGTAATAAGACCAACTGTTCCCACCTTGGAAATGTTGATTCCTTCGTACAACTGTTGTGCTATATTCATTGTCTTAGATATAGAGAAGTTAAGCTGCTTAGAAGCCTCCTGTTGCATAGTAGATGTTGTAAATGGAAGTGGTGTCTTCTTCTCTCTCTTAGAGTTATTAACACTTTCAACCTTATAGCTTGCACCATCTAATTCATTGAATATTACATCAAGCTCTTTCTTACTATTTATATCAAGCTTCTTATCCTTGTTACCATAAAATGACGCCTCAATGTTATTCTTCTTATTCTTAAGCTTAACATCTAATGTATAGTATTCCTGTGGAATAAACTCTGATATCTCTTTTTCTCTATTGCAGATAATATTAAGAGCTGCAGATTGTACCCTACCAGCACTAAGCCCTCTCTTAACCTTTTCCCAAAGCACAGGTGATATCTCATAACCAACTACTCTGTCAAGCACACGTCTTGCCTGCTGAGCATCAACAAGATCCATATCAATATCACGAGGATTCTTCATAGCCTCCTTAACAGCCTTCTTAGTGATCTCATTAAAACTAATTCGACTTACATTCTTATCATCAAGATTAAGAGCGCTAATAAGATGCCACGAAATTGCCTCTCCTTCGCGGTCCGGGTCAGTTGCAAGATATATCTTATCTGACTTTTTAACTTCCTTCCTTAAACTAGCTAGTAATTCTCCCTTACCCCTAATAGTAATATATTTCGGCTCAAAATCATTATCAACATCAACACCTAATGCACTCTTAGGCAAATCCCTTACATGACCATTAGATGCAACGACTTCATAATTCTTACCTAGAAATTTCTTAATTGTATTAACCTTAGTTGGTGACTCAACAATTACAAGATTCTTAGCCATTACTGCCTCCTAGTATAACTTACTTAATCTTGATATACTGGTTAACGAATACCTCCTTAGCCAGATTCAGTTTGCATAGGTTCATAATTGAATTAAGAACTAGTATCATATCAAGATTAGTTTTCTCAATTATTTCTTCTATCCCTTTAGGATAAAAATCGAGAATACTATACACCAATAAATCTTCTTTTTCAAGAAATAAATTCTGAATATTGTCATTATCTTCTACTAGAAGTGTGTTAATTTCTATCTCTTCAAGGTTATTAACAAAACCTTCTATACTTGTAATAATGCCTGCCCCCTGTTCTATTAAAGCGTTGCAACCTGCAGAGAGAGAATCATTAATTCTTCCAGGCAGGGCATATATATCCTTGCCCTGCTCTAGTGCAAAATCAGCTGTTATTAAGGAACCGCTTCTAAGCCTTGCTTCAATTACAACAACCTGATTACTTAATGCAGAAATAATCCTGTTACGGGTTGGAAAATTAAAATTCATAGGCACTGTCCCTGGGTACTGTTCTGATATAATTGCACCTTCCTTTTGAATGTCAACATAAGTATTAATATTATCTCTTGGATAACATATATCTACGCCGCATCCTAGAACTGCAACTGTCTTGCCCTTAGCTCTTAATGCCCCCTCATGTGATGCATTGTCAATCCCCAGCGCCATGCCACTTATAATGGTGTACCCTTTTTGGGACAGCGTATATGCAATTTCCTTAGCAGCCCATCTACCATATTCAGAGCATCTTCTTGCACCTACTATTGATACACATTTACGGAAATCTTCTGGAAAATGTCCTATATAAAACAAACCGTAAGGCGAATTCCTAATCACTCTTAGCTTATCAGGATAATTAACCATAGGTCTTGTTATAAGCCCCTGGTTATATGATAGGCACTCATGGTATGTCTTATCAATTAATTCATCATCTCTACTGCTTACAATGATATCAGCTATCTTATCATCTATTACACCGCTTGAGAGTAAGTCACTCTTACTTGCATCATATACTTTCTTCGCATCACCGAAGCAATCTACAATTCTATTTTTATAGTTATTAGCTATATCTAGTCTTGTTAACCATAATTCGTATTTTATATTACTTTCTGTCATAACTTCAGCCTCCTATAAGCAATTCTCAAAATATTTCTTGTCAAGCCCACGATATAATAGTGACTCCTTTAGATGAAGCACATTAATTCGTTCATCACCTGCCATATCAGCTATTGTTCTTGCTACTCTAAGAAGCTTATAATATGTTCTTCCAGTCAGAGCATATCTATCATATATATCCTCCATAAACTGATTCTCTTCTTCTCCTAAAGCACAGTACTTGTCAATGTCACTTGACGGAATGTTACTGTTGTAATTATATGTCTCGTTAATGTATCGCTTCTTCTGGATGTTATGCGCCTTAATTACCCTGTCTCTAATCACCTCAGATGATTCATTATCTTCTGTTGCAACAATATCTTTATAGCTTACTGTGGCAGCTTCAGCACACATATCAATCCTGTCAAGCAGAGGCTGTGACAGCTTGTTGTAATATCTCCTTATAGAGTTGCGGTCGCATCTACATTTGTTAAGATCAGGATAATATCCACAAGAGCATGGATTCATTGCACACACAAGCATAAAGTTAGAAGGATAAGTATATTTACCAGATGCCCTTGATATACTAACCTCTCCATCCTCCATAGGTTGACGAAGCATCTCAAGAGTAGTCTTAGGAAACTCTGTAAGTTCATCAAGAAATAACACACCATTATGAGCTAAGGATATCTCCCCTGGATGAGGAATTGCGCCACCACCAATGAGTCCCTGGGGACTTACAGTATGATGGGGATTCCTAAATGGTCTGTCGTTAATAATTCTAGGATTGTCCTTAAATCGTCCACTTACACTTGCAATCTTAGAACTTACAATACATTCTTCATTTGTCATAGGTGGAAGAATTGTAGGAATTGATTTCGCAATCATTGTCTTGCCAGCACCTGGCGGGCCTATCATAAGGAAATTATGCATGCCTGACACTGCAATCTCACAAGCACGCCTTAGAACCTTCTGTCCATTAATATTGGCAAAATCATGCTTTGTATTATCTGTTTTATCATTAGATATTATTATCTCATCTTCATAATAAGGTACATCACCTTCATTAAGATAATTAATTACATCCAGCAAATGTTTGACTGGGATAATCTTAATTCCTTTGGCAAGACTAGCCTCTGAATAATTATCGTAGGGTACTATACATTCACTTATTCCATGTTCTAATGCATCAAGAAGAATAGGTAGCACCCCTGTTACCCCATTAATCTGACCAGATAGGCCTAATTCACCTATCATCATGATACTGTCATTATCTTCTCTCTCAATTACTGACATTGCTTCAAGAATCGCAATGGCAAGAGGCAAATCAAATCCACAGCCTTGCTTTTTAATTGATGCAGGCGCAATATTGACAGTAATCCTCTTAGGTGGCAGTAAGAAGCCGCAATTTTTCATTGCAGTTCTGACTCTCTCTTTAGCCTCCTTAACCTCAGAAGACAAGAAGCCCACCATCTCAAAATAAGGCATACCGTCACTGACATCTGCCTCAACCTTCACAATAGTAGACGTAATTCCTTTCAGAATCGCCGTAGTAATACAACTATACATTTACAACTTAGGGAATTAAAAATACATAAATAGATTGTTAATATTTGAAATATAGATGTGATTATACTAACACACATTAGTAATATTCTCAAATAAAAAATGGCTCCTATTAAGGAGCCACATTCATAATTATCTTATCATCTCTGTTAAGCCAACCTTCTTCATAACCTTGCGAAGTGTCTTATTGGCAAAATATGCCGCTTTCTCATCATTTTGCTTAATACATCCTTCTATGTATGCCTTGTCTTTGAGAAGGCGCTCATATTCAGCCTGAAGAGGTGCTAATTCATTAGCAACTGCCTCTCCCACAGCAATCTTGAAGTCACCATAGCCCTTGCCAGCGAATTCAGCTTGAATATCATCAAGAGTTTCGCCTGTAACAGCACTTAATATATCCATTAGATTACTAATTCCTGGCTTAGCTTCTGGATCATATCTAACCTCTGTATCAGAATCAGTAACAGCTCTTTTGAACTTCCTAATAATTGTGTCCTTATCATCAAGGAGCATAATTGTTGCATTAGCATTTTCATCAGACTTAGACATCTTCTTAGTAGGCTCTGCAAGAGACATTATTCTTGCACCACTCTTACCAATATAAGCTTCTGGAATAGTGAATATATCGCCATATATATTATTGAATCTCTCTGCAATATCTCTTGTAATCTCAAGATGTTGCATCTGATCCTTACCTACAGGTACAACATTGGCCTGATACAGCAAAATGTCAGCAGCCATAAGCACAGGATATGTAAATAATCCTGCATTAATATTATCAGCATGCTTAGCAGACTTATCCTTGAACTGTGTCATTCTGTTAAGCTCACCCATATAAGTAAAGCAATCTAGAATCCACGCAAGCTGTGTATGTGCAGGCACATGTGACTGATAATATACGCAATTAACCTCAGGGTCTAATCCAGCTGCAACATATAATGCATATAGCTTTCTTGCATTCTGACGAAATTCAGTAGGATTTTGTCTTACTGTCAGAGAATGAAGGTCCATTACTCCGAAGAAGCAATCGAATTCTTCATTAAGATTAACCCAATTCTTAAGAGCTCCTAAGTAGTTACCTAATGTTAGAGAATTGGTAGCCTGCATTCCAGAATATAGTATTTTCTTTTCATCACTCATTTTATAATTCCTTACTCTTTCTATTATTTATATTTATTATAATTTGTATCTGTTAATGTTAGCAGCAACTCGTTTCTGATTCTTGTCTATGTTAGCCTTAATCGCTGCAGTAATCTTCTTAACTAGTTTAACTTTCCTGTCAGTGTGAAGAATCTCTTTTCTAATATAATCATTAGCAGCTTCTTCTCCATTCTCAGCAAGATAAGTAAGAAGCATAACAAGCAGTGCCTCAGTATCAGGGTGCATCATATATCTTTTCTTGCCCTTTTCATAATACTCTAACGCACTACTGTCAGTATATTTGTCCTTCTGGTAATTCTTACTTGCCATTACTCTGTCAACATACATTTCCACCACGTATTTTACAGGCATCTTGTTACCTTCAATAGGATGTCCCTTCTTCAATGTATAGTCAATCCAGTATTCAAAATGATGCTTATTCCTGCCCTTATGATGAAGCCACGCGTATGAGACTCCTCTCTTCTTACGTTCCGTATTATTAGGGCTTTCAGTACCTTTATAGTATAAGCATCCAGGAATAAATTCTATGGGATTATATTTGGACAGGTCATGCAGTAGTCCCTGCCTGTATAAGCCCACTTCAAAGCATCCCTTCATAACAAGATGGCGATGCCTAGTTATTGTTCTGTAATGACTTATTGGTCGAATCATGATGTTTCCTTTCCTTCTTCTTGTCAATAATCTCTACACTATCGTTAGTTATCTTCGTCTCCTTACCAACGAGAATAGTAATAGAACCACCCGGCACCTTAATATAATGCTGTGACTTAATATACTGAAGCTCTCCGAAATCACTATATGTATTACATGCCAAATACCATTTCTTATTACCACTCATTCGAGGCAGTGCGAACTTCTCTTCATCGTAATGGAAATTATAACAGATAAGAATATCGTCTTTATTATCATCAAGAGAATACTCTCCAGCATAAAGGACTCCAAGTGCCTTCTTCTCATCACCAATTCCCATCATCCAAGGCTCTCTTCCATGATATGATAAGTCAGGTATACCTGTATGATGATAGTCATTCATATGCATTGGCTCTTCAAGCCTTATTATAGGATTATTCTTCCTAAATCGAATCATAGCCTTGGTGAATTCTCTAAGCTCTCTTGCGAATTTGTTCTTAGGGAAATCCACCCAGCCTGTCTCATTATCCTGGCAATATACATTGTTATTACCACCTTGTGAATTGCCAACCTCATCTCCTGCTAGTATCAGCGGAATAGCCTGACCTAGCATAACAGCACAAATTGCCGTCTTCATATTATGAAGTCTAATAGAATTAATCGACTTGTTATTAGTCTTGCCTTCAATACCATAATTGTTGCTGCAATTATAGTTATTACCATCACGATTCTCTTCGCCATTAGCTTCATTATGCTTCTCACCATAGGCAAATGAATCATACAAAGTAAATCCATTACTATTAGCAGCATAATTAACAAATCCAAATCTCTCGTTCTGTCGTTTGGAATTATTGGCAAGCTCCGATACATATCCATCAAAATGATTCTGTAATTGTCTTAGTGCATATAAGAACTCATCATTACTTATAAATAAATGCTTATTAATCCTCTCACCATCTAATACTTCGTATGGAAATTCATGATAAAACAATTTAACATCAGTAAGATATGGGCTTGTTACCAACCTCTTAATAGGCAAATCGTTCCCTAGGATATGCAATCCATCAACATTATATTCCTTTGCCCAGAATATAAGGGATTTCATCATAACCTCATCACTTACCAATTTATTGAAAGCAATCTCCATTATGATTTCCAGACCACGAGCATGAATCTCGTCTATCATCATCTTCATATTGTAGGCAGCTTTATCTCCGCCAAAATAAGACGCCTTCGGAGCAAAATAATGTCCCTTATCATAGCCCCAGTAATTGACTTTACCTGAATCCTCTATAATGTTCTCAGTTGTAAAGTTCTCATTTACAATGATAGATTCAACAATCCCCATTTCTTCAAATTCGTATAAAGGCTGAAACTCAATTGTGGTAACACCTAAATCAACAATCTCATCAAGCAGCTTAATAAAGCCCTTGTAATTACCCTTGTCCCATCTATTAAGACCATGCTTCATAGTAAAGCCTCTCATATGAAGCTTATATATAATCATATCCTTAGGCGCAGTATGTGGCTTAGAATGCTTAAATTCATAATCATCTACAGCTATGGCAGAATAAACCTTATAGCCATTCTCTTTTCGTGACTTGTCATTCCACTTGTCACGACCCACTACTCTCGTAGCGTATTCATCCATAGTCTCCTTGCCATCACGATAGATTGTATAGCATATTGAGTCAGGATTAAGACCTTCTACACTAACAGAGCATACCAATCCCATCTTGTATTCATCAGTTATATCAATACGTGTAGTAAGCTTACGTGTCTTAATATCGTAAATGTTAATATAAGACTTTTCTTTAGTTGTTGTCATATAGGTAAATGTAATCTGATCACCATGAACTCTGGCACCAAATTCGCAAAAATTACCCTGTCTTAATCTCATAAATTATTCCTGCCTTTGAAACAAAACCCAAAATGCGACCTAAAATGGACGCACCTCGCTTCGCTCGGAATGCTGTCACGAGGTGTCGCGAAGCTACACCTCGTGACATATTATACCATAACTGTTGCTTTTTATTGAATATTTAATTATAATCTTACAAGATATTTCTGAAATAAGTCGAAAAACAAGGAGAAAAACCATGGAAAATAAGGAAAATCAAGAGCTTGACGATGATGTAATGGTAACAATTGAGCTTGATGGTGAGGATCTTGACTGCGAAATCCTTACAATCTTCGACATTGAAGACCAGGATTATATTGTACTTATGCCTGTAGATGAGAATGGTGAACCATTAGATGATACCCTTGTATATATTTATAGATACTTCGAAAAAGGCGACAACTACGCCATTGACAACATCCAGTCCGATGAAGAATATGAGCGCGTCAATAAGAGATTTAATGAATTATTAGAGGAAGCAAATAATCAGCCTTAGTTTATTTGCATTTCCTCTATAAATCTGGATGGGAAGAGCTTCTCGTTATTCCTTCGTTGTATATAGCACAATGTAAGGTTAGTCTTAGCGCGAGTCAAGGCAACATAGAACATCCGTCTCTCCTCTTCTAACGCTTCCTGACTCTTAGCCTTCTTAGATGGCGTTACCCCTTCATTAACATCAAGAATGAATACATTGTCGAACTCTAATCCCTTAGATGCGTGAAATGTATATAGAAAAACTCGAGCATGGGACTCATCAGTTTTTCCCTCTTCATACTCTAATCTCATATTACATTCCTCAAGAAATGCTTTAATATTAATAAAACCTTTGCTAAGGCTTGTTATATTCTCTAACACCCTTGTATAATCATCATACTGCTTCTTGTTATTAGCTGTCTCAGCAATATAATTATCGTATCCAATCTTCTTACGTATAAACAAAATTGCAGAGCTAGGTCTAAGACCTCTAATCCTTGTAATATCAGACTTCATATTCCTTATTCTATTTTGCATATATGGTTTGTCTGAGTAGAATCGCACCATATCATCAAATGACACATTTTCCCTATCAATACATTCTCTTCTAATATATCTATTAGGTTTATTATATATCCTTAGAAAATCAGACCTCTTCCCTTCTCCTAATGCTATATTCATGTAGCTAATAATATCCTTAAATATGAAATGACTATATATATTAGACACTTTATCCTTAACAAAAAATGGTACACCCTTTTCAGAAAGCATGTTGGTAATTGAAATGTTCTGATTCTTATTGCGAAATAATATGGCAACAGTCGATGATTCATCCATGCTAAGAAGTATCTTAAGCTTAGCACATATCCATTTTGATTCTGTATCAGCATCCTTAAAATAGTGGGTGCTTATATTACCACTATGAGTATTATTAGCTGCTATTACCTTATTGAATCGTTTCTCATTGCTGCTAATAAGCTTAGAGGACTGTTCAACAATACTAGCACATGACCGATAATTGGTACATAACTTAATAACCTTACAGTCATCATATTCCTTAGGGAAATCAAGCATAATATTAGGATTAGCACCACGAAAACCATATATAGACTGATCATCATCCCCTACTGCAAACACATTCCTACTAATAGCAAGCATCTTAACAATGCCAAACTGCAAATCATTCATATCCTGCATCTCATCAATCAGATAGAAGGAATAACGTTGCTGCCACTTTGATAACACCTTGGGATTCTCTCTAAACAAATTGTAGGTTAACATTAGCATATCATCAAAATCTATCTTGCCTAATTCTTTCTTCATTGATTGAAATGCATTATATAACTTTCTGAATTCCTCTACATCGAAACCTTCAGATTCATATTCATCAATAGAAATGGTTGTATTATTAACATAGCTTATCTCTTTGTATAAGCCCTCTAATAATCCATCATCAAATTCCATATTTACAGAAAGCACAACTTCCTTAAGGAAACTAATAAGATTCTTGCCCTGCAAGATAGAATCAGCCTCTAGTCGCATCTCACTTCTAAGAATTGAATAAAACACTGAATGAAATGTGCCGAAATTGACAAGACCTGACTTAGGATTATTACATAGACTAATGAAGCGGCTCTTCATTTCAAGAGCTGCATCCTTAGTAAATGTAATAACAAGAATAGATTGTGGGTTAACATGGTATTCGTCAATAAGATGCTTAATCCTATTGACTAGAACTGTAGTCTTGCCACTTCCTGGACCTGCTAAAGTAAGGCAAGGACCAGTAAAGTGACGTACTGCTTCTAATTGATTATCGTCAAGCATAGAACTCCTTCACTTGACATCTTAACCCCATCCATAAGTGATGTTAATATAACATAAGATAATATATAGTGCAATAGATAGTAATAGAAAGCGCTGCATATCCTATACTGCGTCTTAATCGGTAATGCTTCGCTAAGAATATATGAAGTGTTATTATAGTTCTTCCTCTAATTTCTTAATAGCTGTATTTATACGTCGAAGGGACTCTTCTTTGCCTAGTAATTCTAATAGTTCTGTGGCGCCACCAGGTGTCATTTGCTTACCAGATAATGCAGTTCTAATTGGCCAAAGAACATATCCATTCTTTACTTCATGTTCCTTAGCAAATGCAACAAGCAATTGATATAAAGAGTCATTAGTATAGTCATCATGTGCTTCTAATACAGGAACTAGCTCCTTAAGTGCAGATAATGAGCTTTCAGGTGTGGTCTTCATCTTCTTATGACGATACATCTCTATATCATAATCAGGAACGCTTTCGAAGAAGTCAATGTGTCCTTCGATATCTGGGAACACCTCTATTCTGGTCTTAACCATATTAGCAACCTTGACTTTATCAATTGGTCTGGTTATTACCTTGTCAATAATTGGCTCTGCTATCTTATAGAAGAACTCATCAAAGTCCATTGCCTTGATATACTCACCATTCATCCAGCGAAGTTTCACTATGTCGAATACAGCAGGCGACTTGGACATATGATGATAGTCGAACACCTTTACAAGCTCTTCTAAAGAGAAAATCTCCTGATTATCCTCTGGACTCCAGCCAAGAAGTGCCACAAAGTTAACTATTGCTTCTGTAAGAAATCCCTGCTCAACAAGGTCTTCATAAGAAGAATGACCACTTCTCTTAGACAGCTTCTCATGATTCTCATTAGTAATAAGTGGGCAGTGTACATATATGGGGACATCCCAGCCGAATGCTTCGTATAATCTATTGTATTTTGGAGATGATGATAAGTATTCATTACCACGAACCACATGTGTTATTCCCATTAAATGATCATCTACAACATTAGCAAAATTATATGTTGGATATCCATCTGACTTAATAAGAATCATATCATCAAGCTCTGCATTATCTACAGTAATCTCTCCATATATCTCATCATCAAATGTAGTAGTACCAGTCCTTGGATTATTCTGTCTGATTACATATGGCATACCTGCATCAAGATTAGCCTGCACCTCTTCAGGAGACAAACTAAGACAATGCTTATCGTATATAGATATTTCCTTGCCATCTAGGTTCTGTTTAATTGACTCTAATCTCTCAGGCGTACAGAAGCAATAATATGCCTCACCCTTCTCAATCAGCTTCTTAGCATATTCAAGATAGATACCCTGCTCCTGTCTCTTAGACTGAACATAAGGGCCAACACCACCATCCTTATCTGGCCCTTCATCATGAATTAATCCAGTTGCCTGAAGGGTTCTGTAAATAATATCTACTGCACCTTCAACATAACGCTCCTGATCTGTATCTTCAATACGAAGTACGAAATCCCCTCCCTCATGCTTAGCAATAAGGTAAGCATAAAGCGCTGTCCTTAGATTACCAACATGCATTCTTCCTGTTGGACTTGGTGCAAATCTTGTTCTAATCTTACTCATTTTAATTTCCTTCCTTACATTACATTTATTATAATTCATAATAATCGATATTCTCTTTTAGCAATGGCGTTATCTCTACTCCGCTCTTAGTCATACTGTCATATAACGCCTTCAGCCTCTTATAGCTCTTGGCATTATTAACATTGAAGCGATGAATTGCTTTAGTAAACATTGGACTGTCTTCTAGCTTACTTCTAATATCCTTCGAAAATGGACAATATGTAAATACAATTTCTCTGACGAATTTGTTAAGTCTGAATCCACCCTTTGACTCGTATTTTATCCAGTTATAATAGTCCTTGGCAAATACTTCTCTAAAGCTATTCTTAGACCTTACAAGTGAACTCTTAATCTGGTCCTTAGCATCCTGTGACAATTCATGATTCTTCTTATAGAACTGAAGATAATCATAATAATCACTTGTAAGAGAATGCTCTCTTATATCATTCCATCTTGGTCCCTGAATCTTACGACACAGCTCCCATCTGTATCTGGCAGTAAGAATTGTAATCTCATCTGCTATATCACAGGTTGCGAATATCGGCAGCATAAATCTGGCCGGAGTATCATTCTTAACACTTGCCGTCTCCTGCCACATCATTCCCTTAGAACCACAATTAGGCATAAGAATAAAGTCTGGAAGAATCTCACTCATTAATGCTTCATTCTTAATAGCATCAGGAAGATTATTATAGAAAACTGGTCTATAATATGCCGAGAAATCAATACTTCTTATTCCGTTAACAGCCTCGTATATCTTATTCCTGCTTACAAGCATATTCGTAGGGTCATTAAAGAGGTCATTATCATTCATAATAGCATTAAAGCTACTAATATTGCCATAAGTCAACCTGTTAACCGTCTTGAACATGTTGTCTATCTCGAAGGAAACTCTTTCTTCTGGTTTGTTCTTAATCCTGTCTATCTCTTCCTTCTTGATATTTCCTTGTTTATACTCCTCAATTAAGTAATGCTCAAAATCAAAGTCAAATTCATTCTTAGACGGTTCTCTGTCACCACGATATATGGCCTTAAGCCAGTTGAATATTGTAAATACATGGTCGGAACTAACAAGCTCCATATGATTAGTTATACTAAATAATCCATTAATCTTATCTTCTTCTAAGAAAGCACCATCCACATATCCAAAGTTAAGAAACATCTCAACTGTTGCAGGCAGATTTCTGTCATTTACGGCTCGCAAGAAGCATTTCTTATATATATCATAGAAATCATTATTAATCTGTTTCCTAAGATTGTTAGCTTCCTTGTCTCGCTGAATCTTAGTATAGCACTTAGAATAATCAGAAAATCTCTTAATATACTCCTTCTTAGAATCACTAAGAAAGCCTGCGTAATCAAGAATGAATTCTAAGTCTGAGCTAGGACCATCCTCCTCCACACTCTCTTCTTCTGGAACAAATTGCTTAGCATCACTATATTCTTCTTTACATCTATCTATTAACTTTGAATCATATATGCCAAGATTAGTTGCAAACCCAAGAAGGCCTTCTATGGTTTGCTCAAGTTCCTCCGTATCAAGATTAGAGCGCTTATAGAAAGCCATAAGCGCAATGTAGCCATGAAATATATCCCTGTTCCTGTCACTTATAAGATGATCTCTGTTATAGCCATAGAACTCTATCATCTGAGATATTCCCCGGGCCACACGATGCATCTGCAAGGACGCCTCCATTATTGCTCCTAGTGAAAGCTTATCATCAGACGTATATAGCTTCATATACTCATTTGCATGATTATTAACAATACTATCTAAGCTATCAAGCTCCCAATCACTAAGAGTATGTGTAACATTAAGTGGTTGGAACGAAGACAAATCCGGTCCGCTGGAATATTCGAATCTATTCTTAATTACAAGAGACTGATATTCCTGATACACCTTGTCCACATATACAGAGAACTTATTAGCGTTCTTATATAGCCTGTCATAGACCTTGAATTGTTGAAATCTCTGGCTTATGGCAGTCTTAAGAAACAGGGTTCTCATCTTAGCTTCCTTCTCTAAGAAATGCTTAAGGTCTGACACACTTCGACATGTGAACATGATAAATGTGCAATCCGTCTTGGCAATGTAATCACAGATAAAGAAATCCTGCTCTAGCATCCCAATAATAGAATTAACGCCAAGCTTAGTCTCAACAAAATCGTTCTTCTGTATTACTTCGCCTTCCTGGATAATATACCATTCCTTTACAGGGTCATTCTTTTTTGCTAATACCTGTCCCTTTTTAAGTCCAATTATTTCCATTATTCTTACCTAACTTACATTTTTGTATTTATTAAGACCGCAAATCTTATCAACAGAATCAATAATCTCTAGAATCTCAGGAACATAATAATGATGCTCTCTCATAAGTCTGTCTATCTCGTCTCTCTCACTCTTAACAGCCTTAGTATTCTCTTCCATTCTGTCCCTTACTTTAGAACGCCTCTCCACAAGATTATGCCTAATCTCAATTCGCTCATCCTTATTAACAAGGGCACTTGTCTGTGTTAACCATATCTTACAATCATATAGCCCTGCCTGCTTTAGAAGCCTGATTAATCGACCTGTAAAATACTCTAAGTCTTCGTTGTTCTTTTCAAATTTCTCCTTTTCCTTAACAGCCTCTAAGTATTGTTCCCATACATAGAGTAGCTTATAGGAGCTTTCTACATCGTATTTGTCAGCAACATAATCAACCGCCTTAGTAACGTTGACATACTTCATTCTAACAACATTAAGAAGGGATATGGTATTATTCAGCTTCTTTTTGTCTTTTCGCATATCTCTTGACAAATTAGACATAAACACAAAAAGAACCCCAACTGCAATAGCTGTTACAGCAAAGAGAATCATCCTGTATAATCCCACATCTGTCTTGGTAAACTTCTCAATAATAAAAGACAATACTAAGAAGGAAGCAAATGCTACTGCAACATCTTAGAGCGATTGCTTTCATTAATCTCCATCTCAACTAAGCTCTTCTGACCTTCTAAGTCATTCATTTCCTTCTTAATCTTCGCCTGATACCTTTCATTCTCCTGCATTCTACTAATAATACCAGGCATATCCTCCTGCTCTTGTTCCATAAGAACAAATTGCTCATCAGTAATTTTCTTCGAGCTCTCAAGATAAGCAGTCTTAGCCCTGTCTGACTCTAATATATTAGCTGCAGCATTTCTTACTTCGTTATATCGCTCTTCAGGCAAATTATCGATTATTTGAATATCATCAAGGTACTTCGTTACAAGCTTATATTCCTTCTTCTCTGCTTTAATCTCTTTTGTCGTTGCAATAATTTGCTCACAAGAATCAAGGATATAGTGCTCAAGCTTCTTAGGGTCATCCCACGCATCTATATCCTGTATCTCCTTGGTAACCTTGGCAAAGGCTTCATCAAGCTCTTGTTCTTTTTTCTTCTTCCTGCCAAAAAATCTCATATACTATCCCACTATATATTACACAACTGATTATATTCCTGTTTCCATCTATTAATTATTGCTCCAAGCTGATTCTTATATGACTTTTCTTCATAGAAATCATCCCTCATCTTATCAAGACGGGTAGAAAAATTCTTAACATCAGCACTTGTACTTGTATCTGTAACAATTTTCTTAATCTTAGCCGCTAAATCCTCTGGTACAAAATATTTTGCAACCTGCATATTGAACCCATCTTCATCTCTCATACATCTATAAGTACAAAGCATGGCTTCTAAGGATATCTTCTTACGATTAAGCTGATATGCATATTCAAAGCATACACTTGCCTCATTGAAAAAGAATAATCTTGAATAGCAAACTGCAAGATTATGCCATATATCTCCAAGAAATTCCTTAGATATTTCCTTCTTATCGGCCCTGTCTAATATATTCTCATATTCATATATTGCATCAACAATATTGCCCTTATCAAGCAACCTGTCAGCCCTGATTTTACTGCATTCTATTGGCGATTTATTCTCAAATGAGCTAATTATCTCAACAACATTTCTTATCTCATCACCAGGAAGATAGTCGCACATATTAAGAAGGGTCTCAATAAATACATGAAGTGGCTTCTCTTCATCAAGAATGGTAGTTAAGGCTTTCTCTTCATCCTTACCGATTTCTCTTCCAATCCAGCCACACAGCTCATAACAAGCGAACTCTGTATTAATCAGATATGCGTTATGTGCAACATAATAACACAATTCTTCCAAAGAATATATATTAAGTGATACATCTTCTATATAATATGGAACAGCCGCAATTGGCTTCTTACATAGAATTAATTCTCCCATTATAGTCTCCTTATACTATATATCTAAGATACTATCTATGTCTGATTAAAATATCAACACGCTCATAAAGAAAATCGCTTAGTTGATATTTCTAATCAGACATATTGTTATACTAGTGATATTCTATGCTCCCATGTCTTATTAGAACTAGGAACAATCTCTCCAAAGCCAAGGTCTGATATAGTAACAACAGCTTCAATATCAGATGTAGGCTTCGCACTAATTCGAAGTCTTGTAGTTCTGTTATCTCTCTTAGGCAGGTCGGTAAGCTCTAGAATCTCCACCTTGGCATCTCTGCTGTCAGGCTTCTGAATCCAGATTTCTATCTCACCAGAACCGTCTAGAATAACTTCACATTCTCCATGAGCCTCATACCAGCTATCTCCTGCATTAAGAAGTGTTAGATACTCCATTATTCTCTTATCTACCACCTTAAGAGACAGATTCATCTTAAGCTCATTGTCTCCTATATATACGAATGGCCAGTCCTTAGCCCCATCCTTAACAGCACCTGCATAACAAGCTCCACGAGAATACATATCCTTGCCAGCAAATACCTTGCGATTATGGCATAGTTTCTGAAGTGATACCTTAAGCCAATCACCATCAAATCCATCTCCTAATAGATACACAGCAGATATTATCTTACCTGCAAAAACTCTCTCAATAATCTCTTCAAATTCAAGGTCTGGATTGTCTCCTAATCTACCATGCACTCCATCCTGAAGATATACTATCTGAGGAGTTGTTCTAAGATTCCTTGACAAATAATAATGCTTAAGCTCACTTCCTGTATAATCGAACAATACTACATCATGAAGGAAGCACTCTGGTCTCTGATTCAATGTGTAATAATAAAATGATTCCTTAAAATCAATAACCATGAGCTTATCTCTGGTAACACCAAGCTCACTTACAATATAAGCAAATGTCTCAACCACCTGAACATCCAGACTCTCAACAGCAATAACCAGCTTAAGAAGCCTTCGGTTAGCATAAAAATAACCAGGCATATTAAGAAGCTTCTTAATATATATGAGAAGTAAATCCCTAGCCTTCAATCTCTCATTCTCTATAAGAATATCTTCATTCGCATACGCCTTAGGGAGTATATCTTCTATGGCCAAGGCATTGCCAAGCTTAACCTGAGTCTTAGCCTCTTCTCCAAAAAACCACTGTCCTACAGCTCTTCTCTTAGCTAGAAATGTAGGAATTTGACAATGATTAGCACCCATTACAGTACTAATAGTTTCTGGTGAATCCATATTTATTTGATAATAACTTACACATGTGTAGCTTTCGCGTAATTCAATTCCGAAATATACACCTTTAGAATTATCCTGCAATTTGTCACCTCTACATCACTTACATATCTATACTCTGGCAAATAATTGCTTAGTCACATAATCTAGTCCCTGATACTCCTTCATCTCCTCGAGCAAATCCTTCTCCTCATTATAGAGAAGGTCTGATTGCAT
This sequence comes from uncultured Lachnospiraceae bacterium, assembly GCA_905234245.1. GTDB lineage: Bacteria > Bacillota > Clostridia > Lachnospirales > Lachnospiraceae > RUG191. Next base: position 40,140 of record CAJOGN010000026.1, read on the forward strand.
CTTATTGATTCTGTCATATCTGCTATTGCCATCATTAATAATGTCATTATATACAAGTACATCCTTCTTAAGTACATCCTCTTCATCAAGCCTATGTACCTCGTAGTAGATATTATCGCCGAAGAATAATACGAATTGCTTTACATATATTCCTGGATACATCTCAAGCATCTCTTCAAACTGAATATCATCCTCGTTCTTCTTGTATATAATATTGATTCTCTCATTAGCATTTCCATGATACTCAGCAAACTGCTTATCATAGAGATGATATTTAATAATCAACTGCCTGTCCATATTCTTGAAAAATGAGAAATATACATTCTTAACAACATACTCTCTAACAAGACTGTCAAGTATATTAAGTTCATTCTCCTTAAGATTATCCATGAAGCACAAATGCTTCATAAGGGCAATCTTACAAGCATCATTCAACTTATCAGAACGATTATATTGCCTGAATATGAACGAAGCATCGAACTCATCTAAATCATCAATGGCTTCATTAATGTATTTGTTAGCAAAATATGTTAGGACCGCCTCTACTAACATCTTGTTATAATCAGATGATACATAGGATTTAAATATGTCATGATAAGCATCACTAATATCCTCGCTATAGAACATCTGAACTAATATTCTGTCTTCTAGCTTATGAGTATCAATGTTATGCTTTACCCCTTCTTTCCATAGCATTATCATCTTATCATTAGGGCCAACATATTCTTCACATAGGAAATTACATACATCAGGGTCTAATTCTTCAGAACCTATTATGCTAGCACATAGGGATACGAAAAAGGATGAAGTAGTCTCCTCTACATCTTCTTTAATCATATAACTACATAATTTATTAATGTACTTTTTCTCAACATAGGAACCATTATATGTACTTACTATATAATATGCTCTGTCGTAGCTCTCAGTTGATATAAATAAATCAATTATATATGAAAGGACTTCTGCATCTATCCTGTCAAAGGATACCTCTTCGCACAAGTGCCGCTCTATCATATCCTCTCTTCCATGCTTTTGTAAGAAATATATAAGCAAAGGATAAAGCTTAGCTTTATAGTCTGATGATATAGCCTTAGAAGAAATAAATGTCTCAACACAATGCAAATCCTCAATCTTAAGGGTCTCATCATCCTTGCCCCTAAGTATTGCAGGGAGAGAAGAATCCTTAAGCTCATCAAAGAATCGAATGACATAAGGCATAGATTCAGGTGATAGCTTCTTAAGATTATCTACCAAAGCATCGCTCTTAAGCAGGAACTCATACATGTAATCACCTGCAGAAGAATGTAATACTCCCTTCTTATCTTCTAAGAATATACAGAAATTCTTAGCAAAAATCGGAACATAACATACATTATTCCTTACAGGTGCAATCACCGGATTCTCTAACTGCTCTGAAACAACTAAAACTCTTGTAATATCATCTCTTGCAACAGAGATTCTTGCTGTATGCAATAGCGGCGCAATACCCGCTGCCACATCCTCATTAATAATTCCATTATCTAATACATCCTGATAAATTATGGCAAGGGAATCGTCAATTCGTCCATATTGCATTTGTTCTATTGCAAATAATTCAATTGTGCGCAAGTATTGCTGATACAAGCTAGAGAAGTCATCCTTATGCAATACAACATTACTATATACAATAGCCTTCTTATCGTATGACATATTGCTTTGGTATTTGAAATACATTAAAAGTACCTGTGGCAGATTAACAAGATGCTCACCTTCTAGGCACATAAGATATGCTTCATATACCCCTGTAATCCTCATCTCCTTATAGAGACATAGCTCATACCATCTTAGGAACTTTTCTCCATAAGAATTAGTACGCATCAGATATCCAACAATAATCTCTAATGCACTATTGGTTGGATTAGCCTCATAAGCAGCACATGCTATCTTATATAATCTCTCATCATAAGTACTACATACATTAAGCAATGCCATGAATTGATCACTAATATCCTCTGTAAAGGCGTTATGTCTTCTTATCCAATTAAGAATCTTGATAACACACGGAGAAATATCTTTAATTAGATACGGGTCCTGTCTATATATAGCATAGGCTTCAACATACAGATATGGTGTATCATATCCGTTATTTAACCACTGTGTTATGTCCTTAAGCTTCCTTGAATTATTATTGCTATATTCGTTCCGCAAGAACAGTAGGAACCAGAACACACGAACATCATCTGGGTGACTTCTAAAAATCACCTCAATCTCATTAGTAAGTCTGTCTACATAACTTGGCTCCGGCTCTATTAAAGTGCATAGATACAGTAGATATGCCCACTTAACACTCTTCTTATCGCTAATATCCCTCTTAATCTTCTGGATAATCCATAAAGCTTCCTGCTTCTGTCCATTTGCAATATATGCATGAGCCTTCATAAGCTCATAGAACTCCACATCAGCTCCACATTTGTCATAGGAAGGCTCTATCCCCTCTTCCATAGCATATCTGATGTCTGTAATAAATGTATCTATTAGCTGTATACTTTTCTCAGCCCACTGTCCAGTAGTTATATGACGAAGTCTGTATTCCTCATAATTATAAAGGAATTCAACCTTACGTCTCTTCTTATCCTGGTAAGAAAAATCAACATAGGTGTCCTCACCCTCTAATCTTGCAGTAATCAAGAACTCCTTATGCTGATTGATTGTATCAAAAGAAATCTTGGCAAGATTAGTACCCTTATGCATACGATTCTTGTGAATATAATAATCAAAATGCAGCTTAGAGCCCAAGAAATAATCAGAATCTATATGCTCCTTCTCAATAGTAACAAAATCAGCATCAATTGATACATCAATCTCAACATTGCCCCATGTCGACTTGGTAATTACAATCTCTTCCTTCTGGTTCTCGCAAATGTCATTGTATTCAGCTGATTCCTTGTCTAAGGTAATATCTATTCTGTCCTTTAGCTTGCAGGCAACAAGGAATTCTTCTAGATTATTAAGGCTTGGCACACTTCGCCTATATCCAAGATACAGAAGTCTCTTCTCCACATCTTCATCATCTATAATATCTATAAATGCATCAGTATGGAAAATGTTATTAGCTTCGATGAAGTTCTCCTGGCAGAGCCTTCCAAAATCATCTAGGGAATTAATCTCTCCAATTGAAGACTTAATAGTCTTACGCACAAATGTAATCTTAATAGGAATCTCAAGAGTAGAACCATTGCCCACAACAATAAAGCAACCTTCTAATATATCATTTTTCTTAAAGTTGCTATGCTTAAGGGAATATTTAATTGTACTGCGAACTCCATCAAACTGATAATCTCTAGTAATAATGTATGGGTTAGTAGAATATATAACTCCTCTAATGGATTGGTCATCTTCTCCGAATATATCAAATGAGCCTTCTAGCTTCGCTCCCACATCTAAAGTAATATCTATTTTATCCACAGAGCTTGCAATATTAATTTGTCGAGAATCGAACTGTCCTTCAGACAATCGATATATCTTCTTACGCAAAACTTGCTCCCACCTTTATATCTATGTATTATCTATACTTGATTTTTTGACATTTTCACATATAATGAATTATAAACTATTTGCATAGTTTTTACAATAAACTTATCCATATATTGTGACTCTTTGCAAGTTAATGCACATTATATTGAAAAAGAGAGGTAAAATGAGTTGAAGAACGATTATTATTTTCATGGAAGCGATATAGAAAAAATCAAAGAAAAATATAAGATAAAAAATGAAGAAATCATTAACTTCGCAGCTAACGTTAATCCATTAGGCATTTCACCAAGGCTAAAATCAGAACTGTCTAATCACATGGACATAATCACAACATACCCTGACAGGAATTATACCAGTCTTAAAAACTCTATAGCTGACTATCTTGGCACGAATACAGAGAATATCTTAGTAGGTAATGGAACTTCTGAACTTATATCATTATTTATTGAGATAATTAACCCTAAGAAAGCCATGATAATTGGTCCAACATATTCAGAATATGAGAGAAAGGTCACCTTAATGGGTGGAAATGCATATTATTTCCCTCTTCACGAGGATGAGGACTTCAAGCTGGAGGCTGATTGTCTAATTGACAAGCTCGACAGAAGCATTGATATGCTAATAATGTGCAACCCTAATAACCCAACATCTTCCTGTGTGGACCTTGTAACAATCAGAAAAATATTAGATGCTTGTAAGGAGAATCATATATACGTTCTCATTGATGAAACCTACATAGAATTCGTAACTTCAATTGAGGCCTATTCTGCAGTATCTCTATCAGAATACTACAATAATGTTATTATTCTTCGAAGCACATCGAAATTCTTTGCATGTCCAGGACTGCGTCTTGGTTATGCAATAATAGGCAATACCGACTTAATGTCACAGATTAACCAAAGCAAGAATCCCTGGATGATTAACTCTATTGCAGCCAAAGCAGGTGAAATCATGTTCGCTGATAGTAAATACATCAAGGATACCTCGGACTTAATTAACAAGGAAAGAGACTTTATGTATAACGCATTCCTAGCAACAGATGGTTTCAAACCATATAAGCCTTATGCCAACTTCATGCTTGTTAAGATTAACAAGCCGAATATCACCAGTAAGGATATATTCGAAGGAGCGATTAATGAAAGGATGCTGATTCGCGACTGCTCCACCTTCCCCTTCTTAAGCAATGAATACTTCCGCTTCTGCTTCATGGAGCATGAAGACAATCTAAAATTATTAGACTGTATTAGGAATATATAAAATAAAATTAGTGCCAGTGTATATAATTTTTTTCAGAAAGATTGATTCAAGCGTCTGAATATGTTAGTAATTGATTACATGAGGTAAATTTTCACCACGATGGTGAAAATAGGTGTTCATCGGCTGAGCCGAATTGAACACCGGTTACCGTCAGAATGTTTCAGAAACGACACATCAATTACTTACATATTCACAGCGAAGAATCACTTGCTGAAAAAGTATTATATACACTGACACTTGTATTATATATTGCATACTGCATAATTCATAGACACTCTAGAACTGCGCTCCAAGATTATCCATGGTGTCTATTATGATTACGCAATCCTGAAGGATATTCTTAATTAGAAGCTTCATAATATCTTCAGGAATCTCTACGCTTCCATTAGTATATGGTCTGTCAGAGCTCAAACACTTAATGAATATCTGCGAACCTTTACCAATTTCTTCTTCAGGATTAAAGTCAATTCCAATACAGAATTGATCTTCATACTCTAATTCATATAAATGCTCACTAGTCTGTTCATCTAGGTCATTATACTGCTTTATATTAACCAAAGCATTAAATGGTATTTCACCATCTGTCTCACCAGTCCAATACATAGCATCTATTACTGATGTATATGGCATTTTGCAACCAGGACTTGGCGCAATACCACAGTTTCTCTTAATGCGATATCTTCCAATAGGAGTCTTATCACTACCTTCTTTATGCTCTTCGTCTGGAACCATTCCATTCTTACCAATTACACCTGGTGTTGAAAGTATCTGCTTCCAGTTACCTTCCTTGTCCTTATTATGCAATGACACATAAGCAGTAGATTTATCCATCCCCATTCCAGCAACAATTAATAGCTGATTCTTATCTTCTATGTCAGGCAGCTTCGTAACCCAATCAGGAGAATCCACCTCGTCTTGTATTGATGAATGAAGATATACCTCAGCTTGCTGCTTCTCAGGATCATTCTCTCTAACGCCATCACATCCAACAAGCATTATACACATTAGAGCACATATTGCTATTACTAATACACGCTTTTTCATAACTCAAACCCATAAACCCACAATATAAAATACTAGAACTCTGCCTTAAGGCTCTCCATTGTATCTATTACTACTACACAATCCTTATCAACGTTCTTCATTATTAATTGCATAATATTCTCTGGAACAGCTACACATCCGCCAGTAAATGGCTTTTGCGGTCCAAGACAATGCAAGAATATTGCAGAGCCTCTTTTTGGTGTTCCTTCTTCATTAAAGCTTATATTCAAGCAATACTGATATTGATATTCGTAATCAATTATATGTTCACTATCATCCTTATTAAGATTAGGAACTTGCTTGATATCTACCATCTGATTATATTGGTTATTAACATCACCTGACCAATATGTATCATCATTAACCTTGGTATATTCTATTGCACATCCTATATCATCAGCTATTCCAAATGCTTTATTAAAATGATACGTTCCAATTGGTGTCTGATTACATCCTTCAACATGGGCTGCATCAGTACATAGTCCATTCTTACCAACAAAAGCAGGGGAAGATAGAATCTGCTTCCAATTACCACTATCATCCTTCTTATGCATAGACACATAAGCAGTAGTCTTATCCATTCCCATTGCCGCAACAACAAATAGCTGATTTGCATTAGCTGCAGCAGGAAGATTTTTCACCCAATCTGGCGAATCAACCTCATGCTGTATAGAAGAATGAATGTCAACCTTTGTCTTAGCATCAACCTTGCTAAGATCTGGCTCACTATCACCACCACAGCCTACTAAGGCTAATCCCATAACAGCAATCAAGGACACTGCAATAATGACCTTCTTGTTCATATATCTACCCCACTTTCTGCCCAAATGTATATTTTAATAATACATTGTAATTATGCCAAAAACAAGCAATTATTGAAAATGTTCAATTATGCCCTTAGCAGCCTGTTTACCAGCTCCCATAGCCAGAATAACTGTAGCTGCACCTGTTACAGCATCACCACCTGCATATACTCCATCCTTAGATGTTGCGCCAGTATCCTCTGTGGCAATAATGCATCCTCTCTTATTAACCTCAAGTCCCTTAGTTGTGCTTGAGATAAGTGGATTAGGAGATGTTCCAAGTGACATAATAACAGTATCTGCTTCAATCTCGTATTCACTACCTGGAATTTCTACAGGGCGACGTCTTCCTGACTCATCAGGCTCGCCTAATTCCATCTTAATAATCTTAATTCCTGATACCCAGCCTTCTTCATTAGTTAATATCTCAGTAGGATTCTGTAATAAGTCAAATATTACTCCCTCTTCCTTAGCATGATGTACTTCTTCTACTCTTGCAGGAAGCTCCTTCTCTGAACGACGATATACTACGTGCACTTCTGCGCCGAGTCTAAGAGCTGTTCTAGCGGCATCCATAGCAACATTTCCACCACCAACAACTACTACCTTCTTACCACGCCAAATTGGTGTATCATAATCCTTGAATGCCTTCATAAGATTGTTACGTGTCAAGAACTCATTAGCAGAGAATACGCCCATTGCCTGCTCGCCAGGGATTCCCATGAATCTTGGAAGACCTGCACCTGAACCGATAAATACAGCCTCGAAATTCTCTTCTTCAATAAGCTCATCAATAGTAATTGACTTACCAACAATAACATTAGTCTCAATCTTAACACCAAGGTTCTTAACATTCTCAACTTCCTTAGCAACAACCCATTCTTTAGGAAGACGGAATTCTGGAATACCATATACTAATACTCCACCAGCCTCGTGTAATGCTTCGAATATTGTTACATCAAATCCAGCCTTGGCTAAGTCTCCTGCACAAGTAAGACCAGCAGGGCCAGATCCAATTACAGCAACCTTGTGGCCATTCTTATTAGGATTCTCTTTAGGCTTAATTCCATTCTCGCAAGCCCAGTCAGCAACAAATCTCTCCAGCTTACCGATTGAAATAGGGTCACCCTTAATACCTCTTATACATTTACCCTCACACTGACTCTCCTGTGGGCACACACGACCACATACTGCAGGAAGGGCACTTGACTCAGAGATAACCTCATAAGCCTTCTCGAAATTGCCATCCTTAACCTGCTCTATAAATGCAGGGATATTAATTGATACAGGACATCCTGTAATACATTTTGCATTCTTACAATTAATACATCTTGTTGCCTCGTCCATTGCTTCTTCCTTAGTATATCCAAGGCACACTTCATCAAAGTTAGTAGCTCTAACCTTAGGGTCCTGCTCACTAACTGGAACTTTCGTTAATACATCAACTGCCATTATTTGTCACCTCCACAATTTCCGCAACCACCATGGTGGGTATCTCCTTCTTGTAACTGTAGCATCTTCCTTCCTTCTTCAGTCTTGTACTGAGCCGCTCTTGCCATAGCTTGTGGAAAATCTACAAGATGACCATCAAATTCAGGTCCATCAACACAGGCGAATTTCACTTCATCTCCTACCATTAATCTACATGCTCCACACATACCTGTTCCATCAACCATAATAGGGTTCATAGAAACGATTGTGTGTATTCCTAGCTCCTTGGTCAAGAGACATACGAACTTCATCATAATCATAGGTCCAATTGCAACGCAGTGGTCATATGTCTTGCCTTCATCAACAAGGGCTTGAAGCTTTTGACATCCATTACCATGGAAGCCGTAAGAGCCGTCATCGGTAGCCAGATATAATTCAGTTGCCACGCTTCTCATCTCATCTTCATAGAAGATTAAGTCTTTAGTTCTTGCACCAATTATAACAGTAGAATCCACACCATGTTCTTTTAACCATTTTACCTGTGGATATACCGGCGCTGTTCCAACACCACCTGCAATAAATATTATCTTCTTTTTCTTGACCTCTTCTAGATTCTCCTCTAAGCAAAGGTCTGATGCATTGCCAAGAGGACCTACAAAATCTTCAAAGCCATCGCCCTCATTTAAGTCAACCATTCTTGTAGTCGATGCACCAACTGCTTGAAATACAATTGTAATCGTTCCTTTCTGTCTGTCGTAATCACAGATTGTAAGAGGTATTCTCTCCCCCACATCATCAATCTTGACAATAACAAACTGTCCTGGAAGACATGAATGTGCAACACGAGGTGCTTCTACATCCATAAGATAAATCTTATCAGACAGCTTTTCCTTTCTAACAATTTTATACATAGTAACCTCCTTCTTTTATGTGAAAATTCTAACTAAAGTAAACTAATTCATCTTCCTTTGTAGCTGGCGGAGTTGCAGGCTTAACCTCTATTGGATACAGGACTGGGCCTTTGCCTTTGTATTCCTTCATAAACTCCGTTTTTATCTCTGCTGTGATATCCACCCAGCTTCTGTGCTTCATTTCCTTGGCATCCTTGTATTTTGCAATAATTCCAAGGAACTGTATGTCTTCAATACAACATGTCATGGCGAACCTGCCTGGCACAAATGTATTCTTCTTCAACTTGCCATCTTCAGGATTGTATACATAACCTAAGAAATGTACCTTCTTACCATTATATTTCTTATAATTATCCATAACATCCATAAACCACAGAGCATAATCAGCATCTGTTATCTCAATAATGTCTGCATCAATATCGAACGGCAATTCTTCAGGTCTGTCATCTACAGTACCGTCAGCCCTCTCATATACAATCTGGGCTGGCCTGTTGAAGTTCTTAATATTGGCACGAAACTTTGCCTTAGGAGTATTATCATCACATCTATTGAATACTACAACATCTGACTTGAACAGCTGCTCTTGCATTAGAGTTCGCATATTCTTCATATACATTTCAAATGTAGTTGAATCAACAGGAGACAGAATCTGAACAATAGTCCATCCTTCTGGGAACTCCATCTCAAATAATGGAGCCACCTCCCAGGTTCCGTTATATTCAATAAAGACTGCCTCAGGATTATATTCCTCTTTGAACTTCTCTAGGGTTTCTTTATTGAAATCCTCTTCTTCTTCAATTGTAACAATATCTGCTCCATAGCTTTTGATCTTATCAATATCATATTCTTCTTCACCGTCTTCACAGCAAATGATTAAGAACTTGCCACATTCATTAGCAAAGCCATTGAGAAACAAGGTCTCCTTAATCATTGATGTCTTACCGGCATCCATAAAACCAGTAAACAGATATAATAATGTCTCATCCGACATAGTTAATCACCTCTTATATTGTAATTACCTTGATTAGTTAATTCCGAATAATTCTAATAGCTTATCTTCTTCAACATCTGTACCTATTACAACAAGCTTACCTGTGTAATCAGGCTCACCCTCTCTAAGCTCATATTCACCATCAACAAGGTCGAAGTAAATCCATGTGCCGTCAGTTGAAGGAACCATTCCCTTTGATCTTATAATTGTTCCATACTCTGTTGTCTCAACAAACTTCTTCATGGCATTCTCAATTGTTGATTTCTCGAACTTATGAGGTGTCTCCTTGCCCCAGCTTGTGAATATATCATCAGCATGATGATGGTGATGATGTTCATGATCGTGGTCGTGTCATGATGGTGTTCATGCTCGTGGTCATGGTCGTGGTCATGATGGTGTTCATGCTCATGCTCATGCTCATGGTCGTGGTCATGATGATGCTCGTGCTCATGCTCTTCATGAAGCTCTTCTGCTAATTCTTTCATATCAGAATTAAGATTATTCTGACCTTCAAGAACCTTAGCAATTGCCTCACCACTAATCTCATTCCAAGGAGTTGTTATAATAGCAGCCTTAGGATTAAGAGCCTGAATATCCTTAACACATTTCTCAACTACATCATCCTTAGCCTTCTGTGTACGAGAAAGAACAACTGTTGTTGCACATTCAATCTGATTATTGAAAAACTCTCCAAATGCCTTCATCTGCTTAGATGCCTTAAGAGCATTTACAACAGTAACAAGTGCATTCAGCTTAACATCCTCTTCCTTCTCAATATCAATAACAGAAGTCATAACATCAGATAACTTACCAACACCTGATGGCTCAATTAAGATTCGATCAGGAGTAAATCTCTCAATTACCTCATGAAGATTCTTAGAAAAATCACCAACAAGAGAACAGCAGATGCATCCAGAATTCATCTCACTAATCTCAATTCCTGCATCCTTAAGGAATCCACCGTCGATTCCAACCTCACCGAATTCATTCTCAATAAGTACAAGCTTCTCTCCAACATATACTTCATCAATCATCTTCTTAATAAATGTTGTCTTACCTGCACCTAAGAATCCTGATATAATGTCAATTTTTGTCATAATATTCGCCTTCTTTCTATAAAACCGTATAATACAGTTTGCCATTTTACAATCTTCAATATTATAGCACTTTATGGCCTAAAAAAATAGCCAATAACTAAATATATGATATAATCTCAATATACAGATTAGTTAAAAATACTAGGAGGATTAACTATGCCTAAGAATAAACACAACCAAATAATTATTGATAATCTAATTAAGAATCTTAAGAAACGTCATATGGAGGGACATTTCTTCAATGACAAGGATGAGCTTCTTGCCTATCTTGATGGTGAAATAAAGAATAGCGAAGTCATTGCAAGTGGCGGTTCTGTTACACTGAAGGAATTAGGTGTAATCGACTATATCAAGGGTCGTAACGACTTAGAATATCTAGACAGAAATAATGGCAAGAACAGAGAAGAGGTTCTTGATATTATGAGACAGGCCTTTAATAGCGACAGCTATTTCTTAAGCACTAACGCTATTACAAGAGACGGTGTCCTCGTTAATATTGACGGTAATGGCAACCGTCTTAGCGCCTTAATCTTCGGTCCTAAGAAGGTGTATGTCATCTGCGGAACTAACAAGATATGTGATGATGTTGATAGTGCATATCAGCGTGTTAAGAATATCGCTTCACCACCTAATTGTATTAGATTAGAGAAGAAAACGCCTTGTGCTACTACTGGCAAATGCGAGAACTGCCTTTCCCCTGATTGTATCTGCAACCAGGTCGTATTTACACGCAATTCTCGTGACGAGGGAAGAATCAAGGTGCTTATAGTTGATGGTGAGTGGGGATATTAGAATAATATGATAATTAAGATTGATGATTATTTTGATTTAGACAGGATAATAGATAGTGGTCAGACATTTCGCGCACGCAAAATTGATGATAACTTGTATCGTTTTATTAGTCTTAGAAATGTACTGTATATATCTAAGTCTTCTTCTGACAACAACAGCTACAATGTGTCCTGTAGCAAAAGTGAGTGGTCCAATTATTGGTACAGCTATTTTGACTTAGACAGGAGCTACAAGAATATTATCCCTGAAGAAGACTTTACTAAGAAATGCTATGACTACTCAAAGGGAATTAGAATTCTAAGACAGGAACCCTTTGAGATGCTAATATCATTCATCATATCCCAGAGAAAATCAATTCCTGCAATTCGAACATCAATCGAACTAATATGTACTAGTTTTGGGACACCTATTCATACGTCACAGGGAGAGGACTTATATTTATTTCCTACTGTTAATGAGTTTACATCTAATAATTCTAATGCATTATCTGATTGTAAGCTAGGCTATCGCCTGCCTTATATTGAGGATGCAATTACTACTATTGCTAACAATCCACATTTCTTAGATGATGGATATAATATGAGTGACGAAGAATTACTAGAACACTTGATGAAAGTAAAGGGTGTGGGCATCAAGGTTGCTAATTGTGTAGCATTATTTGCCTATAACAGACTATCTCTAGCCCCTGTTGATACCTGGATAAATAAAATTATTGACACAAAATATAACGGCATATCACCATTTGAAGAATATGGTGATAATGCCGGTATTATACAACAATATATGTTCTATTATGCAATAACCCATAAGGATGAATTCTGACCTTATGGGTCTATTTCTCTTAATTGATATTCTGTATCATCATCTATAATTGCTACCATCACATCTGCTATCTCAGGTGAGAAATGATTGCCCCTGCATCTTATTATCTCTTCCCTAACCTCTGCTTGAGGCTTTGGATAAGAATATGAACGATGAGAGGTCATGGCATCATAGCAATCTGCAAGACATATTATTCTTGCATTCTCAGGGATTTCTTCTCCCTTTAGGCCATCTGGATAGCCTGTTCCATCGTATTTCTCATGATGCGACCTTGCAACAGTAGCAAGCTCAGGAATCTCCTTAATTGACTTAAGTATGTCATATCCTGCAATTGTATGGGATTTGATAATATCGAATTCTTCCTTGGTAAGCTTGCCCTTCTTGTTAAGAATCTCGGCCCGAATACCTATCTTACCCACATCGTGAAGAAGTCCCATACAGTATATATCCTCCTGCTCCTTTTCAGACTTTCCTAGTCTTTTTGCAATTTCCATACCGTATTTCGCAACACGAAGAGAATGACCATTAGTATAGTGGTCCTTAGCATCTATTGCCTGTGATAAGGCATACATAACCTCCTTAGATAAATTGGCCTTCGCATTAGCTACAGCTTCCTTCTCTCTCGACTCCTGCAGCTGCTCCATGGTATCAATTAGCTGCTCATAATATGGCGTCTCCATAGAGAAATATATGACAAGGAGACCAATGGATGCTATGTAAAATGTTATTAGTATATCGTCGAAGAATAACATTTGCAATATAAAGCATATTCCAGACAGAATAATGGCAATTATCATTGCAATTACCTGGTTTCGGCGATAATTGCGCCAATGGACGAACATATATATGCTACCTATTATAAAGAACAATATAGGGAATACATACGCCACAAGTAGGAATAATTCCTTATGTATATAATTGCCTGCACTATCATATTCGAATACGAGCCTTGTTAATGGATTAGTAAGAAGTAGCAGATAATCTATTATTAGTAATATATGAACAACTATATGTCTAGCCTTGAATTCGCCTCTTACATAGGTATAAATATACCAAATAAACGCAACTCCACTTAAAGCAGCCAACATAGAATCAACCGTATTGAATATATAATGAACCGCATTCGGTACAGCAGCCTTCGCACTGGTAACAACAGCAGTAGCAACATCAACTGTAGTTGCAAGGGTAACTATTACTGCAAAACGCTTCAATGCCACATTTGTCGGCGTCTTCTTCTTGTGTCTCAAGAATATAAACAGGCAAATAACAATATCTAGCGGTATAGCTGCCATTTCGAAGAAAAGATTGTACTCTAATTCCATCCTAAAATCCCCAGTTTAACTTTATTATATAATCAAAAGAAAAGCCCGATAAAAATCGGGCTTAGTCTTTATTAACAAGATTATTATCTATTACTCGTCATGAATAATCTGCTCAAGTGATTCTTTAACACCCTCAACAACATTATATACTTCTTCAATATGACCTTCTGTTGCTTCAGCTGCCTCAGCAAGTCCCTTAACATTATTAAGAATATCAGTAACTATAGCATTAATATTAGCAGCCTGAGACTTAACATTCTCCATCTCCTGACGGATATCCTGGTTATTATCATTAGAATCAGTAGCTGTAGCATTAGAATTCTCAGCCAGGTTCTTAATCTCATCTGCAACAACGGCAAATCCCTTACCTGCTTCACCTGCACGAGCAGCCTCAATAGAAGCGTTAAGCGCAAGCAAGTTAGTCTGAGCTGAAATACTAATAACAGCATCATTGTTAGAATCAAGCTTCTCAATCAATCCACCGATACTAACAAGAGCTTCCTGCATCTTATCAGAATATCCACGCATCTCATCAATAGAAACCATAATAGAATCAATTTGTTCGCTATCATTCTTGGCAGATTGTTCAATATTATCAATAGAACCTATCATCTGCTTGAAGTCTTCATCCATCTGATTAATAACTTCTTCTGTCTTATTATTAGACGCTTCTCTTTGTAATTGAATCTCTTCTAGAAGCTTCTCATTATCTTCTCTTTCCTTCTGAGCAACATCCTTAACATAATGAACACAATTCTCCTTACAGTTGAAGCCATTATGAATTGCATATACCATTTCAGTACATGTATCATATCCACAACCACTACAATTGATGCTACGCTTCTCCTCTGTATCCTTCATCATCTCATTAAAGAGTGCCTCTTTCTCAGCCTCTGTCGGGATACTGTATTTAACGAGATTGCTCTTATCATTGTATTTTCTGATAAAATCATGATAATCGAGCTTGGCAAATTGCTTATTAAGAGCCGCAAGTCTCTTCTCAGGCGTCGTCTGCTTAGCCCAAGGCGACTTCTTGTTGGTATTTTTACTCTCTTCTTCTATAATTAACGCATTATAGTAATTGTTTTCCTTGTCATTATTCTTCTCTTCTATACCGGTTCCGTAGAGACATCCTCCGCTACAGTTAAGAACATCTATTAAGAAATAAGGAAGCCCGTTCTTAACATCATCTTTATTCTTCTCCAGGAAGCGATATAGATTACCTTCACCTCTTATATCACGAATCTTCTTGTCATCGCCACATAGCCACTTAACATTCTCACCTAGTCCACCCGGCATAGGATAGAACGAACCAAGACCATATTCAATCTCATCCGAACAAGGCTGACCATTAGGAATAGGATTCTCACTAAGATACTTCATAAGATGGTCAAATGTAATATTGTATGACACAATTCCGTCGGTATTAGGGTCTTCTATCTCATTCTTCTTAGCGATACAAGGGCTGATGAACGCAAGCTTATCAGTCACATTCATATACTTCTTAGCATATATAGCACCACACATCATGGGCGAATGAATAGGCATAAGCTTAGGAAGAAGCTCAGGTGTATATCTCTCTATATAACCTACTGCCGCAGGACATGGCTGAGATATTGCTCCTGTATAATTATGCTCAGAAATGTACTGAATATAAGCCCATGTTGTTATATCAGCACCAAACGAAACACTTATAATACGATTAACACCAGCCGCCTTAAGCTGTCCTAAAACACTCTCATATTCCTTATAATAGTTAGCCTTGAATGCAGGTGCCAATAGAAGCGATATCTTCTCACCCTTCTTAAGGTCTTCGAAGAAGCGTTCAGTATCATCTTCAAATACTCTTGCATTATGCTCACAAGCATCGATACAAGCACCACAACCTACACATCGGTCAGGATCTACTTCGATACGATTCTTGCCGTCAACAATTTCAGATACGTTAGCTCCAATACAACTGCATGCTCTGATACATTTGTTACAGCCAACGCAATTATCATTCGTTTTTACTACTGACATCTTAAATCCTCCAATTTCAAGTTATAGTACTTCCCGCAAACATCAATTTCACTAATTATATCACATCTTAACTATTATATAAGAGTTTTTTTCAAAAAACACATGTTTTTTATGCAATTTTTACATTTTATCCGGGGCATAAAACCCTAATAAGTCAATACAGCACTCTAATACACTTTTTGTAAGGTACAGTAATGCTATATATCCCTTCTTCTTATCCTCATCTTCGCAAGAGAGAATCTTAGTCTCATGATAGAAATGATTAAAGGCATTACATACATCATACAAAAATGCACATATCTTATGAGGAGCACTTTCATCATAGGCCGAAAGAATCGCATTCTGGAACTTTACAAGCTCTAGCATTAGCTTCTTAGAAGACTCATTATCTGGTGCATTAATATGTAGCTCGTCTGGCAAATCGTATAAAGGCTCCTTTGCATATTTATTAAGTATAGATTTAATCGTAAGGCCTTCTAAATATTTATTAAGTATAGATTTAATCCTAACAATAGTATAGAGAATATAAGGACCCGTATTACCCTCTGACGAAGTAAATTTGTCAATGTCAAACACATAATCCTTCGAAGCCTGATTAGACAAATCACCGTACTTAATTGCTGCAAGAGACACAATACTTGCAACTTCCTTAGCTTCATCGTCTGTCATATTGTTATTATCTGTTATCTTAGAATACATTTTCTCATTAGTATCATTAAGCAGGTATTCTAATCGCATAACGCCACCATCTCTGGTCTTGAATGGTTTCCCGTCTAATCCATTCATTGTACCAAAGCCTAAGAATTCGAGACTCGTATCTTCCCTAACAATTCCAGCCTTCTTAGCGCATCTAAATACCTGAATAAAGTGCATTTCCTGTCTGTTATCAACCACATAGATAATCCTGTCTGGATTGTAATCATTAACTCTCCACACAAGCGTGGCAAGGTCTGTTGTAGTATATAGGCTGGCTCCATCTGACTTAAGAATCATACAAGGTGGAACCTCCTTCTTGTCAGTATCCTCCTTGACATCAACGACAAGAGCTCCCTCACTCTCATAGGCTAGTCCCTTATCCTTCATGTCCTGCACCATATCAGCAATATATTCCTGAGCGTCAGATTCACCCTTCCATAAGTCAAATGACACATTAAGCTTCTCATAGTTCTTCTTAAGGTCAGTTACGGATATTGTTAAAATATGATTTAACAAAGCCCTGTACCCTCTTCTTCCTGCCTGTAATTCCTTAGTTGCCTGAAGAGCAGCTTCCTTGTAATCATCATCTTCCTTTGATTTTCCTGAAGCAGTTGGATATATCTCTTCTAATTCAGCAAGAGTAAATGGCGCTTCATCAGGGTAATCTCCATCATAGCTCTCATCAAAATATACAAGTTCTGGCTTTCTAAGCTTAAGCTCAGTAATAATAAGCCCCATCTGAAGACCCCAATCTCCGAGATGAACATCTCCTATTACATTATGCCCCATAAACCTTGATATTCTCTTAACACTTTCACCAATAACTGCAGAACGAAGATGGCCAACGTGAAGAGGTTTAGCAACATTAGGTCCACCGTAATCTATCATAATAGTAAGTGGCTTATTAGTTTTCTCAAGACCAAATCTCTCGTCCTTTAACATACCTCCAACGTATTCACCAAGAAATTCTTCAGCTATTCTGAAATTAAGAAAACCTGGCTTAACGGCTTCAACCTCAGAAAACATGGCATTTCCCTCTAAATACGTTACCACATCCTCAGCTATAGCTATAGGTGCCTTGTGATATTCCTTGGCAGCCGCCATTGCTCCGTTACATTGGAATTCACACAAATCAGGTCTGTTAGACAGATTAGTCTTACCATAATCCGGATTATATCCTGCTTTATTAAATGCTTCTTTAACTTCTTCACTAATTAACTCAATTAACTGCTTCATCTTATTTCCCTTCTACTGTCTAATATAGATTCCCTGCTCTTCTATCCAGTCAAGCATATCCTCTTGCGCAGACGTAGTCCAATCCTCCTCATTCCTTTTTATCGCTTCTCTAGCCTGCTTACCTTTGTCATCGTCAAGAAGATCTTTTAATATCTCCTCTTTTTTCTCATCAACATTTCCCATAATCTTTTTCCTTTCTTTTTTAAATTCTCTTTTAACTTTTTTATTTTTCCCATTTATCTACAAGGGAATTAATCTGATCAGCAAACTTGGCCAAATCTTTATTGGCCATACCCTCTGACCTCTCAATTGCACTAAGAAGCCGCTTGCCTGCAGATAATAGTCTTGCATATACGTTAGAAGACGCTTTACTTCCCGTTTTCTTCTTAGTTCTAACAACTCTTGCACCGACTCTTGTCTGCTTGCCACTAATCAGATCAAATTCGTCCCCCATATATGGCGCATAGGCATCAAATCCATACATGTTGCGAATATCCATAGCAAAATTATCACATACACCGTCTTCACCGTGAACAACAAAAACCTTAGTAGGCGATTTGAATTTGCTAATCCATTCAAGAAGCATATTACGGTCAGCATGTCCGCTTATACCAGGCATATTCTCTATTCTGGCATTAACGTTAATGGTTTCGCCAAAAAGACGGACTTCCTTCGCCCCATTAAGCAGCGTATGACCTAATGTTCCCACAACCTGATAACCTACAAATAGTATTGTACACTCACTTCTCCATAGATTATGCTTTAAGTGATGACGAATTCTACCTGCTTCACACATACCAGATGCTGATATTATAACCTTAGGTGTACTTTCCATATTAATCATCTTAGATTCTTCTGGAGTAACAGATACCTTAAGACCATCGAACTTAATTGGATTACCACCACTTCTTACGATAGATAAAGCCTCATCATCATAACAATCCTCAACATTCATATTGAATATATTAGTCGCTTCTACAGAAAGAGGACTGTCTACATATACTTCAAAGTCCTGCATATCAGGAAGCATCCTCTCTTCCTTGATACGCCTTATAAAGTATAATAGCTCTTGTGTTCTACCTACAGAAAATGCTGGTATTACAAGATTACCGCCTTTGCTAAGGGTATTTTGTATTGTTTCAGCAAGAGATTTCGCAAAATCTGAAGGAAAGCTATGCACTCTGTCACCATAGGTTGACTCAATTAGTACATAATCTGCTTCATCAATGAACTCTGGATCTCGAATTAATGGCTTATTGCCATGACCTATATCCCCGGAAAATACGACTTTTTTCTTAACACCATCTTCCTTGAGCCACACTTCTATGGAGGATGAGCCTAATAAATGTCCTGCATCATAGAATCTAATGCTTAATTCATCGCATATATCAATGATTTTATGGTAATCACATGCTACAAAGTGCTCTAATACATTCTCAGCATCTTCCATATTATATAAAGGTGTAATTTCTTCTTTACCACTTCTTCTCGCACGTCTGTTTTTCCATTCAGCTTCAGACATCTGTATATGAGCAGAGTCTTTGAGCATAATATCACACAGATTACAGGTGGCTGTTGTGGCAAAAATCTCACCTCTAAAGCCATGAGCATATAATAGCGGAAGCAATCCTGAATGGTCAATATGAGCATGTGTCACAAGTACATAATCTATCTTAGAAGCATCTACATCAAGCTCCTGCTCCTCATATATGTCAGGGCCCTGCTTCATGCCACAATCAACAAGAAACGTTATGTTCCCCACTTCTACTAGATGACAACTTCCTGTAACTTCATGGGCTGCACCCACAAATCTTATCTTCAAAGCAAATCTCCTAATCTTCTATAATTAATTACACTTAAGAATTATATCATATTTTATGCATACAAAAAAGCAAGGTAGTAAAAACTACCTTGCTAAATATGATTAAAGATTTATTTATTCTTAGATAAGAAATCAGGAATCTGTATATCCTTAGGCTCTACGCTTGATTTAACCTTAGGCTGCTCCATTGTATTGAAATTAGGAGCAGGAGCGCTAGGTTTCTTTGGTGTAACAGGCTTAGCAACAGGTCTAGCTGTAGTCTGTGTTGGTTTTGTAGCACCAGGTCTAGAAGCCGCGCCACTTTGAGTATTAGTGTTATACTTCATACCGAAATTAGCACCAACAGCTGGCTTTTGTATGCCAGATACACTAGAGCTTCTTGAAGCCTGACCTTCAATAACATCCATTCCTGTCGCAATAAGAGTAATTCTAACTTCATCTTCTAGAGTATCATCTTCCATAACACCAAGAATAAGCTCTACATCCTCACCAACTATATCATTAACATAATCAGCGGCCTCATTGGCTTCGAATATAGACATTCCGCCTCTATCGCCAGTCATATTAAGGATAACATTCTTAGCTCCTGTAAGGCTTGTCTCAAGAAGTGGAGATTCAACTGCCATCTTAACAGCATCCATGAACTTGTTATCGCCTTTGCCATCACCATATCCCATATGAGCATATCCCTGATCTGCCATAACTGTCTTAACATCAGCAAAATCAAGATTAATCTTACCATTAATAGTAATAAGGTCTGTTATACCACGAACACATTGCTGTAATACTTCATCAGCCTTCTGGAACGCTGCATCAAAGCTTGTCTTAGAATCAATAATTGCGAAAAGATTCTGATTAGGAATGACAATTAATGTATCAACACATTCCATAAGCTTATTAATACCCTCAACAGCTCGCTTCATACGAGTCTTACGCTCCATGGCAAATGGCTTAGTAACAACAGCAACTGTAAGAATTCCTTGCTCCTTAGCAGCTCTTGCTATTACAGGAGAAGCACCTGTACCAGTTCCGCCTCCCATTCCAGCAGTGATAAAGAGCATATCAACGCCCTTAATTGTAGCATTAATCTCTTCTATCGACTCTTCAGCAGATTTCTCACCAATCTCTGGCTTAGCACCTGCACCAAGACCATTAGTAAGCTTCTCTCCTATCTGCAAAGTAGTAGTTGCTTTATTATTATCTAAATCCTGCTTATCAGTATTAACTGCAACAAACTCAACATCTGATATATTCTCATCTATCATTCTATTGACAGCATTACATCCAGCACCACCAACACCCATAACCATGAGCTTAGCCACATTGCCACTGGTATTATTCGATATCTCAAGCATATTGAAACTTCCTCCCGACTAAATCCAAATAATCATTTAATATAAATGGCACTTCTAGCCATAAAATGCTATATAATATAATAAGGTTTTTTCTCTAAATAATCAACATATTTTTTATTATTTTTAGAAATCTATTCTTCCTTCTTAAATACAATATCTGTATTTTCTGGCGAGAAATTCTCTAAATGTAGTGTTCCTGACTGATTTTCAATTTGTGGCAAAATGATAGAAAGCCTTTTACACTTATCATCCATATCATTCTTAAGTCCAAAGTTAATTTTTATATTGTTTTTTTGACCAAAAATATTATGACCATCATCAATTCTTATTGAATTAAGCACAACTTCATTAGCCTTCAGACCTCTTGCTGTTTCTAAAAAAGAGGAAAGAACCACATCATCATCAACTACTT
Organism: uncultured Lachnospiraceae bacterium; assembly: GCA_905234245.1. Classification (GTDB taxonomy): domain Bacteria; phylum Bacillota; class Clostridia; order Lachnospirales; family Lachnospiraceae; genus RUG191. Next base: position 61,666 of record CAJOGN010000026.1, read on the forward strand.
TCTCCCCTACTGCTTCACCACTTGGGATAACATCCTGCCAGACTAGGACATTACTTAACATTTTATCCGATATATCAGTAATTCTTCCATCCTCATCAAAATACAATGCTACTGCGCCTTCATTAGTTGTAGCATAACCAAAGGGCGTTCGTTCAGTTACAGTTATCTTATTAGTATTAAGACCTGTCATTGTAACCTTAACATTATCTACAAATGGTATATCTTTCCTAGGTTTGAAGAAGTTATGAAGCACGTTATATACACAATTATTAGTGTAATCACCTTGCAGCACATAATCCTCTATCTCTTGATCAGTATATATTGTGCTACCCTCTACAACAACGTCTTCTACTCCACATGCATATAGCACAAACAGCCCAGAGCCTATAATAAGAATTGCAAGTCCTAGAACAACCTCAATAATAAAGGCGGCTATGGCTCTCCTCTTTCTTTTGAGACGTTCCTTCCTGGATAATCTTCTCTTGGCCTTAGGATTCGCCTTCTTATGTCTCTCTTCATAGGTTGGCGTTTTTTCAATATTATCCTGCTTTTGAGCCTTAAGACTTTTATCCTTATTAGACTTTTTTGATTTAGGCTTCTTAGATTTAGCCTTTTTATCTCTGTGTTTATCAGAATCAGCTTCTTCTGTTATAGTAGATTCTTCTTTTCTGGCTCTTGGAGCCTCTCCAATCTTATTGCCCTTAGCGTCATAGAATATTATATTGTCTTTCTCCACATCGTCCATAGAACGCTTGACTTCGTCATTCTTCATCCACATCTACTCCTTTTGACACAGATAAAGCTATCCCTATCTCAACAAGTAGAATAGCAAGAGACGTTCCTCCATAGCTTATGAAGGGCAATGTGACACCTGTATTAGGTATTGTATTTGTAACAACGGCTATATTCAATATTACCTGAAGGGATATATGGGCTGCAATTCCGATTACAAGAAATGAGCCGAACATATTCTTAGCATGAATAGCAATAAGAATCAAGCGCCACACTAATACAACGAACATCGCAATTACACAGATAGCGCCAAATAATCCCAACTCTTCACATATTATGGAAAATACCATATCATTTTGAGCTTCTGGTACAAAGCCCTGCTTCTGAACGCTTTCTCCTAATCCTTTACCGAAAAGTCCTCCAGAACCAATTGCGTACAAAGCCTGCATTGTCTGATAGGCTTCATTATGCTCAGGATCAATCCACGCTCTAATTCTTGCAGCTCGATAGCCTGCAGTTAGGGCAAATGCCAGTGCTCCCACGGCTCCAATAATTGCAACAGCCACAAAGGGCCATATCTTAGGACTTGATATAAATAACATAATTCCGCCAATAAGCAGAATAATAATAGCTGTACTTAAGTTATTAATGGCAACAAGCACAAATAGCGGTCCAATTGTGATAACCGCAGTAATAATCAAATCCTTGGCATTTCTCATTCTTGCCGGATTCTTGGATATTACATATGCTAACAGAACAATTAATGCAACCTTGGCAACCTCAGATGGCTGGAAGGATACAGGACCAATATAAATCCATCTTGATGAATTATTAATAGTTCTACCGAAGAATAATACGTAGGCACACAGACCAATGGCCACAAAATATAGTGGCCATGCAACCTTCTTCAAGAACTTATATCCTATTTTAATAACAATAAACATGGCAACTATTCCTACACCTGCAGAAACAGCCTGTTTTGTCAGGTAATACAACGAATTGCCTGTCTGAAGAGTTGCATTATAAGAACTGGCAGAATAAACCATAATCAGTCCAAATGCCAGCATAAACGCAACAATTACCAAAAGCGTATAATCTATTTGACCTTTACTCTTTCTTCTAACGTTACTACGCGTCCTTGTACGCCCTTGCATGAGTCTTAAACACCTTACCTCTTTCTTCGTAGTTTACAAACATTCCCCAGCTAGCACAAGCAGGAGAAAGCAATATCGCATCACCTGATGAAGCTTCACTAAAGCATATATCCATCGCTTCCTCTAGTGTATCTGCAAATTCATAATCTCTAAAGCCATGCTCATCACAGCATGACGCTATTTTTTCCTTAGTCTTTCCTATTAGAACCAGCTTCTTTACCTTTCCAGGAAAGCATTCAACCCATTCATCATAGGTAGAATCCTTATCATAGCCTCCACCAATTAGATATGTTGGTCTATTCATGGCAAGAATTCCTTTAATTGCTGCATCTGTATTAGTTCCCTTAGAATCATTGTAGAACTTAACACCACGTCTCTCACATACATACTCTATTCTATGTTCTACGGCCTTGAATTCTTTAAGCGCCTTAACAATAACGTCTATTGGAATTCCCATTGTAATTCCTGCAGCAATACCACACATTGCATTTTCGTAATTATGAAGTCCTAGAATTGTCAAATCATCAACATCAATAACCTTAGTAATATTGCCATCTAAAGCATAATAAATGGCTCCATCATCATAATATAATCCTGATTCAAGAACTGTCTTGCTAGAAAAGTATAATACATTACATTTCACGTCTTTTCCGAACTTTCTTAACACCTCATCTTCATAATTCAGGATACAGGTATCATTGGCATCCTGATTTCTTACTATTTCCTTCTTGGCGTTAATATAATTCTCCATAGTATGATGCCTGTTAAGATGGTCTGGCGTAATATTAAGAATCGCAGACACATTAGGCTTAAATTGAACTATGGTCTCTAGCTGGAAGCTACTAATCTCCGCAACAAATATAGTATCATCTGTACAGTCTTCTATCATCTTGGTATAAGGAATACCTATATTACCTACTACCCTTACATCATCATAATATGCCTTGAAGATATCTCCTGTCAGGGCAGTTGTTGTGGTCTTGCCATTAGTACCAGTAATGGCAACTAATTTACCCTTACCATAGTGATAAGCTAGCTCAATTTCGCCCCATATAGGAATATTATTAGCCTTAATCATCTTGACAACATCAATGTCAAGTGGAATGCCAGGGCTTACAATCGCTTTATCAAAGCCCTTGATTGTCTCATTATCAATATCTCCAATTATAATATCCACATTTTCAAGAAAATCATTCTTCTTGACTAATTCCTTAGCGTCAATATTAACATTTCCATCATATAATGTAACTTCTTTATCTCTATTAAGAAGCAGCTCACAAGCAGAAATACCACTTATACCTGCCCCAATGACTATAAAACGTTTACTCATTAATTCTACCTCTGTATCTTTAACCTAATAAAGCCGCATATGCAACAAAACAAAGAATTATCGTAACAATTGTAAATACGCACACAACCTTAGTCTCAGACCATCCACCAAGCTCGTAATGATGGTGGATAGGCGCCATACGAAATACTCTTTTGCCATGTGTTATCTTGAAATAGCCCACCTGAATAATTACTGATAAAACCTCAACCAGATATATAAGACCGACAATTATGATAAATATTGGCATCTGAAGCACATAAGCCGTGGCTGCTACAAAGCCACCAAGAGCCAAGGAACCCGTATCTCCCATAAAAATCTTGGCTGGATACACGTTATATACCAAAAATCCCATTAATGCGCCAATTACAGCACTTGTGACAGGCTCAACATCTCCTATTAAGTAAAGAGACGCAAATGTGAAGAAGCCAGCAACCACAACTGTTACAGAGGATGCTAACCCGTCTAATCCGTCAGTAAAATTAACACCATTAACTGTACCCATTACCGCCAAATACATAAGTGGAATGGAAAGCCAGCCTATGTCAACATATATACCTGCAAAAGGAATAAGCAATGTAAACTTAACATCTGTTAAGAATATTAGATAAAGACACAGCCCAGTAGTTACTACAAGCTGTAATAGGAACTTCTGCCATGCTAACAGTCCATCAGACTTACGCTTAACAGTCTTAAGATAATCATCAATAAATCCAATGACTCCAAATAACAGAGTTGTAAGTGCTATAGGAAGAACTAATGGATAATCCTTAATATAGAAAGCCGACACAACAACAATTGCTATTAAGAACATGAGACCGCCCATAGATGGCGTGCCATTCTTAACCTGATGGGACTCTAACTCCTCTCTTTCAGTGTTGCCTACCTTAAGCTTTGTAAGAAATGGAATAAGGAATTTCCCTGCAATCAGGCTAATTGCAAATGCTGCTACCATAGGAACTACAATTGTAATAAGAAAATTAAGCATATCATTTACCTTTCAAATACTATTAAAAAAACAAACATTTAGCATTATAACATAAATGCTTATACAAAGAAATATTGACAACTTTATATAAACAGATTTACTATGTCTTGGTCTGCTCGATCAATATTAAGATATGGCAGAATCTGCTCTAGCACCCTTTGTGTTATCTCCTGGGCATAAGAGCTATGAGCCTGGTCATCTACCTTAACTGTATATATAACAATCTCAGGGTGATTATATGGTGCAAAACCAATGAATGACACAAGATAATTGCCTTCTTCTCTAGGCAGCTTCTCTGCTGTTCCTGTCTTACCACCAATATTATAACCCTCAACCTGAACACCGGTAGCTGTACCTACTTCAACTACATGAAGCATATATTTTTTAAGAATCTCTGAAACGTCAGAAGATACAGTCTTCTTAAGAACAACTGGATTATTGGTATATACCTTATTTCCATGAGAATCAAGCATACTTCCAACTACATGTGGCTGATATAGATAACCGCCATTAATAAGGGATGAGTAAGCTGAGGCTAATTGAATCATAGTCACATTGAAGTTCTGTCCGAAAGAATTCGTGGCAAGATTAGACTCAATTCTTCTTAATTCGTCCCTTGTATATAGAAGATTCTTCGTACTTGCCTCGTTCGGCAAATCTATGGTAGTCTTCTGTCCGAATCCAAAATCAGACTGAAATTCATAGAATGTATCAGGTCCAACAGTTCTTACGATCTGCATTAATGCATCATTACAAGACTCTAAAAGCGAGCCTTCAACAGTAAGGAGGCCATGACCATCTCTATTAACACAGTGAATCTCATGCTCACTGACAATTTCTTTACCATCACACATATAAGTCTCATCGCCATTAATCGAGCCAATCTCAAGGGCTGTGGCTACTGTAAACGGCTTGAAGGTTGAACCCGGCTCATAGGTGTTAGAAACACAGAAATTCTTCCATAGCTTACTCAATTCTTCAACCTGTGCTTCCTCCGGAAGTGCAGCTAATTGCTCAGGTGTAAATCTGGCCGATAAATCTCTCGGATTATTCAAATCAAATGTTGGATAGCTCGCCATAGCCAGAATCTCACCATTATTAGGATTCATAACAATACACGCCGTATTAGCACTTCCATCAGGTGTATCTCCTTTGTGAGCCTCGTTCCAGTTTAATATCTCCTGCTCTACTATAGATTGAACATTTACATCAATTGTACTTACGACAGTCTTACCATTTTCAGGAGGTATTACTGTATTCTCTATTGACTTATTATCTGTAAAATATCCGTATTTCCTACCATTAGCACCATTTAGCTGATTGTTGTACTGACTTTCAATACCTAGGGCACCGTTATTTCCATTACTGCAATATCCAATAAGGGCAGCTGCAAGAGAATCATATGGATATGTTCTCATATATTCCTTCTCAAACCATATACCAGAGATTTTATCCTTATTAGCACTATCCTTCTTCAAGCTCTCGAATGCTTCCATACGCTCATTATCAACCTTCTTAAGAAGAATCTCATATTGTGAATCCTTCCTGTCCTTAAGGGCTTCTCTAATCTGTTCCTCACTAATCTCAGGAATAACAGATGTAATTGCATCAATTGTAGTATCTATCTTCTCAGGAGTCTCGTTAAGCACTTTACAGTCTAATATGACATTATATACATCAACTGATGTGGCAAGCACAGACCCCTTCCTGTCAACAATATCTCCCCTTTGAAATGGTATAATTTCATTAGAGTATCCCTGCTGAGACAATACAATCTTCTCGTATTTGTCTCCGCTAGAATATTCGATATACATAAGTCTAACTATTAATACCACAAAAAGAACGCAAACACCCGCGAAAATTAACCACAGTCTGCTTTGCATTCTTCTTAAAATCTTATGATACCTATTAGGGCGTCTCCCCCTCCTAGGTCTTCTATTCATTTGATTATTGTTTCGATTCCCTCTGTTCGAATTATTATATCTATTATCGTCCAACGCCAATACCTACCATTATGGAATTTTGCTAAACTGATTCATGTGATCTGTTGTCTCCATATCATAATACACTATTTGGTCGGCATTTGCATAGACCATTCCTAATTCATTTAAAGCAGTATTCCTTACATTTGACAGATTTGCTGCTGTATTGATGCGCGCTTCAGCTGCGCCATTGTCAGCCTTGAGAGTACTAATCTGTGTCTCAAGCTTGGCAATATTGTCTGTTCTCTCAGTTACCTGAGTCTGTAAATATATATATCCCACGAAAAAGCATACACAGAAAACGATAGCCATAGTTGCATATACAGAAGTAACCTTCTTTACCTTCTGACGATGAATCTTAGCACGTCTAATATCTCTTTGTCTGCGCTCTTCTTCCTGTCTTCTTCGCTCTAGATATTCTTCATACTCAACCTCTGGATTGAGCTTTCTTACAGCATTTCCCTCTTCAATATAAACTGTTTGAACTCTTGCCATGGCAACCTCTTCCTCTTCTAACTATTCACACACCTTTTAAAACATCTAAGCTTTGCACTCCTCGACCTGGAATTTTCTGATATCTCCAGGTCAGAAGGCAAAATGGGTTTGCGAGTAACCACCTCTCCTTTGGATACTCGTCCGCATGCACATACCGGGAACTCTTTCGGACATATGCATGGATTTTCATTTTCCTTGAAAATATTCTTAACAATACGATCTTCTAACGAATGAAATGTTATGATGCATATCCGACCATTCTCATCTAACATATCAATCATACTGCCAATACTTTTCTCAAGGACTTCCAACTCCCTATTAACCTCTATTCTGAGGGCTTGGAACGTTCTCTTCGATGGATGACCACCTTTTAACCTATTTTTCTTGGGGATGCTTTCTTCAATAATCTGATTAAGCTCCCCTGTTGTTGTTATCTTCTTATTTTCTCTTGCTTTACATATATTCTTAGAAATGTTAGGAGCAAATCTCTCTTCTCCATACACTCTTAGAATTCTAACAAGTTCTTCATAGGAATAATCATTTACAATATCGCAGGCTGTAAGCTTTCCTTCCTTGTCCATTCTCATATCGAGAAGTGAATCACTGCTCATATAAGAAAAGCCTCTGTCCTTCTCATCTAATTGAAATGAAGATACTCCCAAGTCAAGTACTATTCCGTTAACCTTATGAATCCCTAGGCTCTCTAAGACCTTAGGCATATTCTCGTAATTGCTTTTAACAATGGTAACCTTGTCTTCATGCCCCTCAAGCCTTGCTTTCGCAGCCTTGATTGCATCCTCGTCTTGATCTATTCCGATTAGCCTGCCCTTGTCTAGCCTCTTAACAATCTCAAGGGAATGACCTGCACCACCTAATGTTCCATCTACATATATGCCATTAGGATTAATATCAAGTAATTCTATAGTCTCATCTAAGAGCACCGAATAATGATTAAATTCCATAAGCTATATAAATATTCCAATCTCTGCCATATTCTCAGCGATTGAATCCATCTCATCATCAGTATATACGTTGCAATCGTTCCACTTATCCTTGCTCCATATCTCAATTCTGCTTGAGACACCTGCAAGGACTACCTCTTTGGTTAGTCCTGCGTGGTCTCTGAGGTTTTGAGGAAGAAGGATTCTTCCTTGCTTATCTACTTCGCAGTTAGTAGCACCAGCAAAGAAGAATCTCATGAACTTTCTTGCTTCACGTGTAATCATTGGTTTAGAGTGCATTGCCTCTTCGATATTAGACCATTCATCAAGAGTATATACGAATAAGCATCCGTCTAAGCCTTTAGTAACAACGAATTCTTTACCAAGCTCTTCACGAAACTTAGCTGGCATTATAAGTCTGCCTTTATCGTCTATGTTATGTTCGAATTCGCCGATGAACATATAGGCTCTCCCCTCTTAGAATTTGTTCGAAATGGTTCTCCACTTTGCACCACTTCTTACCACGTAAGTCCATTCTATTCCATTAAAGCCCAAATATCAAGTGTTTTTTTGCTTACAAATCACGCATTTTCAAGGGTTGGGGGATTGTGGAGGATATAAAAGCACAAAAAAATGTGGTTGCGAGATTCGCAACCACAATATATTGTGTTCGTATCAAATTATATGTAATACTATACAAAGTTTCGATATTGTTTTTGTATAATATTACATTATTTCATCTGTCTTTTTCTTCCACATTTTACACCTATTTCGCCACTGCCTTCTCGGGCTTTATTCGTGGTGTGGCAGGCTTTTTCTTAACAATGAATACTATATTAAGAACAATGGAAACTATAATCATTATAATAGCCACCACCTGAGATATGGCAATTCCTGTACTGCCAATCTGTAATTGATCAGTTCTAAGGGATTCAATAAAGAATCTTCCCAAACCATATAATCCAATGTAAAGAAGGAATATCTGCCCATCGAACTTCTTATATTTTCTAAACAGCACAAGGAACAATAGTACACATAGATTCCATAATGACTCATATAAATATGTAGGGTGCACGCTAACAAAGGCCTCACCATTTACATATGTAAGATGGCTCATCATATTATCTGTTATAAAGCTGCTTGATCTTACGCGGCTAAGTGGAATCATCATGGCGCTGAAACCATCCGTATAATCTCCAAAGGCCTCTCTGTTGAAGAAATTCCCCCATCTTCCAGCAATCTGACCAAGAATAACGCCAAGGCTTACAATATCAGCCACAAGCCAGAAATCAAGCTTGAATATCTTACAACATATTATTACAGCAAGCATACCAAGGAGTATTCCACCATATATTCCAAGACCTCCCTCCCATACTTTGAATATGCTAAGAGGATTCTCCTTATAATAATCGAAGGAGAATATGACATAATATAGTCTTGCTCCTATAATTCCCGAAACAATAGTTATAATCGTAAGGTCAATAAAATGATCTCTGTCAACATTGTAATATCTGCACTCGCTATAGCACCACAAGAATGCCACTATCATTGCAGTTCCAATTATCAATCCATATAATGAGATATTAATAAATCCCAAGTTAATAAATTCAGGCACATTATCTAAGGTCAGACCAATTCCTGGAAATATTATAGTATTACTCATCTTCTTCACTGAACATCTGATATATCTGAATCTTCAAAGCATCTGTATCTGTCATGCCCACAAAGATACATCCATAATGATATTCGCCTTCCTTATCTTCATTCTCGCTGCATCGAACAACCTTAAGAACTGCATCAATTATCTCTTTCGTCCATATTTGGATGCGCGCATCAAAGCAGTCTCCAACAAGTAGCTGCTTGTCAGTCTTAAAGCCCAACCCCATCTTCGATACATCAGTTATCTCAACATCAATATATTCCTTCTCTTTATTAACATCCTCTGAAATAATACCAAGGGATACATTAATATCAAGATCCGTTCTTTTGTTCTTTCTCTTCTCCTCCATAGTCCCCTCCTATACAAATTGATTATATACTATTTATAAATGTTAGTATAGATTTTTTTAGAAATATAATTATGTTGGGCAGTATAGGTCTGCACGCTCATACAGAAAATCGCTTGGCAGACCTATACTACCCAACATTTGCATATATTAAGAACAATTATTTAATTAGCATGGCGTCGCCAAAGCTAAAGAACCTATACCTCTCTTTAACTGCTTCTTCATAAGCAGCAAGCACATTTTCACGACCAGCCAAAGCAGATACAAGCATAATCAATGTAGACTCTGGTAAATGGAAATTCGTAATAAGGGAATCAATCACCTTAAAATTAAATCCAGGATAAATAAATATATCAGTGTCACCTTTTTTCGGCGTTAGCAAGCCATTCTCATCGGCTGCCGATTCTACTGTTCTCGTACTGGTTGTTCCAACAGATATGACCTTGCCGCCATTTGCTTTCGTATTATTAATTATGTCGCAGGCTTCCTTAGTAATCTCGTAATACTCAGAATGCATGTGATGCTCTAACACATTTTCCACCTTAACAGGGCGAAATGTACCAAGTCCAACATGAAGTGTTACTTCGGCAATCTTAACGCCCTTATCTCTTAAGCTCTGCAATAATTCAGGTGTAAAATGAAGCCCTGCTGTAGGTGCAGCAGCCGAACCATCATACTTAGCATATACCGTCTGATATCTGCTCTTATCCTGCAGCTTGTGTGTAATATAAGGCGGAAGCGGCATCTCCCCTAGCTTATCAAGAATCTCTTCGAAGATTCCATCATATTCAAAGCGAATCAGGCGATTACCCTCTTCTACCACATCAACTATCTCACCTGTAAGCAGCCCCTCACCAAATACTATTCTTGCGCCAACTCTGGCTTTTTTACCAGGGCGGCTGAGGCACTCCCAGGTATTGCCATCCACTCTCCTAAGCAGGAGAATCTCGATTGCAGCACCAGTATCCTCCTTAACGCCATACAATCTGGCAGGAATAACCTTGGTATTATTAATAATCAGGCAGTCGCCCTCATTAATATATTCAATTATATCGTAGAAATGCTTATGAGTTACCTTGCCTGTTGCCTTATCTAGAACCATGAGGCGAGATTCGCTCCTCTTCTCTAAAGGGTCTTGGGCAATCAATTCCTTAGGTAACTCATAGTTAAAATCACTAACATTCATATATATTACCTTATTAAGTATAAATCCTAAGGATTCTACACTTATGTAACTCCACGCTGCTAAGAATGCAGCTTAGGAGTTCATAAGCTGCAGAATCCTTCGCTGATTATTAACTTCTAAGTTCTATATCCATACCCTTAAGAGCCTTAAGGATGCGGTTCATAGCTGAGTTCACGTCTTCGTCAGAAAGGTTCTTGTCAGGGGCTCTGAATACAAGGGAATATGCCATAG
>CAJOGN010000027.1 GCA_905234245.1 uncultured Lachnospiraceae bacterium
AGTGAGACACGGGGGAATCGAACCCCCGACAACTTGATTAAAAGTCAAGTGCTCTACCAACTGAGCTAGTGTCCCATATGTCGTAAGGTGTCATTTGCTACGCAAATGACGGATTCCTTACGACCCAGCGACATTTTGCGAAAGCAAAATGTTGTAAATCTACCGTCTGATTGCGTTTTAGCAAATGCTAAGATTCCAATATACTTTTATTATTAAGGGTGGGCGGTGGGATTCGAACCCACGGCCTCCAGAGCCACAATCTGGCGCGCTAACCAACTGCGCCACGTCCACCATATTATGCTGTTACTCGCGCAGCGAGTGACTGCACGACGAGCACCACATTCGACGAAGTCGAATTATAATGTGCGAGTCTCCTTGCATTTTGCGAAAGCAAAATGTTGGTGCCTAACTCCCTACTTAAACTTAAACTATCACCTGGGCTAGCAGGATTCGAACCTGCGAATGCTGGAATCAAAATCCAGTGCCTTACCGCTTGGCGATAGCCCAACAACGTGCTCGAAGGGATTCGAACCCCCGACCCACGGCTTAGAAGGCCGTTGCTCTATCCAGCTGAGCTACGAACACACAATTACTTAATATACATATACTAAGTAATTAAGCGGGTGATGGGAATCGAACCCACGTATCCAGCTTGGAAGGCTGGTGTTCTACCATTGAACTACACCCGCATAAAATACAGCCCGAAGGCCTTTATCAAATAAATTGTAAATCACTCGGGGTGACAGGATTCGAACCTGCGACCCCCTGGTCCCAAACCAGGTGCTCTAGCCAAACTGAGCCACACCCCGATTCTTGGCGCCATTTCACACGCAAATGTTATTATATATAAATAGACCAAGGTTGTCAACATTTTTTTGCTTATTTATAAGCTATTTTTAGGAAGCATATCAACATACCTTATTGCAGCCTCAATCTCCCCTGTATTATCAACGTTAAGCACAACATATGTACCACGTCTTTCATAATCTCTAGGATAAGACAAACTTCCTGGATTAATAATAGTAAAACCATTAACCTTCTCTATCTCAGGGACGTGAGTGTGGCCGTATAATATATAGTCAGCCCCTACTCGCCTTGCTTCCTTCATAAGGCCTTCATAGCTTATCTTACAGCCGAATTTGTGTCCATGCGTAAGCAGAAGAACATGCTTACCCACCTCTAATACAACTTCCATTGGAAGCTTGGAATACCAGTCGCAGTTACCGCACACCATTTCAACAGGGCACTTTGCTACATTGGTAAGGAATCGGCATTCATTCTCAGAATCACCTAAGTGATATATTCTGTCTGGGTTAACAACCTCTAATAGCCTGTTAACGTCACTGTCTTGTCCATGGGTATCACTAATTACAAGAATTCTCATAGGTTAGGAACCTCTTTTTCTAACTTCTCCTTCATTGCCATAAGGGCATTGCCTCTGTGACTCACCTTATTCTTCTCTTCAGGACTTAGCTGAGCCGTTGTACATCCATACTCTTCAACATAGAATATTGGGTCATAACCAAATCCATTCTCTCCAGCTATCTCGTAGCCTATCATCCCCTCAATTGTGCCTCTTGTTACAATTTGCTTGCCAGAAGGCAAAACTGCCGCAATTGCACATACGAATCTTGCTGTTCTCTTCTCCTTAGGTACTCCTTCAAGCTTATCAATCAAGGCCTGATTCTTAATATCATAGGATGTATCCTCACCCATAAATCTGGCTGACATAATACCAGGCGCCTTGTCAAGATAGTCAATCTCAAGGCCTGAATCATCAGCAAGAACAATATCGTCACATAGCTTGGCAATTTCTGTGGCTTTAATCATGGCATTTTCTTCAAATGTCTTACCATCCTCCACAATATCTGCTTCAATCCCAGCTTCCTTCATAGAGACAATCTCAAGACCTATATCTCCTAAGATTTCTCTAATCTCCTTCATCTTGTGTTGATTTCCTGTTGCAAATATAATTCTCATTTAACATTTACTCCTCATACGTTACATCTATCATTTCTCTAATTGAATCATATAGAGCTTTAGCACATTCTCTTTGATACTTCTCATCTATAAGCTTCTTAAGGTCATCATTTTGTGATATGAATCCAACCTCCACAAGCGCCACCGGAGCCTTGGAATTATGGATTATTAAAATGTCATCTCCATTAACCAGGCCTCTGTTAACATTTCCAAGGTAAGAGCACACCTTATCAAGACAAATCTCAGCAAATGTCTTAGAATTACCTGTAGGATCACTAGCGTAGTAAAGAACCTGAGTACCATTAGTAAAGCTGCTTCCAAATCCGGACAGGGAATTGTTATGAACACTTAGGAACACATCAGCTCCCACATCATTAGCTAGTCCAACCCTGTCCTTGAGAGACGGATTAGAATCATCTAACCTGGTATAGTAAGCCCTGATTGACTTGTCTTCATCTAGCAGCTCCTTCAGCTTAAGGACAATGGCAAGGTTAATATCCTTCTCCTTGTAATTGCCCTTGATAGCTCCCACGTCTCTTCCGCCGTGACCTGCATCAATAACAACCACGTTATCATATACCTTATGTGGATCCACAAAGTTCAGATACATATATCCATTTTCAAATGTTGTATTACAATCGTATATTCCATTAAGGGTAATATCGAAGTATGCATTGCCGTCATCATCGTAGGCAGAGAAATCATCTATTCGGCTAACAGAACCTAAAAAAGGTTCAGAGTCAAAATAATTCTTGTCTACATTAGGTATAACTACCTGATATTGACCTCTTCTTATATCTTCATTTAGCTTTATATCAGTATCCTTCACATTTTCAGGGATAGCTATTCGAATCTGCCCTTTGTCGGCAAAGCTCTCTAACTCCTTGGCGTTCTCCTCCTTATCTCTCATAAGAGAAGCTAACACTTCTCTATTTCCTTTAGTCGAGGAAATCTCCTTAGCTAACACCTCCGACTTATAGTGAACATCACCAATACCCATAAGCAATCCTATGCTCACCGCAGCAACTGCCACCAGGACTACGGAGAATATTCTCATTATCTTCTTCTCCATATCAATCCCCCACGTCAGTAGTGTATACCTTCAGGCAGAGATTACCATTTGCCTTCTCTTCTACCGATTCCCAATTCGTTCCATCCTTGCTAATATAGCCTTCGCCATCCTTGATATTGACGTTAGAATCGTTATCACTTACCTTGTATTCCATTGCAACTGGTCGCACAGTGCCAGGAACCTTAATATCAATAACTACTGCGAATTTCTCACCAGACTGAAGCTCCACTGGATGGTCTAGTTCAATTGTATAATAGCCTGCTGTATCAAATGTCCTTGATGCAACCTTCTCTCTATCCTTAAGGCTGTCTGTATCCTTATAATTTCTAACAAGATACACATCCACGCTGGCATTCTTATCAATTGCATATAATCCTATTGCATTAAGCTTCTCACCAGACTTAACAGTATACACATTTGCAGCTAAAGCATTAGACTGGCTATAGCCTAACTGGCCCTTCCATCCACACAAGTCACTCTGGTAAATGTTATCATAATAGCCAGGGTCTACTATTCTAGAATAAGACACAGCCTGAGCACCAATATTTGTATCGTAGTAAGACACGTAGAATACACCTGAATCACCAAAATCCTTGCCCCAGCTATTCTGGCATATAAATGCCCCATCACCAGGAACACTTACTCCAAACTTTGACGCAGGATAACTGTCATCCCATCCTATAATTGTAATCTCGTGATTCGGCTTCTCTGTGCCATTATAGCAATAGGAATTAGTCTCAATATTGTAATATGCTGATTTATTAATGTTAGATGTAACAACATTAGCATATACTGACGAAGACACACCTCCGTATTTATATACAGCCCATTTGATATCTTCTCTGTCATTATGAGTATAGAATCTTGCTTCCTGCACATGCTTGGCTACATCTGCATCGTTGCCAGAGAGCTTGACTGCACTTGAACTTGCATTAACAGGTCCACTCCATGATAGGAGGTAAGCCAAGGCATTGGTAAATGCTCCTCCTGCATTGTTCTCTGATGCTTCTCCATTAAAGGCTATCATTGATTCCACGTCATAATCAGCTTTTCTAGGCATCACAGAACTCTCTAAAGCCAGAATACTAGCATAAGCCCAGCAGGTTGTTGCGCTACCCTGATTCATAGCAGGTGCCACCCTGTTATATTGCCGCAAGTCATACTTCTCTGGGAGTACACTCTTTTTACCATTAGTACTAATATCAATCTGATATTCCTCTAAATTACTATTAACTGTAAAGCCCGTTATCTCGCATATATTGCTGGCCTTGACATAGTCGTTATTATCTTCATTATAAAGGTCTAAGTCATATTCCCTGCCATTATATATAACGCGGGCAGTGGCATCGTCTTCATAGGAAGCGCTTATGTTAAGCTTATCTCTAAGAAAATCTAAAGACCATAGAATATTCTTATCCTTGCCTACGTGAACCTCGTTAAACTGATTAGGTATATCTGTTCCGTTAAGCCTGATATTAAGCCTCTTCTCATCGTTGATGCTCTTGGCAATCAATGGATAGAATATATCCTCCTTAAGATTAGCCCCACGGAATTCCTCTATACTTCCATAGGATGCACTCCACGTATTAAGTTGTAGCCCAAGCACTAACAGCACCAGTACGGCACATGCAATAAATGGTCTAGCTTCTTTCATCACACAATTCCTGTCAATTTATAATTAATTAATTTTATATTTAATCTTTACCTTTTAATCCTTCTTCCTCTTTGGAGGCTTAGGACCCATAAACTGATAATAATAAGTCTTAATCATTCCGTTATATATCTTCCTATTCTTATCAGCCTTCCTGCCAATATATTTCGGAGCCTCCTCGTAGCTGGTAATAACGAATAACGACCAGTCTGAAAGACTCTTGTACACATTTCCCAGGGTAGAATATAGACCTGGCAGCTCCTCCTTATCCATTATTCTCTCCCCATAAGGCGGATTAGTAATAATAAATCCATACTTCTTAGAATGGGACAGCTCTGATACATCTCTCTTCTGAAAATGTATCATAGACTCCACCCCTGCTAAACGGGCATTCTCCTTGGCAATCCTTATCATCTCAGGGTCAATATCGAAGCCCTGTAGATCAGTCTCAATATCAGTATTAATCATATCTTTCGCTTCTGATCTAATATCCTTCCAGGTATCGTCCTTATAGATATTATCCCAACTTTCCGCTGTAAACGACCTGTTAAGACCTGGCGCAATGTTTGCTGCCATAAGGGCTGCTTCAATAAGAATTGTTCCACTTCCACAAAATGGGTCCACAAGAATTCTATCTGCTCTCCACGGAGTCAGCTTAATCAGACCCGCCGCTATTGTCTCAGACAGAGGCGCTTTGCTTGTAAGCTTACGGTATCCTCTCTTGTGAAGTGGTACCCCTGACGTATCCAAGCCAACCGTCACCAAATTCTTCATCAGAAAAATGCGAACAGGGTATTCGCTGCCTGTCTCTTCAAACCAATCTATATTATACACTTTAGACAGCCTCTTAACCATAGCTTTCTTGCATATAGATTGTATGTCAGGAAGGGAAAATAAGTCACTTTTTACCGAAGTTGCCTTAGTAACCCAGAACCTGCCGTCCTTAGGAATATACTTTTCCCATGGCAAATTCTCTATACCCTCGAACAATTCCTGAAAGCTTGTGGCTTCAAACTGCCCTATTTTCAGAAGTATTCTCTCTGCACATCTTATATGAATATTGGCCATTGCAATAGCCTCATAATCCCCTAAGAAGGTAACTCGACCATCCTCCACAGATGATATCTCATAGCCTAAGTCATATACTTCTCTCTTAACAACCGCCTCTAGTCCAAAATGACAAGGTGCCATAATCTCTAATAATTCCATCACTAATACCTCAAAAAGAGGCTTCGCATTGCTGCGAAGCCTCTACATTAATTACAAATCACATATTATGCGTATAAATCTATGGAAGCACCTATAGTCTCATAGCTAGTTCCCTGGCTTGCTCTGTTATATCCATTTGTCAAACCTTCAAAAGTAGTAGCTATATCATTAAATGCCTTCGAAACTCTTACTGTCTCGTCTGACTTCTCTACTGGAGAAACTAATCTTGCATTTGCATATCTTGCAGGAGGCACTGCCCCTACATCACTTGTCCCTCCAACTGCCTGCATTGATTCAGCAAACGATACTGATGTTGCAGATTCATTAGATAAACCATATGCTAATGGTTTAACCTGAGAAAAACCACTTCCTACTTTTCCTATGCTATATTCCATGTTCCACCTTCTACGCCAGAACCTAGGTTGTTCAGATTCTGAACAACTCTAAATGTTGCCATTGGGTCATTACCCGATTCTATTATTTCAAATTCTTCATTACTACGCGCTTCATTGCTAATTGCAGTCATCTGCTTGTTAAAGACTTTCTCACGCTCTCTGGCATCTGAGTCTACTTCATTCAACTCTTCCTTACGAGCCTTATAAGTCTCATTACTACTTGCCTTGACCTGTCTTTCGCTATCATCAGCCTTCTTAGCATCGTCCTTAGCAATGTCTTGCTTAGCAGTTTCCTGCTTAACTACATCTGCCCTATCAGCCTGTTTTGCATTTTCCTGCCTAGCTACATCTGCCTTGTCAGCCTTCTGATCGCTCTGAGCCTTCGCATCTCTAACCGTATCATTAACTCTCTGGGCATCCCTAGAATCGTCACTTACGTTGTTAGAGGCAAGAAGCTCTTCTCTCTGTTCCATCTTAACATCATAATCGTAACGAGAGATACGGCCTTCGTAGTAGAACTGCTCAACCTGCGAAGCTGTATAACCTATCAATGAATCGATCTTAGGCAACTCCTCTTCTGCAGGAACCCTTGCCCTATCGGCTTCCACATTCCTAGGCTTACTATAAACTGCTCCGTCTTCGTTCTTAACAATGCTGCTACGTAAGAACTCGTCGCCATACTCATTCCTTGATACATCTGTACCAACCTTCGAATCAGCTCCTGTCTTCTTATCAACATTAGTTGTATTCTCAGGCTTCGTCTCATTAGACTTCACACCTTCAGGAATTGCAAATGAATTATATGGATTATTACCAATTATGTTGTTAATACCAGCCATAACTCATCCTCCTTCCTAAAGTATTTCTTCACGAGTATGACTACTTGTGATTTGTAAATCATGTCTAATTTTGGGGGCACTTTCCCCTAAGACCTTTTTACCTATTCACATTATATCAACAAACTATAAGAAAATCAACACTTTTTCGTAAATTTTCTAAAAATTTTCACTTTTATATATAATTGTCAGACAATTTCCTGAAAGATTTCTTCTATTATCTCCTGAGCTTCCTTATATTCCGCTGTATCAGACAGCTCCGTAAGGGATTCTAAAACTGATGTATAGTACCATTTCTGCTGAGCAGGATCAGTCATATTGAACTTGTCCCACATCTTAAGACCGATGGCCCTGTAGTCTCTTCTACTTGACCTTAAGTTAGACAGCTTATCAGCCAGCATTATCTTCTTAGCCTCGTCAGACTTTTCTGCCACTCTAGCAATGGTCTCTTCCTTGCGAACTCGCCAGGTCATTGACTTATCTAAGCCCTCTCTTTTGTCCTCGCTCTCTTCTCCTACCAGTCTTGCAACCTTCTCGCCAAAGGCTAACGTAATATCCTCGTAGGTGTATTCCGTATCCTCTAACACATCGTGGAGAGCCGCTGCTGCAATTGTATCTATATCGTTAGTCAATCGGGCAGTAATCATCATAGTCTCCATTGGATGCACAATGTATGGTATGTGAGAGCCTTTGCGCTGCCTTCCAACATGAGCATTTGCCGCATAAATAATAGCCTGCTCAATTAGAGCAAATCGCTTTGCTCTCTCATCATCCTCTAAGTATTCTGGAAAATGTGTAGCAAGGCCTGCTGTAATAAGTCCATATATTCTCTCTTTTTGCTCCTTAGGGCTCATATAATCAGAGAACCCTACTGCTATGTCGAAATAACAGCACTGTGGCATAAAGGCATTGTTCTCATCAATACTTCTTCCTGCATACAAGGGACAATCATTGCAAAATCTTAGTCCTGCATCTAACAAATCATTAATGGCCCTGCAGTAATACTTACCATCTACCACCTTAGAAGCATGATTATACAATTGATATCTGACACTTTCATTCTTAGAAATCTTCTTCATAACTACTTAATCTCCGCACTACTTTATAAAGCAACAAGATTATAACACATCCTCTAGTATCTTAATAATATCTTCTTCACTTATCTTCTCTGCAACATTACCCTGTATCATTTCAGCAGAACCACCGCCCTTGGCATTAAGAGCCTCTCGAAGAGATGCCGCCACATTCCTACAGTCAATGCTCTCGCTTCCCAGAATGAAGAAATAACCCTTATCGCTCTTGCTAATTACTCCCACCAGGCAATCCTTATATCTTGATTTAAGATTATTAACCATTTCCCTTAGCGACTTGTTGTCAACTCCGTCTAGGTTAAGAATAATTGCGTTATCTGTTATAATATGAGAGTTCATGGAAGTTGGCTTATCTTCCCCATCCTTCCTTCCATCTACATATTCAGCAACCTGGTCATATACCACATCAAGATATCTCTTATTAGATTCTATTAGCCTGTACTCTGCATTTTTTAGAGAATCATTAATCCTCTTCACGTTATCTGCAATCTCACTTGTGGCGGAACTAAGGGTATGACTTATCTCCTTAGTAATATTATCAAGTGACTTGTAATGTTCTAAGGCTCTGCTTCCACATAATATACTAATTCTGATTCCACCCTTGTAATTGATATAATCAACCACCTTGAGGATACCAATCTCTCCTGTCCTTCTTACATGAGGGGCACAGCAGGCGCACAAATCAACATCTTCTATTTCTACAAGTCTTACTGCTCCTTCAATCTCCTTCTTGCTTCTGTAATCTAGATTTAATAACTCCTCATCACTAGGATAATACGCCCATATCTTGTGGTTTTCATATATTACCCTATTAACCTCTTTCTCAAGGAAGCCTATCTCTTCGACACTAAGTGGCTTATCATAATCAAATGTCACTTCACTGTCACTAAGGTGAAATCCCACGTTAGTACAGTCAAAATACTTCTTCGCAAGACCCGAGAAAATATGCTCTCCACTATGATTTTGCATATTAGAGAATCTATAATCAAAATCAATGCTTCCAGCAACAAAGTCACCAATATGCGCTTCGCACTCCTCTGAAACATAATGATATATAATGTCATCTCTTATCTGAACATCTGTTATTTCATAATCCGTCTTATCTTCCCTGCCTTCGACAATAATTGAAATAATTCCCTTATCTGGCGTCTGTCCGCCCTCCTCCGGGAAAAATAATGTCTGATTTAATATTAATGCCGTCTTACCCTTCTCATTTACAATATCAACAATCTCCCCCTCAAAATTAGAAGCATAGGGTTTTTCATCATATAACTTAATAGTCTTGTCACTCATAATCTATCTCCTTGCAGCCTACTTAAGCTCATAGAAAGCCTTTATTGCCTCTCCTACAGGAGATGCCTTATCAACATACACCCTAGTCAGCGGCCATGGCAGGTACTTAATGGAATCCCTATACGCATCCTTCAGCTTATCTAACATCCTCATAAAGCCTTCCTTATCCTGGTAAATGCGTTTTCCAAAATCACAGGCAATATAATCCTTCTTCTCTACAGGCACCCTCTTTGTAACCTGGCGAAGACTTGTCTTGCCGTATTTGTTATAGTCCTTAACGAAGGTGGTCTTAGTAATATACTCGCTATTAATCTCACCTTCCTCAAGACAGATTATCTTACAGGCTATATATTCCTCCCACACGACAGATGCCACATCCTCTATACTCATAGGGAAGTCTAAAGAGGATTTAATTTCGACAACATTATATCCTAACTCAACAAAATGGCGAATTGCTCCGCCATTTGCAAAATCCTTTATGTAATTAGATAAGGCCTTGTCGAATTCTCCCATACCAACTAGTTTTGCTCCTTTACTTTCGTACCATCACTATACAAATAGTTAATAATGCTTTCCTTAGGGAGAGGCTTACTGAACAGATATCCCTGACAGTAATCACAACCTTTCTGCTTCATGAACTCAAACTGACCCTCTGTCTCTATTCCTTCCATAAGAGTTCGAATTCCTAATTCCTTACACATATCAATAATGTTTTTAAGAATTATCTGTGAACGTCTGGCATTACCTTTAAGGAAATCCATATCGAACTTAATAACATCGAACTGGAAGTCCTTAAGCACATTTAAAGAAGAATAGCCTGAACCAAAATCATCCATCCATAGCTGATATCCTAATTCGTCAAATCTCTTAGTTACACTCTTAAAATAATTCTTCTGGTCTGTTAATACAGACTCCGTGAACTCAAGATGCAACAGGTATCGTGGCATGTTGTACTTACTAACAGTTGATTCAACCATATCAACCACATCTACAATATCAAGGTCACGCTGGGACAGATTGATGGATATAGGAAGAAGCTCCTTGCCATGAAGATTCTTAGCCTCTTCGTACTCCTCGCAAACTGTCTCAAGGATATGCTTGTCTAGCTTATATATAAGCCTTGTATTCTCTAATGTCTCTATAAAATCGCAAGGTGGTAGCAAACCGTATTCTTCCGTCTCCCATCTTGCTAAGGCTTCCATGCCACAAGGTTCTCTGGTTGCAACATCAATAATTGGCTGGAAATAAACCTTAATCTTATTCTCTCTAATCGCCTCATCAATATGCTCTATAACATAATGGTTCTTATCTCTTTGTCTCTGCAAATTATCATCGAAGAACAAATATGTTAAATCATATCTTCCACGAAGATTGTCACAGGCGAACTTAGCATTATCACAGGCAAGGTTAATATCAACATTTTTGTCTTCAAGGTTATAAATACCTACGCGAAGCACATTGGTAAAGTCAACAACCGCCTTGTCAAATTTCTCTTTGACCTTAGTAACATCATTTACAATATCATTGCTCTTGGTTAGAACAACGAAATGGTCGCCGGAAAACCTGGATATCAAAGCCTCATTAAATACTTCGCGCAGGCTTTCTGCAACTGCATGAAGCAAGGTGTCGCCTCTCTCAAATCCGTACTTGGCATTAAAGGCCTTGAAGTTCTCTATATCAAACTGAGCAACATACATTTTCTCATCAGTCATACCACTAATAAGCTCAGTTGCTTCCTTCTTGAATTCACGGGAATCTAACAATCCTGTCAGGGCATCTACTCCTGTCTTGGCACTGTTCTCGTTCATTCCCTTCTCATATACCACACATCTGTTGCGGCCTTCATTCTTGGCAGAATAAAGCGCAAGGTCAGCTCTGTGGTATAGCTCATCAAATGTAAATTCATAGGACTCAATTGGCACAATTCCAACAGACCCTTGAATGCTCTTAACATCTCCAAAGCTTGTGGCATTAAGTCTCTTAAGAAGCCCCTCCATCATAGCCTTGCCGGAATCTAAGTCTGACACGCTCTTAATTAGGAAGATAAATTCGTCTCCTCCAAGACGACCTGCAATATTGCCATAATCATAATTGTAATCCAAGGTAAATTCGCTATCATCCGGTGCGAATAAAGCCACATCTAATACTTCTGATAAGACCTTGCCAATAACAGTGATTGTATCATCACCCACCTGGTGACCATAAGTATCATTTATCAGCTTAAAATGGTCAATATCGATTATACCAAGCATTAAGAATTTGCCATCAGGGCGCTCTTCAATCTGCTTCTCTGCAAGCCTTATAAATGCGCGACGACGAAGAAGCTTAGACAATTGGTCAAAGCTTGAAGTAATCTCCAAAGCACTCTGCTTCTCCAAGCTGTCCTGATAATTAATAAGCTCTCTTAATCTGTTAGATTGATATACAAAGTGAATAATAAGACCTACAAGAGAGAATATGAACACAATAACAACGTATTCCCTAAGATAACTGTATCTGTCTGGTCCAAAGTAGGCAAGCAGGATGAACACAGCACAATTAAGGCCAAAAAAGACACAGTTAGACACCATATTATGCATGTAAAAAAGAGGAAGCAATACAGCTACAGCCGGATACAAAAAGATAGTACCGGCATTATCCAAAGACATAGCATAACAACCAAACAGAATCATCACTTCTACTGTCATATAGAAGAATATAAAATGATATCCCCTTGTTCTCTTCTCTAATATAAAGTAAACAAGCGCAATAATAATCTCAATAATGGTAAACATTACAACTGCATCAAGTCCCCAGCCAGCTATGTAATTAATAGCTGTAAAAATCGCAAGAACAATTGCATCAAGAACAACAACTGCTCCTAAGCTGGTATCATTACCCTTTTGAATTATATCATCGTATTTTTCAAAACGTTCTTTAGGAACTCCATAATGCTTAAACCATTTGGCTTTCGAAAACATAACCTTCACCCCTTAAGAAATGCTAATTCGGGATAAACCCTTCAAATATAAACAGGTCGTAATCGCATCTTCTTTCTTCTAATTCTTTCTGGCTCTTAATAGTCCATGCCACAGAAGCTGTCTTGTACAAATTCATACATATATTACGTGAAGTATTGTTGTAGAATCTGCAATCATAGGCAATAAAATCAGGCTTAATCAAGAAATTAAAAAGTAGATTCTTAGACATACTCATTACTATAGGAGAATACCCTTCGGCACTACCATCTGCCTTGTAGTCGCTTGAAAGTATGCCCCTAAACACATTTGGCCTGTTCTTCTTATACCAATACACAGCCATAGGATGGAAGGACTCAATCATATAATCCCCATTGTAGCTTTCTAGCATCTCATCTACAATCTCACAAACCTGCGTATTAAAGCTTGGCATCTTGTATTCAATAATAAGTGGCACCTTGCCATTGACTGCCTCTAAGACCTGGGCAAATGTTGGAATTGTACAATCGGAATCAAATATCTTGTACTTCTTAAGCTCTTTATATGTAAGATCTGCGATTTTCTTGTCAACACCACAGATTCTCTTAAGGTCGAAGTCATGTGCCACTACCACCTTCTTGTCCTTGGTAAGCTGCACATCCAATTCAATTCCATATCCTCTGTCAACTGCCTTCTTAAAGGCCTTAAGGGAATTCTCAGGAGCATCAGAAGAATTATCATGCAAGCCTCTGTGAGCAAAATATTTCTGAGTAAAGCTACCCATACTAGGTCTACCCCAAATGCGAGGCATAATGGCAAATAAATAAGCTGCCCCAGTAATAATAGGAGCCAAAATAATCGTTCTTATTAATCTTCCAAGCTTCTTAAACATAAAATCCCCCACCTTCATATATAATCTATTACTTCATGAAACAAAGCCTTCTTTTATTATACTACAATCAACACAACATTGTTACAAAACTATTAACATTTTCCATATGTAATCTATGTCAGGAAATTAATGAATACAGTAATCACCATACTGTTAATAAAATCAACGAACATTCCACCCACAATAGGCACAATTAGAAATGCCTTAATGGAAGGGCCGTACTTCCTGGTAATAGCCTGCATATTGGCCATGGCGTTAGGTGTCGCACCCATTCCAAAGCCGCACATACCTGATGTAAGAACAGCCGCATCGTAATCTCTTCCCATAACATTGAATACGACAAAATACGCAAACACAATCATAAGGACTGTCTGGCAGGCTAATAGAATCAGGAACGGAACTGCAAGGTCTGCTAGCTGCCATAGCTTAAGGGTAATCATTGCAATTCCTAAGAACATAGATAAAGCAACCTCACCAATGGCCCCTATTTCCTTAGAGGCAATGTCAACCTTCGTGGTCCTGTCACCTACATTTCGCATAATTACAGCAATTATCATTCCGCCAATATACATAGGAAGTGTTAGTCCCACCTTAGACAGCGCCCAGGAAATGATGGTTCCAAGTCCCATGGCAATGGCTATCTGGTATATGGCTTTGGCAAATCTTGTTGCTGAAAATGTCTCTTCAGGCTCCGTCGCAGGCACCTGAGTCTCAGTCTCATTTTCATCAGTCTTCTTATTAGGGTCATAGAGCTTATGGCGCTTAATAAGATTATTGCCCAAAGGTCCTCCTATGAGAGAACCCGCAACAAGTCCGAAGGTTGCAGCTGCTGTACATATTGTTGTGGCACTCTTCATTCCGAAGTCTTCTAATATCGGTCCAAATGCACCTGCGGTTCCGTGACCACCAACCATAGGAATCGAACCCGTACATAGTCCTAGAAGTCCATCTACTCCAATAATGGCTGATACGCCAAGGGACAGGCCGTTTTGGGCAATAATAAGTACCAAAACTAATACTGTAAGTAATATAAGACTTTTTCCACCTTTTTTAAGAGCCTTGAAGTCCACCTGGAAGCCTACTGTTGTAAAGAAAGCAACCATACATACATCCTTAAGAGTATCATCATACTCCACATCAAGAATTCCAAAGACGTGAAAAACAGTCATTACTAATGCGTATAACAAACCTCCAACAACCGGAGCCGGTATACAGAATTTGTCCAGCAGCTTAATCTTCTTTCTAAGCCACGCACCAATAAGAAGTACGATGACTGCTACTGCAAGCGTCATAAACATATTCAATGAAACACCCATCATCATACCTCCTAATCATCCTGACTTCCAATTACAGTTTTTTTAGCTTTTCCAGTCCATTTTGCAACATGCACACCCTTAGTTTCGAGATATGCTGCTGCCGCAGGATGAAACGGAATTCCAACAGAAAGAACTGCTGCTTCCCCATCTATCTTACCATCAGTTACTATATCCTTGTTAAGCTCTTCACTATTATCGATTACTGCCTTAATCAAATCTGTTACCGTATCGTCCTTCATATCAGGAGAAACCACTAAAACAGCCCGAAGCCCAACTGTTACAACGTCATTAGTCTGACCTTTATAGCTTCCTGCAGGAATAGTACAAGGGTTGTATCCAGGATACAGATTGATTAGCCTCTTCATAAGAGCATCCTCTAGTCCAACAATATTAACAATACCTTTGTCAAAAAGCTCAGCTACAACCTTAGTTGGTGCACCTGCTGTACAGAAGAATGCGTCAATCTCCCCCCTCTCCATTGCTTGAGCAGCTTTAGAAAATGACAGATGACTTACAGTTACGTCATCAAGAGTCAGCCCAGCAGCAAGGAATATCTGCTCCGCATTACGAATAACACCAGACTCTTCCTCTCCTATAGAGACACGTTTGCCACGTAGTCCCTCTACGCTGTTAATGCCTGAATCCTTCCTTACTATTAGTTGAACAGCCTCAGTATATAAGCCAGTTACCGCCGAACAATTAATCGTAGAAATGTCTATACTGTCGCTCTGGGCAATTGCAGCATCTATGTACCCCTTGTCTAACAATCGAAGATTAGCATCAGAACCTGCTGTTGTTTTTATAGTAATATTAGACGCATAGTCTTCTAACTTCTCTCCGTACACATAATATGTACCGCCTTCATTTCCTGTGCCAAGACGAACGTTACTCTTCGTTGAGCATGAGCATCCTCCCAGCAGACACATAACAAGAAGCATAACAAGCGCACATGCAACTGTCCTTCGCATAAACCTTCTCATATGCAAATACCCCCCTTAACCTTCTAATCTATATCTAATACTTCTTCATAAAGTTATATAATCTGTCTTTAAAATCAGGAGCTTCGTCGTATACCGCGTGGCCATAGGAACCATCGTAAATGTATAATTCACATTTATCATTCCCCTTAGAAATCCCCTCATAAATCTGCCTTGAAGCCTCAGGGCCAAAAACCCTGTCCCCTTCACAGCCAACTACGAATGTAGGACACTTAATATTATGAAGCTCTTCTCTCACATCGTATCCATAAAAATTAGCACTCATATTAATAAACTGAACAAATTCTTCTTCCGAAAGGTCAGAAAAGTTCTTAATTAGAACCTCCCTGGTGCCGTCTAACGTACCCTTCGAGAAAATCGAATCAATCATGCTTGTGGCTAAGCCCACTGCGTCCCTCTTGTTAGCAAAATCAAGCCAGGTGCCTAATACCTCCTTAGACATGTCGTTAACATATGGCGATGAGGAACATACTGACAAACTCTCTGGCATGTCAGGGTGCATTATTGCCAGCTTAAGTATTATTGCACCGCCCTGGGATGCCCCTATAAAATGTGCTTTATTAATTCCAAGCTTAACTAATGCTTGATATGTGTCTTCTGCCATATCTTCATCAGTATAGTTGTCAGGAGCATTATTTCTTCTGTCGAAGAGATAAACTGTATAATCCTCCTTAAATACACTGTAAGCCGACTCTATCATCATGCCCATTGGCGTTACAGGCTTTACTGAAAGTCCCGGAATAATCACCAGGTTCTTACTGCCCTCTCCGAATTTAATGTAGTCCATGGAAAACTCTTCTGTCCTTACTGTTTCAGCCATCTATTATCACCTCCGCTATAAGTTACAGTATAACATATTATGGAAATTTTTAAAAAAGTATTGCACATTTACGGTTTTGATGATATTATGATGTGGTAATGAAAACCGCGACAAAAAGAAACGATAACTTTTTAGTTTAGTTTTTGTTGCTTTTTACTCAATTTATTAACATTTTACATATTATGATGGGAGGACATTAGATATGAATAACACGTACAAGATAGTAATTGACAGCTCTGGAGAACTGCCAGAAGAATTAAAATGCGACAGTCACTTTAGCAACGTACCTCTATCGATTGATATTGATGGTGAGACATTTATAGATGATGAGAATTTCGACCAGATTGATTTTTTGAGCAGGGTCAAGGAAAGCCCTTCCGGTCCCAAGTCAGCCTGTCCCAGTCCGGACAGCTACATGAGAGCCTGCGAGGGAGAAGCGCAGAATGTATATATTATAACCTTAAGCGGAGAGCTTAGCGGTTCATATAACAGCGCAGTGCTTGGTGCTGAACTCTATAATGAAGAACACTTAGATAACCCTAAGAATATCCATGTATTCAACTCTAAGTCTGCTTCTATTGGAGAGACACTTATAGGACTCAAGGTTCAAGAATTCGAGGAGGCAGGATATACATTTGAAGAAGTTGTAAAAAGGGTAGAAAAGCATATCAACTCAATGCATACATTCTTCGTTCTTGATACATTAGAGACATTTGTTAAGACTGGAAGAATCAGCTCTCTTAAGGCCGGTATTGTATCAACACTTAACATTAAGCCAATTATGGCATCAACTGAGGAAGGTGCTATCTACAATGCAGGACAGGGACGTGGCTCGAAGGGTGCTATTAGCAAGATGATAGAGAAGGTTATTAGTGCTACCTCTAATCAGGAGGATAAGACTATTGCTATTTCTCATTGTAATTGTCCTGAGAGAGCGGACTTTGCAAAGAAGAAGCTGGAAGATTTGGGGAATTTTAAGGACATTATTGTTGTGAATATGTCTGGCCTCTCCAGCATGTATGCAAACCAGGGTGGAGTCATTGTGGCTGTATAGCAACACCGTATGTCACCATAGGACCATCCTTGATTATACTCAGAGATGAACACTGGTGTATCAGAACGCCATCCTCTGTGGCTACTGCTGTATGAATAACTTTACCGAAATAATCTCTGATTTCACCGAATATATCACCTTCTCTGAAGCTGTCCCCTACCTTCATTTTAGGGTACCAGCATCCTGTTGCAGGGGCATCATTACTATATTCTAAGATGTCTATTTTAGGATATATATCATGTTGTCCCTCCAACACTCCAAGGTATCTTAAGATGTTAACTACATCTCTTTTATCCGCCTTAACCTCCTCTTCTTTTATTAGACTTAACTGACCTCTTTCTATAAGAACACTTGGTATACCTCTCATTGATGCTTCATTATAAGCACCACTAGATATACATCTAGAACGCACCCTATACTTTGTATCTACGCAGTCGGTCATCTCCTTTGCCACCGTCTTGCATGGAGCTTCCCCCACATAATATATATATGGCTCAAGGGTCTCAAAGCCATCGCCACAATGAAGGTCGATATAAGCATCTGCATGAATAATGAATTCATCAAATACAACCTTCGCCAGCTTTTCGGCTACTGTACCATCTTCATTTCCCGGAAATACTCTATTGAGATTCTTTCCATCCTCATATACATAAGACATGGTTCTATTCTCAAATCCCGATCTGTTCACAAGTGGAATTATAACGATATTGCCACTTATATCATCGGGTTCTATCTCCTGGGAAAGCTCTATTGCCGCCTGAATTCCTATATACTCAGCATTGTGTATTCCGGCTGTTATTACAACTGTCTTACCCGGTTTTTTTCCACATAATACAACGTGTGGTATATGTATCTCAGTTCCCCTTACATGAATATGATCTTTTATTGTCTTTCCAGCAGCAAGACTATGTCCTGCTATATCCAAATTGCTCATAAAAATCTCACTTTTAAAAACCCTCCTTACCACTTGTTCGGTAAGGAGGACACATATTAGTAACGCACGATTTCTTATTTCTATTCAATATCCAAATCAGCTGTTACTTCGTAATAATCGCAGGCATGAGCTGTATAATTCTTAACATTAGATTTAGAAATCATATTCATCTGTAAGAATGAACAGAATACATATGCATCATCCTCAAGAATCTTATTCTGTAAATCTACTGCCAGCTTCGCCCTCTTGGAGCTATCAAATTCCTTGGATAACTCTTCTACCATCTTGGTAACTTCCGGATTATCGTATGCACCAAAGTTGTAATCATTACCTGGTACACAGCTTGTTGTGAAGAAGTACTGTGGATCACCTGAAGGTGCTGTAACTAACGCTGATGCGTAGATATCCCATGAAGTCATATCCTTCAAGAATTGTCTACGATTAGCTGTATTATTTACTTCAACTTCAATTCCTATATCCTTAAGTGATGCCTGAACTGATTCAGCAAGAAGTGGTAATTCCTGACGAGATGGATATGTCAACCATCTAATTACAAGCTTCTGTCCGTTCTTCTCACGAATTCCGTCTCCATCGCTATCAACCCATCCGGCAGCTTCTAATGTCTGCTTAGCTTTATTAGCATCATATTTCTTAGCTGCTGTTACCTTGTCTCCACCAAAGTCACTGAATCCATCAGGGAATGCTCCATTACCGGCTACACCATGACCACTAAGAAGTGTCTTAACAAATCCTTCTTTGTTAATACCATATGCAACTGCTTCTCTTACAGCCTTATCTTGAATTACAGGACTTGTCATATTCATTGAAGCAAAGAATGCTCTTGATGTCTGAATGCTTGAGAACTGATATTTGCTATTCTCAAAGTTAGGATATGACTCATAAGCCATACCATAAGCTGCATCAATATCACCGGACTGTAATGCTGCTGATAGTGTATCACCATCAGATATTGTCTTAATCGTAAGCTTGCTAAGCTTAGGTGTTCCATTCCAATATGTCTTATTAGGAGCAAGTGTAAGATGGTCATCTGTTACCATTTCCTGTACTACATATGGACCTGTACCTGCAACTACTCCTGTCTCCATATTACTTGCAGCCATATCAATAATACATGCATAAGGATCACCAAGGTAGTTCATAAGTGCTGGATTAGGCTCACTTGTCGTGATTGTAAGCACATTGCCGTTAGCTTCCATACTTGCAATCTTAGTATCAGAAGGAGCTCTGTCGTGTGCAGCAAGAAGATGCTCAAAGCACTCTTTTACAGCGTTAGCATCCATATCTCTTCCACTTGAGAACTTAATTCCGTTGTGAAGTGTAATAGTCCACTTATTGGCTCCATCATTCTCCCACTTATCAGCAAGCCATGGCTCAAGCTTCATATCGTCGCTATAATGCACCAATGTCTCACCTACTCCGTAACGAATGCAGGCCCATCCGTTATATGTGTTATGCGGATTCACTGTCTCCTCCCAGTTCTCCGCATTGAAGGTAGTATCGC
Organism: uncultured Lachnospiraceae bacterium; assembly: GCA_905234245.1. Lineage (GTDB taxonomy): Bacteria > Bacillota > Clostridia > Lachnospirales > Lachnospiraceae > RUG191. Next base: position 20,000 of record CAJOGN010000027.1, read on the forward strand.
CAATAGTCATTTCTTTATTAGCATTAGTTGACGAATTCTGACATCCGCAACCTACTACCATAACTGCTATCATCATGATAGCCACTACTAAGGTTATTTTCTTCTTCATGTCTTTCCCCCTTAAATGTTATTTATTTTCCAAGAAGATCTATAGCACTGAAGCAATTAACTTCTTCGTATAATCTTCTTTTGGATTCATAATTATCTCGTTAGCATCTCCTTTTTCAACCACCTGTCCTTTGTTCATAACCACAACCTTGTCACAGAACTGCTGAACCAATGCAATATCATGACTTATGAACATTATGGAAATGTCACTTCCCCTTTTTTCTCTTATTCCGTTAAGAAGAGCTATAATCTCTTTTTGCACTGTTACATCAAGAGATGATGTTGCCTCATCACATATTAATATCTTAGGCTCATTGGCAAGGGCCCTTGCAATCGCAGCCCTCTGACATTCTCCACCGCTTACCTCGTATGGGTATTTGTCATAGTATTCCTTAGGAAGACCACATTCCACAAGCAGCTTCTCTACTCTCTCCTTCGTCTCACTCTTGGATACGCCGTTATTTCTAAGGCTTTCACCTACTCCGTCTCCCAGCTTTACCCTTGGGTTGAATGATTCTACAGGAGTCTGAAATACCATCTGGACTATCTTGTATAACTCCTTATTAGATATATCACTTGAGCTTCTGCCATCAATAACAACTTCTCCATCCGATGCCTTTACAAGCCTTGTTATAATTCTGGCAGATGTACTCTTGCCACTGCCACTCTCTCCAATTATCCCAAGACATTCTCCAGCCTTAAGCTCAAAGCTTACATCCTTAAGCGCATTGACCTGTGTCTTCCTTCCCTTATTAAATATACAATTAAGATTCTTTACTTCTAAAATATTATCCATCTAATTTGACACCTTAATTCTAGGAACTGCTTCCATTAACTTCTTAGTATAATCCTCACTAGGATTATTAATTACATCATCGGTCTTACCCATCTCAACGATATGTCCATGTCTTAGTACAAGTAAATTATCTGCCATAGCATTCACTACACCGATATTATGTGTAACAAGAATAATTGATGTGCCAAATACATCTCTTACCTTAAGCATCTCTTCAACAGCCTGCTTCTGAATGGTAACGTCCATAGCTGATGTGGGCTCATCTGCAAGAAGCACCTTGGGGTTAAGGAGCATTGCAGCTACAATTCCAACTCTCTGCTGCATACCGCCTGACAGCTCATTTGGATAGCTTTCCAATATCCTTACAGTATCTTCAAAACCCAGTTTATCTAACAATTCATTGACCTGAGAATGAAACTCTTCCTTGGAAATGTCCTTATGAGCCTTGACTACTTCGTATAGTTGAGTGCCGATTTTTCTTACCGGGCAGAAACTGCTTCCTGCGAACTGAAATATCATTCCAAGCTCCGGACCATTGATGTTCAAGCGTTCTTTTTTACTGACATTAAGGAGGCTTCTATTATTGTATAATATGTCGCCGCCGCTGACTGTTCCACCTTCACCAAGGAGTCCCATGGCTGCTTTGATGATAGTGGATTTGCCGGAGCCGGATTCGCCGACGATACCAAGTATCTCGCCTTTCCCCACCCCGAAGCTAATATCAGTTACTGCAATATTATCTCCATATTTAATTTCTACATTGTCATAACTGATTATATTTTTCATTACATTTTACCTCCCCTTCGGGTCGGCGAAGTCTCGCAGAGTGTCACCTAGGAGGTTGAAAATCATAACTGAGATGAAAATCGCAATACCCGGTGCCATTACTATCCAAGGAGCTGTTGCTAACATTGACCTTGCATCACTCATCATACTTCCCCACTCAGCGATTGGTGGCTTGGCACCTAATCCCAGGAAGGAAAGACCTGCCAACTCCATCATCATTGTTCCTATATCAAGAACTGCCGTAACAAGAATCGGTCCAATAATATTAGGAAGTATGTGCTTAAAGACCATCTTGAATACTCCTGTACCCGATAGCTTTGACGCCTCTATGAAGGCTGTCTCTTTGATAGCCAATGTCTGACTTCGCGCCAATCTTGCGAACTTCGGCCAGCTAACCGCCGCCAATGCTATAATGGCATTATGTATTCCGCCTCCTAATACACCTGCAATTGCAAGGGCAAATACAAGTCCCGGAAAAGCTAGAAATATATCTGAAATTCTCATAAGTATCACATCAACAGCTTTACCACTTAATCCACATATAATTCCGATAATTGTTCCTATAATTGTTATAACCGCTACAAGTATAAGAGTTGAATATATACTCGCCTGACTTCCTATAATTACACGTGAAAGCATATCTCTTCCATATCTGTCAGTACCTAACAGGTGCTCGGCACTCGGAGCCTGCTTGGCAATACTTAAGTCCTGTTCGTACGGATCATACGGAGTGAGATACTCACTAAAAATCGAAAAAACAAGCAAAAGAACAGCTAGCGTACCGAAAAAGATAAGTTTTTTCTTAGTGTCGATCTTCATCTTCTTCATTAGTGCTCCTCCTCAATTCTTATTCTTGGGTCAAGAGCATGATACAGAAGATCTGCTATCAGATTGACAATCACATATATAATCGCAAGCCAAACCACATAAGCCTCAATAAGTGGATAATCACGCATAGTAATGGCATCTACCGCAAGCTTACCAACTCCATCCCACATAAATATGGATTCTATAATAGCTGTTCCTCCAAGTAGACTTCCTATTGAAATTGCAAGCAGGGTTATAATTGTGACCATTGCACAGCGAAGAACACTCTTCCATAGAACCGCCTTTTCGCTTATACCTCTTGCCTTTGCACCAACTACATAATCCTTATTCAGCTCCTCAAGCACTGCTGCACGAACCTGTCTCATATATTTCGCAGACATGGCGATTGCAAGCGTAAGTGTAGGCATAATAGCAGATTCTACACTTGTTCCCGCCGAAATTACCGGAAGCCACCCTAACTTAATGGCAAATATTTCCATAAGAACAAGCGCAACAAAGAAATTGGGCAGCGAATTACCAACAAAGCTTAAGACTCTAAGCAAATAGTCTGTCAACTTGTTCTGCTTTACAGCCATAAGTATTCCCAGGGGAATAGATATTATGACTGTTGCAACAATAGACAAAAGAGTAAGGAGAAGTGTAGCAGGTAATTTGGATATAAATGTATCAAATACATTCTTACCTGATACATAGCTCACACCCATATCACCCGTCAATATTCCACCCAGCCAGGTAAAATATTGCACCAAAAAGGGCTTGTCTAATCCAAGCTCAGCCCTCTTTGCATCTATAATCTCCTGACTAACTGCTCCTTTATTAGAATACATCTCTGTGATAGCATCTGAACCTGCAGCATGCATCATAAGAAATGTAAGAAAAGTTATTCCAATAAGTACAGGTATCAACTGTAATACCCTTTTTAATACATATTTTCCCAAAATGTAAATTCTCCCTTTATACTAATAGCTGACACTTATCAAGCAAAATCTGCTAGCATTACCAACATGCTCTACTTATTAGCAATTATCTTAAACATTGGAGCCGCAGGGTCACTCTTAAGTCCCAGAATGGTCTCTGCTTCATCCATATCTATAAATACTCTCTTAAATCCTATCTCTTCAAGGCACTCCTTATCCCAGGAAGGTCTGTCTTTATCACCTATAGACATACTTAGCGTAATCTCATCATTAATCTGCTGCATCTTATCAGTAACGCCCTCATGGCCATATGCTTTCTTCTCGCCGGTCTTAGTACGGGATACATCACCCTGCCTTAGAGCATTGGCATAATTTGCATCATAATTAATAAGTCTTCCACCTGGCCTAAGGACCCTGTGCCATTCCTTATATGCCCGTTCTACATCAGGGAGTGTCCATGTAAGATTCCTTGTAATAACGGCATCGAATGTTCCATCCTCAAATTCTAATTTCTGAGCGTCCATAACCATAAAATTTGCCTTGACCTTGAATTTTCTAGCCTCTCTTTTTGCTTCTTCCACCATGGTCGGAGTTATATCTATGCCTGTCATCTTATAACCGTTTCTACCAAGAAGAACGCTAAAGAAGCCTGTTCCTGTACCAACATCTAATATTTTTCTGTATCTGTTAAATGGAAGTGTACTTCGAAGGGCGAATTGCCATCCCTTACCTATGTCTCCCATAAGTTCGTTCTCTCTAACCTTACTAAAGGAAGGTGTCCTTATAGTCCAATACTTAAGCACATCCTCCTCAATTGTATTCTTGTCGATTACAATATCCTCTACATTATTAACCATAGTTATTTCCTTACCATTATTTACTTATTAAATATGCATTTGACTTATGCTAATGCAAACTTCATACAGTCACTTTTGCATAAAATAAGAGAGTCCGCCCCTAAAAGCGAACTCTCTATGTACTTGCTAACAATTATATCATAACTAATAATATTTACAAGTAGAATTATTATCTTATTTAGCTGGCCTGCTGCTCACCCGGAG
>CAJOGN010000028.1 GCA_905234245.1 uncultured Lachnospiraceae bacterium
AGATGTTCATGCAAAAGAAAAGAATGGAGAGCATTTTGACTGCGAGGTTCAACGAGCAAATGAAGGTGCATCACCAAGGCGTGTGAGATTCCATTCTGCGATGTTAGATACGCGCATGCTTAAAGCCGGACAGAGTTTTGATGAGTTAAAAGATTCATATGTAATCTTCATTACAGAGAATGATTATTATGGTCAAGGAAAGCCGTTATATTATGTTGAAAGAATAGTTAATAATAATAAAATATTTAAAGATGGGAATCACATAATATACGTAAACGCATCCTACGAAGGTGACGATAATTTAGGTAAACTTCTCAGAGATTTAACTAACAGGACAACAAGTGGGTTTTACTATAAGGAGTTGGAAAAAGGAGTAAAACATTTTAAGGAAACGAAAGAAGGGAGAGAGATTATGAGTGAAGCAGTACAAAAGTTTGCAGAAAAGTATGCGAAAGAATACTCCGAAGGACAATATGATAAGGGTATAGTGGACTCTATTAAGAACATAATGAAAAACATGAAAATGTCTGCCGAGCAGGCAATGGATGCGGTAGGAATACCTAAGAGTGAACACAAGAAATATATGACAATGCTATAGAAATACTAGAGAAGTGCAGTGGACTTAAGAAAGCAGAAGAAAGGAAAGAACTATGAGTACATTAGTAACATTTTTTAGTGCAGAGGGCACAACAGCGAAGGTTGCAAAGGAATTCGCAGAAAGGATTGGAGCAGACATTTTCGAAATCGCTCCAGTAGAACCTTACACAAAGTCTGATATTAATTGGAAGAATCCTGTATCAAGATGCAATAGAGAGCAGATGGGAGGCAAAGACGTGCCTGTTGCAGATAAGATTGATGACCTAAAGCAGTACGATACGGTGTATATTGGATTCCCTATATGGTACGGCCAGGCGCCTAGAGTTGTGTATACATTCTGCAAGGATTATGACTGGAGCGGAATTACAATTCATGCATTTGCCACTTCAGGTGGAAGCGGCATTGGTAAGACGGCGGAGAAGCTGAAAAAATACGTTAGCGGAGCCGAGTCTGTAGATGCAAAGCTGGTAAGAAGTGCAAGTGAATTATAGGCGGAATATAAGAATCGATGAGTAATATTAGGGGCCTATTCATAGGCATAACAAGTGTAGATATTGTATATAATTCGAATGAACCTTTGCCAAATGACAATGAGAAGGTAATCATCAATGATTTCGAAATGAAAATAGGTGGGCCGGCGGCAAAGGCAGCCATGACCTGCGCTGAACTTGGTGGTGATGCCACTCTGATTACGTGCATTGGCGATTCGGCATTTGCGCAGTCTATCAGGGCTCAGATAGAGGTGGCAAATGTGAAGGTCTATGATTTGGGAATTGGTAAGGTGGATAATCCTAACATTTCCTGTGTCTATATAAGGGAAGATGAGGCGAGCCGCACCATCATAAGCGGCATCAATCACTTGGAGGCAGGTGCATTTGCCCCACAGATTATTGCTGGCCATTACGATTATTGCCTCTACGATTGCAATCTCATCAATCTTACACCTGAGATTGTAGATGCCCTCAGCGACAGGGATATTCCTCTTGTGCTAGACTGTGGCAACTGGAAGAAGAACATTGAGCCGGCGCTTAAGTATGCAGATACAGCAATATCTTCAGCCTGCTTTAAGTCGCCTGCGGAGGATGACATATTTGCACTAGGTCAGTCCTACAATATTGAAAATGTTGCTATGACTAGGGATGGCGATTCCATATTATACAGAACAATTGATGATGAAGGTGAAATTCCAGTAGAAAAGATAGATAATTGTAACAGCTCTGGGGCAGGTGATGTGTTCCACGGAGCGTTTTGCTATTACTATTATCATAAGAAGAGAAGCTATGTTGATGCGCTAACTAAAGCATCAATCTACGCCACCGACTATGTGCGTGGTTAAAGGCTTTAAAGATAAGACACCTAAGCAGCCTTCTTCCTAGACTTAACTAATGTCAAGCATATCACAAGCGCCACAATATACAATATAAATGCAGTAAACACAATATAGTTGTAGTTATTATCGCTATTCTTAAGAATTATCTCTGACAAGTTATTGCCAGTCAGTCCAGCAATAGCCCAGGCTGACAGGGCAAGACCATGAATCTTACTAATGTTATTCATTCCGAACTTAGAATCCAACAACGCTGGTAGGGTAGAGAATCCACCACCATAGCCCAGGTTAACAACCATAAGCATTATGATAATCACAGCACCGTAGTCAAAAGGAACTGCAAGACCACATATAACAGCGCAGGAAATGAAGATTATCTGATAGATTGTTGTTCTGTCCTTAAGCCTGTCTGATAATGTGGAATATCCAATTCTACCAAGTGCATTACAAAGCGCAGTAATAGATGGTACAACGCTAATTAACAGTATTAGAATTTCCATTCCTGCGAATTTGTTATTTAAGAATTGCTTCTCGTATGTAATAAGCATAAGTCCACAGTGAATGTTGAGATAGAACATAAGCCAGATGCCCACGAAAGTCTTGTTCTTGAACATTGTAATAGGCTTGAATGAACTTGAATCTTCTTTTGATTCCACCCAGCCCTCTGGCTTTTTTAATAACAAATGTCCAACGAACATCATGACAAAATACACGAAGCCCAACACGATGAACATTGTCTCTATATTATATGTTGTCTGAAGAAGCTCCATAACAGGAGTTGCGATTGCTTTAGCAAGACCGAAGCCCATAATGGAGATTCCTGTGGCAAGACCTTTGTTATTCTTGAACCACAGCATAAGCGTCTTAACAGGTGTCAGATAACCGATTCCAAGTCCGATTCCCATTATTACTCCGTAGAATAAGTAGATTAACACCAGGGCCAGAACTCCAGTACAATACTTAATGGTAAGTCCTGTACCTAGCATTCCTACAGTAAAGCAGATGCAGGATACTAATGATGATTTATGAATATCTATTTCTACCAGATGACCAGCGAAGGCCGCCGACATTCCTAAGAAGAATATTGCAAGTGAGAATGCCCATCCCACCGAAAATGTGGACATGCCAATCTGCTGCGCAATTGACTCCTTGAAAGTACTCCAACAATACACAGTACCTATAGAGCAGTGAATGAGTAGTGCTGGAATTGCAGCTCGAATCCATTTGTTATTCATCTTAGGTTAGACCTCCGTTAATATGTTGAATAGAATATTACTTACTTATGTAATATATGTTATACTAAATGAGTCTATAAATATGTCTAAAAAAACTACGCGAGGATAATATAATATGAAATTATTTACTAATCATTCGGACATATCATAATTTAGTATTAAGGAGGCTAATTATGAATATTCTCATTTTGAATGGTTCGCCAAAGGGTGAGAACAGCATAACATACCAACATGTGGAGTATCTTAAGCGCAAATACCCAGGGCATCTATACAGGACAATTAACGTGGGAAGCAGGATTAGAAGCATTGAGAAGGACTTTAGCGAGTCCAAGGCTGACCTTGAGTGGTCTGAGCTTATTATATTCTGCTATCCCGTATACACATTTATTGTGCCGGCACAGCTACATCGTTTCATCGAGCTTATTAAGGAAGATGGTGTGGATTTATCTGGTAAATGTGCAACACAAATCACAACATCTAAGCATTTCTACGACATAACTGCACACCGCTTCATTGAGGAGAACTGCGCTGACCTTAAGATGAATTATATTAAGGGACTGTCTGCTGACATGGAGGATTTGTTAAGTAAGAAGGGCAGGAAGGAAGCAAAGGATTTCTTCAACTATGTTTTATGGAATGTTAAGAATGGTTTTGCAGAAAATGCATTTATGGCGCCACCTATGGACATAAAGCTACACTCTGCATCACTTCCTAAGAATTCTTCTATTAAGACTAATAAGAAGATTGCTCTTGTGACTGATATTGATACAGACAATAAGGTATACCATAATTTGGACACCATGATTAAGAGATTTGTCAACCGATATCCTGGAGAAGTAAATGTAATTAATCTAAGAGAGTTCCCGTTTATAGGGGGCTGCTTAGGCTGCTTTAACTGTGCGACAGACGGCAAGTGTATATATAAGGATGGCTTCGATGATTTTCTAAGAAGCAATATTAATGATGCAGACGCTGTTGTATTCGCATTTTCCATAAAGGACCATTCTATGGGATATCGCTTCAAGCTATTCGACGACAGGCAATTCTGCAATGGTCATAGAACAGTGACTATGGGCAAGCCAGTAGGCTACATGGTGGATGGTAATCTGACAGTTGAGAGAAACCTTCTAACCGTAATCGAAGCAAGGGCTCAGGTGGGTGGCAATTTCCTTGCAGGTGTGGCAACTAACGAGACTAACCCTGATGAAGGAATAGATAAGCTGGTTAAGAGCATTTACTATGCCATGAGAAAGAATTACAATCCGCCTAAGAATTTCTATGGTGTGGGCGGCCTTAAGATATTCAGAGATCTTATATATCAGATGCAGGGACTTATGAAGGAGGACCACAGATTCTACAAGGAGAATGGCTTCTATGACTTCCCGCAAAAGCACAAGGGCAGGGTGCTTGGAATGTATCTTGTATCCGCCATGATGAATAATGAGAAGCTGTCTAAGAAGGTCTCAATGATGGACGGAATGATGATGATGTATAAGAAGGTCCTTGATAAGGATTAATTATCGGATTATGGGAAATGTGTAAGAGAGGAGGTAATTAGATGACATATCCCAACGCCGCAAGTGGAATTAAGAAACTTCATATTGCTGAAATACTTATCATTATAGGAACGCTTATTGACAACATATTCTATGTAGCATCTAACATAGTTGACATGAATACTTTTGTTCATTCTGTAAGCAAAACAGTTCTTGTACTTATAGTGGTTATTCTGCTGATAGGTGACATACTTGTTATGAGTGGTGACGTACTTAATATAGTAGGTCTTAATAAAGCCAGTAAGGATGCTAAGCTATTCAGGCTGCCATTATTTTTGTCGGTGGCAATGATTGTTGGACAGATTGCAATTCGTGTAGTCTTCTACGACCAGGAAGCTGTACTGGCCACTGAATGGCTTGAATTCGCAGAGGACGTAATTGAGCTGGTTCAGATGGTATGTGTAATTGTTGTGTGTAGAAGGCTGGCGAGAAATCTTGGTGGAGATAAGCTTATAGATGCATCTAGAAGAATGATGATATTTGTGTACGTAATCATTGGTGTAAGTGTTGTGATAAATGTTGCTGCATTCTTCTCAGAAACTATAATACTTATAGTCTCAGTAGCGGCTGGAATTTGCGAATTCGTAACACTCTTTGCCTATCTTCGCTATGTAGATAAGGCTATAGAATTTCTTGAGGAGAATTAGAGTAATTAGACATAAAAAGGGGGGAAGTTAAATGGCTTTTACAATTGTTGTAGTAATACTTACATTACTTTATCTGGTTGTCTTGGAGTTGTCCAAGAATATGATTATCGGATGGATTATCGGAATTATAATTGCAGCGGCAATGATTGCAGTTAGATTCTATCTTAAGAAACAGGGGAAGAACAAGAAGGGGATTTTGGCTCTTTGCTGGGTCGGCTTTTTCGTTCTTCTTGGTGCTAATATGCTTATTACAGGGCCGCCTGAGAAGCAGGTCAGTGCCGTTGATAATAAGAATCCTGAGGTTACAAGTGTAGTTCATGTTAATGAAGGCGACTTAACAGGTGTATATAATGAGGACAAATCAGTTGCAGTATATGCTGGAATCCCATTTGCCAAGCCGCCTGTGGGAGACCTTAGATTCAAGGAACCTCAAAAGCCCGAAGCGTGGCAGGGAGTCAAGGCGTGTGATAAGTTCGCACCAATGGCTATGCAGTCTAGGACCAATCCCTTCTATGACAGTCTGACACATATATTGGGCTGGCATGACTATGAGATGAAGATAGGAGATGAATATGTTGAGGCAATGAGCGAGGATTGCCTGTATCTTAACGTATTTGTTCCGGAAGGGTATAAGGGGGAGAAGCTGCCTGTTATATTCTATATTCACGGAGGTTCTCTTAATTCTGGACAGCCCTCTTATACAGAGTATAGAGGAGAGAATCTCGCCAAGAAGGGCGTTATCTATGTCAACTGCGCATATCGTGTAGGTGTATTCGGATATTATGCCGCAGATGACCTTAAGGCAGAGTCGCCTAACGGTACAACAGGTGACTATGGTCTCCTAGACCAGATTGCAGCGCTTCAGTGGGTAAGAGACAATATAGGAAGCTTTGGTGGAGACCCTGACAGAATTACTATAGCCGGAGAATCTGCCGGTTCGTCCTCTGTCAATGCTTTATGCGCATCTCCCCTTACTGAGGGAATGTTCCAGTATGCAATAGGTGAGTCGAGCAGCATATTGCCCTACAAGCCATATCACACATTCCGTGATTATGAGGATGCTAAGGAAGAAGGAGATACAGTCAGGAAAGAATTCGGCGCAGCGTCTTCAGATGACCTAAGGAAGGTGGCTGCTGATAAGCTTGTAACTACCAAGTCTAAGCAGAACGCTATGACGATTGACGGATACGCACTGCCCGAGATGCCTTATGTCACATATGAGAGAGGGGCTAATCACGAGAAGGCACTTCTTAACGGTTTCAACGGCAAGGAAGCAGATGTATTCCTTATGACTTATGAGGCTACCAAGGATAATTATATAGAATTATTAGAAAAGGCTTTGGGTGATTATGCTGAGGAAATGGCACAGCTTGTTCCGCCTACAACTCCTCAGAGAGACGAGTACTTCATAATCGACCAGGGTGGAGATGCCAAGGGAGCACTTGACACCGTATATTCTGCGGCGTGGTTCTCTTATCCTCATCATATATGGAGCAATTATATGATTGCGCAGAATAAGCCTTGCTATGAATATAACTTCACCAAGAAGAATAAGGTAATCTCTGACAACCATGCAGGTGAGTTGCCCTATGCGTACGGCAATCTGTGGCGTCATCCGGGCTTGTACAGCCAGGAAGATGATAAGCTCTCGGAGATAATGCAGCAGTATTGGGTTAACTTCGTTAAGACAGGAGACCCTAACGGCGAAGGTCTTCCAAGATGGGAAATGCGAAGTGCTGACCAGTCTAAGCTTATCAAGCTTGATACTAATATTGAAATGGTGGAAGATCCCAATAATGCAATATACACCATAATAGACAAGTATCAGCAAAGTGAGAGAGCCAAGAGAGAGGCAAAAGCCGCTAATCAATAGTTGGTCAAAAATGAATAATATGATATAATAAGTAAGTGCGTGAAGCATAAAATATATGCTTCACGCATTTTGTGAGGAGTGTCGCAAGGAGGCTCACAAGGAGTGTCGCCCGATTGTAGACCGACTTCGTCGGACGGGCTCCACGTGCAGCATTTTGGCTTCGCCAAAACGCAGCTTATCGGGATGTAGCGCAGGTGGTAGCGCGCGTGGTTCGGGACCACGAGGCCGCAGGTTCGAATCCTGTCATTCCGAGTATGAAGCATTCCGACTATGTCGGAGTGCTTCACGTCGAGCGCCTTCGTGCGAAGCACGAACAAAAATGCGCGAGACACCTTGCGTCGAGCGCCTTCGTGCGAAGCACGAACAAAAATGCGCGAGACACCTTGCGTCGAGACACCTTTTTATTAATTAGGAGGACTTTCATGGAAGAGAAGATGAAGAAACAATTAACAGTATTCAAAGTTATTTCTGTTGTACTGTGCGTGGCACTTATTATTGTAAGTGTGTGTTATATTGCAGGAGTTGGATACAAGGGCTCTGATACTTCACAGCGTAGTGTGGTTGATAAGTCTATTACAAGCTCTAAGAGCTCCGATCCGTTATCCTTGTGGAATGACAGTGCCAAGCTTAAGAGCGAGTTAACGTCATACGTTAAGGATGTTACCAAAGAGGGTGGCAAGGATTTTATTCCAGTGGCTGACAGAATAGCAGTATTCGATTTCGACGGTACATTATTCAATGAGACTGATCCTTATTATTTTGATTTTGCGTTGTATCTATATCGTGTAACAGAAGATCCTGAGTATAAGGACAAGGCTTCTGATTTTGAGAAAGAGGTTGCTAACAGAATCCTGGCTGTTGTAAACGGTGCTAAGGATGATGCTTTAATGCAGGATCACGGTCGAGCAATTGCAACGGCATTTCAGGGTATGACAATTGACGAGTTCAATGAATATGTTCGTAAATTCATGCAGATGGATATGCCAAGCTACACAGGTCTGCAGCGAGGTGACGGTTTCTACAAGCCTATGCTTCAGGTAATAGATTATCTGGAAGCTAATGATTTCAAGGTATTTATCGTTACCGGAACAGATGACATAATTAACCGTGGACTGATTGCTAATTCCACATTGCTTAATGTTCCTATGGAACAGATTATAGGCTCTAATCAGACTATTGTGGGAGCCAACCAGGGCGACAAGGATGGATTGCAATATACCTTGCGTGATGACAAGGTGGTTCTTGGTAATGAGTTCATAATCAAGAATCTTAATATGAACAAAGTATCGGCTATTGTTCAGAAGATTGGCAAGCAGCCTGTACTTGCATTCGGCAATTCTTCTTCTGACGCAAGTATGCTTAATTATGCAATTAATAACAACAATTACAAGGCAGGGGCATATATGCTCTGCTGTGATGACTTAGACAGAGAGAACGGCAACACCTCTAAGGCTGAGAAAATGGTTAAAGAGAGTGAAGAGAACCGCTGGACTCCTGTATCTATGAAGAATGACTGGAAGACAATCTATGGTGATGGTGTAACCTATAAAGGGGCAGCTAAGTAGTACACTTGAGGCATGAATATAAGAAGTACTACATTTATAAATATAATGAGCATTGGAGGTATTAATAAACAATGAAGAACGCTTCAATTAAAGTAAAGCTTTTCTTAGCTACATTTCCATCGTTGATTATTCTTATAATCTGTCTTGTATTCTTTTCGGTTGCTGTGAATAATACAGTAAAGCAGACTAAGGATATTTATTTCGACAGCTTATACAAGATTACAAGTAATCTTACAAGCGCAGACAGAGATTTTTATCAGGCACTCGATGCTTCGAAATCTTTATTCAATATGTCTACATTTTCACCGGGGCGATTGACGCCGGAACTTCGTAACAAGTATCAGGATGACTTCAATTCTAAAGTTACGCAGATAAAAGAAAGAATGCAGATAGTTGAAGAGACAGCCAAAGCCGATGAGACGCTTTGGACAGCTAAGGTAGAAGGCGGTAATACTTTTGAAGAGGCTATAGAGAAGTATAAGAGTGCATTTGCAGAGTGGGAAGCAATGTATGATGTCTCCACAGGTGTTATTCCGGAATCTCGGTTCGTTCAATATAATGAGAAATTCGATGAAGCAAGAGGCTATATGGATGATATGAATAACATCCTTGATGACTGGGCAGGAACAAGAAGCGATTATGTATCAAGCCAGGTGAATGGTGTTCTGATTAAGGTTATTATCGGATTTGCAATTGTTGCTATTATAATGACAATATGGACAGTATATGTTACGAGGTTAATCGGTAACAGCATCAGAGTTGTATCCGACAGACTAGTTAAGCTGTCTTGCTATGACTTATCGGATGAACCTATCAAGGTTGATTCTAAGGATGAATTAGGACAGATGAAGAAGGCAATCAATGATACACAGGTTGCCTTAGAGAATATAGTTGCTACATTGAAGGCCACCTCCAACGGACTTATATCTGCCAGCGGAGTTGTGTCTAAGGAGACTGACGCAACGGGCATCGGAGTTGATAATGTATCATCAGCTGCAGATGAACTGGCTAATGCATCCACATCTATGGCACAGGATGTATCGGATATCTCAATGAATATGACAGAGCTTGCATCAATAATGGAGCGTTCTGTTGAATCAGCCAACTCACTGTCAGTTGCAAGTACAGATATTGAAGGTGCAACAGAGAACGGTAACAAGGTTGTTGAAGGATTGGCAGATATCAATGAGAAGTCATATGTAGAATTCAATGCCATATTCGAAGCAATTGACGATATTAAGAAATCAGGCGAGAAGATATCTGAAGCGTCAGACCTTATTCTTGGTATTGCAGACCAGACGAATCTCCTCTCTCTTAACGCTTCAATTGAGGCTGCAAGAGCAGGTGAAGCCGGTAAGGGATTCGCCGTTGTTGCTGATGAGATTCGTAACCTCTCAGATGATTCCAAGAAAAATGTTGATACAATTAATGAGATTCTTGCAGAGCTTACAGCAGCTACGAATCATGCATCCAATAAGGCAGATGTCGTTAAGGAATTCGTACAAAGGCAAAATGAAGCCGTTGGTCAGACGAAGGAGAGCTTTACTGCTATTGTAGATACTGTTGGAGGAGTAGAAGAAGCAATAAGAGAACTAGAGCAGATTAACAAGGAGCTTGATGCTAAGAGCAGAGAGATTGAAGAGTCTGTATCTAACCTGTCCGCTCTGTCTCAGCAAAATGCAGCTACTTCTGAAGAGCTTTCTGCAACAGCCCAGACAGTTCAGACTAGTGTAGAGGATCTTAAGATTACACAAGGTGATGTTGAATCATCATCCGGAGAACTCTCAGGTATCGTAGGCAAGTTCACAGTTCGCTAGCACTTATATACCGTAATAACCCCCGAGAAATGCTTTTGTCTTCTCATTGTCAGAGGAGAACAGCTTCTCGGGTGTTGTATTTTCTACGATAACACCCTTGTTCATAAATATTATTCTGTCTGACACGTCTTTGGCAAATTGCATCTCATGAGTTACGATAACCATTGTCATTTTCTCAGCGGCAAGGGTCTTAATAACCTTGAGTATTTCTTGGGTAAGCTCAGGGTCAAGGGCTGATGTGGGTTCGTCGAAGAACAATATCTTAGGATTCATGCACAGAGCTCTTGCGATGGATACTCTTTGCTTTTGTCCACCTGAGAGCTGACATGGATATGCAGGTGCTCTGTCTTCAAGCCCCATCTTTTCTAAGAGAGCCATTGCCTCTTTTCTTACTTCATCCTTATTTCTTTTCTGTACCTTGACAGGAGCATTCATTACATTTTTCAGCACGCTGTGATGATTGAACAGATTAAAATTCTGAAATACCAGTCCAAAGTATTCCAGTGCCTTTTTTTGCTTTTTCTTATCCTTGTATATGCTTTTGCCGTTGATAGACGGTATGATTTCGTCTCCAAGATAAATCAGATTGCCGTCATCCATCTTCTCAATCAGAGTGGCACAGCGAAGAAGTGTAGTCTTGCCGGAGCCTGATGGTCCGATAATGGATACAACTTCTCCCTCTTCTACAGTAAGATTAATATCTTTTAGAACTTCCATATTGTCAAAGCTCTTTTTTACATGATTCATCTCTAGAACTTTAGCCATGTTCATTTCTCCTAATCGTAATAGTTTAACTTTTCTTCCGCTTTTCTCATTGCAAATGCTACTATGGCATTGAATACGAAATAGAATATTCCGGCTGCAATGAAGGGCACCATACTTGTCTGAGCCGCAGCGATTCTCTTAGCTTCTGTGAACATTTCTGCATAAGCTATGGAGAAGGCAAGTGATGTATCCTTGACGAGAGTAACAATCTCATTGGTTAGAGCAGGAAGTATTCTCTTAACAACCTGTGGCAGTATAATCTGGAAGAAGGTCTGCATTCTGGAATATCCCAATACATAAGCCGCTTCATATTGGCCTACGTCTATTGAGTTAATACCTGTTCTGTATATTTCTGCAAAATATGCAGCATAATTAAGAGTAAATGCGATAATCACAGCGTACATTCTGTATGAAGAGGATATCTGTACTCCGAATATGTAATATGGGCCGAAATACACAACCAGCAATTGAAGCATCAAAGGTGTGCCTCGAAGAACGTCTATGTATATTCGAAAGATTGCCTGTATAATAACATTCTTAGACATTCGCCCTGCAGTTATCAGCATTCCAAAGGGCAACGCGAACAGTAGTGTTAAGAAGAATATCTGCAACGTGACTCCCATACCGGGCAGCAATTGCATAAATATTTGTCCTATATTCATAGTATCTCCTTTGTTGTATAATGCGGTAGTTCTACATTCACATTTCCTCTCCTATAATTAAGAAAGAAACTTTGTAGATTATATCACATATTGTCCGCTAATGCACATTATTAATACGCTAATACGAGAATACAATAAAAAGAGTATGTATTTTTGTAAAAAAATCTAAATATTAATAAAAATCATCCGATAAATAATTTAGAAGACTATCTTTGTCTCTATTTATAATTATATGAAAAGGATTTCATAAATATTTCTACAAGGAGGTAGACATTATGACGGGTATTAATGAAGTATCTGCGTATACGCAGGCGAGTCAGGCTTATTCGGTAAGCAAGAACGCATCAGACAGCAGTACATCTAAAGCTGCGTCTTCTAAGACCAATGTGGATGCCAAGGCATGGTCTCCGATTGATGCGAAAAGTTCCCTTGTTCCTACCAAAACAGAATATGGGTACACAATCGGCAATGTGAAGTTGTCTGAGAATGCTGCAAAATATTATGAGAAGCTAAAAGCTAAGTATCATAATATGGAATTCATTGCTGTAAGCTCTGATATGAAGAGTCAGGTACAGGCAAATGCGGCTTCCTACGGTAATGCCAGCAAGATGGTTGTACTCTTAGACGCTGACAAGATTGAGAAGATGGCATCTGATGAAGGATTCCGTAAGAAATACGAAGCAATTCTTGATTCGGCAGGAGCCAAGATGACTCAGGCTAAGAATAGCTTCGCAAGCTCCGGCGCAAGTGTGGGAAGCTTCGGAATGTCAGTAGACTCTAACGGCAACGAGAAATTCTTCGCTGTAGTCAAGAAGTCTCTTGATGACCAGAAGGCTCGTATTGAGAAGAAGGCTGAAGAGAAGAAAGAAGAGAAGATTGCCGAGAAGAAGAAAGCCGATAAAGCGGCGAGTGAGGAGAGATTAGAAGAGATTCGTAATAAGTTCGCAGATGATGATTATGAGATTATTGAATCTGATTCTATGGAAAATCTCTTGTCCAAGGTGACCCAATATATGTACAACTATGCCGATAGTGTTGTTAAGACTGAGGCAGAGCTTGCACTGGGTAATGCAATAGATTTCAAGGGTTAGTATATGAAATGAGGTGAGAGGGATGATTGGTAGAGCTAATCCCCTGGCTTCATATTCTAGTGTACATAACTTAAGCAAGAATAGTCTGGGGATATTTAACAATAAGTCAAGTTATAATAACTCTATGACCTCGGCAATATCTGAGAGACTTAACGAATCTAAGCGAAGTGAGAGAGAGCTTAGGAATCAGAAGCTTCGTGAGAAGATAAGAGGACTTACAACAGAACCGCTTAAGAATAATAATCCTTACAGCGCAACTGTAAGTGGCAAGGCAAACGGATATCTGGATCTTACATCCACTTATGAGAAGAAGGCCAAGAGTATGGCATCTTCTTATAAATATAATTACAAGGATGTATCCACAAGAATACAAAGGGCTAAGACAAGTGTCAGCGCAGGACAGGCTGTCATAGCCGCTAAGCGTAAAGTGGTTGAGATTAAGCGCAAATTGTCCCTTAATGTTAAGTCGGAGGATAACGGACAGCTTCAGGCAGCGCTTATCCATGCTGAAAGGATGGAGATGGCTGCGGTTAAGAAGAAGCACCATTTAGAGCAGGAAGAGCTTGTATCCAACACAATGAAGAGAGACGAATCTATGGAAAAATTCGAAGAGGCGTCTAAATCACATTCTTCTGATAGTAGCAGTAGAGTTGATAGTCTTCCCTCTCCGGTAGAAGAGGAGATTACTAAGGCAGAGGATGTGATATTCGATGAGAGATACAAGATGCTCGAAGATGTAATGAGCGAGCTGGAGGAAATGGACATAAGCGATTTGTCGGACGAAATGCTCGATAAGATGAACGAGATGATAGCGTCATTTGGTGAAGATGAGCTTCAGATGTTAGAAGAAGCTATGGAGATGGCAGAGCTTATGGAAGTAGTTGACCCTCATATGAGCAAGGAGGACTTCGAGAATCTTAAGCGCAAGCACAGAGCATCGGAAGAGCGTGCTATGATGAAGGCAGATATGGACTACTTGAAGGCAGTCATTAAGATGAATATGGAGCAGTCCATGAAGTCGCCATCAGGCATATCGGCAACTTCGACAGGCTTTGGCGGTAGTGCATTTTCGGCTGTTCCTATGGCAGATGTATCTTCTGCTCCCGCACCGGCGCCTGATATGTCGGTAGATATAGCATTATAATTTGATAAGACTTAAGACCATCTGTGTTTTGCACAGGTGGTCTTCTTTACATTTTATGTAAAATGTGATAGATTTTATACAGTTGACATGTGTCTTATGTAGCGATATTGATACACTGTGAACGTATAATAATTAAGGAGGGGAAGAAAGGGTATGAAGAAGTTAAAAGCAATAATCGCAGTATCACTTATAGGAGTAATGGCTCTTGCAATCTGTGGATGCAGCTGCTCAACAAGTGGCGGTAACACTGCTGTAAAAAATGATGAGAATACATTTGTAGTTGGATTTGACGCAGAATTTCCACCATACGGATTCAAGGACGAATCAGGTAACTATACCGGATTTGATTTAGATCTTGCTTCAGCAGTAGCTAACAAGCTGGGTATGAAGGTGGCATATCAACCAATCGATTGGGATGCAAAGGATGCAGAATTGAAATCAGGAACAATTGATTGTATCTGGAACGGATTTACAATTAATGGTCGTGAGGATCAGTATGAGTGGTCTGAGCCATACTTAGACAATAAGCAGATTGTAGTAGTTAAGGCTGATAGTCCTATTCAGTCTAACGCTGATCTTGCAGGTAAGAATGTAGAAGTTCAGAAGGAATCTTCTGCAGAAGCAGCATTATCAGAAGGAGCAGGTGCAGCACTTAAGGCAACATTTGGTAATCTTACAACAGTAGCTGATTACAATACAGCACTTATGGACTTAGAGTCAGGTGCAACTAATGCAGTAATAATGGACTCAGGTGTTGCAGAATACAAGATTAAGTCAGAAAGCAAGGCGTTCAGACTTCTCCCGGAAGCAATTGCATCAGAGCAGTATGGCGTTGGGTTTGCCAAGGGCAACACAGCACTTCGTGACAAAGTTAACAAGGCTTTGCATGAGCTTGTAGCTGACGGCAGTATGGAGCAAATCACTAACAAGTGGTTCGGCTCTAACATCGTTATTATTAAGTAAGAGAGGCGTTGTGTGGCTTTGCCTTGGAGATGTATGTGAAGCGAAGGTTGTGTGGGGAGGCGATGTAGTGTCTCTTATAGCAGTAACGCTTCGTGGAGTATATGTAAGTGATTGATATGTAGTCTTATGTAGTAGTAGGACAGAAATCAGTGGTCAATTCGCCGTCCAGGCGATGACCACTTAATCCCGACATCCGTGTCGGGATTTTTCTTTTATGAATCAATCACTAACATATACTACCACTCAGGTTAATCCGCTATAAGAGACACTACATCGCCTCCCCTTCCCACCCTCCGCCTCGCATCCTGCTCCACCCGAAGCTACACACCACGCCCCTCATAACCAAGCCATGTGAGCGAGCGAAGGATGTTCTATCCTCACAAATAGTACATATAACCACCGCAAGCTAATGCTAATACCGCCTGGCAAAATCCTTGTTAGACGATGTTATTAGTGGGAGGAGGATGGAAGCTAAATAAGGTGGAAAGGTATAGGGTGTGCTGGGATAACATTAATTCAAGCGTTAGTATGTGTTAGTAATTGATTAATTGAGAGAAATTCTCGCCAGGGATGGCGAGAATAGGTGCGAACTGGCTGAGCCAGATTGAGCACCGGTTCTCGTAATATGTCGTAAGAGGGGACCCGCACTCTGTGTGGGGAGATGTCTTACGATCAAAATTCAGAGCCTCAATTACTTACACATACTAAGCGAAGGATTAGTTATCCCAGCACACCCTATACCTTTCCACCTTTCTATAAGCCTCCTCCACAAAAAATAAAAATAAAAAAGGATTTTGCCGGCTGGTAGGATATATTATATTGAGGTGGTTATATGCATATTACTATTAGAGAACAGATAGAACAGATGGAGCGAGAGAATTTGTGCTCCTGGGCGACCTTGGATGAGAACTCCAAAGGCCGCGAAAGGGAGGAACCCCAGTGCGACATCCGTCCTGTATTCCAGCGTGACAGAGACAGAATACTTCACAGCAAATCTTTCAGAAGATTGAAGAACAAGACGCAGGTATTTTTGACTCCTAAGGGAGACCATTACAGGACCAGGTTGACTCACACTTTAGAGGTGTCACAGAATGCAAGAACAATTGCCAAGGCCCTTCGGCTTAACGAAGATCTTGTAGAAGCAATTGCACTTGGCCACGATTTAGGACATACTCCTTTTGGTCATTCTGGCGAGAGAGTACTTAACAACCTCTGTGAAGGTGGATTTGAACACAGTAAGCAAAGTGTAAGAATTGTTGAGAAGCTTGAGAAATCAGGTCAGGGACTCAATCTTACATGGGAGGTCAGGGATGGTATTAAAAATCATCAGACAAAGCTTATGCCAGCGACTCCTGAAGGTCAGATTGTAAGACTGTCTGATAAGATAGCATATGTTAATCACGATATTGATGATGCCATTAGAGGTAATCTGTTATGCGAGACTGACATACCTGTTCATATTAGAGAGACTATTGGTTCTAATACCAAGGAGAGGCTCGATACACTTATTCACGATGTCGTTATCCAGAGTATGAATAATGAGAAGATATGCATGTCGGATGAGATATGGGAGGCTATGCTAGACCTTCGTCAGTTCATGTTCGAGAATGTATATAAGAATGAGACAGCCAAGGAAGAAGAGGTTAAGGCTCATCGAATGATAGAGGGCCTATTCGAATACTATATGGAAAATATTGATTCTATGCCTGAGAAATATATGAATATGATCAACGAAGGTGAAGCTCTTGACAGAGTTGTATGTGATTATATTGCAGGAATGACAGATCAATATGCCATTATTAAGTTTAATGAATATTTTATGCCTACCGCATGGCAGGTTGATAATTTCTAGATGATAGAGGGATTTTAATGCCAATGTATAGTGATGATATCATTGAAGAGGTGCGTTCTCGCAATGATATCGTAGATGTAGTTTCATCATATGTACAACTTAAGAGAAGTGGCTCTAATTATTTTGGGTTGTGTCCATTTCATAATGAGAAGTCACCGTCGTTTTCCGTTAATCGACCTAAGCAGATGTTCTATTGCTTTGGATGCCATAAGGGTGGAAATGTGTACACATTTCTTATGGAATACAACAATTGGGAATTCCCTGAGGCTATTGAAGAATTGGCCAACAGATGTGGTTATCAACTGCCTAAGCGTGAGATGAGCAGAGAAGAGAAGCTTAAGCAATCGAAGAAGGTTAAGCTTAAGAATATAATGAAGGATGCGGCCAATTATTATTTTAGCGCCCTTCATTCTAATAACGGCAAGATGGCTATGGACTATCTTACCAATAATAGAGGACTTGATAGAGATACAATAAGAGGCTTTGCCCTAGGATATGCCGATGGGAATTGGGATAGTATGTATCGTTTCCTCAAGAGCAAGGGTTATGAAGATGAGATAATGAAGCAAAGTGGTCTTGTTGTTTTTCACGAGAAGGGACCCCGAGATTATTTTATTAATCGATTAATATTTCCCATATTAGATGATAAAAGCAAGCCTATTGCCTTCGGTGGAAGAGTCTTCGACAACTCTAAGCCCAAATATCTTAATTCTAATGAGAATGAGATATTCCATAAGAGAAACAATTTCTATGGATTAGACAGGGCTAAGCGCTCAAGGCGAGGGGCATATATTCTGTGCGAAGGATATATGGATGTTATCGCTCTTCACAGAGCGGGGTTCGATAATGCCATCGCACCTCTTGGAACGGCGCTTACCAAGGAGCAGGTCAAGAAGCTTAAGGTAGACAGGGATTCTAAGAAGGTTTATATATGCTTTGATATGGATTTTGCAGGAACGGATGCCATGCAGCGAGCTGTTGGTATGTTAGCACTATGTGGTGTAGATGCCAAGGTTATAACTCTAGGGGAGTATAAGGACCCGGATGAGTTCATTAAGGCAAATGGTTCAGAGGCATTTGAAGAGAGGATTAACAAGGCTGAGAATAGCTTTATATTCTCCCTTAAGAAGCTTCGCGAAGAATATAATATTAACGACCCTGAAGAGAACAACAGATTCTTTCGAATGATGGCGGGAAGACTCTACGTATTTCCCACAGAGATAGAGAGAGACAATTATGTTGCCACCTTGGCTGATGAATTCAATGTGAGTGCTGATAGTATAAGGGAACTTATGCGTGATGTTGCCAAGAATGAATCGGAGCTTAATCGGTACAAGGAGGGCTTCTTTAGAGGATATACTGCCAAGGATTTTGAAGAAGAATCTGAGACAAATGACGATATAATGTCTGAGGATATGTATGAGAATAATTCTAGGCGTCTTAGCACTGCGAAGATGAGCAAGCGTGGAATTATGGAGACAGAAGGAATACTTCTTACATGGCTGTTAGATGAGCCGAGTCTGTATAATGCAATCTCTAAGTATATTGATGCTGAGGATTTTACAGAGGGTGTCGCAAGGGATACGGCAGCTAAGATGTTCTCGGCCTACGAGGCTGGAGAAGAATTCCAGCCGGCAGTTCTAATGAATGCATTTGAAGACAATGAGGACCATAAGAGGATTGCTGGTATTCTCAACACCAAGATTGGTGAATTAGAGAGTAATGAAGACAAAGAGGTCCTGCTGAAGGAGACGCTAATCAAGCTTAAGAATGAGGGATTAGGTCGAATAGACACATCTAAGCCTGGAGCAGTAAAGCGAATTAAGAAGGTAAAAGAAGATATTAGAAATATACAAAGTACAAGGCTGTTATAGATATTAAGATAATATTCACATTTTCGATAAACACACCATAATAAATATAAGGAGGAAGCAAGGATGCCAAGAAAGAAGAAGGACGAGAATATAGAAGAGGTAGTAGAAGAGGTTGTTGATGAAGAAGTAGAAGAGGAAATCTACGACGACGAAGAGCTTGAAGAAGAATATGATGACTACGATGAAGACTATGAAGAAGAGGACATCGAGGATATTGAGCAATTAGATGATATCGAAGAGATTGAAGAAGAGGATCTAGATAACTTCGATGAGGATATTGCATCAATTGACGATGTTGAGGATGACGACTATAACGATGAGATTAGCGATATCGTGGGAGGACTAGGTGCTGCTCGTGTTGGTGATGAGATGGATGATAGCATGTCCGCTCAAACGGACACAATTAGTAATGCAGAATTCTACGAGAAGCTTGAGAAGCTAGCCGATATTGGCAAGGAAAAGGGAATTTTAGAGTCACACGAGATTGAAGAATTCTTCAAGGAGGACAATATTGATTCATCGCTTCTTGAGGCTGCAATTGACTATCTTGAGAGAAAGCAGATTGCTGTAATTCGTGAAGAGGATGATGAAGAGAACCTTGAACTTGACGAGGATAGTGCTAAGGAAGCGTTAGACTTAACCGTGGCTGAGGGAATCAGCACAGAAGACCCTGTAAGAATGTATCTTAAGGACATTGGTCAGGTTCAGCTTCTAACTGCTGATGAGGAGCGCGAGCTTGCGATTATGATGGAAAATGGTCTTAAGGCATCTGAGGAGATGAAGGAACTTCAGGCACAGCTTAGGGAGGGAACTGCAGAGGACGCAGAGAATCCACTTTCTGAAGAAGAGGTAGAAAGCCTTAAGGAGCAGATTGCTGAGAAGAGGGCAATCGTCGATGAAGGTAACGACGCAAAGCAGAAGCTTACAGGGGCTAACCTGCGTCTTGTTGTAAGTATTGCTAAGCGATATGTAGGTCGTGGAATGCTATTCCTTGACCTTATTCAAGAGGGTAACCTAGGTCTTGTGAAGGCTGTTGAGAAATTCGATTATACCAAGGGCTATAAGTTCTCTACTTATGCTACATGGTGGATTAGACAGGCAATTACAAGAGCGATTGCAGACCAGGCAAGAACAATTCGTATTCCTGTTCATATGGTTGAGACAATTAACAAGCTAATTCGTGTGTCTCGTCAACTGCTTCAGGAATTAGGCCGTGAGGCTACTTCAGAAGAGATAGCTGAGGAAATGGGAATCTCTGTTGACAAGGTTCGTGAGATTCTGAAAATCTCTCAGGAGCCTGTATCTCTTGAGACACCTATTGGTGAAGAAGAAGACTCACACCTTGGAGACTTTATTCAGGACGACAACGTTCCTGTACCAGCGGAAGCTGCAACTCAGACCTTGCTTCGTGAGCAATTAGAAGAAGTATTAGAGACTCTGACAGAACGCGAGAAGAAGGTTCTAATATTGAGATTCGGTCTCGAAGACGGAAGAAGCCGCACTCTTGAAGAAGTTGGCAAGGAATTCAATGTAACTCGTGAGCGTATAAGACAGATTGAAGCTAAGGCTCTTCGCAAGCTTCGCCATCCTAGCAGAAGTCGCAAGCTTAAGGATTACTTAGAGTCATAATGATTAGCTTATCTGATAGATTAAGCATGGTATCTTCTCTTCTGGGAAATGCTAATGTGATAGCCGACGTGGGCTGTGACCATGGCTATCTTCCCATATATTTGCTGGAATCTGGCGTGTACTCAAGTGCCATTGCCATGGATGTTAATGAAGGTCCCCTTCGTAAAGCAAGAGAGAATATTATGCTTCATAATCTAAGTGAAAGAATTGATATAAGACTAAGTGATGGAGTTAGCAAGTTAACTGTAGGGGAAGCTGACAGCATCTCAATATGTGGAATGGGTGGAAATGTGATGATGCACATTTTACAGATGGGGGAGACTGTCTTCAAGTCAACATCTGTAATTGTAATTCAGCCACAGAGTGAGTATGCGTTGCTTAGGAAGTATTTGCTTGAGAACGGGTATGTCTTCGATGATGAAGATATAGTATTCGAAGATGGCAAATACTACTTCGCATGGAAACTTCACCATGAGAGAGATATGTCCAATAAAACGGACAGGGACTCGGGCGCCGCAGCCTGCGATTCTGACAATGTAGTACTAGACTACCCAGACGTTAAGTTCTGCTATAGTCCTTTTCTTTATGAACGCGGCGACAAAGTGTATAAAGATTACTTGGATTCATACTACCGTTCACTTAACCAATCCATCCAGAACATTCAGTCCCACTCTCCAGGCAACATCAAACTGGAGCAGCTGGCATATGAGTGTTCTGCTATAGATAATATTATGGATAAGTATTATAATTAGTGTATGCGTTCTAAAAGGATGATGGCTGTATGCACAATTAATACCAGGAGGGGCATAATGATAGTACAAGATATTATTGATAGACTAGAAGCACAATCTCCAGTTGATGCTGCCATGGAGTGGGATAATGTTGGCCTTCTGATTGGCGACAGCAACAAGGAAGTTCGCAAGATTTACATAGCACTTGACGCTACTGACGATGTAATTAACAATGCAATCGAATTCGGTGCTGACATGCTTGTTACTCATCATCCACTGATTTTCTCTGGTATGAAGAGATTAACAAGTGATGACTTCATTGGCAGAAGAGTTATAACACTTATAAGAAATGATATTGCTTACTATGCTATTCACACCAATTTCGATGTATATGGAATGGGCGCTCTTGCAGAGGATGCTTTAGAACTTGATGCTGCCACACCTCTTGACATTTCACAGGGTGAAGAAGGAATGGGTAGAATCGGTAATCTGACGGTCCCTATTAAGCTTAAGAAGTTGGCGTCAGAGGTTAAGAAGAGATTCGATATTAATGCTGTAAGGGTGTACGGAGATTTGGACACCAAAGTACAGAAGGTTGCCATTATGCCAGGCTCTGGTAAGAGCGAGATTGATAACGCACTTGAGCAGGGGGCTCAGGTTCTTATAACAGGTGATATTGGTCATCATGACGGTATTGATGCAGTGGCCAAGGGGATAGCTATTATTGATGCTGGTCACTACGGGCTAGAGCATCTGTTCATTGACTATATCGCTTCTTATCTTGAGGAGGATGATGTTGAGATAGGTAAGGAAGATATTATTAATCCTTATGCAGTAATATAATTGGACATAATAGAGGTTACTAGTTGTATGTATTAGGAGGTGTTGTTATGGGGTACAAGATTACAGTTGGGGATGTTACAAGGGAATATCCAGAGGGTACTAGGATAATTGAGCTTGCCAAGGAATTTCAGCCAGAGAATGAATATCCATATATTCTGTGTGAATACAATAGCAGACTGAAGGAACTTAATAATCCTCTTACAGAGGATGGCACCATTAAGTTTTTGTCTTCTGCAGATAAGAACGGCAGGAAGGCATATAGAAGAAGTGTGGTGTTGCTGCTTCAGAAGGCTTTGTTCGATATAAGCACAGATGAGATATATGATGTAACAATAATGCGTTCTCTTGACAATGGATATTTGTGCAAGCTTATTAAGCGCAATGCTGAAAGTACCAAGGTTGAAGAAATAGTTCCTACTGATGAAATAATATCTGAGATTGATAAGAGAATGCATGATTTGGTTAAGCGTGACCTTCCTATAGAGAAGGTTGTAATGAAGATTAAGCAGGCTCGTAAGATTTTCAGTGATAAAAATATGCATGAGAAGGATACCCTTCTTAAGTACAGGACTAGCTCTAATGTTAACATTTACAGACTGGGAGGATGCTACGATTATTTCTATGGATATATGGCACCTTCAACAGGGCATCTTGCGGCATTCAAGATAATTAAGTTCCAGGAAGCTCTTGTTATACAGTTTCCTGACAGATTCAATGGTGAGTTCAAGCCATACAATCCATCAGAGAAATTATGTGTTCAGCTTCAGGAATCTAAGAGATGGTCTCAGATGATAGGGGTAGAGACTGTAGGAGCCCTTAATGATAAGATTGTTAACGGAGAGGGTGAAGACCTTGTTCTTATTAACGAGGCTTTGATGGAGAAGTATATAGGCGATATTGCATTTGAGATATATAAGAATAGGTCTAAGAAATTCATTATGATTGCCGGACCTTCTTCTTCAGGCAAGACCACATTCTCCCATAGGCTTTCTACTCAGCTAAAAGGTCTTGGAATGAAGCCTCATCCTATTCCTTTGGATGATTATTATGTTGACAGAGACCAGATTCCACTAGATGAATTCGGAGAGAAGGATTTTGAGTGCGTAGAGGGTATTGATATAGACCAGTTCAATGAGGATATGCTTGCACTTCTTGAGGGGAAGAGAGTGCTTCTTCCTTCATTTAACTTCAAGACAGGTAAGAGAGAATATCGTGACAAGTATATGCAGCTTGGAGCTGATGATGTACTTGTAATAGAAGGAATTCATGGCCTCAATGACAGGCTGTCTCATTCCCTTCCTAAGGAAAGCAAATACAAGATATACATAAGTGCTCTTACCCAGATATCAATTGATGAGCATAATCCATTGTCAACTGCAGATACAAGGCTTATTAGAAGAATTGTAAGAGATGCAAGAACTCGTGGCACCAATGCCCAGGAGACTCTTGCCATGTGGGACTCTGTTCGTCGTGGCGAGACGAAGAACATTTTCACATTCCAGGATGAAGCAGACTTCATGATTAATTCGGCGTTAATATATGAATTGTCTGTTCTTAAGGTTTACGCTTTGCCACAGCTATTCGCAGTAGACCCTAATTCACCTGAATTCATAGAAGCCAACAGACTAATTAAGCTATTAGACTATGTTATGCCACTTCCTAGCGACGTGGTACCCAACACATCCATCATCCGCGAATTCATTGGTGGTGGGGTGTATAGAGTGTGATTGAACAAAATCTAGATTATATATTTTCAAAATTATATAAAAAGTGCTATAATGGAAACGACAAGTATATCAAGTGGTCGCGGCACCTTGATTTTTTGCGATAATTTAAGAAAACTATTGCAAGCTCTTAGGTTATCGAAGGGATTCAGGTGCTGAGGAAAGTCCGGGCTTCACAGGGCAGGATGCCGGATAACGTCCGGTGGGAGCAATCCTAAGGAAAGTGCAACAGAAAGTATACCGCTACATGCTGCACAAGCGTGCTGCACGACGAGCCCCTCAGCGTAGCTGACTATAGTGGGCGAGTCTCCTTGTAGTAAGGGTGAAATGGCAGTGTAAGAGACTACCGCTTGTCTGGTAACAGATGAGGCATTGTAAACCCCATCCGAAGCAACTCTAAAATGAGATTAGGCGGCCCGCTATTACTACTCATGGTAAGAGGCTAGAGGCAATTGGCGACAGTTGCAGTAGATAGATGATCACTCTCGACATAACCCGGCTTATGATATGCTGTCACTTTGCTTCGCAAAGTGACTGCACGACGAGCGTCTTCCGACGAAGTCGGAAATAATAATGGCGCGAGTCTCCTTATAATAAATAAATTGCGAGGAATCCAATGAGAAGAGAACGTAAACGTATGGGCGACATGCTCATAGATGAAGGTCTTGTTACTCCTGATCAAATTGAATATGCTCTGAAGGCTGCTAAGGCAGACGGCATGATGCTTGGTGAGAAGCTAATTCAGTTAGGATATGTAACACAGGAAAGTGTTGCAGATGCCCTTTCTAACCAGCTTGGTCTCCCTAGAGTTCATCTATCAGAGATTAATATTAACGAGGACTTACTTAAGGTTGTTCCTGGTGAGGTACTTCGTAAATATACAATGATTCCTATAGATTATTCTGAGAATAATATTAACATGGTCAAGGTTGCCATGGCTGACCCAATGAATATGGGAGCTTTCGATAACTTTACCATTGTTACTAACCTTCAGGTTGATGCTTGTGTCGCATCTAGATACGAGATAGAATCAGCCCTTGATAAATATTATACAGACGACGAGACTCGTAAGGTTATGGAGCGATTCAAGTCTGAACGTCGTCGTGAATTCGGTGATGAAGAAGAGAAGGAAGACAGAATCCTTGAAGACCAGGTAGATAAGTCTCCGATTGTTCAGTTGGTTAGACAGATGATGCAACAGGCTGCAAGACAGCGTGCATCCGATGTTCATATTGAGCCAATGGAGAAGGAGATTCGTGTTAGATTCCGTATTGATGGTGTGCTTCACGAGAGATTCCATTATGAGCCTGAGACAGCAAGTGCTATTACGGCTCGTATTAAGATTGTCTCTGGAATGGACATTTCCGAGAAGAGAAAGCCTCAGGACGGTCGTATGTCAATGGTAGTTGACCATATCGAATACGATATTCGTGTATCTATGCTTCCAACTGTATATGGTGAGAAGTGCGTTATGCGTCTCGCTCAGAAGAAGGCGCTTAATAAGGATAAGAAGGACTTAGGTCTTACACCTGAGGACGAGAGGAAGTTCAATCAGTTACTTAAGAATCCTAACGGAATCTTCCTAGTAACGGGACC
This sequence comes from uncultured Lachnospiraceae bacterium, assembly GCA_905234245.1. Lineage (GTDB taxonomy): Bacteria > Bacillota > Clostridia > Lachnospirales > Lachnospiraceae > RUG191. The sequence continues at coordinate 25,492 of CAJOGN010000028.1, forward strand.
TACTGGTTCTGGTAAGTCCACCACACTGTATACTGTGTTAAATGAGCTTAATTCAGAAGATGTTAATATAGTAACAGTTGAGGACCCGGTTGAGGCTAATATCGCAGGAATCAACCAGGTACAGGTTAACAATAAGGCAGAATTAACATTTGCCAATGCCCTAAGGTCAATTCTTAGACAGGATCCGGACATCATCATGATTGGTGAGATTCGTGACGGTGAGACAGCAGAGATTGCGGTACAGGCGTCTATTACAGGACACCTTGTTGTATCGACACTTCATACTAATTCATCTGCTGGTGCCATGAGTCGTCTGATTGATATGGGAGTAGATAGTTACCTCCTTGCAGATTCTATATTCGGTGTTATCGCTCAGCGACTTGTACGAAGACTATGCGATAACTGTAAGCAGGAGACAGAGGCCAGCATTGAAGAGAAGCATCTAATGGGGTTAGATGAACAGAGGCCATTCAAGATGTACAAGCCATGTGGCTGTGAGAAATGTGGTCAGACAGGTTACGCTGGTCGAATTGGTGTATATGAGATTCTTACAGTTACACCGAGAATAAAGGGATTAATTCATTCTAATGCATCTGCTGATGAGATTAGAGATGCAGCAGTAGCAGAAGGAATGGATACGTTAAGAGTGAATTCGCTTAAGCTTGTTGCAAGAGGAATTACATCATTCCAGGAGGCAATGAGAATTACATTCGAGAATTAGCTGCGTTTTGGCGCAAGCCAAAATGCTGCACGTCGAGCGTCTTCGCGCAAAGCGCGAAATAAAACGACGCGAGACTCCTTGTTGAATATTTGATGAATGATTGGGGGTTAATATGCCAATAGCACCATCAGGCGCACAACCGATGAGTAATATGGACCCAAAACTTAATAAATTAATTGCAATTCTTACAGAGGCTAAGAGACTTAATTGTTCAGATATACATTTGGCACCAGGTTCACCTGTTATGTTCAGGGTAGATGGAGTGCTTGTTCCTATGAATCAGGAGCTTGCAATGCCTAATGATATCAATGAATTAGTCGATATAATGATTGATGATACGCAGAGGAAAGAGCTAGAGGAAATGGGTGAAGTTGACTTCGCTTATTCCGTTCCAGGATTCTCTCGTATCAGGAATAATGTGTTCAGACAACGTGGTACTTATTCCATGGCTCTTCGTATATTAGCTTATGAAGTGCCTGACGCATCTAAGATTGGTTTGCCACAGTCAGTAATTGACTTGGCTGATGAGAAGAGAGGACTTGTACTAGTAACAGGAGCAACAGGTTCAGGTAAGTCCACAACACTTGCAGCACTTATTCATAAGATTGCAACAACTTATCCTAAGACGATTATTACATTAGAGGACCCAATAGAGTACCTCCACAAGCATGGTAAAGGTATGGTTATGCAAAGGGAAATTGGATATGATACATTGTCTTACGCCAATGCCCTTCGTGCAGCGTTAAGACAGGACCCTGATGTTATTCTCGTAGGAGAGATGAGAGACTTAGAGACAATTAATACAGCAGTTACTGCAGCAGAGACAGGACACTTGGTGTTCTCCACACTTCATACTAATTCTGCAGCAGCTACTATTGATAGAATTATTGATGTATTCCCACCTTATCAGCAGGAGCAGATTAAGGTACAGCTAGCATCAGTTCTTAAGGGAGTTATAGCACAGCAGCTTCTTCCTGTTAACAATGGACATGGAAGAGTTGCGGCATTCGAAGTTATGCTTCAGAATTCAGCTATATCCAACCTTATTAGAGAAGGTAAATCATACCAGATTCCATCTACTATTCAGACTAGTAAGAAGGAAGGAATGATAACAATGGATGATGCTATATATAATCATTTCATGAGGGGAGTTATATCGGCTGATACAGCAATAGGCTTCGCCCATGACCAACAATCTATGACTCAGAAAGTAATGATGTACTAGGGAGAGAGTTATGCCAGAATATACTTATGTGGCACAGGATGCCGACGGAAAAGAGAAAAAGGGAAATGTTGTTGCCGACACTCCACAAAATGCTGTTGAACTAGTATCAGCAGAAGGACTTATTGTATTAAGCGTTAAGGAAGCTAACATTCTTAATAAAGAGTTGTCATTTACTATTGGTCGTCTTGTTAAGCCAAGAGACTTATCAGTATTCTGTAGACAGTTCGTATCCATGTTATCTTCTGGCGTTACTGTAATTGCAGCATTAGATATGCTCTCTAACCAGACAGAGAATAAATACATGGCTAAGGCACTTCGCGAAGTGCAGACAGACATTATGAAGGGTGAAACTCTTGCAAATGCAATGAGCCGTCACAAGAAAATCTTCCCTGAAATAATGGTTAGTATGGTTCGAGCTGGTGAAGCCTCTGGTAAGCTGGAGATTGCATTTGAGCGAATGGCAGAGCACTTCGAGAAGGCAGCAGCAACAGAAGGCATGGTTCGTAAAGCTGCAATGTATCCAATAATCGTTGCAATTGTAGCTGTAGTTGTATCTGTGTTTATGCTGGTTAAGGTTGTTCCAAGCTATATGGAAATGTTCGATTCTATGGATATGGAGCTTCCTGGAATCACTAAAGCTGTTATTGCATTATCAGATTTTATAATAGCTTATTGGTATATTATACTTGTTGTTATTATATTACTAGTTGTTGCAATAAGAGCATTCAAGGCAACAGAACAGGGTAAGATGTTCTTCTCTAACCTTGCTATTAAGCTACCATTAATAGGTGGTCTTAATGTTAAGACGTCATGCTCATTATTCGCAAGAACCTTATCAACACTTATTTATTCTGGTCTTCCTTTAGTGGAAGCATTAGACATAGTAGCTGATACATTAACTAACTACGTATACCGTAAGGCGGTAAAGAAGGCAGCGGATGATGTGGCACAGGGTATTCCTCTTAGTGTTACCCTTAAGAAGACTAAGCTATTTCCACCGATGGTTGATTATATGATAGAGATTGGTGAGAATACGGGCGAATTAGAGGAGATGCTTGAGAAGCTTGCTGATTACTATGATGAAGAAGTTAAGATGACAACAGAGACAGTTATGGCAGCATTAGAGCCTATGGTTATTCTTGTAATGGCAGCTCTTGTTGGTATCCTCATCGCAGCCGTAATGAGCCCAATGATTGCTATGTACCAGCAAATGGGTAATATGTAACATGTCGTAAGGGGGACCATGCGCAGCATGGGGGATGCCTTACGACAAGGCGACATTTCGCGAAGCGAAATGTTGGGAGGTTTTTATGACGGGTATTGAAGGTTTAGAAATAATAAAAGACAAAGATTATGTTGATAATATACAAGAGTTGACGAAGCTGTTTGTAGAACAGATTAATCCTTCTAAAGTTATGCTATTTGGCTCGTTTGCTAAGGGTTCGTATACGGATGAAAGCGACTATGATTTCTATATTGTAGTTGATGATGAACGAGATGTCAGAGAAACTACAAGGCAAGCTCGTAGGGCATCTATAGATGTGAAAAAACGTCCGGTAGACATAATAGTAGGAACGAACTCAAGGTTTGAAGCAAAGCGAAAAGTAGACTATACATTGATGGTCGAAGGAGAAGTTGAAAGAGATGGTATACTGCTATATGAGAGAAATTAGCAGTTTGAGGAGATAACTGATAGTGGATAATAAAGAAAGCAATGTATCTGTTAATATAATTGATTCGGAAGATGAATACAAAGTTTGGATGATATATGCACAGAGTGATTATGAACTGGGCGATAGAGGTAATCAATGCCCTAAAAAAATAAGGGATTAGGAATGCTAAGAGACTTGCAGATAGATATAGTAGATTAATACGAAAGGAAGTACGATATATAATAGTTAATGAATAATAAAGGGGAGAATAGTAGAGATAATAACAGGGATTGGGAAACATCAACGTATGCAGGATTGATGTTCTCGCTTAGAAAATACAAAGATAGGCTGGAAGAAGAAAGAGCATACCAGTTGAACTCCAAGCCTAGAGAGTTGGATGTTAGGATAATAGATAAGCTAAGTGATTCTAGCGATAGAATGGATAATGCTATTGGTTATTTCTTCGAGAAGCATAACATTATAGAACTTAAGAATCCAAGAGAAGACTTGAATATAGATGTTGTGTGGAAAGGAATAAGTTACGTTGCGCAGTACAAAAGTTCAGGATATGATGATACAATTAAGAAAAATGGTGTAAATGTTATTGATATAGATGATGTTACACTGACTTTTATAAGAGTTAGCAGACCTAATAATCTATTTAAAGAAATAAAAGCTAGAGGCTATGAGATAGAGAATAAATTCCCGGGTGTGTATTACATCAAGGGTATGGCTGATATTAAGATGCAGATAGTTGTCGGCTCAGAGCTAGAAGGTGACGAGTTCAGGGCTATTAGAGTACAGAAGAGAAATGCAAGCAGTACCGATATAAAAGAGTTCACAGTGTGGGCAGAATCTTTAAAATCTCCTCGAGATAAGGAATTAGCCGGTTTGATAATGCAGATAAGTTTCTCTGAAAACCGAGATACCTACATTGAACTAAGGAGGTATATGAAGATGAATATGATGATACGAGAGTTGTTTAAAGAAGAATTTGATGAGCTGGAAAGAGATACTAAAAAGCGAGCAGAACAAATGGCGGAAGAACAAGCTAGAGAAATGATTGAGGATGGAATGCCAATCACTAAAATAGCACGCTATACCAAGCTTAGTGAAGAAAGAATCAGACAGTTAGCTGATGAATTAGAAGTTCTTGTGTAGGTTAATCATTAGCAATTATGTATAACTATATAGAGATTAAGATGCGATGCATCTTTGAATGTGGTTGGTGGAGGCAATGGTTCTGCAAAAAAACAATTGTATAGAGGGACACAAGTCTCTCGGAAAAGGAGATAACGCGTATGAAACTTTTAAACAAAAAGCAAAGAAATAACGGCGGTTTCTCTCTTGTTGAGTTAATGATTTGAGTGAGAATGATAGGAGTATAGCAACTTGGATTTAGAACAGGCTAAACGCAGAGATAAGAAGGTTAGTATAACAGATGAGGCAATTAAGAAAATTCCTAAATTAAAATATCCAACACTAACCGACGTTCAGAATGAAATAGTTACTATTCTAGCTTCAGAAGTACTGGAGTTGTCTAAGAATGAAAATGAGTGCAATGAGGTTGCAATTACATATTGTTTAGAAGATGACCAAATAGGAATATCATATGGTGATGAGCATGGAGTTAATCCTCTTTCGGATACTGTATCAGCGCACCTGCTTATGTCAGGGAAATCATTAACGGTTGTATCTATACATAATCATCCGTCAACGCAGACTTTTTCTTTAGAAGATATTCAATTCTTTATTGGATATTCAAGCGTTAGACTAATGGTTTTGGTGGGGAATCAAGGTGTTATACATTATATGTCTAAAAATAATAGATATATTCCTGAAAATGCATATTTCCTTTTGCATGAGTTCTTTAAAATGATAAAAGGTGACATGACCGTTAAAGAAATAATAAATATTACAGAGCAATTTTTGAAAAGATGCTGTGATATAGGTATTGATTATCACAAAGGGAGGTGATATATATGAGTCTCGAGTATTATCAATCAACGTTAGATGACAGTAAAGAAGAACGAGAGCAATTAATTAGATATCATCAAAGACTAGAAAAGCTAAAAGAGTTAAACAAGAAAAAAGAAAATAAAAAGCCAACACTAGACGATATATTAAAGAGACATGGGTTTGCGCCTAGAAAGTTAATGAGTTGAAAAGTGTGAATGAGTTTAGCAGATATGATTTAATAGAGATTAAGATGCGTGAATAGGGCATGCATTTTAATATAAATAATTATTTATTAAAAAGTAAAGGAGATAAGCGCGTATGATGAAGTTATTAAACAGGCGGTTTCTCTCTTGTTGAGTTAATCGTAGTTATCGCTATCATGGTAGTACTTGTAGCAGTTCTTGCACCAGTATTTACAAGATACATCGAGTCTTCAAGAAGAAGTACAGATGTACAGAATGCTAACTCTATTGCAGAAGCTGTATTGAGTGATGTTGCTGATGGTATTATTAAAGTTCCTGCTGATTCAGATACTGTACAAGAGGAAGTTAAAGATAAAACTGGAGCAGGGGAAACAGGTACAAATGTTTCAGCTATAGCTAAAGCACCAGAGACTAAGGGCGATGTTTATGGAGAGCCTGGTTTATCATTTACATATGTATATCATAAGTCTACTAACACATGTGATGTTTTTGTAACTGGACATACAGATGGTTATAATCTTGCTATAGAAGGTGACAAAGATCAAGGTACAGGTGCTCAAGGATATAAGAATGCTGACTAAAGTGACAAGGTAACGTACCTTTTTGTCAAAGTCTTAATAAAGGGATAACGCAACATTTCACATCGTGAGATGAAGCTAGGTCATAAGGCATCCCCCACCATATAGTGGCTTACCTTACGGCATATTCTGTCGTCACCCTGCGTTGCAGGCTAACGTCATATATCACAAAACCCTATTTGCCGTCCACCCATTGTGCACGATGGGTGGATGGAATGTGATTATATTATGAGGAAATTGACTAAATACAGTCCGTGTAGTACAATGTACTATGGAAGGAAGTTTTGTAGTATTTTGTAGTACGTGGAGGTGATTTTATGGCATTTTCAATTAGATTAACAGATGAAGAGAGAGAACTTGCGGAAAGCTATGCAAAGCTCCACTCTTTTTCGCTGTCAGAAGCTTTTAAAAAAGCGCTTTTTGAGAAAATTGAAGATGAATATGATATTGCGCTTGCAGATGAAGCTTATAAGGAATATCTTGACAGTGGGAAAAAATCAAGACCAATAGAGGAATTATGGAGAGAACTAGATGAAGAAGTACAGGGTTGAGACTTCTGAAAGATTTGATAAAGAATTTCGTAAGCTAGATAAGTATACGCAGAAAATGATTCGCTCTTGGATTAACAAGAATCTGGTTGATTGTAAGAATCCTAGAGATAAAGGCAAAGGACTAAGTGCTAATCGCAGTGGTCAGTGGAGATATCGTATCGGAGATTACCGACTTATATGTACAATTGAAGATGACAGGTTGGTAATTCTTGCTATGACTATAGGTCATAGAAGAGATGTCTATAAATAAATCTGAAAGGTGAACAGTTCAATTATGAATGAACAATCAAAGAAGTCAAAAGGATTAATAACTCTTGTAGTTATTATAGCGTTAGTTGTAGTGGCGGCTGCAATTGTTGCTCCAATATGGCTTAAAAATGTTGAGAAGGATAGAAGAAGCGCTGATGTAGAAGAAGCGCGTAAGATTGAGAAAACAGTTAAGGAGAATGCATTAAGTGCACAGCCAACAATTGTATTTGGCTCTCCTGTGGAAGCTAATTCTGATACAGTACCTAACATGACTACCCAGCCTTTAACACAGGGTAATGCAGTAGAGAAGGGAATTCCATTTACATATTATTATGTGAAGCAGGGACAGTCCTGCGCTGTATATGTGGGTAATGACAGGACATTTAACTTAGTTAACGACTCCCAGGCTCAGCAGTACATCAATAAGTAGGTGAAGTAATGGCAGTCCTAATACTTATGCTAGTGTTCATCTTTATATTTGGAACTATAATTGGCTCATTTCTCAATGTCTGCATCCTTAGAATTCCTAAGGGAGAGACAATTGTAACAGTACCGAGCCATTGTATGAGCTGTGGATATCACCTTAAGTGGTACGACAACATACCACTGTTTAGTTACATATTTCTTAGAGGACGATGCAGAAAATGTGGTGAACATATATCAGCTCAATACCCCATAATTGAGGCCATTAATGGCATAGCTTATGTACTGATATTCTTGTGGTTTGGAGATTTTGAATACTTTAATTATGTAACATTTATTAATGCAGGGATTTTTTCGCTGCTCTTTTCTGCGTTATTGGTGCTTACAGTAATTGATTGGCGAACATACGAGATTCCAGTAGGAATTAATATATTCATACTTGTCCTAGGAATTGGACACCTATTTTTAGACTTAGATAATTGGTTAACCTATGTAATCGGACTATTCGCAGTAAGTGTTCCGCTACTTCTAATTCTACTAATTAGCAAGGGACGAGCAATCGGTGGCGGTGATGTGAAGCTAATGGGAGCTGTTGGGTTGCTCCTAGGGTGGAAGCATATACTATTAGCATTTGTCATAGGATGCGTAATAGGTTCAATTATTCATATAATCAGGATGAAAGTAAGCGGCGAAGGCAAGGTTCTCGCTATGGGACCGTACCTGTCCGTTGGAATTATGATAGCCGTATTCTTCGGTGATTATATAATTAATGCATATCTGACGCTAATTGGTTTGGCTTAGATATGGTAAATGTGTTATTGATATATTAATTGACATATATATTAAGAATGTAGAGGAGAAGGAAAATGGCAGAAAAAGTGTTAAGCATTGAAATCTCGCCACACCTAACCAAAGTGGTTGAGACGGAGAGGAAATCCATGAAGGTAGTCCATGGTGCGTTCTATTTCGAGACGCCTGAGGACACCTACGAGAATGGTACAGTTAAGAGTAACCCTCAATTCAAGCTACGACTAGACAAGGGACTGAAGGAAAACGGCATTAAGACTAAGAAGGCAATCTTCATTATCCAGGCTACCAACATTGGTAACAAGGAAGAAGTTATGCCTAAGATGAAGGAAGCTAAGATTAGGGAATATATTGACACTAATGCTAGCACATTTTTCCCAAATGGCGGAGACAGCTTCAAGTTCACCTATCGTAATAATGGTACTGATGAGGAAGGCAAGATGCGTGCCCAGCTATTCGCTATTCCTAAGAACATTATTAAGAGTTATGAGGACTTGGCAAGGGCTTGTGGCCTAACGCTTGTTGACATCGAAGTTGTTGAGAATGGTTTGGCTAAGATTATAAGAGAGAGCTATCCTAACGGAACAATTATCAATATTGATGTTGAGTCTATATGTACATATCTTACTATTGTTAAGAGCGGTGATATAGTGCTTCAGCGTATGATTCCATTTGGTATAGACGAAGCGCTGACGGCTCTTAAGGAAGCGGATTCATTAGGTGTGGGCTTGTCATACGATAAGGTGTTCGAAGAGACGACCAAGCGTGATGTTTTCTATAAGAGATTAGAAGGGGATGGCCTTGAAGAAGATGATATCAAGGATGTTGCCACAGAGGAAGTTAGATTCGTAATTGGTAACTTAACAAGATTCATCGATTACTATATGTCACAGCATGCAGAAGAGAAGATTGACAAGGTAATTGTCAGTGGTCTTGCAACATATTGTAAGGGCTTCCCAATTCTACTTGCTAATGAGCTTAACAGAGAATTAGTTCTTGCTGATTCTACAATTATTAGGGAAGTTGCTAATAAGAAGGGTGTTAAGAATCTTGGCATCTACTTATCTGCAATTGCAGCTGCAGCTAACGCAGATAATTCCGTTGTTGAATCCGGCAAGAGGAGTGGCAAGAAATTAGAATTCGGTAAGTCAAGCTTAGTTAGAGCTGATGATGACTTCACAGTTGCTAAGAAGGTCATTATAGCAGTTATTATAGCACTACTTCTTGCTCTTGCAGGAATAGGTCTTAAGATATACTTTGACAATACGGTTGATGATCTTAAGTCACAGATTAGTTCTTATAAGGATGCAAAAGAGATTAACGAGAAGATGCAGACAGCCAAGGCTAATTATGATAAGGCGATGGCAGTCGATAAGTTATCTACTGTTGCAAATGATAAGTTCCTCAATCTAATTGGTGAACTTGAAGCGAACCTGCCATCAGATGTAGTTGTATCTTCTATAGATGCTGATTCTGATTCGGTAGTAGTTGAGGTTGAATCTGCTTCTAAGCAGAGTATTGCATCACTATTATCAAGCTTTAGAACATTTAATTCAGTTAATGTAGCAGATACAATCGATATTAAGTCTACTACTAATGATTTAGGCGTGACCCAATATTCGACAGCTATCAAATGCGAATATAAGTCTGATGATACTTCATCAGCGACCGCAAGTAGTTCTAGCAGTACAACAAGTAATTCTACTAACAGTACTTCTAATTCTACTAACAGCTCAAGTAACTCATCAAGCAGTTCTAACAGTTCTGCCAACAAGACTAATTAGAAAGGAGGCAAGATATGAATCAATTAAAAGAAGAGATTAATGAGAAAATCCCTAAGAAAACGCAGAAAGTAATAATCTATCTTGTAAGCCTCATAATAGTTGTGGTTGTTGGACTTCTTGTATTCAAGCCAATGCTTGATAACGCTCTAACCAGCAAGAAAGAAGTAGATAAGCTTGAGAAGGAAGTAACAGAACTTAAGAAGCTTGACGCAGCAAAAGAGACTAATAAGAAGGCATCTGAAAGATATGAGTCTGATACTAAGACTATCTTAGCAAAATATCCTGCTGATGTATTCCCAGAGGATATGATTATGATTCTTAGTAACTTAGAATTTACAACAGGAATATTATTTACTGACCTTGAGGTTCAGAATAATAATTATGTAACAGATAATAGTGACAAGACTAGCGTGAGCCAGGCTAATAATGCCAAGTCAGGTAGCTCAAGTAGTTCTAATAGCTCTAAGTCTAGTAGTAGTACTAGTGCGAACTCAAGCAGCTCTAATAGTAGTTCAAGCAGCAGTGCTAATAGTAGTTCGAACAGTTCCAGCAGCAACAGCTCGAAGTCTAATAGTAGTTCGAACTCAAGCAGTAGCTCCAATAGTTCTAAGTCTAACAGCTCTAATGCCAGCAAGACTAATGGGACTAATACAACAGCATCTAACGGCTCAACAACAGTTGTATCAACAGAGAAGTATGATTTATATGTAACTCCTGTAGATTGCGCATTTGAAGTAAGCTATACAGGAATTAAGCAGTTGTTCTCAGCACTATTTGCAAGTCCACTTAAGAAGAATGCAGAGAATATTACACTTACATATGATAATGATACAGGTAATTTGCTAGGAACAATGACTATTAATTTCTATACTATGAAGTATAAGGATAACCAGGTAAATGGACATGAGGCTATGCCTGGTGTCAGCAAAGGAACACCTAATATATTCCATTCAATTAATTAAGGAGTATGAGTATGGGAGCAAAGGATAACAACAAAGGTTTCTCCTTGCTAGAGCTTCTTGTTGCAGTTGCAATTCTTGCTGTTATTGTAACGCCTTTTCTAATGGCATTTCTTACGACAACAAGTATTAATAAAACAACGAAGGAGCAGCAGCGTGCCAAGTTCGCAGCCACCAATGTGATGGAGGATATCAGAAGCAGAAATGTGGATGATGTGCTTGCAGAGTGCGTAGCCGGAGAAGAAGAGGGAACCTATCTTTATACAACTACACAAGAGTCAGATGGACAGATGTATACAGTTGAAGCTATTCTTGATCCAAGAAGGACTACAACGAAAGAGAATAGTCCTGATCTTCTAGACGATCCTGATAAAGATGAGGCTACAGATTACAATGCTGAGATGATGGCACATATCTATGGCATGAATTCAGCATATGATAGTTTCTATGAATTAGATTCAACAACGGATAACAGCAAGATTGAGCAGTTAGCCGAGATAATGCTTGGTAACAGAGATGAAGAGAAGTTAAGAGAAATATATAGTTCTGTTAACCGAGAGATTATACTAACTATTGCGGATAATTCGAAGGGCGGTACTGATGTCAAGGTAAGAAGTATATATTCTATGCCTTCTGGAGCCACCATTAATAAGGTTGAGACACAGGACCAGATAATATATTCTGATTCTACAGGTGATATTGACCTAAGAAATGTATATCTGTTCTACGACCCATTATATAATGGAACGAAGAAGCAGGCGCGAGAGACTATAACTGTAGTTAATGAGAAGGGAATACCTTGTAGTGTGTATCTTGTAAGACAGGATTGGCCAGTAGATCAGACTACTGATAAGTATAAGAACTTCCCATTCTTTAAGTATTGCGAATATCCTGATAACGGTTCTCGCAATGACAATTATATTGTAAATGTTAGACTAAAGGAGCCTACAAGGAGTGATAGCTCTATTACAGGTGATGACGGAGAAGTTAAGGTTCTTACAACAATTAAGACTAATATTGATGATCTCCAAGATGCTAAGAAGGTAGACGCCTATATGAAGGAGAGTTCTGACAAAGTTCTGAACGCTCACTTAAAACTTACATATAGTAATTCTGGCGACAATTACGCATTTACGAAGACCATTGATGGTAATACATATACGGCTGCTAGAATAATGGGTCTTAGTAACCTGGCCGGAGAAATAGTATCAGACCATGTATATAAAGTAACAGTTAAAGCATATAAAGGTGTAGGAGATGACAAAGAAGAAAATGCTTCAAGCACGATTACAGCAACAACTCAATAAGAATAATAAGGGATCAAGTCTTGTAACAGTATTACTTGTAGCATCGATTATTGCGGCTCTTGTTACAGTTGTCCTTGCTATTGTTCTTCTTAATGTATATATGAAGAAAGCTGATTTGGAAGGACAGGGAGCCTTCTATGATGCTGAGTCTGCGTTAGAAGAGATTAGGGCTGGATTGTCTAAAGATGAGTCTGATGCAACAACTACAGCATATCTTGATACACTATCTAACTATGCTAACTTAGAAGATGAGAAGAAGACGCTTAACTTTGATGAGAAATTCAGCGAGATTATTAAGAATAAGTTGACAGATACATCCAGTGGTTTATATAAGATTAGTACTTTAGAGGGCTATCTTAGGGGAACTAAGATGAAAGATGGAGTTGGAGCTGAAATTCTAACCAACCCTGCTGATGCACATTTTAATATCACTAAGGAAGGCGCTGTTCTTAAGGATGTACATGTAAGATATACAGATAAGAATAACTATGTGTCTGAGATTAAGACGGATATTGTGTTAGAGTATCCACCTGTTAATTTCCAGAACGCATCTTCAATTGATAATATCCTAACATATGGATTGATTGCTGATAAGGCATTCGATCCAAGAGGTTCTGTAGAAGTTATTGGTAATGCTTATCTTGGTTCAGAGCTTGGTAAAGATAATAAGATTAGTAGCGCCAACGTTGACTTCAATGCTAATGGAACACAAGAGACTAATGTAATAAGTGGAGGTAACTTCCTGTTAGATGGTTCGACGGTTAATACTAATAATATAGCCTTCTGGTCTGATAAGGTTACTCTTGATCAGTCAGAGTTCAATATGAATACAGGTTCACTGTACATAAAAGATGACTTAGTGCTTGGCAACAATGCTAAGAGTAAGCTTGCCGGTAAACTTATTATGTTCGGTAATCCATGGGTTGCCGCTGATACGGAAGCTGATAAGAACCCTGATAAAGCTAAGATTCAATCTTCAGAGGTTAGAGAGGCTGCTAGGGATGATATGCCTTCATACTCTAGTTCGATTATTGTAACCGGTTCTAATGCAGGACTAGACATGAGTGGTCTTAATACTATGGTAATAGGCGGTTCTGCTTATGTTGATTCCTATGGAACGGATGGGAAAAAGTATAGAACAAGACAAGATGGGTCATATGAAAGAGATAAAAATGGAATAAGGTTAAGTAACGATATAGTTACAGGACAGTCAATGGCTCTTAAGTCTGACCAGAGAGCATATCTTGTTCCGCCTACTCTTGTTGGCGCAGGATTAAAAAATGGTCAGAATTATCAGAATGGTTTGACCAATCCTATGACTGCTAATCAATACAAGGCACTGCAACAAGAGATTATGACTGCAAAAGGCTATACAAGTGAAAGCCAGATACAGCCTACAGACTATGTTAATATGGACCTTGCTGAGCCTACGCTAGGTGCGAGTCTTAATGGATTTGTTATGGCTCATAATCCAACTAAGACAAAAGATTGGTGGGAAGATAATGGCTATCTGCCATCTGTTAGAGCCTGTGCATATCCTACTACAAGTGGTGGCGGTTCTATAGTATATTTGTTTATAGAATTCAAGACTGTAGGTGATAACTATACTGGTCAGCAGAATACTGATTACATACCTGCAGAAGCTTTCTACAACAACTGGTATAAATTATATAATTCCACAGCCACTAATTATCAGAGATTGCTTGGTAACATAGATTATTATGCTACTTATGGAATCAAGCTTCCTAAGGATGTTAATGATAAGACTAGGATGTACTTTACAGGTAATATATTAAGTACAGAGCTGTTTCCTGTTATTGTGCCAGATATTATTACACAGCCTGACTTCACAATAGACCTTAATGTAGAGTATTCTAAGCAGTCTGCTTATTATCAGGATGCGTTCTTCACACTTAATAAGAACTTATCTACCAGATATGTTACGCTGACTGGAGATGAGAAGCAGAATACATTGTTTAATAACCTTATAACAGAGTCTGTGAAGGTGGGGGATGAAACATATAAGTTATCTGGAACGAAGTATTATGTATCACCAACAGGTGAAGGTGCTGTAGTTCATAAGGGAGATGTAACCTACGATAATAGCTTAGAAAACAGTTTGCGTAATGAAACGGATGTTAACGGAGATAAACATAATGATGCCAAGGTTAATGTAATTATTGCAACAGGTGATGTAACTGTTAATGATAATTTTGAAGGCATGATTATTGCAGGTGGCAAGGTTAATGTTAAGTCAAAAGTTAAAGTCACCTCAGATTCTGATAAAGCTGCCAAGGCTTTGCAGGCGCGAAAAGAGGATGATGTCAATGATACAGCTGCTAACTTTGTAATCAATGCTGCTAAGTATCTACTTGGTGGTACAGGTACTGTTGATGGAGACAGTGGTGAGATTACTATGAAGGATTATGTAACATTTAGAAACTGGACGAAGCAGTAGGAATTATCATATATTTACTTAAGGTGTAGATATGGGAAGTAATTGTAAGAGACGACAACTTAATAATCAGGGCTTCTCCTTAGTAGAGCTTATTGTTATTATGATTATTATTGTTATATTAGCAACAACAGTAATAGTCTCATTCGTTAATACTGCTGACCAGAAGGTTAAGTCAAGCGCTACATTGATTACAAAATATATGGACAATGTATTAAGTAGTGCTATGTCTAAGGGAAATGCCTGGTTTAAGATAAGATACGATGATGACAAAGATAACTATTATGTTGAAGATAGTGAAGGTCATTCTGAAAAATTATCATCTAATGTAACTGTAAGTTATGATGTAGAAAATGGTGATAAGGGAGTTAAGATTGATGATACTAATTCACAGTTAATGTTCTCTTATAGCAGAGTTAATGGTTCATTTACACCTATTATTGATAGTGTTAATCCTGATGGGACATTTATCTATAAGACCAAGGGAGAAGGTTATGCATATCCAGATAAGATATATGTAACCTGTAATGATTCTAGAAGAACAATTCAGCTTTATGTTAAGACAGGAGTGTATGAGATTGTTGAGAACTAAGTCTAATGATTCAGAACTGAATAAAGGATTTACTCTTGTAGAGCTTATTGTGTCTATTGCCATATTCGCCATAGTTGCCGCTGCGATAATAGCATTTTTCAGAGTGGCAATGACTCAGTATAGGACTAATACCAATGAGGTTAATATACAGACAGAATCGCAGATGACGTGGAAGAGAATAGAGAGTAATGTGTTAATTGCTACTAATGGTGTATGGACGCCGTCATCTTCTAGGATTGATTTGTATAACTATAATAGTGACGCAGAACATAAGAAGACTGTCACAAGTATATATTATAGCAATGATTCTAGTAATCATACGGTATACTATCAGGAGTACTATATTGATGAGAATAACAATATGGTTGCCATAGGTGAGCAGCAAAAGTTTGCTAATCTTGTTACTGCCTTCGAGATAAAGATATATGATAAGGATGGTAATGTGATTGATGGTAGTGGCAATCTGATTGATAAGGATGGTAATGTTGTTGGCGTGCTAACTAGTGGCACAAGGCCTTATAAGGTATCTGCTCATATAGAATATGATGCTAATGGAAGAACATATACATCTGATAATACTGTTGCAATTCGTAATACCATAGTTGCATCAAATAATCCTAGTGAGATATATGCTAACATAGAGTAGAATGATGTAGAAATTAATGCGAAGAACCTGCTTTTATTGCGGGTTCTTTTTTTGCGTGCTTTTGTGGCAAAACTCTTTAATGTAGATAATGATATGCCGATGATATATATGAGGTTTTAATGGATAAACTAAACTATTTGTGGTATAATACAGAGTGTATGTTTTAGACACATTTTGGAAACTGTAATAGAGTGAATATATATAAGGAGAGGTCTGTGGGTAAAGGAATAAAAAAGAGCAAAGTAATACTAGTTGTCAGTGTGGTTGTTGTGGCACTTGTTGTGGGTGCAATAGCCTTTTTTTCAGTGAATGCATTACAAGCGTCTGATGATAGTGCATTGCCTTCATATACAAAGAAGGATATGGATAAGACACTTGGAAGCCCTGAAAATCCATATACTATCTTAGAAATTGTACCAGATGAAGAGTCTGCATCATTAGGATATCTTATTAGTGGGCAGGAGCCACAGAATCTTAAGGCAATTGGCTCAACTGACTTAAACAATCCTGATTCTGCAGCTGCAATATATAAAGAAGCATTTGCAAGCGCAACAAGTCCTTCTGCCTATGTAGGTGATCGCGCTAACGCATATATATTTGATGCAGACAAAGCATCTATTGGAACAACACCAGTATCAGGCTTTGCTGAGAACGAAGATAAATATGAATCAGAAGCAAGTCCAGGCACAGATATGGCTTATTCTGAATTTGGATATTTTACCAAGGTGAGTGGCGGAAAGGGCGCTTATAATTATGACTACACACGTAAATGTTTTATTCCAGCAGCAGGAGGTAATTATACATGGACAAGTGTTGGTGAATTCCAACATGTAGGAACAGGACAGGTTCCACAGGGTAGCGTTCCATGTGCCAGAATGCTTGATAATAGCCTGGGTGAAGATAGAGGTTACACTTACGATAGTGATAAGAACACAGGTGCTGTAGGAGAGAGTGCATTTAAGTATTATTATTCTCCTATGGGTGACTTCGTGTGGGTTCCTAATAATTACTTCAATAATGAAGATATATTCAGAGAGAATGCCACTGACACCGAGATTAAAGCAGCCAAAGACGGCGACAAGCTTTATATGACAAGAACAGAGAAGAAGTATTATGTCTATGAATCCAGCGTAATTATATGTAATGATATTCCTATCAAATACCTTGTAGGTCCAGATGCGACTGCTATGACATTCAAGACGCAAATAGTATCTGTTACACCTAAGCAGCTTAAGGTAGATGATTTTAATACCAGTGAAGCTGATAAAGCCAAGGACTTAATTGACACTTGTGATGCAATTTATGTTCATAATAGTGCTATAGGCTATAGGATTGCTGATGCTTTAAACCCAAAACCTGCTTCAGGAGAAGAGAAAAAAGCTATTCCGCGTAATTTTGATAAGTCATCGACTTCAGGAGACTTGTCCCTTAAGACGGCTGAACGTATTATCGAGAGAGGAGCTGAAGGTGTATCGAAGGATGCATTTGGACAGGTGACAAAAGGACCTGCAGCAATTATATTCGATGAAGAAGCTATCAAAACAGCTAATTCTTATGTTAATAGTTATGGTAATCCTGACAATACGAAAAACTGTGCTAATCTAAAGCTTCTATACGATGTATATAATAACCTTGGGGCAAAGCTTGCTTATAATTGGATGTCAGGTTCTGATTATTCTGATAAGCTTTCTGCAGCAAGTGCGCAGCAAGGATACAGGAATTTCTCTTATAATGAGGCAGATGCCCTTGGCAAATCGCAATTTGTATATAATTATACAGGTGAGGACGACTCTTGGTTAACAACGGATTTTGGTAATGAGTCTAAGGTGGCAAAGTCTAATTTGAATGAGCCGGCATTTGATGATGTTAGTACATTTATTAATCAGGATTGTGGTAATTCTATGTCTGTTGCTAAGATGTTTATGGCAATTAATCTAGAAGCAGATGCATATAACCAGCCGGATCATCTAAGAATTCTTGAGTTAGAGCCTAATAAGCAATATATGTATGACGCCAACAATAAAGATTCCTGGGTTAAATATTACTTAGATCTTATGCCTTGGTATGTTGGTACGAGTGCTGATATAGGAAAAGATGTAACAATCACAGCTATGCCTACATGGGAATTCATTGGAAAAAATGAGGATGTTAACGAGAACTACGATATGATTATTGTAGGTAATAAGCAGCAGGATGAGACTAATGGAGCACAGGGATATAATGATCCTAGTATGAATGTTACTTGGTATGGGCAGACTAAGGGATTTTCTTATACAGCAGTTGGAGATTTAATTACCACATTTGGAGGAGACGCTGTGGCTGATGCGGATCCAGAGCGTGAGGCATATTATATAAATCGGATAAAAAATAATAAATTTATCGATGAAGATTATAATCGTTGGGAAGGAACGAAAGAGAATAATTTCTCTGAAAGAAAAAGAAAGTATGATTTAGATTATAAGTGGAAATGGGGGTTGTTGCAGAACAGTAAGTGGATTAATTCCTGGAATGGTGAAGTGATGGGTTATTCTGGCGACTATTATGAATGGGGCTTTCAGGCTAAACTAGTAGCAGCTGTTGTAGGTGGTGGAGATGCTCTAGGATCTGGCGGACTAAGATGGTGGTATCAAAAGAATGCTAAGAATCATAATTTTGTCTATGGAACAAAACATGGCTCTGATGCTAATATGATTGGCTTGCGTTATGCTGGAAATGATTTGACAAAGAAGAAGTACGACCAGCTTGTGGATTATTCTACGCAGGCGCCTCTTATTGTATCCGATGACTTATATTGGCCAGAAGATAATCCATTTAGAGATTATGCTTTTGAGATTACCTTAGATAAAAGTTCCTTTGTATATAAATTGGCTGATAAGAACAAAGACGATGATACGACAGTATATAAGCATGCCAGGGCTATAGAAGCTAATAGCAGACTTAACGATGTTAAGAACAATCTATTATCTTATAACTGTAATGTAACATTTACCAATACTAATTCAGGAACAGAGGGACTTCCGCGTGAATATAAAGAGGACGATGCAATAAATTATAACCAACAGATGAATTCTGCTGGAAACAATGTGTTAGAATATCATTTTGTTCTTGAAGGAGACAAAAATACTAATTATGGAGTTGATGTATACACAGATAGTAATAGTAACGGTATATTCGAAGGTTCTATTAGTCATGAGAAGGAGAGAGCAATTAATCATGATAAATCTGAATATGATTCAGAGAAATCTACTAATCTAACAATCTTCGATGAAACAGATAAGAGACCTATATATGATGGAATCCTTGTGTCTGGACACACATATCTTGTAACTAAGGTGCTTCCTGATTCAGAATTAGGAATGGTTCCTTGGAAGTTAGAAATATATAAGAAGGATAATCCGTCTGTTAGATTCAG
The DNA here is from genome assembly GCA_905234245.1 of uncultured Lachnospiraceae bacterium. Taxonomy (GTDB): domain Bacteria; phylum Bacillota; class Clostridia; order Lachnospirales; family Lachnospiraceae; genus RUG191. Next base: position 45,015 of record CAJOGN010000028.1, read on the forward strand.
TAAAATAGGTTATACGCGAATAAAACCTAAGGATTCGTCGCAAGTAAAGGAGATAAAAGTACTTCAGATGAATCTTAATTACGATATGACAAAGAATTCATCTAATTCTATTAATTTTGCCAATAATTATTGGTATACAGTTGATTATGATGAGTGGGGCAATCCTGTACTTAATGCTACGCTTCTGACAGATAGTAATAAGACGCAGTTCCAGAAAGATATGTCAAAGCTACTTGATGTTGATGATTTCAATATAAAAGTAGATTATATGGATAATACATATTGGGCCGCAGCATACAAGGGCGATTCGGAGAAATGGAGAAAAGCATTAATGGAATATGATATGCTTGTTATTGGTTTTCAGGATATGGCTCAGTTTACAAATGATGAGACATATATTGCTGGATTCGAGGCGTTTAGAGATGCAGGTAAGTCCATTATTCTTAGTCATGACCTGGTAGCAGATGCAACGATTGACATACAGACTAACAAGGATAATTGGGACAAAACTTCTGTTATTCAGGCAGATGTCAGGTATTACCTTCGAGATATATCTGGTCAGATCAGAAAGTATTATAATGCAGCTGATTATAATGACAAAGTAGGTGGAGATGATTACGATTATTTCCAATACTATTTAAATGGCGAACCACATACATTTGAGCCAAATGATTATTTTAAGATTTATACAGCTGTCTACGAAGAATTTAATTCAAATCATAATAGAGAATACCTGATACAGGATCCGAATGATGTTGCTAATACACCTATATATAATAAGTATACTTATACCTTAGGTAAATTCGATGATTGGCATTATACAGTAGATTGGGATCAAAGTGAAGATTACGGTATATGGGTGTCTTCACCTATACAAGTAATTAGAGATTACTATGAGAACCATGAGCATAAGCCTGCCGGTCTTATTATGGATAACTCCCTTAGAGCGATGCTTTATTATAATAATGTGAATTATGTTAATAATCAATTTAATGACAAGCTCGATAGATATGTTGACCGTAGAAGGACGGACCTTACATGGAATACTGGAACATTTGCCACATATAAGGTTAAATCTGTTAACGAGGGGCAGATAACAAAGTACCCTTATGAAATACCTCCAGTGTTGGATGTTGCGCAGACTCATGTCCAAAACTACCAGCTAGACTTAGAATATGATAATGAGGGTGATGTTCTAGTATGGTATAATCTTGCAGGCGATAATTACAAGAGTATTTATTATGGACGCGATCAGGATTGTCGTAATAATTATTACATCTATACCAAGGGAAATGTTACATATACAGGACTTGGCCATAGTGGTGGCATGACAGATACTGAGATGAGGCTATTCGTTAATACAATGGTTGCATCATATAGGTCAGGAGCTGCGGAACCATATATCACAGTTACTAATCCTGATGCTGTAAGTAATGGCAAGAATACTACAATGTATCTTGAAGACAGAGATAATGCTGGTTCTAATACAACTATCAATTATCGTATCGATGATGATACTACTAATAGTAAGATAGTAAGAACATACAATGTTAAGGTATATAAGGATGGTGTACTTCTTGATAACGAAAGTCATGATCCTGCATACAATTCTGGAACCAGACCAGAGGGATATACTATTCCTGTATCATATAGTGATGTCAAAGCAAACAGCGAGGTTACATACACTATTGAATTGTATTCAACTTATAAGAACGATGATGGAGATGATGTTAATACAAAAGACACCAGAACAGTTACGGTGTCACTCATGCCAATGTTCGACCTAAGGTAATATCAGTACTACAACTACAGATAGTATTAGTAAAGCCCCTTAAAGCGTGATGTTTTAAGGGGCTTTGTCTAAGCACAACATAATTTTTATCGAACAAATTCTTTTTTTTTATTAATTCTTATTCTGTCGTTAAATTCTCCTAAATACCAATAAAAGAGGATTATCACTTTATTTATTCAATTATGTAGATAATGTTATAAATAATTAAATTGTGAGTAATACCTACATAGACTTACTTATTGAGTATATTTTTGTGAAAAATGCACAATTTATGTTGCGTATTTTACATTTCGTGTGCTATTATACAAAATAAGGGGTAGTATACACATTATTTGGTTCAATGTTAGTTGGGTTAGACTGTAAGGAGCAAGGCATGAGTAGTAACGTACAGAAAAAAACTATAATAATTGTATTAGGAGTGGTAATAGCGTTTTTGGTTGGTGTACTTGCAACGTCAACGGTTGCGGTAATCAGTGCGTCAAGCGGAAGCCCTCTGCCTTCCTATAATAGCAAGGATTCTTCTAAGCCACTTGGCAGTACTGAGAATCCTTTTACTATATTAGAGATTGTTCCTGATGTGAGCAGTGCAACTGTAGGTTATCTTATCAAGGGCTCAGAGCCTAGGAATCTTCTGTCCATAGGAGCTGCTGATAAGAGTAATCCTGAGTCGGCTGCGGGAATTTATGCAGCAGCATTTGCCAGTGAGACGAGTCCGTCATCTACTATTGGTGACCCTATCGAAGCGCATATATTCAAGCAGGATCAGGGTAATATCGGTACTGTTCCTGATTCGGGATTTACGGAAAAGAAGGATGCTTATAAGTCGGAGTCTGACCCCGGAACAGATATGGCTTTTTCTGAGTACGGATATTATAGCAAGGTGACACCGGGAACAGGTACTTATTCATATAATGCTACAAAGGGATGCTTTGTGCCTACTCTGGCAGGTGACTTTGCATGGACATCTGTCGGAGAATTCAGATATGTGGGGCTCGGACAAGGCAATTGTTCCCGAGTTATGTATTACATCGATGGTAACGAGTATAAGGAGAGAGAATATTCTTATCGCTATGATGAGTCTAGAGGTGCATCCGGAAGCCGGGCATATGCATATACATTTTCCATGACGGGAGACTTTACATGGGTTCCTAATAATAATTACAATAATGAGAATATATTTGCAGAGAATCAAAGTGAGATGACTTATGTGGATGGCAAGGAGACTAAGAATAGACCCATTGCACAGGCACAGGTGGGCGATAGGCTATATATGGCTAGGACGGAAAATGTGTATTACAGCTATACAGCCAGTGAGATTATATGTAATGACCTGCTCCTTAAGAGTGTGGTAGGAGAAGGTACAAGCGGACTTAACTATTCGACTCAGGTTGTAACGGTAACTCCTGCTCAGCTAGATGTTGATGACAGCAATACAAATGAAGCTGACAGAGCTAAGGAGCTTATCAATACGGCAGATATGATTATTGTGCACAATTCTTCTACAGGATATAGGATAGCTCAAGCACTAGAGGGTAGCAGCGTGTCTGAGGACGACATACCGCAATTTAGTGCCAACGGGCCTTCAAGAGATATCAACGAGAAGACAATGAATGCTCTTATTGAGCGAGGTGCGACTGCTAATCCTGCAGCAATAATGTTCGATGAGGAAGCTATAGGAATCGCTTCTTTCGGTGGATGTCAGTATCTTAACAGGCTGTACGAGGTATATAATAACCTAGGTGCGAAGCTTGCATATAACTGGAAGAGCGGTCAGAACTACCTTGTGAAGCTTAACAGTGCAAGAAATGACAGCGCTTACAAGAATTATTACAGGAATTTTGGTTATGACGAAGTAGATGCTTTGGGTAAATCTAACTTCGTATATAACTATGTGGGAATGAATGGCGAAGGTTATAATGATGATTCGTGGCTTACTACAGAATTTGCTAAAGGTGACAAGATAGTTAAGTCGGACAAGAATTCTCCTGCATTTGAGAATGTAGGCGGTGGGGATTCTATGTCTGTAGCGACTATGATGTCTGCAATATACAAGGAGTCGAAGGGGTATAATCAGCCTGATAAGCTTCGTATATTGGAGCTGCAGCCTAATGAGAAATATTATTATGATGCCAACAATAAGGATTCATGGGTAATGTATTACCTGTCACTATTCCCCTGGTTCATCGGTACGAGTACGGATATAGCTGATGATGTAACAGTTACTACTATGCCGACTTACGAATTCATTGGAAGAAATGAAGACCCTAACGAGAATTACGATATGATTCTTGTGGGAAGTAAGGAGCAGGATGCAACGAATGGTGGGCTCAATGGTGGTAAATACGGATATAATGATGCACTGCCCAATCAGATGGCATATACTGCTGTAGGTGATTTAATCACTACGTTTGGTGGAGACGAAATTGCGGATCAGGCAATAGAGAATAAAGAAAGTTATAAGTGGCACTATGGAGTATTTAGGAATAATAAGTGGTCTTGGACAAAGCATGCTTATATTCAAAAAGACGGTGGCTGGTTTGTATATAGTGATACTTATGCTAATTTTAAGAAGAGATTCGTATACCAGTATTATGATTACAAGGACGGTACTAATATCAGTTCTATTTTTGATGACGGGTTAACATGGTGGTATGAGTATTCTCCGAAGGGTCTGCTTGCGAACGGATTCGATGTATTCGCAACAAAGCATGGTTCTGATGCCAATATGATAGGTCTTCGTTATTCGGGTAACGATCTTACGAAGAAGAAGTATGACCAGCTTCTGGATTTTGCGAATCAAGGACCTGTTATAGTATCTGATGATTTATACAGTAATGCTATGGGAGACTCTGATAATCCTAATACATATACATTAGATAAGAGTTCCTTCATATTCCAGTTGGCTAAGAAGAACCTGGACAATTCTGCGGTTAATAAGTATGCCCATGGTGTGACAGACAGGATTAATACTGTTAAGAAGAATATGGAGGAGTATACATGCTTTGCTACATTTACTAATACTGCCAATAATGAGCCAGGACTTCCCAAGGAGTATGACCAGAATGCAGCAATCAACTATAATACGCAGAAGGATTCTGCAGGTAATAATGTATTGCAGTATCATTTCGTACTTAACGGAGATGACGACTCGGTATATGGTGCCAATGTATATACTGACAGTAATGGTAATGGTATATTCGAAGGATGTATTAATTATCTCAAGGAAAGAGAAGCAAATAACGATACGAAGGAATATGATTCAGAGAGGTCGAATACCCTAACTATATTCGATGAGACAATTAAGGGATATATATATGATGGTAATCTATATAGCGGTCATACATATCTTGTAACCAAGATAATACCGCCTTCTGATGTGGGAATGGTACCCTGGAAATTGGAGATATACAACAAAGCCAATGATGATGTAAGATTCTCTGAAATAGGATATACAAGGATTCCATCATATGGCAACAAGAAGACAATTAAGGTACTTCAGATGAATCGAAAATGCACCTGATACTACAGTTAACTTTGCAGACAACTCAGATGTTGGTAGAAAGTTCAAGAATTATGTCTCAGGATTAGAGGATTTTGATGTTAACCTTACCTTTATGGATAATCAGACATGGTGGAGAACTTATGGCGGTAACAGGACGAAATGGACAGAAGACCTGATGAAATATGATATGCTTGTCATAGGCTTCAAGGATGTAGCCAACTTTACCAATGATGAAGATTATATATATGGATTCACGAAATTCTTAGAAGCCGGAAAATCTGTAATACTTAGTCACGATCTTGTACAAGATGTTACAATTAAGATGACACAGAAAATTCCTAACTCTGATACTACAGGAATGATTCAAGCGGATGTAAGATATTTTCTAAGGGATATATCAGGTCAGATAAGAAAGTATTATGATGCTGAGTCGGGTAGCAATGATTACTCATATATGGATTATAAGTCTAATGGAAGAGAGTTGACATTTGAGCCAAGTGATAATTTCAATATATATACATCCATAAAGGAAACATGGAATGGTGGAGTATTCGATCATAGTGATAATATAATGTCTCTAGAAGTAAGAGAGAATTACAATGTCAATCCTGTATTTGATAAGTATACATACACATACGGAGACTTTGACAATCCTCTCTTGACAGAGTCTTTTGGTACAATAAGACATCCGTATCATAGAGAGATGGCAATTACTACGCCAAGCAGAGTAATCAGAGATTATTATACAACACATGAACACAAACCGGCTAATCTTATAATGGATAATTCCGTAAGAGCGATGCTGTTCTATAATTATATCTACTATGTAGAGAATACTAAGTATGGTCCAACAACCGGATTCGTAGATAGAATAGACAGGTCAGTTAGAAATATTGACTTAAATGATCAGGAACAGAGGCATAGGCTGGTATGGGGAGACGATGCCTTCCTTACCAACAGAGTTCAAGCTGCTAATGAAGGTCAGATTACTAAGTATCCTTTCGCGATACCGGATACACTATTCGTTGCAGATACACATGCTCAGAATTATCAATTAGACTTAGAATATGATAACGATGGAGATGTACTTGTATGGTATAACCTCGCTGGAACAGATAACAGGGACGATGGTGGTAAGTCTCAGGTTAATTCAGGTTCTATTAGTGTATATGATGGCAAGAATCAGGATTCACGCAATAATTATTACATTTACACTAAGGGAAATGTTACATATACAGGATTAGGACATAGTGCTAGCAGCAACTCACCAATGTCTGATGACGAGATTAAGCTCTTCATTAATACAATGGTTGCTGCTTATCGTTCAAGTGCATCAGATCCATATATTACGGTGCTTAATCCTGATGCAGTAACTAATGGTAATAATACAACGCTGTATCTTGAAGACCGAGACATTGGCGCTGATGGTACGATTAGATATCGTATAGCTGATGACACTACTAATTCTAAGATTGATAGAAAGTATCAATTGCTTATATATAAGGATGGCGTGTATCAGGATCAGATTTATCCGGCGGAACTTTCCAAGGAATACAAAATACCAGTATCATTTAGTGATGTTAAGGCAAATGGTGAAGTGAAATATATGATAATTCTTAATTCATCATATCATAACGACCAAGGGGTAGAGGTGTTGACGTCTACTACACAGAATATCAATGTAGATCTTATGCCAATGTTCGGTCTAAGGTAGGCAGGCTGTCGTTGGTTGTTGGTAGGTAAGTTGAAGAGTACATAAGGACATAATTTAAGCCCCTCAGGCGATTGCTTGAGGGGCTTAGTGGTTTTATATGAAACTCTAGGACTTATTAATGGAGAGTTTTAACTCTTCGAGTTCTTTTTTGAGCATTTGGTTTTCTGCTTCAAGTGCCTCTCGTTCCTTGCGACCTTCTTCGCGACCTTCTTTACGACCTTCTTCACGACCTTCTTCACGTATACCTTTTACAAATACTTCTTCATTAAATTCTGTAATAACCATATTCATAACCTCCGCTCTATTCTTAAGAAGGATGTCTTTAAGAATGTTTTCATTAATACATCTAGTAACTGCCTTATCGGTAGCTTCTTTTATTGTATGTTCCTTCTTGTAATATTTAACGTAGTTAACTAGAGTCATATAATCTGATAAAGGTTTGCATTTGAGAAGCAATTCGTCATTTTGTCCCTTGTTGAGATTATACATAATTGCAGTCCACTCAAAATTGTTATCATCACGCTTATTCATGAACGAATCAGATAATCTGAGTGTCATTATTGGTGGCTTGCTAACATCACCGTTGTAGAATACAACATACTGTGGTGTTGGTATACTTATTAGTTTTGTTCCATATATGTTTAGCTCTTTTTCTGTAATATATGCGTTATAGAGATCGGAAAAATACATTAGACCTCTTAGTGGCATGTTAGGATTATAAGTACTTTGCTGTTCCCATAATGGAAGAAAACTGTCAATTAGAAATGCTACATCATTTTTCATTTTGATGTAGACGGCATCGGATAGCGTTCTGATTTCTAAATCTTCTGGATTAGAATAGCTCGTATTGTTAAGGGCGTTGTAGAGAGATAATATGTTATCCTTCATATCCTCGCGCCCAAACAATAATCGAAATAGGCTATCCTTGTGCTTTTGGTTGATTTGTTTCATGTGTATGACCTCCTTTGGCTTAAAAAAAAGGAGAATCAAGACAACTTCAAAAACTATATTTTATTAAAACTCTATCTATCTCTACCAATATAATATCATCATGGAATATAACTCGCAATATAAAATATAAATGATAAGCCCCTCAGGCGATTGCTTGAGGGGCATTGTTGTTGGATGTGTTTATGTTTGAATAGTGGAAAGCTTTAACTCTACGGCTTCTTCAATGAAACTATTAAGGCTTTGATTGTGGGTAATAGCATAAATAGCTGCACGGCGGTGATTATCCTTGTTTTTAAAACGGACATTTAAACTACCTTTATATGCTTTCTCAGGTTTTATACCTTCTGATTCGCATAGAGCGAGATAGTCATCAATCGCTTTATGAAAGTCTGATATAAGCTCTTGTGCATTGGTTCCTTCATAGGAGATTAAAGAACGAATACCTTGTACTTTTCCATAAAACACACAGTCTTTTTCAGAGAATTCTATACTTCCAACATAACCTTTATATTCAATAATATTATTCATTATATAAGACCCTCCTGTTCTAATTGTTCAATTAATTGCTTGACTTGATAGTCAAGAAGTTCTTTACGTTGGTGAGGTTTGTGAAGCAAAATCTTAGAATTATGCTCATCGCTTGAAAACATTATTCTTGAACCACTTGTTTTTCCTTTATTGTTTTTATGATAGGATAAGTACTCTAACAGAGATTCTGCCTCATCGAATGTAAAGTCTTTGGGTTTTGCTTTTAGTTTAGCAATTAATTTGTCTTTTTTTCCCAATACTATGTTCCTCCTTAAATATAGTATAACATGAGTAAGAAACTGTCGCAACTAAAAATAGTCGCAACGCTGATTGGAATGAATAATTGTTGATATTAATCAAATATCGCATTATAATACGAGGAGTATAGAGTTTGAATAATTATAATGATTATTTAAATATTTCCTGGAAAGAAAAAGAAAAAATACGTCACGAGATTAATACAAATATGGTTTTGATGAGTATATCTTTATAGCTAAGGTGCCAGATTTGGATTGAGAGGAGAGTTTGTATGGAAGACTTTAGAATTTTGCTCAGGAATGTAGATGGATATTATGACGGGTTTGAACATGCTGTTATTTCCTATATAAAAATGCCTGGTAATGATTATAAAAAAGATATAATTGAAGAATTCATACGCACAAATCCGACTGCAAATTCTTCAGATGTCTTAGAATATATGATTAATGATACTGGTTTTTGGGATGTTTATTCTAATAATAAAGCAAATGCTGATGTTGCTAGAGCGTTATAAATTTTATTTTAAGCCCCTCAGGCGATTGCTTGAGGGGCTTAGTTATGTCTAGATTTAAATTCCAGAAATTGTCTTTCTCTAATGAGGTTGAGGTTGGGATGGACATTTTCCATGATGTGACCTCAGGAGCCTTGTGGTTCTCAATGGTTACATTGAATTGGGCGAAGTAATCGTTGCACCTTTTTTATGATTAGTAATGAAATTCTTCATTGTTGATACTCCTGTTAATTGGATTCTATTGAACTGATGCGTATCTGCGTCGCTCAACATTTATGATGATAAGGTTTCGCATGTTTTATGTCAATTTAATTATGAAATATATGTATACCTACTTGACATATACACGAATAACAGTCACAATAGAGATTATTACAACGTAGAAATAGTTAATTACCACTAAGCAATAGAATTGGAGGTTTTATTATGGACAAGATTATAGAAACACCTACAATGGGTGAGATATTGTTAGAAGAATTTATGAGGCCGAATGGATTATCTGCATATAGGCTTGCGCAAGAAATACATGTTCCAACATCACGTATACAAGATATAATTCACGACAGAAGAAAAGTTACTGCTGATACTTCATTAAGGTTAGCAAAGTTTTTTGGTGTGTCAGATAAATACTTTCTTGATATTCAAAATGATATTGAGCTTAGAGAGTTAAAAGCTTCTTTGGCATCGGATATTGAATCTATTAATGCATATAAAGTGGCTAATGCATTCAATCCCCTCTAATTAATTGTGTCAAAACACCAAGTTTATTGTATAATATATCGTAAGGGGTACCACGAAATACGTTTGTTAATGAGGAGACAACTATGCGACATGTAATGAGTCCGATGGATTTATCGGTTGAAGAGTTAGAGAATCTAATGGATTTGGCCAACGATATTGAGGCTAATCCTGATAAATATTCTGAGAAATGTAAGGGCAAGACCTTAGCTACATGCTTCTATGAGCCAAGCACCAGAACCAGGCTATCCTTCGAAGCGGCTATGATTAACTTAGGGGGGCAGGTATTAGGATTTGCCAGTGCTGATTCTAGTTCGGCAGCCAAGGGAGAATCTGTATCTGATACTATTCGTGTTATATCATGTTATGCAGATATCTGTGCCATGCGTCATCCTAAGGAGGGCGCGCCGCTAGTTGCATCTAAGAAGTCATTAATTCCTGTTATCAACGCAGGAGACGGTGGTCACCAGCATCCAACTCAGACATTAACTGATTTGCTTACAATTAGGTCCTTGAATGGCAAGATTGGTAATATGACAATTGGTCTCTGTGGAGACCTTAAGTTCGGTCGTACTGTTCATTCCCTTATCAATGCTCTTGTTAGATATGAAGGCATTAAGTTCATCCTGATTTCTCCAAGAGAGCTTAAGGTCCCTGACTATATAAGGGAGGATGTGTTAGAGAAGAATAACATTCCTTTTGAAGAGGTTGAGAGATTAGAGGATGCAATGCCAGAACTTGATATTCTATATATGACCAGAGTTCAGCAGGAACGTTTCTTCAACGAAGAGGAATATCTTCGTATGAAGGGCTTCTACATATTAGATGAAGAGAAGATGGCGCTTGCCAAGAAGGATATGCTTGTGCTTCACCCTCTTCCTAGGGTAAATGAGATATCTGTAGAGGTAGACGATGACCCAAGAGCAGCCTATTTTAGGCAGGCGCAGTATGGGGTATATATAAGGATGGCTCTCATCTTAACGTTGTTAGAGCTTGTTTAGGTAATGTGTATGCTTATCATATTAATGTCTGCTAAGCGATTTTCTTTATGAGCGTGCAGATATTAATATGATAAGCGAATTAGATTAGGAGGATAATATGCTCAACATAAGTGGAATTCATGAAGGATATGTATTAGATCATATTAAGGCAGGCAAGGCAATGGACATATACCATCATCTTCACCTTGAGGATTTTGATTGTACTGTCGCTATGATTATGAATGTAGAGAGCTCTAAGATGGGGCGCAAGGATATTATTAAGCTAGAATGTCCTCTCGATGCAATTGACTTAGATATTCTAGGATATATAGACCATAATATTACTGTCAATGTAGTTCATAAGGACAAGATTGTAGATAAGAAGATACTTAGGCTACCTAAGAAGGTGGTAAATGTGCTTAAGTGCAAGAATCCTAGATGTATTACCAGTATAGAGCAGGGCTTAGACCATGTATTTGTATTGTGCGACGAGGAAGAGAAGCTATATCGTTGCCAGTATTGTGAAGAGAAATATTCCCGAAAGAGATAGGTAAGACATGAATTGAATTATCTTAGTAATTATTGATTGGGGTAAATGTAATGAGAAATGTTAAGATTTTAAGCAAACTTCTTAAAAACTTAAATTACGAATTAATTAACGGCAGAACCCATGGTAACATTTCGCAGCTTGTAGAGGATACTAGAAAGGTTACTAAGGGGTGCCTTTTTGTATGCATTAAGGGAGCAGTCTATGATGCTCACGAGCATCTTCTTGAAATCATAGCTGGTGGTGCCAAGGTTATAGTCGTTGAGAAGAGTAATGAGGCATTTCAAACATTTATTAGTAACAACAAGAGAATAAAGGCAACAATTATTGCAGTAGATAATTCCAAGGCGGCCCTAGCCCAGCTTGCGGCAGCGTATCATGACCATCCTGCAGACAAGCTTAAGGTAATTGGTGTTACAGGAACTAAGGGTAAGACTACCACCACATATATGGTTAAGTCTATATTAGAAAATGCTGGTATGAAGGTTGGCCTTATTGGAACTATTGAGATTACCTATGGCGATGTTCATATTAGTTCTGTTAATACTACGCCAGGCCCGTTTTTGTTGCAGGAGCATTTTGCCAAGATGGTGGATATGGGGGTTGAGGTCTGTGTAATGGAGGTGTCATCCCAAGCCTATCTGCTTAACAGAGTTGATGGATTTACATTCGAGATTGGAGTATTTACTAACATTTCCCCTGACCACATTGGGCCAAATGAGCACAGTAGCTTCGAGAATTACTTAGAATGCAAGAGTATGCTGTTTAAGCAAAGTAGATATGCCATTATTAACGGTGATGACGAGCATGCCAAATACATGATGGATGCGGCAGAGTGCGAGACGCTAACCTATGGTATGAAGGAGGACAATGACTTACAGGCCTATGATATGAAGCTTGTTAATGATAGCGGATTACTGGGCGTTGAGTATAAAGTTAAAGGTAGATTGAATAATGATGTGAGGGTGAATATGCCTGGTAAATTCAGTGTGTACAACTCACTGTGTGCAATGGCAATATGCTATAGACTAGATGTGGATGTTGATGTAACCCTTAAGTCGATTGAGCTATCCAAGGTTAAGGGCAGAATTGAGATGCTTGATGTGCCAGGTGATTACACACTTATGATTGATTATGCTCATAATGCCATGAGCCTTCAGGCGTTACTTGTAAGCCTTAGAGAATACAAGCCTAAGAGACTGGTTGTATTATTTGGATGTGGCGGTAACAGAGCTAAAGGCAGAAGATATACCATGGGGTCTGTGGCGGCAAGATACGCAGATTACACCATTATCACATCTGATAATCCTAGAGACGAGGAGCCTCACGAGATTATTCGTGATATTCTGGCAGGATATGCCCTCGGTGTTAAGGGTGATGATGCTGAAAATATTGATGAGCTTACGCGCGCTGAGGTTGATGAGATTGTATCTACATTAGATTTTCAGAATGCTAATTTTATAGAGATTGATGATAGAATCAAGGCTATTGGCTTCATAATGCTTAATGCTAAGAAGGGTGATCTGGTTGTTCTTGCTGGCAAAGGTCATGAGGATTACCAGATTATTAAGGGTGAGAAGCACCATCTTGATGAGCGTGAAGTAGTAGATGATATAGCCAAGGGGATAATCAAGAATCGTAAAATGTTCGACAAGATAAAGGGCAATAAGAATAATGCAGTATTGTGATGTTGTGGTTGATATATCACATGAGAAACTTGATAAGACTTTTCAATATAAGATTCCTTCGACAATGCAAGGCGATTTACTAGAAGGGATGCAGGTTGAAGCACCATTTGGCAGGGGTAACAGGGTGATTACAGGCTATGTTGTAGCACTCTCTGATAAGCCGAAGTTCGACCCTGCTAAGACGAAAGAGATTATTAGAATTGTTCATGATGCAACAAGCATCGACAATCAGCTGATACAATTAGCAGGCTGGATGAAGCGCAACGTGGGTGGGACTATGAACCAGGCCCTTAAGACGGTAATTCCAGTTAAGGAGAAGAGCAAGGCTATTGTTAAGAAGACGGTTGTTCTTAACATTTCCCAGGATGAGCTTAAGGATGAGTATGCTTCACTTATTGGAAGGGCCAGACACAGCATTAGTAAAGAGAGGCTAATGCAGGCTCTCATGGATAACGACGAGATTCCCTGGGAGGTCATTACTAAGAAGCTTAATGTCGGTTCAGGAGTAATCCGGGATTTCGAGAAGAATGGAATAGTCAGGGTTAGAACAGAGAATACATATAGGAATCCTATTACCCATATTCAGGGTGATGAAAAAAAGCTTACGCTTAACGATGATCAGCTAAGAATATGTAATAGGTTCAAGGATGAGTATAGTGCCAGAGATTATGGCACTTATCTTGTGTATGGGGTAACTGGCTCGGGTAAGACGCTATGCTACCTAGAGATGATTGAGCATGTGCTAAGCCTTGGCAGGTCGGCAATTGTATTGATTCCTGAGATTGCACTAACCTATCAGACCTTAATGAGATTCTACAGAAGATTTGGCGATAAGGTATCCATTATTAATTCCAGGATGAGTAAGGCTGAGAGGTTCGACCAGTTTGAACGGGCGAAGAAGGGGGATATTAAGATTATCGTAGGTCCGCGTTCGGCGCTTTTTACGCCATTTCCTGACTTGGGACTTATTGTAATAGATGAGGAGCATGAGACCTCCTATAAGTCGGAAAATGTTCCGAAATACCACGCAGTGCCAACGGCCATTGAAAGGGCGAGAATTGCTGGTGCAAGTGTTGTATTAGGCTCTGCAACCCCAAGTGTTGACAGTTACAGGAAGGCACTTGATGGGGAGTACAGATTAATGGAGCTTCCAAGTAGAGCAAGCTCCGATTCCATGGCTGAGTGTGAAGTGGTGGATATGAGAACGGAGCTTAGAAGTGGCAATACTTCTATTATTAGCAGGCGGCTTCATGAGCTTATAGAAGACAGGCTGTCTCGACGCGAACAGGTTATGCTATTTCTTAATCGACGGGGTATGCTTGGCTGCCTAAGCTGCAGATCCTGTGGTACCACCCTTAAGTGTCCTCATTGCGATGTGTCTCTTAGTCTTCACAGAGATGGGAAGATGCATTGTCACTATTGTGGCTACACAGTTGTTAAGCCTTCGGTTTGTGGCAAATGTGGTTCTAAAGCCATAGGTGGCTTCAACATAGGAACTGAGAAGGTGGAAGAGTTAGTGGCTGAGGAATTCCCTAGCGCTAATGTCGTTAGAATGGATATGGATACAACCAAGGGTAAGAGTGGTCACGAAGCAATCTTAGAGAGGTTCGCTAATAGAGAAGCGGATATCTTAGTTGGAACACAGATGATTGTCAAAGGACATGATTTTAGCAATGTGACTCTTGTAGGAGCCCTTGCTGCTGATATGTCCCTAAATGTGCCTGATTATCGAAGTGGAGAGAGAACATTTCAACTGTTAACACAGGCAGTAGGACGAGCAGGCAGAGGAAGTCTATCTGGTACAGCAGTTATACAGACCTACGATACTGAGCACTATAGTATAATAGCTTCTAAGAATCAGAACTATCAGGAGTTCTATGATAAAGAGGTAGTATATAGAGACCTTATGGATTATCCCCCATGTTCCCATATGCTGCTAATGTCTATTCAGTCGGAGGACTTAAGGCAGGCAGATGGGCAGGCTAAGGCAGTGGCTGAGATGATTAAGAAGCATTTTCCAGATGTAAGACTGCTAGGTCCCCAGGATGCAGGGATAGCCAAGATTAAGGATGTGTATCGCAAGAGCATATATGTTAAGAATAGGGATTATCAGGTGCTTGTAGATATTAAGGATATAATTGACGAGTACCTCTTAGATAATAATAGCTACAATAAGGCTTATGTGTTTTTTGATTTTGATCCAGTTAATACGTTATAAGGAGAGTAAAGATGGCAATTAGACAGATTAGATTAGATGGAGATGAGATTCTTACTAAGAAATGCAGGGTGGTTAAGGAGATTACACCTCGCCAGGAAGAGTTAATAAATGACATGATTGAGACAATGTATGATGCAGATGGCGTAGGCCTTGCAGCGCCACAGGTTGGAGTGCTTAGAAGAATCGCTGTTGTTGATGTGGGTGAGGGACCAATTGTCCTTGTGAATCCAGAGGTTATTGAAGCTGATGGTGAGCAGACAGGTCAGGAGGGCTGCCTTAGTGTTCCAGGAAAGGTGGGAATTGTTACCCGCCCTAATCATGTTAAGGTTAAAGCCTATAATGAGAAGATGGAAGAATTCGAAATCGAAGGTGAAGAGCTTCTTGCCAGAGCACTTGTACATGAGATAGACCACCTTGACGGTCATGTATATACAGAGATAGTAGAAGGTGACTTAATGGATGTAACTTATGAGAAGCCTGAAGAGGGCGAAGAGGAATTAAATGCGCCTTTAGCAGATGACAAGCAGTAATTGATAGATAACAAGTAGATTTTTCACGTGATATGCAGCGATCAGGAGATGTTAAATGAAGATTATATTTATGGGGACGCCGGATTTTGCGGTAGTTCCTCTTGAAGAAATATACAAGGCTGGGCATGAGATTGTTCTTATAGTAACTCAGCCTGATAAGCCTAGAGGCAGAAGCGGTAAGCTTGCCCCTTCTCCTGTCAAGAAATGGGCAATCGAACATAACATAGAAGTGTTCCAGCCTAAGAGGATTAGAGACGAAGAGGCTGTCAATTACCTAAGCAAGATAGAATGTGACATTGCTGTTGTAGCAGCATTTGGTCAGATTCTTCCTAAGTCTATTCTTGATATGCCAAGATTCGGCTGTATTAATGTGCATGCTTCACTTCTTCCTAAATACAGAGGTGCTGCCCCTATTCAGTGGGCAATTCTTAATGGTGAGAAGAAGAGCGGTGTGACTATAATGCAGATGGGTGAAGGCCTTGATGATGGTGATATGCTTCTAACTCGTGAGGTGATACTTGATGGAACTGAGACGGGAGGAAGCCTCTTTGATGATTTGGCTCAGCTTGGTGGTAAGGCTGTTGTGGAGGCTCTTGAACTTATTGAGCAGGGCAGCATAAACCCTGTTAAGCAGGATGAGTCCGCCGCTACCCATGTATCTATGATTAATAAGGAGTTGGGTCGTATCAACTGGTCTGATGCTGCAGAAAGAATCGAGCGATATGTAAGGGGCCTTAATCCTTGGCCAAGTGCATATTCTTCCTTTAAGGGCAAGAATCTTAAGATATGGCGTAGTCACGTAGTGCCTTCTGAGGAGTTAGATAGCAAAGGTGTCAATCCAGCTGATTATAAGGCAGGTCAGGTATGCTTTGTTAATAAGAAATGTGTATTTGTTGCTACAGGTGACGGTGTCCTTAGCCTTGATGAGATTCAGCTAGAAGGCAAGAAGAGAATGGAGATTGCACCATTTCTTCTAGGTAATGATGTGCTCCTAGGAGAGGAATTAGGTTGATATGACTGAAAATGTTAATGTACGAAGAGTATGTCTTGATGCCCTTGTTCTCGTAATGGAGGATAAGAAGTTCCTAAACGAAGTATTGGGGGATACTCTTAGTAAATATCAATATCTCGAGAAAAATAAGAGAAGCTATATA
>CAJOGN010000029.1 GCA_905234245.1 uncultured Lachnospiraceae bacterium
CCCGCAGATACAAGAAAGTATCTTATAGATGGATTTGAGATACTTTATTCTAAGAATAATTATGTTGATTTTAAGAAACATAGTGGCAAATAGGAGGAATACGGTGAAAAGAGCTATCAAATGTATATGTCTCTTGTCTCTGTGCGTATTGGCTTTTGCGCTTGCTGGATGTGGAGCCTCTAAGGATAATGAATTACTTGATAGAAAAACCCAGGCTGTTGAGAAGGATATGATGACATTCGCAGTTGACCTGGAGAAATACAGAGGCCTTAGTGATGCACAGGTTGAAGAGTATTTGAATACAATTGAATCATATAAGAGGTCTAATCAGATAACGGAAGATCAGGCTAAGGTTAATGAAGATATCATTAAGGATTGGCATGAAATTGAGGGAGATTTGGGTAAATTCCAAGATTATGGCGAATTTGAATTTGATTCGGCAGGTAAGACCTATACTGCAACATTAAATCTCAAATATTCTAATAGAGATGCCAAGCTGGTATATGTTATTTCTAAGAAGGATTTTACTGTAACTGGTGCTAATATAGAGATGATATATACTCTTGGAGAGAAGATGTCTAAGGCTGGTCTTAATACTGTTACTGGTATTCTGATAGTATTCTTCATGCTTGTATTTATGTGTGTTGTAATATATGCATTTAATATAATTGCCTATATACAGGAGAAATACAACAGTAAGAAAGAACAGACTAAGATTGAGATTACGTCTCTTGAAGGATCAGATGATTCAGAAGAAAAAGAGGTTGATGATAAAGAACTTATTGCTGTTATAGCAGCGGCAATTGCAGCTTCTACTAATCAGTCAACAGATGATTTTGTTGTGAGAAGTATTAGAAGAAGGTCATAATTAGTTAGATAAGAATAGCAATTCAAAAGGAGATGCAAATGAAGAATTATACAATTACTGTTAATGGAACATCATATGACGTAACTGTTGAGGAAAAAGGTGGAACAAGTTCAGCACCTACTCGTTCAGCTAAAAGAGAAGAGAAGAAAGCACCTGCAGCTGTTGGAAAAGAGGGCTCTGTTAAGATTGAGGCTGGAGCTGCTGGTAAAGTATTCAAAATTGAAAAGCATATTGGCGACAGCGTAAAAGAGGGTGAAACTGTTCTTATTCTTGAAGTTATGAAGATGGAGACACCTGTTGTTGCGCCTGTAAGCGGTGTAATTGCAACACTTGAAGTACAAGAAGGTCAGTCTATTGAGGCAAATGCACTTCTTGCAACTATGAATGAGTAACACCTTTTAGGGAGGAATTATTAATGTCAGATATATTAGAGACCTTATCCAATCTGGTTCATCAGACGGCGTTTTTTAACCTGACAGTCGGCAATTTTATAATGATTCTGGTTGCATGTGTGTTCTTGTATCTAGCTATAAGGAGAGGATATGAGCCACTGTTGCTTGTACCAATTGCATTCGGTATGTTGCTTGTTAATATCTATCCGGATATTATTGCGGCTCCGGCAGAGACAAGTAACGGTGTGGGTGGACTGTTGTATTACTTCTATACATTAGATGAGTGGTCGATACTACCTTCACTTATCTTCTTAGGAGTAGGAGCGATGACTGACTTTGGTCCGCTAATTGCTAATCCAATCAGTTTCTTACTTGGAGCTGCTGCGCAAATTGGTATATTTATGGCTTATTTGCTTGCTATATTGTTAGGATTTTCAGATGAGGCTGCCGCTGCCGTATCAATTATCGGTGGTGCAGATGGTCCCACGTCAATATTCTTGGCTGGAAAACTAGGGCAGAGTTCTCTGATGGGACCTATTGCTGTGGCGGCATATTCTTATATGTCACTTGTACCTATTATTCAGCCACCAATTATGAAGCTTCTAACTAATAAGAAGGAGCGTTCAATTCATATGGCACAGCTTCGTGATGTGTCTAAGCTAGAAAGAATACTATTCCCAATAGTTGTAACTATTATTGTGTGTCTTATTCTTCCTACTACAGCTCCTCTTGTTGGTATGTTAATGCTAGGTAATCTGTTCCGTGAAAGTGGCGTTGTAAGACAGCTTACAGAGACAGCGTCTAACGCTCTTATGTATATAGTTGTTATATTACTGGGTACTTCGGTTGGTGCTTCAACCAGTGCTGAGGCATTCCTTAACATATCTACGATTAAGATTGTAGTGCTTGGTCTTGTAGCCTTCGTATTTGGTACTGCTGGAGGCGTACTCCTTGGTAAGTTACTGTGTTGGATTACTAAGGGTAAGATTAATCCGCTTATTGGTTCAGCTGGTGTATCTGCTGTACCGATGGCTGCTCGTGTGTCTCAAAAAGTTGGTGCAGAGGAAGACCCTACGAATTTCCTTCTTATGCATGCAATGGGACCTAACGTTGCAGGTGTAATTGGAACTGCAGTTGCTGCCGGTGTATTTATGGCGATATTCGGTGTGTAATATGTCATAAGGAGGGACCCACGAAGTGGGAGGATGCCTTGTGACAAGGCGACGTTTTCGCGAAGCGAAAATGTTGGGTTTTTAATTGATAGAGTATTAAAGGAGTAATAATTATGAGTAAACCTTTAAAAATAACAGAAACAGTACTGCGAGATGCCCACCAATCTCTCATTGCAACAAGAATGCCAACAGAAGAGATGCTTCCTATTGTTGATAAGATGGACAAGATTGGCTATCACGCTGTAGAGTGCTGGGGTGGTGCGACATTTGATGCATCACTACGATTCTTGAAGGAAGATCCATGGGACAGACTTCGTAAGCTTCGTGATGGATTCAAGAATACTAAGCTTCAGATGCTTTTTAGAGGACAGAATATCCTAGGATATAAGCCATATGCAGATGATGTTGTAGAGTATTTCGTTCAGAAGTCTATTGCTAATGGTATTGATATCATTAGAATTTTCGATTGTCTTAATGATGTTAGAAATCTCCAGACAGCTGTAGATGCTTGTAATAAGGAGAAAGGTCATGCTCAGGTTGCCTTATCATATACTCTTGGAGACGCATATACTTTGGACTATTGGATGGATATGGCTAAGCGTGTAGAGGATATGGGTGCTGATTCACTGTGTATCAAGGATATGGCAGGACTTCTCGTACCTAAGAAGGCGGAAGAGCTTATCAAGGCACTAAAGTCTGCTACAGACATTCCTATTGACCTACATACACACTATACATCCGGCGTAGCTTCTATGACATATATGAAGGCTGTAGAGGCAGGCTGCGATATTATTGATACTGCTATAAGTCCTCTTGCCCTTGGTACTTCACAGCCGGCTACAGAAGTTATGGTTGAGGCCTTTAAGGGTACTGAATTTGATACTGGCTTAGATCAGAATAAACTAGCAGAAATTGCTGATTATTTCAGACCATACAGAGAACAATGCCTTAAGGATGGGCTTCTTAATCCTAAGGTGCTTGGCGTTAATATTAATACACTGCGTTACCAGGTGCCAGGTGGTATGCTTTCTAACCTTCTTAGCCAGTTGACAGAGCAGGGTAAGGAAGATAAGTTTGAAGAGGTGCTTGCAGAGGTTCCTAGGGTTCGTAAGGATTTAGGTGAACCACCACTAGTTACTCCTTCATCACAGATTGTTGGTACTCAGGCTGTATTCAATGTACTTATGGGTGAGAGATATAAGGTTGCTACTAAGGAAACTAAGGATATACTCCTTGGTAATTATGGTCAGACTGTTAAGCCATTTAATCCAGAGGTTGTTGATAAGGTGCTTGGTGAAGACAAGAAGAATGCTATTACCTGCAGACCTGCTGATTTGTTAGAGCCTCAGCTTCATAAGATTGAAGAGGAGATGAAGGAATACAAGTGGCAGGATGAGGATGTTTTAAGCTATGCATTATTCCCTCAGGTTGCTTTGGATTTCTTTAAGTATAGAGAAGCTCAGAGAGATAAGGTTGATTTGTCAATAGCAGATACTAAGAATAAATCATATCCTGTATAGTTATAAATTTCTAGGGACGCTTTTTGCGTCCCTTTAATTACAATTGGAGTAAAATGTTGAATAAGGTTATAATAATTGGTGCTGGTGCGGCTGGACTTATGGCTGCAGTTGCTGCTATATCTAACAATTGTGAAGTTGTAATATATGATGGTAATGAGAAGGTTGGCAAGAAGATATATATTACTGGTAAAGGTAGATGCAACCTTACTAATGCCTGTGATATAAGTGAGTATTTTGATAATATTGTATCTAATGACAAATTCTTATACTCAGCCCTTTATAGCTTTACAAATGATGATGTGATTGCTTTCTTTAATGATAATGGCTGTCCAATTAAGGTTGAACGGGGCAACAGAGCATTTCCAAGAAGTGACAAATCATCAGATATAATTAAGACATTAGAGAGATATCTTAAGAGTAAAGGTGTTAAGATTGTCCTTAATACCAAGGTAGAGTCAATTGTAACTTCTAATGGTAAAGCATGTGGAGTTAACCTTGAAAACGGTAGGGTCGATAGCTGCGAGCGTGTAATTCTTGCAACTGGTGGAATGTCTTATCCTGCTACTGGTTCTACGGGGGATGGATATAGATTTGCCAAAGAACTGGATATTAAGGTTACCCCTCTTAGACCGTCCTTAGTTCCACTTGAAACTAAGGAAGTCTATATTAGCAAACTGCAAGGCTTGTCTCTAAGAAATGTTGAACTTAAGATTTACCGCCATGATAAAGTGATATATAGTGATTTTGGTGAGATGCTATTTACACATTTTGGTGTTAGTGGTCCACTTGTTCTAAGCGCTAGCAGTGTGATTGGGACAGTTCTTGAAAAGGGTATTGAATTAAAAGCTACTATTGACTTAAAAAGCGCTTTAAGCTATAAGAAGTTAGAAGATAGAATTATTAGAGATATTGATAATAACAAGAATAAAGAAATCAAATTTTTATTAAGCAGTCTGCTGCCTAATAAGATGGTGGGTTGCTTCCTAGATATGTTAAATGTTGATGAACACTTAAAGCTTAATGAATTTACCAAGGAAATGAGAGGTCGTTTGCTAGAGTTGCTTAAAGCATTCCCATTTACCATAACTAAGCTTAGAGGATTCAAAGAAGCCATAATTACGCAAGGTGGAATAGACGTAAGCGAGATTAATCCTTCAACAATGGAATCTAAGAAGGTTAAGGGATTATATTTTGCAGGAGAAGTAATTGATATTGATGCATTGACAGGTGGGTTTAATCTACAGCTTGCATTTTCAACAGGACATCTTGCAGGATTGTCTGCAAGTGACCATAATTAATACGCCCTAAGGAGGATATACTATGAGCATGAATATTGCCATTGATGGACCAGCAGGAGCAGGGAAATCAACAATCGCCAAAAGAGTAGCAAAGGAAATGGGATATATCTACGTTGACACTGGAGCGATGTATAGAAGCCTTGCTCTTTATTTTATTAGACTTGGCATTGACAAAGGTGATGAAGCAAGAATAAGCGAAGCTGTTAAGGGTGCTGATGTAACAATAAAGTATGTTAATGGAGAACAGCAGGTTCTTCTTAATGATGAGAATGTTACAGGGTTAATTAGAACTGAAGAAGTAGGTAATATGGCTTCCGCATCTAGTGTGTATTCATCAGTTAGAAGTAAGTTGCTGGATTTACAACGTAATTTAGCTGCAAGTAATGATGTAATAATGGATGGAAGAGATATTGGCACTTGCGTTCTTCCTAATGCACAGGTTAAAGTATTTCTCACAGCCTCTGTGGATACCAGAGCAGACAGAAGATACAAGGAATTAGTTGAGAAGGGTGAGAATCCTGACCTTGACAAGATTAAGAAGGATATTGAGGAGAGGGATTATAGAGATTCTCATAGAGAAAATGCTCCTCTAAGACAGGCAGATGATGCAACTCTAGTTGATTCCTCTAATATGTCAATTGAAGAAGTTGTTGATGCCATTATTAATCTGTGTAAGGATAAAATGTAGGAGAGATTATGAAGGTTGAGGTAGCTAAAAGTGCTGGCTTTTGCTTTGGAGTGAAGCGTGCAGTAGATATTGTCAGAGAACAAATTGATAAGCATGGTGACTTACCAATCTATACTTATGGTCCTATAATCCACAATGAAGAGGTTGTTAAGGATTTTGAAAGCCAGGGCGTTGGTATAATAGAAGAGGGAAAGGATTTATCTAACTATAAGCCAGGAATAGTTATAATTAGATCCCATGGTGTTGCAAGATGTATTCAAAAACAACTTGAAGAAGCAGGATTTATAGTTGTGGATGCAACCTGTCCATTTGTTAAGAAGATACACAGAACTGTTGAAAATAAATCTAATGATGGATTTCATATTGTAATAATTGGTAATCCTAATCATCCTGAAGTAGAAGGGATTGTTGGATGGTCAGATGGCGAAGAAGTTGATGTTATTTCAACCCTTGAAGATGCTAATAATTTCGCCTATGATGGCAATAAGAAGATATGTATTGTAAGTCAGACTACTTTTAACTATAATAAATTTCAAGAATTTGTTGAAATCATAGAGCAAAAAGGGTATGATATAATTGCTGTGAATACAATATGTAATGCAACTTTTGAACGTCAAAAGGAGGCAAAGGAGCTTTCAGCGTTAGTTGATATGATGTTGGTTATTGGCGGTAAGACTAGTTCAAATACACAAAAATTATATGAAATATGTAGCAAAGAGTGTGACAAGACTTACTATATTCAGACAAAGGACGATTTAGATTTGTCGGTTATTCAATCCATTGATTATGTTGGTATTACAGCAGGGGCATCAACCCCAAATAATATAATTGAGGAGGTTCAAAAACAATGTCAGAAATGAGTTTTGAACAAATGTTAAATGATTCTTTTAAAACTATAAGAAATGGAGAGGTAGTCGAAGGTTCTGTTATTAGTGTAAAGCCTGACGAAATCGTGCTTAATATCGGTTATAAGTCTGATGGAATCATCACACGTCGTGAATATACTAATGACGACAATCTGGATTTAACTACAGTTGTTAAAGAAGGTGATACCTTAGAAGCTATCGTTACTAAGGTCAACGATGGCGAGGGACAGGTGCTGTTGTCTTATAAGAGACTTGCACAGACTAAGGGCAATGAGAAGCTTGAGAAGGCTTACGAGAATCACGAGGTTATAACAGCTACCGTTACACAGATTCTTAACGGTGGACTTGGCGTATTAGTTGACGAGACCAGGGTATTTATTCCTGCAAGTCTTGTATCTGATACATTTGTTAGAGATTTGAATCAGTACAAAGACCAGGAGATTTCATTCGTAATTACAGAATTCAATCCTCGTAAGAGAAGAATTATTGGTGATAGAAAGCAGTTGCTTGTTGCTGAGAAGTCACAGAAGATGGAAGAATTATTAGCAACTCTTAAGGTTGGAGATGTTATTGAAGGTAAGGTTAAGAACGTAACTGATTTCGGTGCATTTATTGACCTTGGTGGAGTTGACGGACTTCTTCATATATCTGAGATTTCCTGGACAAGAGTTGATAATCCTAAGAAGATATTATCAGTTGGTGATGATGTTAAGGTATTTGTTAAAGAGATTAATGGTAACAAGATAGCATTAAGCTGCAAGTTCCCAGAGGATGATCCCTGGGCTAATATTGAGAAGGATTTCCCTGTTGGCTCTGTTGTTAAGGGAACAGTTGCAAGAATGACTGATTTTGGTGCTTTTGTTCAGATAGCAGATAATATTGATGCATTGCTTCATGTGTCTCAGATTTCTAAAGAGCATATTGCTAAGCCTTCAGATGTATTGAAGGTAGGACAGGAAATCGAAGCTAAGATCACTGATTATAAAGAAGAAGGTCATAAGATTTCTCTTAGTATGAAAGCTTTACTAGAAGATAATGAGCCTAAGGAAGATACATCAGATGACGATGCTGATGTTGCTGATGTTGATATAGAGAAGGTTGCCAAGGAATTAGAAGAAAAAGAGTAGGATTGTGATATATGGATAAGTACGAAGATTTTAAAAAAGATGTATATAATCTTACTAAGATTGATCTGAATGCATATAAAGAACAGCAGATGAAGCGTCGAATCGATAGTCTTATCTTTAAGCATGACTGCAAAACATACAAAGATTATGTTAATGTTATAAAGAATGATAAGGATGCATTCGAAGAATTTGTTGGCTTTTTGACAATAAATGTGTCTGAGTTCTATAGGAATCCGGAGCAGTGGGACTTGTTTGTCAAGGAATTCGCACCTGAGCTCATTGAGAAGTTCGGCAAGAGACTTACTATATGGTCTGCTGCATGCTCTACAGGTGATGAGCCATATTCTCTTGTAATGGCCTTGTCTAAGTTCCTTGATTTATCGCAGATTAAGATTATTGCAACGGATATTGATAAGCAAATTTTAGCGCAGGCCAAGGTTGGATTATATAGCGAGAAAAGTATTGCTAATGTGCCTGCAGAATACAAGAAGAAGTATTTTACTAAGGTTGGTCCTTCTTATCAAATAGATGAGAAGATTAAGAAATGCGTTGATTTTAGACAACATAATCTTTTGAGAGATAAGTATATTGAGAATTGTGACCTGATTGTATGTAGAAATGTTCTTATATATTTTACTGACGAAGCGAAATTTGAGGTTTACGGTAAGTTCGCTAAGTCCTTAAAGGAAAAAGGCATTTTATTTATTGGTAATACAGAGCAGATTATTGATTATGCAACCTTAGGTTACAAGCGTAGATATTCGTTCTATTATGAGAAGAAATAAAAAATATACTCCAGAAGCTATATGGCTTCTGGAGTTTTTATATTAAGTGTTTTATTAAGTTTATTGCATAGTTTTTAATATAATCCATATCTTCCATGCGAGAAGAAATGTCTATATAACATTTTTTGTCGTTATAAGAGTGCTTAAACAGTTTCTCGTTTTCAAATAGTTTTTTATTATATACCGGTAAAAATGTGCTTTCAACAGTTAGAAAACAATTGTCCTTTGTTGCTTTAATGGCATATTTCTTATTTTGCGAATCTAATAATTGCTTTGGAATTATTGCATTTTCATTTTCTATATATACATAGTTCTTATAATCATCAAGATAATACCTTAATGTGTCATTAGTAGGCGTTAGTTTAATATTTGCTTTATCCTTATCAAATACAATGTAGTAATAAGAATCGCTAATACTAAATCTCTTAGGAAATGAAGTGTTAAGAGATAGACTCAGCAATATATTTTTGTCCTTATCTAGTGACAATTCATTAGCCTCTGCCTTTTCAATGTTCTTAGAAATGTTGCTATATCTTAAAATGGTTAGTATATCAGCCATCCCTTTGACATCTTCAAGGTTATGCGTAATCAGATTGTTATAGCATTCTTCGTCCTGACACTGACAGTATTTTTTATAATGTTCTATTAATTCGCCGCCATTATATTTATCATCTCTATCTAGCCCGAGAAAGCTTTCAATTGTTTTTTGCTTTAGATTATTAAGCTTTAGAAGGCTCTTTAAGCATTTACATTCCTTATATATATCAAGATGGTTATATGCTTTGAAATCATATTCATAGCCAAAATGCTTCATCCTGTCCTTGATAAATGGAAAGTCAAATGATAACCCGTTAAAGGTAATAAAGTCGGTAATGTCCTTAGAATATTTAATGAACTCATCTAATATATGTTTCTCTTCGTCAGGGTTTTCTGCGAAAAGAAGAGTAACATCCAAGGAGTCATCAATTACTCTGGCAAGTCCTATCATATAAATCTGATTATATTCTCTTGAGAAACCAGTAGTTTCAATATCTAGAAGACAAGAGTGGTCATTTAAGTATTTTTTCTCTGGATTTTCGATTTTTTTGTTGTATTTTTTATTAATTACTTCCATAAATCACATTTTAGCAAAAAAATATATAAAAATGTGCAAAAAATAATACAAAAATACAACTAGTTATTTTATTAACAGGCAATAAAGTGTTATAATATATATTAACTGTGGTTATATCACAAAATTATGAAAGAGAGGAAAACAGTTTATGGGTTTAATGACGTTTAAAGGTGGCGTCCATCCATACGATGGCAAGGAATTTTCTAAGGCCAAGCCAGTTCGCAAATTGCTTCCTAAGGGTGAGTTGGTATTTCCCTTATCACAGCATATAGGTGCACCTGCATCTCCAATTGTGAACGTAGGTGATTATGTACTTCGTGGCCAGAAGATTGCGGAAGCTGGTGGTTTTGTATCATCACCAATCTTTTCTTCAGTATCTGGTACTGTTAAGGCTATTGAGCCTAGGCGTGTTGCTGTAGGTGATATGGTTAATTCTATCGTTATTGAGAATGATGGTGCTTATACTGAGACAGGATTTAGCAAATGTGAGGATTATACCAAGCTTTCTAACGAAGAGATTATTAACAAGATTAAAGAGGCAGGTGTAGTAGGTATGGGTGGTGCTGGCTTCCCAACACATGTTAAGCTGTCTCCAAAGAATCCAGATGATATTGATCATATTATTGCTAACTGTGCAGAGTGTGAGCCATATCTGACAGCGGATTATAGAAGAATGATAGAGAATCCAGAGAAGCTTGTTGGCGGAATGAAGGTAGTATTACAGTTGTTCCCTGAGGCTCTTGGTGTATTTGGTGTTGAGGATAATAAGCCAGATTGTATTGAGAAGCTTACTGAGCTTACTAAGGATGATGACCGCATGGTTGTGGTTCCTCTTAGAACCAAGTATCCACAAGGTGGTGAGCGTCAGTTAATATACGCTTGTACTAAGCGTGCTATTAATGCTAAGATGCTTCCTGCTGATGCAGGTTGTATTGTTGACAACGTTGAGACTCTTGTAAGTATTTACAATGCTGTTGTTGAAGGAATGCCTGTAATGAACCGTATATTTACTGTTTCTGGTGGTGCTGTATGTGAGCCTAGAAACTATGATATGTATATTGGTACATCCTTCGAAGAGTTCTTAGAAGAGTCAGGCGGCTTTATGAAGGATTGTAAGAAGATGATTGCTGGTGGTCCTATGATGGGATTTGCCCTTAAGGATGCTAAGATTCCTACAACCAAGACTACATCAGCACTTGTATGTCTTGATGTTGATGAAGCATCAATGTATACTGCATCTAATTGTATTAATTGTGGTAGATGTGTTGAAGCATGTCCTGAACAATTAGTACCATCTAAGCTTGCTAAATTCGCTGAGACAGGGCGCAAGGACGAATTCGAGAAGTGGTACGGCTTAGAGTGTGTTGAATGTGGAAGCTGTACATTTATGTGCCCGGCAAGAAGACATCTTGCTCAGTCAATTAAGACAATGAAGAAACAGATTCTAGCAGATAAGAGAAATAAGAAGTAAGGAGGTAATTAATTAAATGGATAAAATGTTTAATGTAACGTCATCTCCTCACGTTCGAGGCAGGATGGACACACAAAAGATTATGCTTTGTGTTCTTATTTCCTTAATGCCAGCTACATTATTCGGAATTTATAACTTTGGATATAAAGCATTAATTATTATTCTAGTTACAGTTGCAACCTGTGTATTATCAGAATTTCTATTCAATCTTATTGTTAAGAAGGATAATACAATTAAGGACCTTAGTGCTGTTGTAACAGGATTATTATTAGCACTTAACCTACCTCATACATTGCCATGGTGGCAGGCTGTAATAGGTGGTGTATTTGCTATTGTAGTTGTTAAAATGTTATTTGGTGGTATTGGTCAGAACTTTATGAATCCTGCATTAGGAGCAAGATGCTTCCTGATTCTTTCCTTCACAAGTTCTATGACTAGCTTTACATATGATGGTATTACAGAAGCTACACCTTTAGCAATGCTCAAAAGTGGCGAGAGTGTAGAGCCGCTTAAGATGCTTCTGGGTACTGAAGCAGGTACAATTGGTGAGACATCAGTAGTATGCTTACTTATTGGTGCTGTTTTCCTATTATTAGTAGGAATTATTGATATTAAGATTCCTGCTGCATATATTATTACATTCTCATTGTTTATCGTATTATTCGGTGGACATGGTTTTGATGCAACATTTTTAATTGAACATCTATGTGGTGGTGGTTTAATGCTTGGTGCTTTCTTTATGGCAACAGATTATGCTACCAGCCCTATAACTCCTCTAGGTAAGATAATATTCGGTATTCTGCTTGGTATTCTTACAGGAATTTTCCGTATATTCGGTTCTTCCGCAGAGGGAGTATCATATGCAATTATTATTGGTAACCTTGTAGTTCCTCTAATTGAGAAGGCTACTATTCCAAGAGCATTTGGTATTACTAAAGTAAAGGAGGTAAAGAAGGATGAATAAAATCGTCAAAGATGCATTAGTTCTAACTCTTATTACTTTGATTGCTGGATGTGCCTTGGGGTTGGTATATGAGATTACCAAGGAGCCAATTGCTAAGGCTAGTGAAGCTGCAACGCAAGAGGCATATAAGGAAGTGTTCGAAACAGCTAATTCATTTACTGATTTAGAGAATTTCGATGCTGATAAAGCCAATGAAGTAATCGCTGCAAAGGGATACACAGATGGAACTGTTACAACATGTGAAGTTGTTAATTGTGTCAAGGCAGTTGATGCTACAGGCAATCTGTTAGGTTATGTTGTTACTATGAAGTCTAAGGCAGGCTATGGAGGAGATATTGAATTCTCTATGGGCGTGACTAAGGATGGAATACTTAATGGATATTCTATAACTGAGATTAATGAGACACCTGGTCTTGGAATGAAAGCTACAGAGGACAAATTCAAAGATCAATTCAAGGGTATCAAAGCTACTACATTAGAGGTTTCTAAGACTGCTTCTAATGACGAAAGTACTGTTCAGGCTATTAGTGGTGCAACAATCACTTCTAAAGCAATAACATATGCTATTGATGCCGGACTATTGTATGTGTCTAGCTTGTTACAAGGAGGTGCTGCATAATGGGTAAGATAGGTGAACGTTTATATAACGGTATTATTAAAGAAAATCCAACAGTAGTTCTTATGCTTGGAATGTGTCCCACATTGGCGGTTACGACTTCCGCGTTTAACGGATTGGGAATGGGCTTATCAACACTTGTTGTATTGGTTATGTCTAACCTGGTTATATCCTTACTTCGTAATTTGATTCCCGATAAGGTTAGAATTCCGGCATTTATTGTTATTGTTGCTTCATTCGTAACTATAGTACAATTCCTTGTTCAGGGATTTTTGCCTGAACTGTACAAGTCACTTGGAATATATATTCCGCTTATTGTTGTTAACTGTATTATTCTTGGTCGTGCTGAGAGCTATGCATCTAAGAATCCTGTTATTCCTTCCATATTCGATGGATTGGGTATGGGACTTGGATTTACCATTGCTCTTACAATTATCGGCGCTATCAGAGAGATACTTGGAGCAGGCGCTATATTCGGTTATCAGCTTCTTCCTCTTGCAGATGAAGCTACCGGAACAGCAGGATACACACCAATCTCAATATTCATATTAGCTCCCGGAGCCTTCCTTGTATTAGGATTCCTTGTGGCTATTATGAATAAGATTCGTGATAATGCTGAGAAGAAGGGCGTTAAGATTGCGCCTCCTCAGGGTTGTCTTGCAGGAGATTGTGCAATGTGTGCCAATAAATGTGAAGCACCTAATGTTGAAAAAGTAGTTAAAGCAGAAAATACAGATGATAAAGAGTCTGAGGAATAGGAGGTAAGCACATAAATGAAAGAATTATTAATTATTCTAATCGCATCATCTATTGTTAATAACGTAGTGCTTAGCCAGTTCTTAGGACTATGTCCTTTCCTCGGTGTATCTAGGAAGACTGAGACTGCTGCCGGAATGGGCGGAGCAGTTATCTTCGTTATTACAATATCATCACTTGTTGCCAGCTTGATATATAAGTTCATCTTGGTACCAACTGGCTTTGAATATTTACAGACAATTGTATTTATTCTTGTTATTGCTGCATTAGTACAATTTGTTGAAATGTTCTTAAGAAAGAAAGTACCAAGCTTGTATAAGTCTTTGGGAGTATATCTTCCACTTATTACAACTAACTGTGCAGTTCTTGGTGTAGCACTTAAGAATGTTACTAATGAGTATAACATCTTAGAGTCTGTTGTTAATGGTTTTGGTACTGCAGTTGGTTTTGCAATTGCTATTATCATTATGGCAGGCATTAGAGAAAAAATTGAGTACAATGATATTCCTAAGCCATTTAGAGGCTCTGCGCTTGTTCTTATAACAGCTGGTCTTATGGCTATGGCATTCTTTGGTTTCTCAGGTGTAATATAGGAGGTTGGATATGGTATTAGGTATTGTATTAGCTACCGTAATTGTCGGTGCTACTGGATGTTTACTTGGTTTCTTCCTCCGTATATCTGCTGAGAAGTTCAAGGTTGAGGTTGATGAGAGAGAGACCGCTATATTAGATGTATTGCCTGGTAATAACTGTGGTGGATGTGGTTATGCTGGATGTTCTGGCCTTGCTGCTGCCATTGTTAAGGGTGAAGCACCTGTTAATGGCTGTCCTGTTGGTGGTAATCCTGTTGCAGCTTTAGTAGGAGAGATAATGGGTGAAACTGTTGAAGAGGGCGTCAAGAAGGTTGCTTTTGTAAAATGTGCAGGAACATGTGAAGTTGCTGCAAATGATTATAATTATACAGGTGTTGAGGATTGTAATTCAATGTTCTTAGTACCTGGTGGTGGACCTAAGTCTTGTAATTATGGCTGTATGGGCTATGGAAGCTGTGTTGAGGCTTGTCCATTTGACGCAATTCATATTGTAGACGGTGTTGCTAAAGTTGATCCTATGGCTTGTAAGGCATGTGGTAAATGTGTAGACACATGTCCTAAGAAGCTTATTGAACTTATTCCTTATGATGCATCACATATTGTTCAATGTAGTTCTAAGGATAAGGGTAAGGATGTAATGAGTGCATGTAAGGTTGGATGTATCGGCTGTAAGCTGTGTGAGAAGAATTGTGAATTTGATGCAGTGCATGTAGTTGATAATATTGCATACATCGACCAGGATAAATGTACAGGCTGTGGAGTATGTGCTGAGAAATGTCCTAAGAAGATTATTAAATAGAAATCCATCGCTCAATTCAACCTTTGGGCGATGAGCGATTAATCCCAGCATCCGTGCTGGGATTTTTCTGTGTAATTAGGTAATCACTAATATATTCTAAGCTTGTATTAATGTCATTTGAAACAACTAAAAAGATTCCGCCCCAGAATTATGATGTATTATTTTGTATTAATAGTAACGTTGTTTGTAGTTATTGCTTTGCCTTCTTTTGTGACAAATATAGCCTCCGTATCCGGCAGGGCTTCAATGAAGGCTTTACCTTTATCAAGGCCATATGTAAATGCTATGGTTGACAGCGCATCTCCGGCAGTGGAAGAGTTATTTATAATTGTCACACTGTCTAAGTCATTGTCTACAGGATAGCCTGTGTTGACATCTAGTATGTGATGGTATTTCCTGCCGTTATATTCAAAATATCTCTGGTAGTCTCCTGATGTGACTATGGATTTGTTATACACATTTATTGAGCATAAGGGCCTGCCTGATTCGTCGTAGGGCTTTTGTATGCCGATTGTATATTCGTCCCTGCCGTTTTTCTTATCAAGACATACTACGTTACCGCCTAAGTTAATAACACCTTCGTTGATGCCTTGTGTGAGGAGATATTCTTTGATTTTATCAGCTATATAGCCCTTTGCAATGCCACCAAGGTCTATCATCTCTTTATCTGACAATAATCTTACGCTGTTGCCGTTTACTTCTATATTTTTATAACTAAAGCCTGTCTTGTCTGCGATTTCGGCTTCAGTGGGAGGGACGGTTCTGTTTTGTATATCCCACAGAGTAGTCAATCTGCCAATTGTAATATCAAAAGCACCATTGGATAATTCTCCGTAATATATTCCCTGCTTAATAAGCTCTATTGTATCAGAATCTATCTCTACGAACTGTCCCTTGGCATTATTAATTCTGCTCACATCAGAATTTTCCTTGGTTCTACTAAGCAAATTATCGTATTTTTCAGCAATTTTAAAGCAATTATTTACCTGCTCCTTAGCATCATCACAATATAAAGTTATTGTAATAATAGTATCAAGGTAGAAGCCATTTTTTGTATAACCCTTATCGTTTTTCGATGGCAGGCTGCAGGAGCATAGAGCTATTGTCATAATACAGACTAATAATATGCATACTATACTTTTATATTTATGTCCAATCATATTGATGTGACCTTTCTATACTTTTTGATGTAGTGTTTATATATTTGCTGAGGAGGGGCGGTTCGTATTGCCTTTTTCATTATCCTTCTAGTAATTACTTATATACACTTAGCGAAGAATTACTAATAGATAGATATAGTGTACGACCTCCCCTCCAGTATTACTATATATACGTTGAACGCCCTCCCACATTGTATTTTATATCAAAATATGTTAAATTATTATTTTGGAAGTCTGTGTATATCTAATAATAACAAAGGAAAGATAATGTTACAAGAAGTAGATTTTAAAGACAAGAAAAGAGTAGTAATTAAGATAGGTTCTAATTCCTTGCTTCATGAGTCATCAAAAAGGATAGATTACCTCAAAATCGAGAAATTAATAAGGGAAATTGTTGACCTCAGGAACAGAGGGATAGATGTGTGCCTAGTTAGCTCTGGCGCTATAGCAGTTGGTAAAGAATCCTTTGACTCGGACATTAATGAAGAATCTAATTCTGTAAAGCAGGCACTTGCCTCAATTGGTCAGGCAAGACTTGTTAGCATTTATCAGAACATTTTCAGGGAGTATAATCAGGAGGCTGGTCAGGTCCTGATGACTAAGAATACAATTACTGATAATGTTTCAAGAAAAAATGCTCAGAATACCTTTGAAGCACTGTTTGAACTTGGAATTGTGCCAATTGTTAATGAAAATGATACAATTTCCACATTTGAGATTCAGTTTGGGGATAACGATACATTATCAGCCCTTGTGGCATATCTAATTAAAGCTGATTTGCTTATTTTACTTACTGATATAGATGGCTTATATACATCTAATCCTAGAACTCATGAAGATGCAGAGTTTGTACCACTTGTAGAGAATATTGATGATGTAATCGATATGGGGTCAAGCTCTGTAGGCTCTAGTGTTGGAACAGGTGGTATGCATACGAAGCTTATAGCTGGCAAAATAGCCACTTTATCAGGTGCAGATATGGTAATTGCTAATAGCAAGGACTTATCTATTATTCATAATATTTTAGATGCGAATTTCAAGGGGACGGTATTTAAGTCCAATTATGACGAGTTTTTTGATGTATTAGGTTATATAGAAGATAATTATAATTATTAAAAGGATAGTGATGATTACAGAAGCTACAATTGCAAGAATTAATGAATTAGCCCACAAGTCTAAGAAAGAGGGCTTGAATGAAGAAGAGAAGGCTGAACAGCAAAGACTTCGACAGGAATATATAGAGGCCATTAGAGGCAATATTAGAAGCCAATTAGACAATGTTGATATCCTAGAGGCTGATGGTACTACAACGCATCTTAGTGATGTAAGAAAGAAGCATATGCATGACAAGTAATATTAAGATAAGGTCAAAAATTCTAAAAAAAAGAACAAGATTATCTAATGATGATATTATAGATGGTTCTAGAAGAATTGCTAATATACTTGAAATTATTATTAATAGGCTAGGAACAAAGGATATATTGTGCTTTTATCCTTTAGAAAAAGAGGTCAATTTAATTGATCTATATGATAAGCTGCTGAAAAAAGGACATAATTTGTTTTTTCCAGTGTCTTTCGAAGAAGAGATTAAATTCTATAAGGTTAGTGATTTGAGTGAATTTGAAGTAGGAAAATTCAATGTGTTAGAGCCTAAGAATCGCGATGTGATGTTCTTAGATAAGGAGGCAGTAGTGATTTGTCCAGGCTTGGCTTTTGATAAGAAAAATAATCGAATTGGTTATGGCAAGGGTTACTATGACAGATTTCTACAAAAGCACAAAAATACTACTCCCATAGGAGTATGTTTTGGGTTTCAGATGGTTGATGAACTTGATGTGGGCTACTGGGATGTTCCAATGGAGATGATTATTACTGATACAGTGTTAAAGAGGTAAACGGGAAGGATACATTATTGTTACAAGGAGGAAGCTATGGACTTAAAAGAATTATGTAAAAACGCTAATGAGGCAAAATATATGGTTGCTAAGCTGGATACTAGCACTAAGAATAAGGTGTTATTAGATACAGCAGAGAGATTAATTAAGGAAAGCAAAGCTATTATTGAGGGTAACAGCTTAGACCTTGATAGAGCCAAGAAGAATAATATGCCTCAGGGTTTACAGGATAGGCTTTTGCTTGATGAATCAAGAATAGAAGGCATTGCTGAAGGAATAAGACAGGTAGCAGCTCTTGATGACCCAATTGGTGAAGTAACTTCCATGAAGAAGCGTCCAAATGGTCTTGAAATTGGCAAGAAGCGTGTGCCAATGGGCGTAGTTGGTGTGATATATGAAGCAAGACCTAATGTTACGGCTGATGTTTTCTCTTTATGCTTTAAGACAAGTAATGTATGTATATTAAAGGGTGGTTCAGATGCTTTAGAATCTAATAAAGCCATTGTTAGTGTAATTCATAAGGTGTTAGAGGATAATAACATTCCTACCTATGCATGTACATTGATAGAAGATAATGACAGGGCTACAACTACGCAGTTCATGAAGATGAAGGAGTATGTAGATGTATTAATTCCTCGTGGAGGCGCAGGTCTTATTCGTTCTGTTGTTGAGAATGCGACAATTCCAGTAATTGAGACAGGAACAGGTAACTGTCATGTATATGTTGATGCAACATGTGATGTAAAGAAAGCTGTTGATATCGTTGAGAATGCCAAGACACAGAGAATTGGTGTATGTAATGCCTGCGAATCATTAGTAGTTCACAAGGATATTATGGACGAATTCCTTCCTGAATTAGAGAAGCGACTTAATAACAGAGTCGAGTTAAGATGTGATGAGAGGTCCTTAGAAAAGATTAATAAGGGTGTTAAGGCTACTTCAGAAGATTATTCTACAGAATACCTTGATTATATAATGTCTATTAAGACAGTGGATAGTGTTGACGAAGCCATTAGCCATATTAATGCTAATAATACAGGTCACTCTGAGTCCATTGTCTCAGATAATTACGAAAATGTTCAGAAATTCTTAAATGAAGTTGATGCAGCCTGTGTATATGCTAATGCTTCTACAAGATTTACAGATGGCTTTGAGTTTGGCTTTGGCGCAGAAATTGGTATTAGTACCCAGAAGCTTCATGCCAGGGGACCTATGGGACTTGAAGCCCTAACAAGCTCTAAATATATAATATACGGAAATGGTCAGATTAGATAATTTGTTGGAGATATAATGAATAACAATTCTAGTAAAACAGATGAACAAGAAACACTATTACAATACGAATATATTGACAAGCTTAAGGATATTATATCTGACAAATCAAGCAGACTTGGTCGTAAGCTAACATATAATGTAACCACCTTCGGTTGTCAGATGAATGCGAGAGATTCTGAGAAGCTACGTGGAATTCTTGACAGAGTGGGCTATGTAAGGACGCAGTCAGAGAATGCTGACTTTGTAATCTATAATACGTGTACTGTTAGGGAAAATGCTAATAACAAGGTGTATGGTCGTCTCGGATACCTTCATTCATTGAAGAAAAAGAATCCCAATATGATAATTGCCCTTTGTGGCTGTATGATGCAGGAAGAAGTGGTAATTAGCAAGATTAAAGAGTCTTACAGTTTTGTTGACTTGATTTTTGGCACTCATAATATATTCAAATTCCCTGAGCTTTTATATAATGCCTTTAGGTCAGAGGATATGATAATTGATATATGGGAAGATACCACAAGAATTGTTGAGAAGCTACCCACATCTCGAAAATACGCTTTCAAATCAGGGGTAAATATTATGTTCGGCTGCAATAATTTCTGTAGTTATTGTATTGTGCCTTACGTTAGAGGTCGCGAGCGTTCCAGAAAGCCTGATGAGATAATAGATGAGATTAAAGAGCTTGTAAATGATGGCGTTAAGGAGGTTATGCTCCTTGGACAAAATGTTAATTCTTATGGCAAGGGGTTAGAGGAAGATATCGATTTTGCCAAGCTTCTAAGAATGGTAAATGATATTGAGGGCTTAGAACGTATTCGATTTATGACAAGTCACCCTAAGGATTTGTCTGATGAATTAATTGAAGCTATGGCTGATTGTAATAAGGTGTGTCAACATCTGCATTTGCCATTACAATCAGGAAGCAGCGAGATCCTAAGTAAGATGAATCGTCATTATTCTAAGGAGGATTATCTTAAGTTAGTAGACAAGATTAGAGATAAGATGCCTGATATTGCTTTAACTACTGATATTATAGTCGGCTTTCCAGGAGAAACTGAGGATGATTTTCTTGAAACAATGGATGTTGTTAAGAAGGTTAAGTTTGATTCTGCATTTACATTTATCTATTCTAAGAGAACAGGAACACCTGCTGCTACTATGGATAATCAGGTGCCAGAGGATGTAATTAAAGACAGATTCGACAGGCTGTTGGCGGAAGTTCAATCAATTGGCCGTAGCAAGGCTGAGACATATACAGGAAGCGTTCAAAGTGTTCTTGTTGAAAATGTTAATTCTCAGGATGATAGTTTAATTAGTGGAAGAATGAGTAATAATTCTATTGTACATTTTCCGGGTGACGAATCACTTATTGGTAGTATTGTGGATGTTAAGCTAACAGAATGTAAAGGATTCTATTATATTGGAGAATTAGATGGGTAAATGGCTTAAAAAGCGAGATGTTATACTAATAGTATCTTTGTTGATTGTAGGAATAATTGCCCTTGTAATATGGCATTTTGTATATTCTGTTGATGGCAAATATGTAACAATCGAGCAAAGAGATAATCTGATTGGAATATATCCTCTAAATGTTGATAAGGAAATTGAAATCGAACATAGAGGTGAAGTTGTTAACAAGATTGTTATTGAAGATGGTTATTGCTATATGGAAGAAGCCGAGTGTCCAGACCATCTATGCATAAAGCAAGGGAAAGTGAATAAATCTGGACAGACTATTGTATGCCTTCCTAACAGAGTTGTCGTTACTGTTGCTGATTCTAATAGTAGCGATTATGATAGTGTAGCCAACTAATTGTTGTTTGTGACCTGCTATAGAATAAATCAAAGGTTTTGTCTATAAAAACTCCTAAGGCACATTCTTAGTGCCGTGGAGTTAATTATAGACAAAACCTTACGAATTACTTAAGCATGCACATTATCTACGAGAACTCCTTAGCCGCATTCTCAGCGGTGGGGAGTTACTCGTAGAATAATGTGCACAAATGGGAGTAAAATGAAGAAGTCGTTACCTGCATTAGCAGTATTTTTAACATTTGCGCTTGTGTGCAGTTATATAGAATCACTAATCCCCATGCCTTTCGGCGTTCCGGGGATGAAGCTTGGACTTACGAATGTAGTAATAATTCTATTGCTATATCTGTTCGGCCCCTTGGATGCTATTATTGTATCAATTCTAAGAGTGGTGCTTATTGGCTTTATGTTCGGCAATGTCTATTCAATGTGCTATAGCCTGGCAGGCGCAGTAATAAGCTTCATTTTTATGTATATTTTGTACAGGTTCACTAAGTTCAATATGATAGCTGTATCTGTTGTGGGAGGATTTTTGCATAATTCAGCACAGCTGATAGTTGCCATATTCTTTTTTGATAGCGGATATCTTATATATTATCTGCCTGCACTTTTGATAACCGGTGTTGTGACCGGTGCGATTATTGGTGTTATTGCCCAGGCTGTGTATACTAGAATTGTAAAGATTATTCATAAAGACGAAGCGTCAGGAGACGATGCCAATACAGCAGGAGACGACGATGCCAATACATCAGCAGAAGATGAAGACAATCCATCAGCAGAAGATGAAGACAATCCATCAGTGGACACAAACGACAATACAATAGACACGGCAGCTGATAATAAGTTAATAGAGGGAAAGGACAAGGTACAATAGATGATAGCTTTTCTTAACGGAAGACTAGACAGTATTGATGAGACTTACGTATATATTGATTGTGGTGGCGTGGGATATAGTGTTATGATGCCTTCTTTAGATATAGCCGAGATTGGTAATGTTGGAGAAAGCATTAAGGTATATACACATTTTCATGTAACTGAGAATGAAATGTCTCTGTATGGCTTTAATGACAAGAAGAGTAAGGAATTATTTGAAATGCTTATATCAGTCAGCGGAATTGGTCCCAAAGCCGGAATTGCCATCTTAAGCGAACTTACTCCGGATGAACTGATGAATGCTCTGATTACAGGCGATGTCAAAGCAATCTGCGCTGCAAAGGGTGTTGGTAAGAAGATTGCGGAAAGAGCTATCCTTGAGCTTGCAAGTGAACTTGTTAATGTCAATTCCCCTAGAAAGACAGGTGCATTTGACTCTGATGTTATTATGGCCCTTGAAGCCTTAGGATATTCTAAGACAGAGTCTAGAGAGGCCCTTAATAACGTAGATTATGTTGAGGGTATGACAGAAGAAGATCTGCTTAAAGAATGTTTGAAGGTTATGATTTAACATTTTACAAAGGATAATAATATGAAGCGTGTAATATCTACTGAATTAAAAAAAGAAGAAGCGGCTGTTGAGGCTACCTTAAGACCGAAGAAATTAGATGAATATATTGGTCAGGAAAATGTGAAGGAGAACCTTAAGGTATATATTGAAGCAGCCAAGAATCGTGGTGAATCATTAGACCATGTTCTGTTATACGGACCACCAGGTCTTGGTAAGACCACACTTTCTAATATTATTGCTAATGAAATGGGTGTTAATATTAAGGTTACATCTGGTCCGGCAATTGCCAAGCCTGGAGAAATGGCAGCAATTCTTAACGGACTTAAGGAAAATGATATCCTCTTTATTGATGAGATTCACAGGCTTAATAGGCAGGTGGAAGAGGTGTTATATCCTGCAATGGAGGATTTCTGTATTGATATTATGATTGGCAAAGGTCAAAGTGCCAAGTCCATTAGGTTAGACCTTCCGAAATTCACATTAATTGGTGCCACAACAAGAGCTGGCCTTCTTACAGCACCCCTTCGTGACAGATTCGGTGTGATATTCCATATGGAATTCTATAATCCTAATGAATTAGCTATGATTGTCAATGCATCCTCTAAGGTGCTAAATGTTGATATTGATTCTAAGGGTGCTTTTGAAATAGCAAGAAGAAGTCGTGGAACCCCAAGACTTGCCAATCGCTTACTTAAGAGAGTAAGGGATTTTGCAGAGGTGGAATATGATGGAACAATAACTGAAGATATTGCGAAATCAGCATTAGACAGGCTGAATGTTGATACATTAGGCCTTGATGTTAATGATAGGAATATACTTCTTACTATTATTGAGAAATATAATGGTGGGCCTGTTGGAATTGATACACTAGCTGCAACAATAGGTGAAGAATCTGCTACCATTGAAGATGTATACGAGCCTTATCTTGTTAAAATTGGACTTATTAACAGAACTCCGAAGGGAAGAGTTGCAAGTGATGAGGCATTTTCGCATTTTGGCATTCAACGTCTTGAATAAAGGGTTGATTTATGATTAAATATAAGTGTTAGATTGATAGGAGGAATGTTATGTCGGCCAAAAAGAATACTGAGGTTTTAATCGGTGGCAAGAAATATACAATATCAGGATATGAGGAAGAAGAATATCTTCAAAGGGTAGCGACATATATCAATAGTAAGCTTAAGGAATATAATGAGATTGAAAGCTTTAGGAAGCTGCCAGCAGATATGAAAGCTGCTTTGTTAGAGATAAATATCGCAGATGATTATTTCAAAGCAAAAGAACAGATTGATAAGTTAGAGTCTGATGCTGAGACTAAGGATCAGGATATTTTCAAATTCAAGCATGATCTTATTAATCTTCAGGTTGAGAATGAAGAGCTTAAGAAGAAGATAGAGACTATAGAAGAAGAGAAGAAGGAGTTGCTGCTTGCTAAGACTAAGCTGGAAGCATCCCTTGAAGAATCTCTTCTAGGTCCATCAAAAAGTAACTATAATTAATGATAATTATTATTCCCAAGACTTATTTAAGCCTTGGGAATTCTATATTATGGTTAATGCTTGCATATATTATATGAGTAACTCCACGCTGCTGAGAATGCAGCTTAGGAGTTCTCATAATAATATATGCTTGTTAAGAATTATTAAGAGGATAGATATGAGAGGATTAGAGGTACTTGCACCTGCAGGAAGTCTTGAGATTTTTAAAAGCGTAATAGATGCTGGGGCTGACGCTGTATATTTTGGAGGGAGCTTGTTCTCAGCTAGGGCCTATGCAACTAATTTTGATGAAGCAGAAAGTGCTGAGGCGCTAAAATATGCACATTTACATGGGAAAAAGGCATATCTTACACTTAATACATTGATTAAGAATAAAGAGTTTGATGATTCGATTCATGATTATGTCAGGTTCTATTATGAAAACGGATTGGACGGAATTATTGTTCAGGATATTGGCTTGATTAAATATATTCGAGAGAACTTTCCTGATTTACATGTTCATGGTTCTACACAGCTTGCAGTATGTAATTCTTATGGTGCAAGGCTATTCAAAGAGCTTGGGCTTACGAGAATTGTTCCTGCAAGAGAATTGTCGTTAGAAGAAATTCGAGGTATTTATGATGATACAGGAATGAAGATTGAAGCCTTTGTACATGGGGCTTTATGTTATTCATATTCTGGGGATTGTCTTATGAGTAGCATAATAGGCGGCAGGAGCGGTAACAGAGGTCGTTGTGCACAGCCTTGTCGGTTAGAATATGATGTTTATGAAAATGGCAGTAAAATTAATAATAAAGGGGGCTATGTTCTAAGCCTAAGAGATTTGTGCGGAATTAATGATTTGCCAATGCTTTATGAAAGCGGTGTTTCATCGCTTAAGATTGAAGGACGCATGAAGAAGAAGCAATATGCATCTGGCGTTGTAAATGTATATCGTAGATATGTTGACTATTTATTAGACAGTATTGTCAAAGGTGATGAATACAAGGTTCATAAGGATGATTATGATTTGCTATTAAAGCTTGGCAATAGAAGTGGATTTACTAACTGCTATTATTATAACAAGACAGATAATATGGTTACATTTTCTAAGCCATCTCATGAAAGCGAGAATATTGATGTTGTATTTGAAGAGAATAAGTTGAATGCAACATGTTATTTCATAGCTCATGAAGGTGAACCTATTAAGATTATTGTTGATTATGATGGTGTTATATCAACTGTTACGGGAAATGTATGTGAAAAGGCAAGTAAAAAGCCAGTAAGTGCAGAGGATATTATTAAGAGAATTAATAAGACAGGTAATAGTAATTTTACATTTTCAGATATTCATGTAGATTTAGATGATGATATATTCATTCCCCTAGGGGAGATTAACCGTATTAGACGAGAGGCTCTAGAACAATTAGAAGATAATATTTGTTCTAAATATACGAGAAAATATGATACTGAAAATAAAATCAATCTAATTGAAAAATCCGAATTCTTTGATGATAATGCGGATAATAGTACGATTAAAAAAGAATTATCTAATGTTGTTATATCAATTAATGGCATTTCACAGCTAGAAGGAGTTGAGGAGGTGATTGATAGAGAGTATGACTTGATAATTCCTTTTAGTAGCTATGATTTATTCCTAAAATATGATGAGATTAGAAGTAAGACTCATGCTAATAAGGTATTTGTTGAATTTCCATTTGTAATAAGGGATAAGACTGCCAGATTACTTAAGGATAATATTGATATTCTGAGAAACTATGACGGATATGTAGTATCTGGTTATGATGGCATAGGTTTTGTTAAGGAATATAAGCTAGAAGGAGTTATAATTGTAGGCTCACACCTATATACCTTCAATAATACGTCTGTTGATTTTGTTAATGATTTAGGGGCTGACTATAATATTTGCCCAATGGAGCTTAACAATAGAGAATTATCTCATAGGAATAATAGTAATAGCATCATTAACATATACGGAAGGGCGCCTCTTATGATTAGCGCTAATTGTGTAAATAAGAATTGTAAGGGCTGCGATAAGAAGGAGAAGGAGTTAATCCTTAAGGATAAGAAAGGTAATGAGTTTGGCATATTTAACAAATGTAAGGTGTGTTATAATGTCATCTATAATGGTTTGCCAACATGCCTGTTTAACGAGATGGATGTTGTAAGTAGTCTTGGTTTTGCAGGTGTTAAATTGGATT
Source organism: uncultured Lachnospiraceae bacterium (assembly GCA_905234245.1). Classification (GTDB taxonomy): domain Bacteria; phylum Bacillota; class Clostridia; order Lachnospirales; family Lachnospiraceae; genus RUG191. The sequence continues at coordinate 26,316 of CAJOGN010000029.1, forward strand.
TTACTAACGAAAGCAAGGATGAAGTTTCAGATATTTTGAATAAATATATGGATTGTCTTGCTAATAAAAAAAGAGTGGAATTTGAATATACAACCGCTCATTTTAAAAGAGGAGTAGAATAATGGCTCATATAGTAGTATATGTCTCTAGATTTATACTTGTATTTTTGTTTGCAATTTATACATACGATTGCTTTGCTGCGCTTAGAAGTAACGTTTCCTTAGAGCGTCAGAAGAGACTATATCATCGTCAGGCATTTATTATGTATACGATTCTTTTAGACTTGAATCTATGTATATATGTAAGCACTAATAACATTTTTATAATACTATTTATGCTGGCTCAGATTGTGTTCTTTGCTATTTGTATGCTTATATACAAGAAGATTTACAAGCACGCAAGCTACGCCCTTATTAACAATATGTGTATGCTTATGACAATTAGCTTTGCGATTCTTGCTCGCCTTGACTTTGCTAATGCTATTAAGCAATTTGTTATAGCTGCAATTGGTATGATTGCTACCTGTTTTATTCCGCTTCTTATCTCTAAGTTGAAAATGTGGAATAGACTCAAGTGGGTATATGCAATTGTAGGTATATTAGGGCTTTTGGTTGTACTTGTTGTAGGCTCACGTGTATATGGTGCCAAGCTTAATATTAACCTTGGACCTATAGCAATTCAGCCTTCTGAGTTTATTAAGATAATATTTGTATTCTTTGTTGCAGCTATGCTTTATATACTCCCAGAGGAGGATCTATCTAAAATGAAGATAGATTTTCGTTCCCATGATTTTAGGGTAGTATTAACAGCCACTGCAGTTGCTGCAGTACATGTGCTTATTCTTGTGGCTTCTAAGGATTTAGGTGGCGCTTGCATATTCCTGTTTACGTATATTGTTATGCTTTATGTTGCCACAAGAAAACCATTATATTTGATTATAACCTTAGCAGGTACTGCTGTAGGCGGAGTACTTGTGTATTTCCTATTCAATCACGTAAGAGTAAGAGTTGCTGCTTGGCAGGATCCAATTGCAACAATATCAGATCAGGGATATCAGGTGGCACAGTCGTTATTTGCTATAGGTACAGGTGGATGGTTCGGCTCAGGACTCTGTCAGGGCATGCCAGATAAGATTCCTGTTGTTTCGCAAGACTTTATTTTTGCTGCTATTTCAGAAGAATTAGGAGCTGTATTCGCATTATGCTTAATATTTGTGTGTATCAGTTGCTTATTTATGTTCTTTAATATTGCAATGGAGATTCGTGACCAGTTCTACAAGCTTATTGCATTAGGACTTGGCACTTTATATGGAGTTCAGGTGTTTATAACTCTCGGTGGTGTAACGAAATTCATACCATCAACTGGAGTAACACTACCGTTAGTAAGCTACGGCGGAAGCTCCTTATTAAGTACAATAATCCTATTCGCTATAATCCAGGGATTATACTGTAAACAGTATGAAACAACTCAGAACCAGGATAATATGTAAAATAATACCGATATAATGTTTACATTATAAGAGGTATTATTTTGCATATTATGTTGGCGAGAGCCAACAGTTTTGGCGAAGCCAAAACCTGATTCTGTAAAGGAGAAACAATTAATGAGTAAAAGAGATGATTTCGAAGTTATTGACTTAAATGATGCCTCTTCAGAGGGTGGTAAGAAGATTAGCGGCCCTAAAGCTCGCCGCAAGTCTAATTCCAAGATAGAGGTTGAAAAGGTTGATATTAAGAACAATAGAAGAAGTGGCAGAAAAAAGGATAAAAAGGATAGTACAAAGGTTGATGAACCTGAACAGAAGATTACTAACAAATCCCGTAATGTTCAATTTGCTGTTGTAATGTATTTCTTTTTAGCCTTATTTATTGCTTTATGCGTATATTTTTGCTATTTTGTTGCTTTCAAAAGCGATGATTTCATTAACAGTCCCTATAACGCAAGATTAGATAAGTTAGCAGAAAGTATTATTCGAGGCGATATTGTTGATAAGAATGGTGTGGTTCTTGCAACCTCTAATAGTGATAATGCTAGAAGCTATCCTTATGGCAATATGTATGCACATGCTGTAGGTTATGACAGTAATGGAATGTCTGGAGTTGAGCTTGATGGTAACTTCTATATGCTTAAGAGCCATGCATTTATTTTAGAAAGAATAAAGAATGATTTATTTAATGTTAAGAACAAGGGAGATACTGTTGTTACGACATTAGATCATAATCTGCAAGAAGTTGCATATGATAGTATGGATTATGATGGTGCTGTCATTGCGATTGAGCCTTCTACTGGTAAGATTCTTGTTATGACATCTAAGCCTAATTTTAATCCTAATACAATTGCTGATAATTACAAGAAATTAATTAATAGTAAAGACTCAGAGCTTGTTAACAGGGCAACACAAGGACTATATACACCGGGTTCAACATTTAAGATACTTACAACATTAGAATATCTTCAAGAAAATGTCAATGCAGCACAATCGACCTTTGATTGTAACGGTAAATTTACAAAAGATAATTATACAATTCGTTGTTATAAAGGCGAAGTACATGGCCATATAACATTTAAGGAAGCGTTTGCTGAGTCTTGTAATATAGCTTTTTCTCAGATAGGACTTGGACTTAACAGAAACGGATTTAATCAGTTGTGTAATCAGTTGTTATTTAACAAGAAGCTTCCGACGAGGCTGAGTAACACAAGTATAAGTAAATTCTCTGTTGATGATTCGACAACCGAACCGATAATGATGCAGACGGCAATTGGTCAAGGGCAGACAGTTGTTTCTCCGATTCATATGTGTATGATTGCATCTGCAATATGTAATGATGGCAAATTAATGGAGCCATACATAATGGATAGTATTACTAATTACCAAGGGGTAAATGTCAAGAGTTTTAGAAGCTCAACGGTTGATTCTATTCTTACACAGGCACAGGCTGATCAGATAGAAGAATATATGCGTGATGTTGTTACGAACGGAACGGCAACTGCTCTTAAAAGCAATAATTATGAGGCATTTGGCAAAACGGGAACGGCAGAAGTGAGTGATACAAATGATGATACACATGCATGGTTTGTAGGCTATGCCAAGAAGGATGATAAAGCTTTGGCTATAGCGGTTATTCAGGAGAAGGGTGGATCTGGTAGCAGAAGCGCCGTTCCTATTGCGAAAGCAGTTTTTGATACATATTTTAGCACAAACTTGAATAATAATTAACTTTAGTTTATAATTTTGAGTGAGAATGTATCCACATCAAGGAGGTATTGCAATGATCGAGGCAATAAGTTGTGGTGGTGTGGTAATCTATCGAGGGAAAGTTTTGCTATTGTATAAGAACATTCATCATCGTTATGAGGGCTGGGTTCTTCCAAAAGGAACTGTAGAAGAAGGCGAAGAACACGAGACAACAGCACTTCGTGAAGTTAAGGAAGAATCGAATGTTGATGCTAAGATTATCAAATACGTTGGTAAAAGTTCCTACACCTTTACTGTTCCAGAAGGGGATGTAAGTAAGGATGTACATTGGTATTTAATGAGAAGTAATAGTTACCAAAGTAGACCACAACGTGAGGAGTTTTTTGTTGATTCAGGGTATTATAAGTATCATGAGGCTTATCATTTATTAAAATTCCCTAATGAGAAGGATATACTTGAGAAAGCCTATAATGAATATCTTGAACTCAAAAGCGCAAAATTATGGACTAATCGTAATTTTTAAAAAAGCAGTTTATACTGCTTTTTTGTCTAGTTTATTTGTTTTTAATGGAATCTATTTATGGAAGTAACAAATGTTTATCTTAGTGACAATATAATAGACGAGAATGTAGAAATGCTTCTTAGGCTTGCTAATTCTAAGAGCTTGCCTTTAGGTTACTATGTAATTGTAGTAAGTGACAAGCCTGAAGAACTACTTATAATGATGGGTAGTAGCGAAGTTAACACTGACAGATTTATTAACAAGAATTACAAGATTGTTGGCTTTGGCAAGGGTAAGCTTGAGACAAAGCATTTGTTACAATTCATGATAGAAGATATATTGATTAACACAGGTGATGTTGACAAGAGTAAGTTTTTAACAATTAGGAATTAATAATATGAGTGTTTTTCTATTAATTTTAAAAATAATAGGAATTGTTTTACTTTGTATTATAGGTTTAATTCTGTTTATCATTCTCTATGTTCTGCTTGCGCCGTTTTGGTTTAAGCTGCAGGGAAGTATTGATAGAGAGATGAACTATAGTGTCAAAGTAAAAGCATGTACCTTCCTTCATTTTATTCAAGTTCATGTTGATTACTTGAAAGATGGAGGGCTTAATTATAATGTAAGTATACTAGGGACTCTTGTCAGAATTCTGCCAAGAAAGAATAAGGATGAGGAATCTGAGGATGATGAAAATGTGGTTTCACAGGAAGAAAACGAAGATGAAACTGCAATAGATGCAAAAGATACTGAAAAAGCAGTTGAGAATGATGATGAAACATCTGAAGCTGTAGAAAAAGAAGAGCAAAAACAAATAGTTGAAGATAATAAGGTTGCTACAAAAAATAGCGTTGATTTAGAAGATATTCAGGATGTTGATGTGGATTCTCCTGATATAGTTGATACTGAAAGTGATGACTTTGAAGAAAGATTTAACGAAGATGATAGGAAGTTTTTCATCAAAGTAAGAGAGTTCTTCGATAGATTTAATCCTAAAAAGCTATATAAGAAGTTTAAGGAGAAGATAGAAGAGCTTAAGAAACATGCTGATAAAATATATGCTGTAATCTTTGATGAGGCAAATAAGGAATGGCTTGGCAAGGTGAAAAAGGAACTTAAGAAGGTGATCAAAAGCCTTGGTCTTAATATGAGAGGTACTGACCTTGATTTTTCTCTTGGTTCACCAGATACTACTGGACAAGTTAGTGGAGTATTAGCTTTATTCCCACCAGTATATGATAAAAAGGTTAGAATTATTCCTGATTTTGTAGATGAAGAGCTGTATTTTGATGGAAATGTCTATATAAAAGGCAAGCTGCAATTAGTTCGTATTGTTATTTTTGCGCTTGCAATATTACTTGACTCTAACACAAAGAGGATAATCAATGAGATTAAGCAGTTAAAGAACTAGAAAGAAACACATGAATTTATTTGTACAACTATTATTAATAATATTATTTGATTCATACTCTGTTATATTTATAGTACCAAGCATTTTGTATATTGTTGGTACTGCATTTATATTTAAAAAATCTGGTATAAAATGGTATTTTGCACTTATTCCTTGTGTTAGGGAATATCAACTTGCAAGATGTGCTTATCGCGAGCCTGAAGGAAGAGTGTATAGTATATTATCATTTTTGTATATAGTTGCTGCCTCGCTTGCAGCTATATTTGATTTAATTGATAATTATATTGAATCATATAGCGTTTTTACTTATTTGTACGTAATAGTTTTGATTGCATTATTACTAGCCATTTTTATTTTCAATATTAGGGTATATAATGGCCTAATAGAGGTATATGGTTTAAGTAAATGGTGGCTATTACTTTGCTTTTCTAGAGAGATTAGCTTTATTCCATTATTAATCTGGGGATTATCTAAACGTTTTCAACCAAAATGGAAGGTTGAAGACATCAAAATAGAGATGTCTAATATTGTAAAACGTGGATCTTCTGGTGATATTAACGAGGGACTATCTGTTAGTATTGCGTCTCGTTCTGTTCTTGATTTCTTCAAGAAAAAATATCTATTGAAAGATATCAATATGAATATTCCTACTGGACATATGGTGCTACTGTTAGGTGGCTCCGGTGCTGGTAAGACAACTTTTATTAATGCTGTTAATGGCTTTGAAAAGGCTGATGCAGAAATCATTCTTGATGGTAAAAATATGTATAAGGACTATAACAAGATGAAGCATAATGTTGGCTTTGTTCCTCAGCCTCAAATGATGAGAGATAAAGACACTGTTAAGAAGACTTTATATGATGCAGCTGAGATAAGACTTGCCGTAGACATTTCCCGTAGCGACAAGATTGCACGTGTTAACGAAGTAATGGATATTTTTGGACTTCTTCCAATTCAGGATAGCTTAGTTGAGAAGCTTTCTGGTGGTCAGAAAAAACGTCTATCTATTTGTATGGAGCTTTTATCGAATCCCGCATTATTTATATTAGATGAACCTGATTCTGGACTTGATGGAGTAATGGCCAGGGAGTTGTTTGCAAGATTAAGAACAATAGCTGATGATAATAAGATAGTTATTGTAATAACTCATAGTCCTGATAGAGTTGTTGACTTCTTTGATGATGTTGTTGTATTGGCAAAAGACAGTAATAGGACAGGCCGATTGGCTTTCTTTGGTACCATTGATGAAGCGAGAGGATTCTTCGAAAGAGATTCTATGGAAGAAATCGTTAAATCTGTAAATCAGGTTGAAGAAGGTGGAGATGGTAAGGCTGATGATTATATAGAGAAATATGCAAGGATGGTTCAAAATGGCTGATTCTAATCATAATGACTCAACTAATAAATTGAACATACGATATATGGGAAGGCTTGGCCAGGCTGTTGTTTATTTTGGCAAGTTTGTTAGAGTATTTATATATCAAAATGATTGGATTACTCTCCCTATGTCTGCTCTAATAGCAGGTCTTGTGTCATTGGCATTAGGCAAAGATTTTGGAGTAACGAAGGAAGGCACTTTGATGGGTGTATTTGCGCTCGTTTGCGTCTGTCTATGGAATGGTACATTTAATTCTATTCAGATAATATGTCGTGAGCGTGACGTTGTTAAGAGAGAACATAGGTCAGGATTGCACATTTCTTCATATATCATGGCCCACATGGCTTTTCAGGCTATTATTTGCCTTTTGCAATGCATAATAACCTTAATGACAGCTTCTATTGTTGGCATGAAAATATCTGGAGATGGATTGTTTTCTTCTTCTCTTATAGTAGATGTACTAGTTACTTTGTTTTTAGTAACCTATGCGGCAGATATGTTGGCGCTATTTATTTCGGCATTAGTTCGAACAACTACAATTGCCATGACAATTATGCCATTTTTGCTAATATTTCAAATGGTATTCTCCGGTGGACTTTTCCCATTGCCTGATAATATCACTTTTATTTCGGCTACCACAGTATCAGCTCCTGGATTTGACGCCTTAGCATCTCAGATGGATGTTAATAATATGTCATATAAAGCTGTTGACAGTATGATGAGTGCCTTAGAGAGTTCTGAGATGGATTTAGAAATTAAGGGTTCAGACATAATTGATATGCTCTCTGATGAAAGCAATGAAAGTGTAAAACAGCTAAGGTCAATTAAGGTTGGCGGTCAAATGACTGCTGAAGAAGCCTGCAGGATGCTGTTAAATGATGATAAGTTCGCAGAGCTTAGGAAAAAACCACTAATTAGCAGAATTACAATCGGTGATGTGTTAGACGAGGTGTCAAGTAGCACGGAGCCTAATATTGTTAGAATAAAAGAAACCACAATAGGTGGTGCAACAAGCTTGCGTGATGCTATTAATAATATTATGTCAGATGATGATTTTATTGATGTTAGAAATAGTGAAATAGTTAAAGGTGTAACTCTTAGTGGTTTATTCTCAGTTATTTTAGCTGTTGGTGATGATATTGAATTTGTAGGTGAAATGCTTGATACAAGAGTTGAAGCCTTTGTTAATATTGGTGAATTACTTGACTTTGTCAGAACTGATGATAACTTTAGTGTCTTAAACAACGTTACGTTATTAGATGATACATCTATTGGAGAAGCCCTTAGAATTCTAATGAATACTAATAGTCTTAGAGAGAATCTTAATACTGATTTATCGTATTATACAACAGTAGGTGAGATAATTGACTATCTTAACAATAATCCTGTAGGAGATGAATACAAGGACACTACAATAGTCTATCATGTCAAATTCAAAGATATATTAGATAAGCTTGGTAAGGATAAGCTATTAAAAATTGTTGAAAAAGGTGCTACGACAGAACTATTTAGTAATGATTATGAACATTCTAGAATGAATATTGCGTCTGATTGGATACACCTTCTTGTTATTATCTTTGTAAGCTCTATTGTATCTATTATTGCATTGGAATTTATTGATAAGGATAAACGATAAGAAAAAAATTAAAATTTTGGGGAGACATAACTAAAATGAATAAAAAAGAAAAAACTATGAATAATAATTCTAAGCTATTTGTAGGAATTGATGTTGGTTCTACAACTACTAAGATTGTATTTCTAGAAGATGATAATATTGTTTTTTACAAGTATATTCGTCACTTTGCGAGACAAAAGGACAGCATTCTTAAGCTTTTAGAAGAAATCAAATCTTTAGTTGGTAATAAGAAGCTTAGAATATGTATGACTGGAAGTGGCGCCAGAGAACTGGCAAAGTCTGTTGATATTCCATTTACACAGGAAGTTGTTGCTAATTCTTTGGCACTTAAGAAGGAATATGACAGCATTGGTACAGCAATTGAATTAGGCGGTCAGGATGCTAAGATTATTTTCTTTAAAGAGGATGAAGAAGGTGAGAATGATGTCTATGATATGCGAATGAATGGAAGCTGTGCTGGTGGTACAGGTGCATTTATTGATGAGGTGGCATCAGTTCTTGGAATTGAGCCTGCCAATATGAATGCATTAGCAAAGCAGGGCAGAAGTGTATATGACATTTCTGGTCGTTGTGGCGTATTTGCCAAGACTGACATTCAGGCACTTCTTAATCAGGGCGTTAGCAAGGCAGATATTGCACTTTCCAGCTATCACGCAATTGCTAAGCAGACAATAGGTGGATTGTCTCAAGGCTTGGATATTACTGCGCCTGTAGCATTTGAAGGTGGTCCTTTAACATTTCATCCTATGCTAGGAAGTGTATTTGCACAGAGGCTTGATCTTAAGAAGGATGAGATTCTCGTGCCTGATCATCCTGAAATGATGGTTGCATTGGGTGCTGCCTTAAGTATTAATCAGATTCATTTCGAGGCAAAATATTTAACATACAACGAAGTCCTTAAGAAAATTCAGTCTTACTCTGTAAATGATTCAGATAATGGTAATGGTATGCTGTATTTTGAATCTGATGAAGAAAGAGAAGCTTTCTATAAGCGCCATCCTAAGAAGGAATTGCCTGATTATCAGCCAAAGATTGGCGAAACCGTTGAGGTATTTCTTGGCATGGATGCTGGTAGTACCACAACTAAGCTTGTTCTAATGGATGCTAATGATGATAGTATAATTGACTGTTATTATGCGTCTAATGAAGGAAGCCCGCTAGATGTAGCAAGGCAGGCCCTTCTTAATATTTACGACAAATACGATAAAGCAGGGGCTAATCTTATTATAAAGGGTGCTGCATCTACTGGTTATGGGGAGTTTTTGTTCTCTAAAGCATTTCGAACAGAATCTCATATTGTAGAGACAGTTGCTCATAGCTTAGCATCTTCAAAATATGTTGATAATCCTTCATTTATTCTTGATATTGGTGGTCAGGACATGAAGGCTATATGGCTTGAGAATGGCATAATTACTAATATTGTGGTTAATGAAGCATGTTCATCTGGATGTGGTTCATTCCTTGAGAATTTTGCCAAGACACTTAATATTGAGACTAAGGACATTGGAGAAAGTGCTTTTTCTTCTAAGACTCCTGCAAGCTTAGGCAGTCGTTGTACTGTTTTTATGAATAGTAGCATTATTACAGAGCAACGCAATGGCAAGAAGCCTAATGATATTATGGCAGGGCTTTGCAGGTCTATTATTGAAAATGTGTTTACTAAGGTAATTCGCGTTCCTAATATAGATTCACTAGGAGAGAAAATAGTAGTTCAAGGCGGTACTTTCCAAAATGATGCCGTCCTTCGCGCAATGGAGCAGTTTGTAGGTAGAGAAGTTATTCGCGCTCCATACGCAGGTCTTATGGGAGCCATTGGTTCTGCTATGAAGGCTAAGGAAGAAGCCGCTAAAGAGGGTTATAAGAGAACATTTCTATCTAAGGAAGAGCTTAAGGAATTTACATATAAACAGGTTAATAACGATCCTTGCCCTTATTGTACCAATCATTGTAAGAGAGCTATTCTTACTTTCTCTACAGGTGGTAGCTTCGTAACCAATAATCGTTGTGAGAAGGGTGAGGTTATTGGTAATCCTAAGGATGAAGATACAAGAAATAAGATTAAGGAGATTAATAATCTTAAGGGTAAGACACCTAATCTGTTTGACATTAGATACGAATTGCAAAATAAAGATTATCCTTATGAACAATTACAGGATAAGCAAAAGGAAGTAATAGGTATTCCAAGAGTATTAGCCTTTTGGGAGGGTATGCCATTTTTTAGAACATTCTTTGCTTCCCTAGGATATGAGATTAAGATATCTCCTCTTAGTACAAGAAATATATATGAAGACGGCATTCACGCTGTAGCATCTGATACAGAATGCTTCCCGGCCAAACTGGTACATGGTCATATTAGAGAGTTAATTAAGATGGGAGTGGACCATGTCTTTATGCCATCTATTGTTGTTATGCCTTCAGAGAATACAGAGAAGACAAGTTTTTCGAGATGTGCACTTGTTAAAGGATATCCTATTGTTATTCACAATTCAGATAATCCAGAGTATTATGCATCTGTTCACTTTGATACACCTTATTTCTATTGGTATTCTACGGAAGATATAGTAAAGCAGCTATGCGACTTTATGCATGAAACCTTTGGAACTGATACTAATGTATGTAAGAAGGCTGTTGGATTTGCCTTAGATGCACAATCACAATATGACAAGGAGTTAAAAGAAGCAGGTAGCAAGGTTATAAAGCAGGTTGAAAAAGATAATACATTTGCAGTAGTTATGGCAGGTAGACCGTATCAAAATGACCCATTAGTTAATCATGAGCTTCCTAAAATGTTATCAGATATGGGTGTTGCAGTGCTGACAGCTGACTCCCTTCCTGATCTTCCGAAGGTTGAGCTTCGTAAATCACGAGTTGATATTGTTAATAATTTCCATGCAAGAGTATTAGGAAGTAGTATTTTGGCTTCCCAAAGTCCTAATCTTGAATATATTCAGATTGTAAGCTTTGGTTGTGGTCATGACGCTGTTCTTTCTGATGAAGTTGTTCGTCTTATGAAGGAGACAAGCAATAAGGCGCCACTTATTCTTAAGGTTGATGAGAGTGACGCTCAAGGTCCTCTTAGAATTAGAGTTCGTTCCTTTATTGAAACTATTCTAAGAAAGCGTGCCCTTAATAAGACACTAGAAGTCAAGGAATTACCTGATCCTTATGAAGTAAAATTTACGAAGAAGGAGCGTAAGGAGAAGATTGTTCTAATTCCTAACAGTTCGCATGCTTTTTGTATGATTATGTCTGCTGCGTTTAGGGCCCAGGGCATTAAGGCCGTGCCACTAGATGTGGGCCGTAATGAAGCAATACGTTTAGGTAAGAAGTATACACATAATGATATATGTTTCCCTGCTCAGATTGTAATAGGTGAGATTCTTGGAGAACTTACCAGTGGCAAATACGATAAGAGCGAAGTGGCAGTCGGAATGGCGAAGTATTTAGGCTGTTGTAGATTACCGCATTATGCCACAATTCTTAGGAAAGCTCTTGATGATGCAGGTTTTGAAAATGTTGCTATTATGACTAATGATGATGTTGATTATCATGAATTGCATCCCGGATTTAAGATTAGTGCCACAACTATGCTTCGCGTATCAATCTCTCTTCCTATGATTGATACATTAGAAGAGATATTACGAAAGAAGCGTCCTTATGAGAAGGTAAAGGGGGCAAGTGATAAAGCATTTGAAGAAGCAATTACTGTCTTAAGCGATTCTATTGGCGCTTCTGGTACATTTGGGGCAATATCTGGCTTTAAAAAGGCCCTTAAGATTATGGACGCTGTTGAATATGATGACAGTATTAAGAAGCCGCAGGTCCTTATAGTAGGAGAGTATTTGCTTAACTTCCATCCAGGTGCAAATAATGACATAGAGCGTTACTTAGAAAGTAACAATTTCGAGATAATTGAAGCTAAGATGACTGATGTTATTCAAAAATCATATTTCTGTCAGGGTAAGCAGATAGAAGAATTCAAGGTTAAGCGTGACAGCGCAACTAAGTTTTGGTCATTTATTGCTAATCATTTCTTTGATTTTGCCCATAAGCTTACGGACAGACTTGCTAAGGATGAACCACTTCATGATAAGTCAGTTCTACTTAATGATTTGTCGAAGGAAAGTGATGATGTGATTCATCATACATTTGATACAGGAGAAGGAATACTTATTCCAGCGGAAATAATTCATTATGCTTCTAAAGGATGTAAGAATTTCGTTATATTACAGCCATTTGGATGCCTTCCTAATCATGTTATTGGTAGAGGAATATGTAAAAAGCTCAAGGAAATGTTCCCGGATATCGAGCTTCTTCCGTTAGACTATGACCCTGATGTTAGCTTTGCTAATATTGAGAATCGTCTTCAGATGCTAATTATGAACCAGAAAACTTCAGCTCCTCGTAGCGAAATCAAAGAAGTTATTGATAATAGGGAGGTAAGAAGTGCATAGATAGTATCTATTATAGATTATGCACTATATAAAAAGGTTTTTATAAAAAGTAGAATTTGCATTATTTCTATGTTATACTTTATTTTAGTGAATTCTTGAACGTAATTAATTAAGTAAAATATATTTTTGGGAGGAGATATATTATGGAAAAGAATAACGAAGTATTTAAGACAACAATGGGTTCTATGTTCGATGGTATGGACGGATTCTTATCTACTAAAACTGTAGTAGGTGAACCTATTAGAATCGATGATACCATTATTTTGCCACTTGTAGATGTGTCTTTCGGTATGGCTGCAGGAGCTCTTACTGATGATAAGAAAAATGATGGTGCTGGTGGTATTGGTGGTAAGCTAACACCTTCTGCTGTTATTGTTATTCATAATGGCACTACAAGACTTATGAATATATCTACTCATTCAGGAATTGATAAGATTCTTGATATGGTTCCTGATTTTGTTGATAGATTTGCTAATAAGATAGCAGATAAGAAAGAAGCTAAGGCTAATGGTGATAAGGGTAAAGACCCTGAAGCAAGAGAGGCTGCTGCTGAAGAGATTAGAGATATGGTTAGTGATTCTGTTGCTGAAGGAGTCAAATAATGGAACTTGCTATTAAAATTATTTTAGGAATTTATTTTAATTCTTCTAATGTTATATCAATTATTATATGTATTTTGTTTATTATTGCGTCAGCGCTTATGTTTAAGAAATCCGGTTCAAAATGGTGGATTGCCCTTATTCCTTGGTATAGAGAATATGAGCTAGCTCGTTGTGCTAACCGTGAGTCTGATGGTAGAGTGTATGCAGTTTTGATGTTTGCAGATGCTATATGTAGAACATTAGGAGAAGTTCTTGTATATCTTGTTCCTGAAGAGGATTATAATGCGGTATTTCCTATCTTCCTTGTATTGAATTTTGCTGTTATATTACCTTTCTTTATATACAATTGGCGTATATTTGAAGGCTTTCGCGAATTATATGGCTCAAGTAAATGGTGGCGTATAGTTTATATGTTTATTACTCCACGTTTTATTGTTATGTACTATTGGGCACTTAACAAGAAATGTCAGCCAAAATACAAGGTTGATGAACTTGAGAAGGAAATGGAAAAGCTTACAAAGCTCGGTTCCGTTGCTGTAATGGAACAAGGACTTACTGTTAACCTTAATGAACGTGTTGCTAAAGGCTTTCTTAAGTCTAAGAAATACCTTCTTAAGGATATCCACTTAGCAATTCCTGCAGGCCACATGGTTCTTCTCCTTGGTGGTTCAGGTGCAGGTAAGACAACATTTCTTAATGCCGTTAATGGATATGAGAAGGCTGATGCTGAAGTTATTCTAGAAGGCAAAAATATGTATTCTGAATATAAGAATATGATATACAATATAGGATTTGTTCCGCAGCAACAGATGATGAGGAACAAAGACACTGTTATTAAGACAGTTAGAGACTATGCTGAGCTTCGACTTCCTAAGAACTTTAGTAAAGAAGAACGTAACAAACGTGCCGATGAAGTAATGGATATATTCGGTCTTACACCTGTTAAGGACAATATGGTTGGTACCCTTTCAGGTGGACAGATTAAGAGACTGTCTATTGCTATTGAATACTTGTCTAATCCATCTTTGTTTATCTTAGATGAGCCTGATTCAGGATTAGATGGTGTAATGGCTAGAGACTTATTCGAGAGATTAAGGAAAGTCGCTGATTCTGGAAGAATTGTTATTGTAATTACACATAGTCCTGATAGAGTAGTTGATTTGTTCGATGATGTAATTGTACTTGCTAAGGATAGTACCAGAACAGGTAGACTTGCTTATTATGGTAGCGTTGAAGATGCAAGGAAGTTCTTCGAAAGAGACCGTATGGAAGATATAGTCAAGCGAATCAATCAGGTTGAAGAAGGCGGAGACGGCTTAGCCGATGATTATATATTAAAATATGCAGAGGTAGCACAGAATGGATAGTAAAACCGATATTAATGAAAGCGTAGAAGTAAGAATTGGTCACGCAGGTGGTTTTGAACAAATTAAGATATATTTAGGCAAATTCTTTAGAATGTACAAATTCCAGAATGACTGGGTTATGGTCATGATGGCTATTCTAGTTGCTATTTTAGTCGGATTTGCGTTAGGTGGAGATTTTCGTGTTACCAGAGAAGGAACATTAACGGGTGGATTTGCACTTGTATGTGTATGTCTATGGAATGGTTCATTTAATTCAATTCAGGTAATATGTCGTGAGAGGGATGTTGTTAAGAGAGAACATCGTTCTGGAATGAAGATTCCTTCATATATCGTGGCGCATATGATTTATCAGCTATTCCTATGCTTTTTACAGTCACTTGTGTCTGTAATCACATTCGATCTTGTAGGCTTTAATTTTGAAGGCCCTGGTATTATTACACCTTGGTTAATTGTAGATATAGGCATTACATTTTTACTAATCACATATGCTTCTGATATGTTGTCTCTTTTCATTTCGTCTTTTGTAAAGAATACAACGGCGGCTATGACAATAATGCCATTTATATTGATATTCCAATTGATATTCTCAGGTGGTTTGTTCCCACTTCCTAATATTGTGAAGCCACTTACATACCTTACAATATCAAGTCCGGGATTCAAGGTAGTATCATCTGAAACTAATGTTAATGATATGCCATACAAAGCAATTACTGATATGCTTGATATGGTTGATGATGTTGAATTCGATGTCGAACTTACTGGTGCAGAAATAATAGATATGCTTTCTGATGAAAGCAATGAAAGCGTGAAGGAGCTTAGAGAAACTAAGGTTGGCAAGACAATGACTGTTCGTGAGATAACAGATATTGTTCAAAGTGATGATGAATTTGCTGATCTTAGAGGCGAGACTATAATTGACAGAATAACACTTGGCAAAGCCTTAAATGAAGCATCTAAGAGCTCTACAGCAAAAGAATACAATACAGCAGCAATTCCTAATACACCAATTACTGTTGGCGATGTATTTAACTTCATTCAAAATGATGAAAGTCTTAGTGATGTAAGGAATACTACTTTAATTGAGCCTGTTACAATAGGCGCGGCGCTTAAGATGTTGAAGGATTCTAATAGTAACGTCTTGAATAAAGAGGTTAAATACTATACTACTATTGGTGAAGTGCTTGATTCTCTTAAGGAAAGTGGCGATTTAGAGAATTATAAGGGTAAGACTATCGTATATCATACTAATCTAGGTAAAGTCTTAGACAAGGTTGGTAGAGATGAGACTCAGATTCGAGTTGAGAGAGAAGCTACCAAGTCAATGTATAACGCAGATTATGACCCTACTGTTCGTGGATTCATCTTGGAATATTCATATTACTATTTAGTATTGCATCTATGATTTCGTTATTATTTGTAGATAAGGATAAGAGATAGGTTATTTGAGAATTATAAGTAACAAAAAAACTTCGAACAATTCTTCAAAGACATTTAGTCGAGAAGAATTAGTTCGAAGTTTTTTGATTTCTTAAATTAAACTATGTAAGTAATTAAGCTCTCTCAACTGCACCAGAACGTAAGCACTTAGCGCAAACATACTGTCTCTTAGGTGTTCCGTTAACAACACACTTTACAGACTTGATGTTAGATTTCCACATTCTATTTGTCTTTCTATGTGAATGACTTACGTTATTTCCGAAATGAGCTCCCTTACCACATACTGCACATTTAGCCATTGTTATATCCTCCTAATTCTATATTCGATTTCCACTTTTAGTAAATCGCAACACGAATATATTATCACAGGAAGTACGTTTTTACAAGAAAAAATATATTTTTTTCAATATAAAAGTTCACAATTTAATACTAAAAATAGCATTTTACTTGTTACTTTTTCTAAAAATATTAAAGTTTGTTGTTTTTTCATATAAAAAGTTTATAATAAATAGTGTTGTGTCTTAAAAAATCGAACAAATGTGGAGGTTTCGCATGCAAGGACAAATTGAAACAAAATTAGGTAAGATTGTAATCGATACTGATGTTATTGCAACTTATGCTGGTGCAGTAGCTGTTGAGTGCTTCGGTATTGTTGGAATGGCCGCTGTTAATATGAAGGACGGCTTGGTTAAATTATTAAAAAAGGATTACTTAAATCATGGAATCAATGTTGTTATTAACGGCGACAATGAGATTTCCTTTGATTTTCATGTTATAGTTTCATACGGTGTAAGCATAATTACAGTTACTGACAATTTAAGGGAAACCGTTAAATATAGAGTTGAAGAATTCACAGGTATGAAAGTAAAAGATATGAACGTGTTCGTTGAAGGCGTTCGTGTAATCGACTAAGGAGGGTGCAGGAGTGAAAGAGATTAGTTCAATTAACGTTTCACAATTTGCTAACGCATTTCTTGCAGGCGCAAATAATCTTGAATCTAAGAAGGAATGGATTAATGAACTCAACGTATTTCCTGTTCCAGACGGCGATACAGGAACTAATATGTGCATGACAATTATGTCTGCTGCTAAGGCAGTAAGTGAGTTAGAAGACCCAACAATGAAGACATTAGCTAAGGCTATATCATCAGGTTCTCTTCGTGGAGCCCGTGGTAACTCAGGTGTTATTTTATCACAGTTATTCAGAGGCTTTAGCAAGGTTATTGGTAAATACGATGCAATAGATGTTGATATTCTGTGTGAGGCTATGCAGAAATCTGTTGAGACAGCATATAAGGCAGTAATGAAGCCGAAGGAAGGTACAATTCTTACTGTTGCCAGAGGAGCTGCTGATAAGGCCCTTGAGATGGTTGAAGTTACTGATGACCTTAATTATTTTATAGATGAAGTTATAAAAGAGGCTGAGATAGTACTTGCCAAGACACCTGACATGCTTCCTGTGCTTAAACAGGCTGGAGTTGTTGATTCAGGCGGACAGGGACTTGTATGTGTACTTCAAGGCGGATATGATTATCTTCTTGGTAAGGATGTTAAGCTTACAATTGGCGACGACGATGAGAAGAAGAAGGAAGTAAGTAACGAGGTTCAATATACATATCATGCTGATTTCGTGATTAACTTAAGCAAGTCATTCTCTAATAAGAATGAACAGGAATTAAGAGCATTCATGGAGTCTATGGGTGGTCGTGTTAGAATTAACTGGGAAGGCAATGAAATCTCAGTTAGTATCAGAACTGATTTGCTTGGTGAAGTAATTAATAAAGCCTTAGAGCTTGGTGTACTTACTAATATTGATATTAAGAATATTCAAAGCGAGTATGAGAAGACTCTCAGAAGTGAGTCTAGTAAGAAGGCAGCATCTGAGATTGCAGAAGCTACAACCTCTAATACTGATAATAAGTCTAAGGAAGATATCAATGCTCCTAAGGAGCCGCCAAAGGAAATGGGATTCGTATCTGTTTCTATTGGAGAAGGAATGAATTCAATATTTACTGAGCTTGGCTGTGATTATATTATTGAAGGTGGTCAGACAATGAACCCTTCAACTGATGATGTGTTGTCTGCTATTGACAATGTTAACGCCAAGAATGTATTTGTTCTTCCTAACAACAAGAATATTATATTAGCTGCTAATCAGGCTGCTAGTCTATGTGATGATAAGAACGTTATTGTTCTTCCTACGAAGACAATACCACAGGGAATTACAGCTATTATTAACTTTATTCCAGATCAGTCTGTTGAAGAGAATCAGTCTCGCATGGAAGAAGAGATTAAGAATGTTAAGACAGGTCAGGTAACATACGCCGTTAGGGATACAGTAATTGATGATAAAGAAATCTCTGAAGGAGATTACATGGGTATTGGAGACGCTGGTATCCTTGCTGTTGATAAGGATATGAACAAAGTGTTCCTTGATATGATTAGAGAAATGGTTGATGACTCTACAGCAATTGTTACTATATATTATGGTGACGAAGTTAAAGAGAAGGATGCTGTTGCACTTGGAAAGCAGGTGGAAGAAGATTTTGATTCACTTGAAGTAGAGGTGCAAGCTGGCGGACAACCTGTATACTATTATGTTGCATCGGTAGAGTAATACTATATATAGCATTTGGGTTTTTCAATACATTTATACTTAGATTCCCTACGCTAAGAATATGTAAGTAATTGATGTGTGGTATATTGTAATATTATGACGCAAACCTGTGCTCAATCCGTCATCCAGACGGCTCGCACATATTCCCGACATCCTTGTCGGGAATTTTGCTCTTATATCAATTACTAACATATTCTAACGCTTGCGAAATGCGTATAAATGCATTGTTAATCCCAAATGCTTTAGTATATTAATACAGTTATAACTTAAGGAAATAATATGTATATTAATGAATCAGTAACATCAATTAAAGGAATAGGAGACAGTAAGGCGAAGAGCCTTAATAAATTAGGAGTATACACCGTAGGTGATATACTCCTTCGTTTTCCTAGGACATATTATATGTATCAGCCTCCTGTAGGTGAGAATGATATAAAGAACCATATTGGCGAGAAGATTGCCCTTCAACTTGAGCTTCGTGCTAATGCCATGCTGAAGAAGACAAGGCGATTAGATATTGTAATTGCCAAGGGCTTTACGCCGAATCTGCCTGTAGAACTAATATGGTTTAGAACTCCATACATTAGGAATAAGTTATATACATTTACCCCTACTATATTCTATGGAAGAATTATAGAAGAGGGCGGAACTCTTAAGATGGAACAGCCTGAAGTCTATCAACCTAAGGAATATGAGAACCTGTGTAAGAAGCCATATCCTATTTATTCTCTTACTAAGGGAGTATCTAATAAGCTTATTATTAATACGGTTGAAGAAGCCCTAAGAAATGTGTCTTTAGAAGAGCATTTGCCAGAGGAAGTATTAGCAAATAATGAATTAATGGGATATAACGAGGCAATTAGTAGTATCCATAGGCCTGATTCTCTTGATGATTATTATAATGCCAGGAAGCGACTAGCATACGACGAGATATTTAGCTTTATGCTATCTGTTGAATATAATAACCTGAATGAAGTCAAGGTGTCTAATACTTATAGTATTGCATCTACAGAAGAGATGGATAATGTAATAAGCAGTCTGCCATATGAGCTAACTAATGGTCAAAGGAATGCTTTAGATGATATTATTAGTGACTTTAAATCGCCTTATATTACATCAAGACTTATACAGGGTGATGTGGGATGTGGTAAGACAATTGTAGCCTTTCTTGCAATGTTAACAATGGTTAGTAATGGGTATCAGGCGGCTATTATGGCACCTACTGAGGTGCTTGCAAGACAGCATTTTGACACATTTAATTCATTGTTAGAGGAATATAACTTAAATTATAATGTGGTTTGCCTTACAGGCTCAACTAAGGTTAAGGAAAGGCGTGAGATTAATGAATTAATTGCAACAGATAATAAGCTCTTTATTGTGGGAACCCATGCTTTAATCGAAGATAAGGTAGAATATAACAATATTGGTCTGGTCATCACTGATGAGCAGCATAGATTTGGTGTCAAGCAAAGGGAGGCATTCTCTAATAAGGGTTATAATCCATTTTCCATAGTAATGTCAGCAACGCCAATTCCTAGGACCTTGTCTATGATCATGTATATGGGCATGAATATATCTAATATTAAGGATGTGCCTAAGACTAAGCTGCCGATTAAGAATTGTGTAATTAAGGAAAATATGCGCCCTAACGCATATAAGCATATATTATCAGAGATTAAGAAGAACCATCAGGCTTATATTATCTGTCCTCTTGTGGAAGCAAAGGAGATTACTGAAGCTGAGAATGTAACTGATTATAAGGAAAAGCTTGAATCGGTTATGCCTAATAATATAAAAATTGGTATCCTTCATGGTAAGATGAAGTCAGATGATAAGAATGATATTATGAATAGCTTTATTAAGGGTGAGCTTGATATTCTAGTATCTACAACGGTTGTAGAGGTTGGTGTTAATAATCCTAATGCTACAACAATTATGATTGAGAATGCTAACAGGTTCGGTTTAGCACAGCTTCACCAGCTTCGTGGTCGTGTGGGAAGAGGCGCATATCAAAGCTACTGTATATTCATGGATTCTTCTGAAGGTGAAGAGGTTAATAAGCGCTTAGAGATTATGAATACAAGTAATGATGGCTTCTTTATAGCTAATGAAGACTTAAAGCTTCGTGGCCCTGGTGATATTATGGGAATTCGCCAATCTGGTGATATGAACTTTAGAATTGCAGATATCTACAACGATGCCGAACTCTTTATGAAGGCAAGAGATGATATTGAAGCTTTGATTGATGAAGGCTATAGCTTTGAGGTGCTGGGACTAAATAATTCAACTGGCAATGTGTTGTGATATAAAAAGGACTATGGGACAAAAGTTACATAGTCCTTATTTTGCTATTTGAACACCATCTAAGCTGGGTGTGGCAACCATAGAATAATTAGTATAGTATATAACGTAGCCAGGCACAGCACCGCTTGGCTTTTTTACTTCTTTCTTCTGGACATAATCTATCTCCACCTTATTAGATTCTCTGGCAGAAGAGTAGTAGGCTGCAACATTAGCAGCTATTTCGAATATATGATCTGGCAATTCTTCATTGTCCTTTACCTTCACAATTACATGTGAGCCATGGATTTTCTTAGAGTGGAACCACCAGTCATTACCTTTGGCGATATTGAATGTTAATTCATCATTCTGCAGGTTGTTCTTACCAACGTAAATGTGATATCCATCCTCTGTAACGAAGTGAAGAGGCTTTGATTTTGCCTGCTTTTTCTTGCCCTTATTGCTTTTCTTAATGTAACCATATTGAATAAGCTCGTCCTTTACGCCCTTAAGGTCGGCTTCATTCTCACATAGCATTATTGACGCATCAATTGCTTTTAGATGTTCAAGCGACGCCTCTGTTTGCTCAATCTGAGGAATCAGGGCATCCTTGGTTCTCTTGTATTTATTGTATTTATTATAGAATTTCTTGGCGTTTTCAATGCCTGTAAGCTCCTTATCTAAACGAATTGTTACATCCTCGTTAGTATAGTAATTGTTAACAGTAATTTCCTTCTCGCCACTAGGAAGATTCTGCCCATAAGTCATAAGAAGCTCACCATATAGCTTGAATTTATCCATATTATTAGTATCATCTAGCTGTTTCTTTTGAATATCAAGCTTCTTGGCGGCTCTTTCTATGTGAATCTGTACGATTTTACGAATGTCACTTGAACGTTGCCTGATATTAGTAATTCGATTGCGCTCGCTATAATATGATTCAAGCAAACTAGACATATTATCAAATTCTACTATATCATCAAAGCTTTTTAAGATTACAGGAGCAAAATCTTTAGGAATACCATTTTCTAGTATGATATTAGGATTATATCTGTTGCATGATATATCACTTATATACTCCTCAAAGCGTACATATAATGAATCTTTCATTTCTGAGCTTAAAGCATCAGTAGAATAATCTGCATCAATATTAGCATTATCAGCTATTCCAATAGCAATAAACGGGCTAATCCCAGTAAATGATTTATATATAGCCTTAGATACAGTAGTAGGCTTACTTAGAATCTCCATAAATTCGCTTTTGGTAACAGATAGAGGGCTTATTTTGTTCTCCTGCTTAGGGATAAAGTATTCCTTGCCTGGTAATACTTCTCTTACGGAACTGATTGCATAGGAAATGTGCTTTATACTATCTATTATCACATTTTCACTGTTAGTAAATATAATATTAGAGTGCTTGCCCATGATTTCTATATACAAATACTTAGTAGATAAATCCTTAAGCTCGTCAAGATGTTCAATCTCAATCTTAATCACACGCTCGAAATCAATCTGAGATATAGACTTAATGGTTCCGTTATTAAGATATTTCCTAAGAACCATACAGAAATTAGGAGCGCTAAGAGGGCTTTCCTTCTTAGTGTTGGTTAGGTATATTAGGGGAAGAGAGGCATTCGAAGATATAAGAAGTCTGTTGGTCTTACCATTGCCTTTTATAGTTAGTAATAATTCTTCATTTTCAGGTTGCGCAATCTTGTTGATTTTACAGCCTGATAACTCATTATTAAGTTCATAAGCTAGTTCATGTATAGTAGAGCCGTCAAATGACATAATTTATTCTCACTTTCCATATATTTCTTACAAATTATAGTTTAATTTATGCCTTTTTACAATTATTGAATTATTTGTATTAGTTTTTGCCAATAATTAACCCAACTAATTGTTGATTTTTCGCTAAATTATTTGACGATATAAGGTAAAACATCTATAATATAGTTATTGTGTATGTTTATGCCTATCAGTAGGTAGATTAGTTTATTGGAGATAATTATGATAAGAAGCATGACCGGCTTTGGGCATGGAGAATGTTCGCGAGATAATAAGAAAATAATAATAGAGATTAAAGCAGTTAATCATAGATATTTAGACCTTAATATCAAGACACCAAGGGGCTTTGCTCAGTTTGAAGGAATTATTAGAAGACAGCTTACTGACAGGCTTGATAGAGGTAAGCTTGATGTATATGTTGGCTTTGAAGAAGATGCTGACAATCAATATGAGGTCGTATATAACGAGCATATTGCCAAGATGTATTATGACAGTATTAAGGAGATTGCTTCTGATTTTGATATTGATGGTGCCATTAGCGCAGCTTCTCTATCTAGATACAACGAAGTATTAGAGCTTAAAGAGGTTGAGGAATCTAAGGAAGAGCTTGAAAGCATTCTAACTAAAGCCCTTAATGAAGCTATAGATGAATTTGTAACTAATAGAACTAATGAGGGCGCAAGGCTTAAGGAAGATTTGATTGCGAAGCTAGACGATTTATCTAAGGATGTTGATTTTATTGAGAAGAAATCCCCTGAGATTATAGAAGAATATAAATCAAGGCTTCGTGAGAAGATAGAGGATTTGCTTGATAATACAAGTGTTGATGAAAGTAGACTTGCAATGGAAGTTACATTATTCGCTGATAAGATATGCGTAGATGAGGAAATTGTAAGACTTAAAAGTCATATAAGAGAGATGAAGGATGCTCTAAACGGCGATGAAGCTGTTGGTCGTAAGCTTGACTTCCTATCTCAGGAGCTTAATCGTGAAGCAAATACAATCCTATCTAAATCATCTAACGTGGAAATTGCCAATACAGGCATAGAAATGAAGACGCTCATAGAAAAGATAAGAGAGCAGATACAGAATATAGAGTAAATTGAACCCTACATATGAGAATTCCAGCGCGATTTTCTTTATGAGCGCGGAATTACTCATATGTAGGTTCAAAGTAGTATACAGTTTGTATGGAAAGGAAATTTCAATGGAGAATGATAAAGGCTTAATCGTAGTATTATCCGGCTTTTCAGGTGCAGGCAAGGGCACTATTATGAAGCATTTACTACAATCACATCCAGGAGAATATCATTTATCAATATCGGCAACTACCAGGAAGAAACGTCCCGGTGAAGAGGAAGGTCGTGAATATTTCTTCAAGAGTAAAGATGAATTTCAGAAGATGATAGATAATAATGAGTTATTAGAATATGCATCATTTAACGACAAATCCTATGGAACACCAAAAAGCTATGTGGAAGAGCTTATTAAGGAAGGCAAGGATGTTCTACTTGAAATCGAGGTACAGGGTGCTCTTCAGGTGAAGGAGCAATATCCTGAAGCATTGCTTTTGTTCGTGACACCACCAAGTGCCAAGGTGTTAAAGGACAGATTAGTGGGCCGAGGTACTGAGGAACCAGATGTTATTGCTCAAAGAATGGCTATATCATCTAAGGAATCATTCCTTATGAATAAATATGATTATCTAATTATTAATGATGTGCTAGATGATAGTGTTAATAAGGTTCATAGCATTATTCAGTGTGAACATGCCAGAACAGTTAGAAATGGCGATTCCATTAAGAAGATGCAGGAAGAATTAAAAGAGTTTTCGAAAGGAGAATAAAGTAAATGATACATCCATCATATGTGGAATTAATGAAAAAGGTCAATGACCATGTAGTTGTAGGTGAGGAGCCAGTTGTAAATAGTAGATATAGCATTGTGTGCGCTACTGCTAAGAGAGCAAGAGAGATAATTGACGGTGCTGAGCCTATGAATATTAAGAATGCTGACAAGAAGAAAGCATTATCCATTGCTGTTGAAGAATTATATAATGGCGACCTTAAGATTTTGTCAGAAGAAGAGGTTGAAGAGAAGACTCAGGCGCTAAACCAGCTTAAAGAAGATCTCTCTAATGACAAGAATGCTTATGAGAAATATATTGCGTCTAACTCAGAGGACTATAGGGAATGAATGTATTCTTCGCATCCTTAGGTTGTGACAAGAATCTTGTAGATTCAGAAAAAATGTTAGGTCTGTTAGATGCTAACAATTATACAATCATTGATGATGAGAATGATGCAGATGCAATAATTGTCAACACCTGTTCCTTTATCCATGATGCCATGGAGGAGAGCATTAATAGCATAATTGAATATGCTAAGCTTAAAGGATCTGGTAAGCTTAAGGCTCTTATTGTTACAGGATGCTTAGCGCAGCGCTTTAGCGAAGAGTTTGCCAAAGAGCTTCCTGAGGTTGACGTAGTCCTTGGGACTAATTCCTATGAGAGAATTGTAGAAGAATTAGATAATGTCCTTAAGGGCAACAAGGGAAATGTTATATGTGATAGCTTAGATACACTTGTTAACCCTGAAAAAAGGCTATTGTCTACAGGTGGTCACTTTGCATATCTTAAGATTGCAGAAGGATGTAATAAGCGTTGCACATATTGTATTATTCCATCATTACGTGGTAATTACAGGTCAGTTCCTATTGAGAATGTAATTAGTGAAGCAACATCTTTAGTAGCTGGGGGCGTCAAAGAACTAATTCTTGTGGCACAAGAGACTACCCTTTATGGAATTGACATTTACAAGAAGAAAGCACTTCCTGAATTGTTAGATAGATTGCAAAGTATTGATGGCTTAGAATGGATTAGATTACTATATTGCTATCCAGAAGAGATTGATGATGAATTAATTGCTGCCATTAAGAGAAATAATAAGGTGTGTCATTATATTGATATGCCTATTCAACATTCATCTGATGCAATTCTTAACGCTATGGGAAGGAAGACTAATAAAGAAAGTCTTGAATATATTATAGATAAGCTTCGAAGGGAAATTCCTGATATTGTTCTTAGAACAACACTTATTACAGGTTTTCCTGGCGAGAGTGAAGATGATTTTGAGGATTTATTAGAATTCGTTAAAAAATCACAATTTGAACGTCTTGGAGTGTTTACCTATTCAAGAGAAGAAGGCACAGTTGCATACGACCTGCCTAATCAGCTTGATGAAGATGTTAAGGAGTCAAGACGTGATAAAATAATGAATTTACAACAGGACATTTCCCTAAAAAACAATGAAATGCTAATTGGCAATGAATATGAGGTATTCATTGAAGGAATGCTTGTTGATGATAATGTATATGTTGGTAGAACTTATAGAGATGCACCTAATGTTGATGGTTTGTTCTTCTTAAGTTCTAGTGCCGAGCTTAATTCGGGAGATATTGTTAAAGGAATTGTTAAGTCAATTAACGAATACGATTTGATTGGAGAACACTTGTATGAACTTTCCTAACAAATTAACAATTTTTCGTGTGATTCTAATTCCGTTTTTTGTATTTTTCATGCTATTTGATCCTGAGAATTTTACTATGCGAATTATTGCAGAAGTAATATTCTGTATAGCATCTATTACAGATTATTTCGATGGTAATATAGCAAGAAAGCAAAATCTAGTTACAAATTTCGGTAAATTCATGGATCCCTTAGCTGACAAATTACTTGTTTGTTCAGCTCTTATCTGTCTTGTTGAATTAGGACAGATTGATGCATGGATTGTTATTGTTATTATATCTAGAGAATTTATTATTAGTGGTTTTAGGCTTATTGCGAGTGATAATGGCGTAGTTATTGCTGCTAGTTGGTGGGGCAAGATTAAGACTACATTACAGATGACGATGGTTATTGTCTTAATACTTGATCTGTCTTATTTCTTTGCGGGAACAACATTTGGCACAGTTATATACTATGTTGAAATAGTACTTATATATGCTGCGCTTATACTTACAGTTGTATCACTTATTGATTATCTAGTTAAGAATAAAGATATATTAAAAGGGTCAGTATAGATGAATTCTAATGTGCTTGCTAAGAAATGTGTAAAAAGATTAAAAAAATATGAACTTGTAGTTGCAACTGCCGAGTCCCTTACCGGAGGTATGATTGCCAAGGAAATCGTTGATATTCCTGGTGCTTCTAATGTGTTCGAGGAAGGCTTTGTAACTTATTCTAATTATGCAAAGGCTAAGAATCTGTTAGTCGATCCTGTTACTATCGCCCAAAAAGGTGTGGTATCTAAGGAGGTTGCCATGCAGATGGCTAAAGGCGCCCTTAAAGTTGCTGATAGTGATATTGCTCTTGCAACAACTGGTGTTGCTGGACCTGACAGTGATGAATTTGGGACGAAGGTAGGTACTGTATATATTGCCTGCGCTACTAGAGAGCGAGTATTCGTAAGAGAATATCATTTTAAAGGCAACAGAGATAAGATTAGAAGGCAATCAACAGATAGCGCATTTAAGCTATTATTAGATGTGCTTAAGAGATAGTATGAGAGTTATAGCAGGAAAATGTAAGAGACTTATTCTTAACACAATACCAGGAGATAATACAAGGCCTACAACTGACAGAATTAAAGAGACTCTGTTTAATATGATTAATGAAGAGGTTGTAGATAGTGATTTTCTAGACCTTTACGCAGGAAGCGGTCAAATTGGTATTGAAGCTTTATCAAGATATGCAAGGCACGCTACATTCGTTGACAATAATAAGAAAGCAATTGAATGTATTAATAATAATTTGATGAAATGTAGTCTTGAAGATGAAGCTGATGTGATTAATAGCAATTGTTTATCTGCATTGAAGAGATTTGATGCTGATTCCTATGATATAATATTTCTCGACCCGCCATATAATAAGGGCTATGAAAGAGAAGTACTTGAATATCTGTCAGAATCAAATATTCTTAGAAAAGATGGCTTGATTATTGTTGAAGCTGACCTTAAGTCTGATTTTAGTTACGTTGAAGAATTATCATTTACAATTGTTAGGGATAAGCAATATAAGACAAACAGGCATTTATTTATAAGGAATAAGTAAATCTATGAAATACATGTATCCAGGATGTTTTGACCCTATTACAAATGGTCACATCGATATAATTAGAAGAGCATCTAAGCTTGCTGATAAATTGGTTGTGCTTGTTATGGATAATCGTGACAAGAAGGCAGCATATTCACTTGACGATAGAGTTAAGATGGTTAAGCTTGCTACAAATGATATTAATAACGTAGTAGTTGATGTATATGAAGGATTAACAACAGATTATATTGCAGCTAATAATATTGATGTTATAATAAGAGGGGTAAGAAATACAATTGATTATGAATATGAGGCTGGACTTGCCAGTATATTCAAGACACAGGGTGTAGAGATTGAATCTGTATTCCTTCCGTCGAATCCAAAGTATACTTATCTAAGTTCTACAGTAGTAAGACAACATGCTATGTTAGGTGGAGATTTGAGTGAATTTGTACCAGCAGAGTTAATACCAATAATAGAATCAAATTATTAAAATATAAGGAGAGAATTGTTATGGCTAGTAAAATTGAAGACGATATTAATGCACTACAGGATTATATTGATGGTTGTAAGATGTCAACTATACATCGAGGTTGTTTAATTATCGACCAGAACGAACTAGATGGTTATATTGATAACTTAAGAACTGATATTCCTCAGGAGATTAGACAATATCAGAGAATTATTAGTAATCAGGAGCATATTCTTGCAGAAGCCAGAAGAAAGGCTGATGACTTAATTAAGGAAGCTGAAATGCAGACTGATCAGTTAGTTAGCGAGCATAAGATTCTAGAACAGGCTTATGCAAGGGCTAATGAGCTTGTTCTTGTTGCTTCTAAAGAGGCTGAAAGCATATTAGATAAAGCAACAATGGAAGCTAATGAAATTAAAGAAAGTGCTATGGCATATACTGATGATAATCTAAGAATTATTCAGGAAATTATCACTGCAACAATGGAAGAAACAAGAACTAAGACTGATAATTATATGAATCAGATGCAAGGATATCTTGATATCATCACTTCTAATAGAGCTGAATTGGCACCTGCAGAGGCGCCTGTACAGGAGCCAGTTGTTCCTGAAGTAGCTAAAGAGCCACAAAGCGATGCGCCTTCTGTAGAGGTTCCTAAGAAAGCTGCAGATGATACTGATGATAATTCAGGTGATGGTGCTGGAATTGACGTTCCAGATGTGTTTTTCAATCAAGATTAATTAAAAAGGTGTGCTTTACACACCTTTTTTCTATGTAAGGACGGGTTTTTATTATGTTAAATAATATCAAAGCAATAATATTCGATATAGATGGTACACTTCTTGATTCTAATGGCGTATGGCATCAGATAGATAAGGATTTCATTGCTGAAAGAAACCTTACTCATCCTGAGAATCTCCAAGATGAGGTTGGTGGAATGAGCTTTTATCAGGTTGCCTGCTTTTTCAAGGATAAATTCAACCTTGATGACTCGCCAGAAGAATTAGTACAAATATGGCATGACATGGCATATAAAGCATATAGTGAGGATATTGTTCTTAAAAAAGGTGCAAAGGAGTTCCTAATATATCTTCATTCCATTGGAATGCCAATTGCTGTATGTACAAGTAATTCACATGAATTAGTTGAAACAGCTCTTGAGAATAATGGTGTGTTAGATATTATTGATTTGATTGTTACTGCAGATGATTTAGGCAAAAGCAAGGAAGAACCTGATATATACCTAGAAATTGCACGTCGCCTTAATGTAGAGCCATCTTCCTGTCTTGCATTTGATGATATAATCCCAGCTATTAATGCTATTAATATGGCCAATATGCGAAGCTGCGCTGTATATGATTCTAAAAGCGTAATTAGCTATCCGGAGAGCCAGTTAAGAGAGACTGCTGATTACTTTATCTATGATTTTAAGGATATAGAATATGAAAGAAATTAGAGTCGATTCATTATCTGCTAATCAGAGGCTTGATAAGTTCCTTATGAAGTATTTTAAGGCTGCATCATCAGGCTTTATATATAAAATGTTAAGAAAGAAGAACATTGTACTTAACGGCAAGAAGGACACTGGTAAGACTATACTCCTAGAAGGGGATAGTATTAAGGTGTTTTTCTCTGATGAGACATTTGATAAGATGCGTGGGTTAGAGACAAGCAAGGCAGAATATGAGTATCTTAAAGGCATCAATTATTCACTTGATGTCTTATATGAAGATGATGATATTATTGCCTGCAACAAGCCAGCTATGATGCTTTCACAAAAGAGCAATCCTGATGATATATCTATTAACGAGCATATCTTGTCTTATCTAATTAATGAGAATGGCTATAGCCTTGAGGAATATAGGGTATTTCACCCATCTGTAAGTAACAGGCTTGATTATAACACTACGGGTATCATTCTGGCTTCTAAGACTTTACAGGGACAGCAGAAGATGTCTTTAGCACTTAAGAATCGAACAATTGATAAGTTCTATATTGCGTTAATAGAAGGTAAATTAGATAAAGAAATCACTCTAAATGGTGCTTTTACCAAAGATGAAGAGAATAACAAGGTTACAATTATCAATAATAACTCTGACAATGTTATTACCTGTATTAGTCCCATTGCAAGTAATGATAATATAAGCCTTGTTAAGATTCATCTAATAACTGGTAAAACTCATCAGATTAGAGCTCATCTTGCATCTATTAGTCATCCAATAATTGGAGATATGAAATATGCAGGAAAAGCATATAAGCTTCATAAGGATAAATATAATATTACATCTCAGATGCTTCATTCATATATTACAGAATATGATGGCATTGAAATAAAAGCACCTGTACCTGATAATATGAATAGAATAATAGAGGAAGAATATGGCAACTTGGAATTCTAGAGGTCTTAGAGGTTCATTTCTAGAAGAAATGATTAATAAGACTAATGAGATATATAGAGAAAATGAATTGGCGTTAATTCAGAAGATTCCCACACCTATTACGCCTATAAATATTGATCCAAAATCAAGCCAGATTACCTTGGCTTATTTTGAGAAGAAAAGTACTGTTGATTACATTGGTTCAGTACAAGGTATCCCTGTATGCTTTGATGCTAAGGAATCAAAGGTTGATTCATATCCAATTAAGAATATTCACGAGCATCAGGTAGAATTTATGCGTGAATTCGTTAAGCAGGATGGAATAGCATTTATAATAATATATTATGTAGAGCATGAAGTTTATTATTATATGACATTTGAAGAGATTGACAAGTATTATGGAAGAGCCATGAGTGGCGGCAGGAAGAGTATAAGGTTTGACGAATTGATTGAGAAGCAGTTTTTCAAAAGAAAAGGAAATCTATTAGTTCCGTATCTTGATATGATAAGCATGCAATTAGAAGATAGTGATTGACATAATCGTATTATTATATTAATATATTAGCGTGTTAGTATAGTAAAGTGTGTAGAAGATAGAACCCTGTACGCTCATAAAGAAAATCGCTTGACAGGGTTCTATCTTCTACACACTAAAAAGAACTATACGCTTATGAAGAAAATCGCTTGATATCACATAATAAGGAGATAGGATGAAAAGAAACAATTTACATACTCCTGAGGGAGTACGAGATATTTACAATGAGGAGATTGAGAGTCGCGATATAATCATTAATAAGCTTAAGAAGATGATTAAGACTTATGGCTATGACAATATTGAGACACCTACCTTTGAATATATGAGTATATATTACAAAGATATTACCCTTAAGAGAATGAAGGATTTATACAAATTCTTTGATAAAGAGGGCAATACTTTGGTGCTTCGTCCTGATTTTACGCCATCAATAGCAAGGGCTGTCTCTAAATATTTTACAGATGACAGGATTGTCAGATTATTCTATGTTGGCAATGTATTTGCTAACAATAAGAGATATCAAGGTCGTCTTAAGGAGTCTTGTCAGTTCGGTGGAGAGCTTATTGGAACAGATTCGATTGATTCTGATGCTGAGATTTTAGCTATTATTGTTAATTCTCTTAAGGACTTAGGCCTTAACAAGTTCAAGATAAGTGTTGGCCATGCTAACATATTCAAAGGCCTTATTGAGGCAGGTTCGTTTACAGAAGAGGATGTAGAAATCATTAGAGACTATATGCTTAATCGTAATTTCTTTGGGTTAAGGGAATTCCTTGAAAGCAAGAACTGCGATGAAGATCTTATGACGCTGTTTCTTTATATTTGCAGGATGTATACTCCTGACTCTGATGAATGGAAAGAAGTTCTTTCGAATTCTAAGAGATACAAAACCCTGTACGATGCCCTAGAATATCTTGATAAGCTGTATCAAGTCCTTAAAGTATATGACGCTGAAGAATATATTCTATTTGAAACAGGCTCCATTAGCGAATTCGACTATTATACAGGAATAATATTTGCCGGATATACGTACGGCAACGGAGAGCCTATTGTTACTGGAGGTAGATATAACAATTTACTTGCCAACTTCGGCAAGGACAGACCAGCCATTGGATTCGGTATATTCATTGACCAGCTGCAAATGGCTTTAAATAAACAGAATATCCTGGTAACATCTAAGAAGAACAAGATTATTATGTGTTATGAACCTAAAAACAGGGATAAAGCCATTGTAAAGGCTAACAATTTAAGAGAACAAGGTAATATTGTTGAATTAATTGAAATTGTTGATGGAATTGAATCGATTGAAGCCTTGTATGAAGACGATAACAGCACAATAATGGAGATTAAATAATGAATAATGAATACTTAACTATTGCCCTTGGGAAAGGGCGTCTCGCCAAATCTACAATGAAATTATTTGAAAAGATAGGAATTACCTGCCAGGAGATGGAAGATAAGAAATCTCGTAAGCTAATCTTCGTTGATGAAGAGCATAAGCTTCGTTTCTTCTTGGCTAAGGGTCCAGATGTACCAACTTATGTAGAATATGGCGCTGCAGATATTGGCGTTGTGGGGCGTGATACAATACTAGAAGAGAATCGTAATATATTTGAAGTCCTTGACTTGGGATTCGGCAAATGTAAAATGTGCATTTGTGGTCCTAAAGAGGCAAAAGAGCTTCTTAATAGTAAGGAATTAATACATGTTGCTACAAAATATCCAAGAATTTGTAAGGATTATTTCTATAACAAAAAGCATCAGACCGTAGAGATTATCAAATTAAACGGCTCTATTGAGCTTGCGCCAATTGTTGAACTGTCTGATGTAATATGTGATATAGTAGAGACTGGCTCGACTCTTAGGGAGAATGGCCTTACTGTATTAGAAGAGGTATGCGACTTATCCGCCAGAGTTGTTGTTAACCAGGTAAGTATGCGTATGGAAAATGAAAGAATAACTAAGCTTATATATGATTTGAAGGATGCGTTAAATGAGAACCCAGAATTTAACTAAGGAAAATACTAATAATCTATTAGAGAAATTATTAAAAAGAAGCCCTACGAATTACGACTCCTATGAAAAGGATGTTAAGGCTATAATCAATAATGTCAAAGAAAATGGTGATAAGGCGTTATTTAATTATACTTTACAATTCGATAAGGCTAATATAAATGCTGACAATATAGTTGTTACTACTGAGGAATTAGAAGAAGCATATAAAGAGGTTGATCCTAAGCTAATTGAAGTCATAAGAAAATCTCTTGCTAAAATCAAAGCATTTCATGAAAAGCAATTGCAAAATAGCTGGTTTGATTATTCAGATGGTATTATCCTTGGACAGAAGGTAACACCAATAGAAAAGGCTGGAGTATATGTGCCTGGTGGTAAGGCGGTGTATCCTTCAAGTGTACTTATGAATGTTATTCCAGCCAAGGTTGCAGGAGTTAACCATATATATATGACAACACCACCGAGCTTTGATGGTAAGGTGTGTGCATCTACTTTAGTTGCAGCTCATGAAGCAGGCGTTGATACAATATATAAGGTT
This sequence comes from uncultured Lachnospiraceae bacterium, assembly GCA_905234245.1. Classification (GTDB taxonomy): domain Bacteria; phylum Bacillota; class Clostridia; order Lachnospirales; family Lachnospiraceae; genus RUG191. Next base: position 60,015 of record CAJOGN010000029.1, read on the forward strand.
GGTGGAGCACAGGCTATTGCTGCATTGGCATTTGGTACAGAGTCGGTTACTAAGGTTGATAAGATAGTTGGTCCTGGTAATATATATGTGGCTCTTGCTAAGAAAAGTGTATTCGGTCATGTAAGTATTGATTCAATTGCAGGTCCTAGCGAGATATTAGTACTTGCTGATGATACAGCCAATCCAAGATTTGTGGCTGCTGACCTATTATCACAGGCAGAACATGATGAACTGGCATCAGCAATACTTATTACTACTAGCAGAGCTTTAGCTGAGGATGTGTCTAAAGAGATTGATGGATTCTTAGAGAAGCTTTCAAGACGTGATATAATATCTAAGTCATTAGACAACTTTGGATATATATTTGTGGCCGATTCAATGGATATGGCTATTGATGCTGTTAATGAGATTGCATCAGAGCATTTAGAATTAGTTGTCAAAGATCCATTTGAGACAATGACCAAGATTAAGAATGCAGGTGCTATCTTCCTAGGGGAGTACTCATCTGAACCATTAGGGGACTATTTTGCCGGTCCTAATCATGTACTTCCAACTAATGGTACAGCTAAATTCTTCTCCGCATTGTCAGTAGATGATTTTATTAAGAAATCATCTGTGATATCATATTCTAGAGAAGCACTTTTAGATGTACATAAAGATATAGAAACATTTGCCGAATGCGAAGGGCTTACTGCACATGCTAATTCAATTAAGGTAAGATTTGAAGGGAAATAAAATATGGATAGAAAATCGACTATAAACAGAAAGACAAAAGAAACAGATATTAGCTTAGAGCTTAATATTGATGGTAAAGGCGATTATAATATTAAGACTGGTGTGGGATTTTTTGATCACATGCTAGAAAGCTTTGCTCGTCATGGCTTATTTGATCTTAATGTTAAGTGTGAAGGTGACTTAATTGTAGATTGCCACCACACAATAGAAGATGTTGGTATCGTTCTAGGTCAGGCTATTAAGAATGCTATTGCTGATAAGAAGCAGATTGTGCGCTACGGTAGTACAATTCTTCCTATGGATGAAAGCTTAGTTCTTGTATCAATTGACTTAAGCGGAAGACCTTATCTTGTATTTGATTATGAGTTCGATGTTGAGAGAGTAGGGTATTTTGATACAGAAATGGTAAGAGAATTCTTCTATGCAATTAGCTACTCCGCTGGCATGAACCTGCATATTAAGGTACTAGAAGGCGGCAATGCACATCATGTAATAGAGGCAATCTTCAAAGCCTTCGCTAAATCATTAGACTATGCAACTATTAAGGACCCTCGTATTGCAGATATCCTGTCTACGAAGGGTGATTTATAGACTGCATCGTCATTAATATAATACTTATAATTTAATCTGAAAGGAAATTAATCATAATGGGCCAAAAATCAATTATATCTACAATTTATATTAAGGACGGCATGGCTGTAAAGTCACCTGAGGGCTTAGAAGCACCAATTAACGCTGTAGAGCTTGCCAATCAATTTAACGATTCAGGGGTAGATAAAATTGTTCTCTTTGATTTGTCAGATGATGACGAAGAACATGAGAAGAATATTATGACTATAAGGGAGATTAACAACAACTCTGAGATTAAGTCATGTGCCGGCGGCAATATCAAAAGATTAGAGGATGTTAAGAAATTTTTATATGCAGGCTGTAATGAAGTCGTACTTAATGGCTCTAAGCCTGAGACATCAGAGCTGGTAGTAGAAGCTGCTAATAGATTTGGCAAGGAGAAAATCCTTGTATCTATAAAGAATATGGATTTTATCTTCAAAAACAGCGATATACTAGACCAATATGTTCATGAAGTACTTGTTCTTAACAAAGACTTAATAGCATCAGATGGCTATGAGGGGAGCACTAAGGTACCTTATATCGTATATGTGGATGATTTTGATGAGGATTATCTAGTAAGTATCTTATCGTCACCTCAGATTAGAGGAATATCAGGTCTTGTAGTTAATAGAATATTTAGATATGACATAATGGGCCTTAAGAGCAAACTGACTGATCGGGGCATTTCCTTTGATAACTTTGAGCCTTTGCTAAAATGGTCTGATTTATCCCCTAACGCTGATGGTCTTATTCCAACAATTGTTCAGGATTACATTACCAAGGAAGTTCTTATGCTTGCATATATGAATGAAGAAAGCTTTATTCAGACAATTCGAACTGGTAAGATGACTTATTATTCAAGAAGCAGAAAAGAACTATGGGTTAAGGGTGAGACAAGTGGACATTTTCAATTTGTCAAGAAATTAACGGCGGATTGTGATAAGGACACACTTCTTGCACTTGTATCACAAGTGGGTGGTATTGCTTGTCATACTGGAGCTCGCAGCTGCTTCTTTAATGATATTGTTACAAAGGAATATATTGAGAAGAATCCCCTTAAGATATTCGAGACAATATATGACATTATTGTTGACAGACGCGAGCATCCTAAGGAAGGCTCATATACTAACTATCTCTTCGACAAGGGAATCGATAAGATTCTTAAGAAGGTGGGCGAAGAAGCAACAGAGATTGTTATTGCTGCTAAGAATCCTAACAAGGAAGAGATTAAGTATGAGATATCTGATTTCTTATATCATGTAATGGTTCTTATGGTTGAATGTGATATATCATGGGACGAGGTTACTAAGGAATTAAGTAGAAGATAATATGGAAAGACTTGCACTAAGTGATGAAGTCCTAATGGCGGTAGAGAAGCCTGCCCGCTATATAGGTAATGAACTTAATATTGTTCGTAAGGATTTATCTAATATTGATATTCGAATTGCTATGTGTTTCCCAGATGTATATGAGATTGGAATGTCTCATCTTGGAATACAGATATTATACGAAATGTTCAATAGAAGAGAGGATACGTATTGTGAAAGGGTATATTCTCCATGGCCTGATTTGCATAAAATTATGAAGGAGAGGAATATACCCTTATTTGCGTTAGAATCACAGGATGAACTTAAGGAATTTGATTTTCTAGGTATTACATTACAATACGAAATGTGTTATACAAATGTATTGCAGATTCTAGACCTTGCGCAGATTCCGATATGGGCTAAGGATAGAAAGGATTCTGACCCTATTGTTATGGGTGGCGGTCCTTGTACCTATAATCCCGAGCCGATTGCGCCATTTTTTGATGTTATATATATTGGCGAAGGTGAGGTCAGCTATGATGAATTCCTTGATTTGTATAAGGAAATGAAAAGTTCTCCTAATTATTCAAGGAAAGCCTTCTTAGAGAAAGTCGCTCATATTGAAGGAATCTATGTGCCATCTCTATATGAGGTTACATATAATGAGGATGGTACAATTAAGTCATTTACGCCAACTAATGATGCCCCAGCTATTGTTAATCGAGTTGTATTAACTAATTTCGATAGTGGTGCGTACCCAACTAAGCCAATAATTCCTTATATTAAGGCTACACAGGACAGAATTGTTCTTGAGATTCAAAGAGGCTGTATAAGAGGCTGTAGATTCTGTCAGGCAGGAATGATATATCGTCCTAACAGAGAAAAAAGCGTAGAATTATTAAAGGAACAGGCAAGGCAAATGATTGAAGCAACGGGACATGAAGAGATTTCCCTATGCTCCTTATCATCAAGTGACTATTCTGATTTGCCTGAATTAATTGATTATTTAATTGAGATTTGTTCTGATAAGCATATTAATATATCACTTCCATCACTACGTATTGATGCCTTTTCTCTTGATGTAATGAGTAAGGTGCAGGATATTAAGAAAAGCTCCTTAACATTTGCACCAGAGGCAGGTAGCCAGCGTATGCGTAATGTGATTAATAAGGGCCTTGATATTGAAGACATCATTAATGGTTCTAATATGGCCTTTAAGGGCGGTTGGAATAAGGTGAAGCTATATTTTATGCTTGGACTGCCATTTGAAGAGGATGAGGATATTAAGGCTATCCCTGAGCTTGGTAATGAAATTGCAAGTAATTATTATGATATACTCCCTAAGGAGGAGAGAAATGGCAGATGTCAGATAACTATGTCCACATCTTTTTTTGTACCAAAGGCATTTACTCCCCTTCAATGGGCAAGGATGTATCCTAAGGAAGAATACCTGCGTCGTGCCCATCTTGTTAAGGATACAATGAATGAACAGCTTAATAAGAAGAGCCTAAGATACCATTATCACGAAGCTGATGTGTCTGTATTAGAGGGCGTTCTTGCAAGAGGCGACAGAAGACTTGCTGATGCAATCTATTATGTCTATACTCATGGTGGTATATTCGATGCCTGGAGTGAATTCTATGATGACAACTTATGGCAGGAGGCCTTCCATAAATGTAATATCAGCCTTGATTTCTATGCTTATAGAGAGCGTGATATTGATGAGATTCTCCCTTGGGACTTTATCAATGTCAATATTTCTAAGAAGTTCCTTATTAGAGAGTGGGAGAATGCCAAGAAGGGTGTAGTAACTCCTAATTGCAGAGAGCAATGTAGTGGATGTGGAGCCAAAGTTTATGGTAGTGGATGCTGTGTTAAGTAATTTAGAGTTACATTAATCAAGCACAGTAACCATAAAAACTTCTAAGCTGCATTCTTAGCAGCGTGAAGTTATTTATGGTTAATGTGCAGGAATCAAACTACAAGGTATATTATATGAAAGTTAGAGTAAGATTTGAGAAAAAGGGTGTACTAAAGTACATTGGTCACTTAGATATGATGCGGTATTTTCAGAAGGCTATAAGCCGCGCGGAGCTTCCTATCGCTTATTCTGAAGGGTTTAACCCACATCAGATTATGTCCTTTGGCAACCCCTTAGGACTTGGGATGACATCAAGTGCAGAATATATGGATATTGAATTATTAGAAGAGATTCCATCTATAGATGGCATTAATCGTCTTAATAATGAGATGGTGCCGGGAATTAAGATTCTCTCATTCAGATACTTGCCAGATAAGGCGAAAAACGCTATGTCTTCAACAGAGGCTTCATCATATAAGATTAGATTAAGTGATAAGCTACAAGCAGAACTTGGGGATATGACTAACATTTCCCATAGAATAGATGAATTTATATCTCTTGATGAGTGTGTAATCACTAAGAAGACTAAGAAATCAACAAGAGACCTTGATATATTGCCTCTTATATATGAATTTGATTATAGAGATGATTATTTCTATATCAAATGTTCATCAAGCTCAGGAGACAATATTAAGCCAGAAGTAATTATGAGTGAATTCCTACAATTCTTAGGATATAAATTCGAATTAGACAGAGTTAGTCTACATATTGAAAGACTGGATATATATGCACGTGTAGATGGTAATCTAATATCATTAGACAGCATCGGAATTGATAAATAATAACAATTGAAATCTAATGTCAACCGAATAGACACCAAAAAACGACTGAATAGTCATTTTTGGTGTATTTTTTTGCTTATTTCTAGGATAATAAACATTAAAAATAACCATATGTGCACGCAAAACGACCGAATGTTCAAAATGGGTAGAAATATTTATCTAAATTGTGCATAATACACTCAAACAAAAACAAATAGTAAGGAGGAAAAAGATTATGGATCCAAAATTAAGAGGAATTGTAACTTCAATAATTTCA
>CAJOGN010000030.1 GCA_905234245.1 uncultured Lachnospiraceae bacterium
AGCAAATGACACCTTACGACATATGGGACACTAGCTCAGTTGGTAGAGCACTTGACTTTTAATCAAGTTGTCGGGGGTTCGATTCCCCCGTGTCTCACTATTACAATAGCTTAATCGTGTAGTTACGCGATTAGGCTTTTTTTTATAAAATGTATGTAAAAAAAGGGGGTGCTTGAGGTGAATTATACAGTAGGACTTGATATTGGCGTGGCGTCAGTGGGCTCTGCAGTGGTTACAGAGGATTATAAGATATTAGAAAGTACCTCTAACATATTCTCGGAGGCTAATCCGGCAGAGAATGAGCTTAGAAGGAACATGAGGCAGCTTCGTAGGCGCACAAGGAGAAGGCATACGAGGCTAAGTGACTTTGATAAGCTTTGGGTAAAGTGCGGTTTTGACTTGCCAAATGACACTAATAACAATGTGTTAGAGTTGCGTGTCAGAGGCCTAACAGAAAAGTTAACTTTAGATGAAACATATATAGTTCTTAGGAGTGCACTCAAGCATCGAGGCATATCATATGTAGACGACTTAGCAGATGCTACGATTGATAGCGATTATGCAAAAGGTGTAGGCATAAACAAAATAGAATTAGAAAATAAGTATCCATGTGAAATTCAATACGAGCGATACTTAAAGTATGGCTTTTATCATGGAGCCCATGTTATTAGAAAGAATGGTGAGGAAATTATGATTAATAATATCTTCACCATGTCTTCATATAGGGAAGAAATTAAAGCTATACTTAAGGAACAGGCCAAGCATTATAAGATGTTGAACAAGGAATTTCGTGATGCTTATCTTAACATTTTCAATAGGAAGAGAGCATACTTCGAGGGCCCAGGAAATGAGCTATCTCGTACCGACTATGGCAAGTACACAACTAAGATAGATAAGGTCACAGGGGAATATATAACAGAGGACAATATATTCGAGAAGCTTGTTGGCAGGTGTACAATTTACCCTGAAGAGCGTCGCGCCTCGTCTGCTTCCTACACTGCCCAGGAGTTCAATCTCCTTAATGATCTTAACAACCTGACCGTTAATGGCAGAAAGCTTAATAAGGATGAGAAGATAAGAATAATTGAGATGGTTCAGACTGAGAGAAATGCTACTGTGTCGCGTTTTATCAAGAAGGTAGTAGGTGAAGATACAGTAATCATTGAGGGGGCAAGAGTAGATAAGAATGACAAGAAAATATATCACAGCTTCGAAGCCTTCAATAAGATTAGAAAAGCTCTTAATAGAATTAAAGTGGATTACAAAAGTACATTTTCCATAGAGGAAATGGACTTAATCGGCGATATTCTTACCCTCAACGACGACAAGAAGGCAATTGTGGATTCATTCAATAGGACAGGTCTAGAGATAGACGAGAGGATAGTGGATGTTCTTGTAAATGTGCGAAAAAAGAACGCCAGACTCTTTGGTAAATGGCATTCCCTTTCTGAAAAGATTATGCGGGAGATTATTCCTATAATGTATGAAGAAGGGGAGAATCAGATGCAGATTCTAACGAAGATGGGGCTCTTTCGTCCCTCCCTTGATTCATTGAAGGGACTTAAGTATATACCCGATAAAGAGTTATTAGAGAATATATATAATCCTGTTGTAAGAAAAAGCGTTCATGTGTCAATCAAGGTGATTAATGCATATATTAAGAAATATGGTTACCCTTCACAGATTGTAATTGAAATGCCTCGTGATAAGAATTCTGAAGAGAGAAGGAAATATATTAAAAAGTCACAAAGGGAGAACGAGCAGGAAATTAAGGCAATCGAGAAGAAAATTAAAGACAGATATAATTATAAGATTAAGCCCGAGAATTACATTTCCCATAAGAGTCTTGCTCTTAAGCTGAAGCTGTGGAATGAACAAGGGGGCAAGTGTCTGTACTCAGGCAGAGATATTGACGTAGTTGACTTAATTGAGAACAGGTTAGATTATGTGGTTGGCTACATAATTCCCCTTTCTATTTCCTTAGATGATTCGCGGAGTAATAAGGTGCTTGTGTACGCTAACGAGAATCAGAGAAAGGGAATTAATACCCCATACCATTACTTGAAGAGTGTTAGCAGGGAGTGGAATTATGACAAGTACAAGGAGTATGTGTTAAGCCTGGATTTGAAGCAAAAGAAGGTGCTTAATCTCTTATTTGAGAAGGATATTACGAAGACAGACGTTGTGTCAGGATTCATTAACAGGAATCTTAATGACACTGCATACGCGTCGAGCCTGGTGCTTAATACCCTGCAGAAATTCTTCTTAGCAAATGAGATTGATACAACCGTAAGCGTAATAAGAGGAGAGTTCACCCATCAGATGCGAAACAATCTTAAGCTTGATAAAAGCAGGGTGGATTCTTACGCTCATCATGCAGTTGACGCCATGCTTGTTGCTTTGTCTAAGATGGGCTATGATTCTTATCATCAGCTTCAGGGCAATGTAATTGACTTCGAGACAGGCGAGATTATGGACGGTCACAGGGCTGATGATATGATAGATGATAATCTATATAAGAAGCTTATGTATGAGGAGAAATGGTTCGACATCAGGAGCAATATCAGCGCAGCTGAGGGCGAGGTTAAGTATTCTCATAATGTTGATAAGAAGACAAATAGGGGGATTTGCAATCAGACAATAAGAGGCTCTAAGGAAATTGATGGGAAGACGTACAAGGTCAATAAGATTAACATTTACACGAAGGAGGGAATTGAGACATTTCGAAGGAAGATAGATAGCGGCAAGGATGATGATTTTCTTATGAAGAAAACTGACCCGAAGACCTTCAACAATCTGATGGAAATATATAATGAATATATTGATTATGACAATCCATTTGAGGAGTATGTGAAGGTGACGGGGGATTATCCTAAGCGATATTCTAAGAAGAATAACGGCCCTAGGATTGAAAGTCTTAGATATCTTGATGGGGAGGTTCGCAGTGCTCTTGACATTTCCCATAAATACGGGCACGAGAAGGGAAGCAAGAAGGTGTTTCTAGAGTCCCTTACGCCCTATCGGATGGATGTGTATTATAACGATAATGACAAGCAGTATTATCTTGTGGGAATTAAGCACGCCAGTATGCGCTTTCTAGATGGCAAATGTGCAATTGATGACAAGACCTACACGCGAATCCTACGGGATGAGAAAGTGATTGATGATATGAAGACAGTGGCTGACTTGGAGGATCTTGGGTATCGATATATGATGTCATTTTATGAGAATGACATTATCCAGTTCGAGAAGGATGGCAAGATGTGTGAAGACAGGTTCTTGTCGAGGGCGAATCTTGACAGGCGTAATTACATTGAGCTTAAGCCAATTAACAAGGATAAGTATGAGAAGAGGAGGTTTGTCTCCCTTGCTAAGACTAAGAAGATAGTGAAGGTTAACACCGACATTCTAGGCAACAGGTTCTATGTGACTCAGGAGAAATTCCCCATGTAAAATATTAATACAACAACTTGAAAATAAGTAACGATTATTCTACAATATAACCAGATAGGTGCTTATTTTACGATTACTCATTTTTTTGGACCTACTAGAATAAGGCTTTATGCCGAAATTAAAGAACATCCGCAAGGGTGTTCTTTCAATCGAGGTTTTGCTTTCGTCCTTTCATTCGCTAGTTTTAGTAACTGGGAAAATGAGTAATCAAAAATGCCTTATCTAAGGAAGAGACTATAGCAGCACAATTCTAGTAACCGAAAAAATGAGTAATCGTAAAATGCCGCATTCCCTATCTTAAATGTGTATATTATTATGTAAGGACAAAACACGCGTACTAGTGTTGTTATTAAATGAATTATATTTATATTAAAAGAAATAATCGTATAAGGGAGTAATTGCTATGAACAAAGATTTACTTAAGGGATTAACAGAGGAGCAAATAAAGAAAGTAGAAGCCTGCAAGAATGCCAAAGGAACTCCAAAAAGCTCATAATGAGAATAATATAGCTGTTATGAAAGCATATGGATTTGATATTAAGAATATGTCGGAAGCAGACTGTGTGGTGGCACTTATGAAAATGTATAATGAATTAACATCTTAAATGGGATAAAAAAGAAAGGATAAATATGATTGCACAATCATATATATATTAAAAATGTGGTGGATTATTGGGATTCTTGCACTTGTATCTTTTTTTAGTATATTAAATATTTTTTTTAATAATAAAGAAATAAAAAGACTGAATAAAGAAATCGACGATAAGAACGCAGAACTGAATAAAACAAAAGATGCTCAAGAACTTGAATTTAACAACAAAAAACAAGAACTAGACCAAAAAATTAATAGTATAGTACAATATAGATCATCTATTCATAATAAAATCCTTTTGCTGGAAAAAGAATTATCAGTACGTAGCGCTACTTTAAATAAAATAAGTAGTTACTATAATATACCATATACTGATGACTTTGATGATATATTAAATGATTTAAAAAACACGACTGATAAAAGAATTGTTGATGACGCATCGCTAAAATGGTGGGAAAAACAGCGAATAATGGATATTATGGGAGATGATCTATACGTGCTTTCCGAGTGGACAAGGGAAAAACGGCAGATATTGGAAGTTATAGGAAATGATTATCAAGAGGATATTCAAACTAGTATTATTAATATAAAAAGAAGTAGAGACATATATAAGAAATTATCAGATGAACGAGATTTTCTTTTAGAAGCATTCTTGAAAGAAGATAACATGGCTAATATGCCATATATTGCCTCTCTTGTGGCAGACTACAAAACAATAGACCTAGAAAAAATGGCTATGTCGCTTGACTGGGGGGCTAATATACAAAGACAAAATAAGGTTCGTAATTTAAGAGAACTGAGACAAGAAGAAAAAGAATATATTGAACAGTATAAAACCATTCAATATCAATTAGATTATCTGATTCTATTATATCCGGAGATAGAGGATATATTGACTGAAAGTTATTCAGGCATAAAGGAAAAACCACACAAAGATCTGGGAGAAGATATTGATCCAGTAAGATATTATATTTCAAAAGAAGAATATGATAAATTATCAGAGCAAGAGAAAAACCAACTTGCATTAGATAGATATATTGAAAGCCGAAAAAAAGTAAATGGCAGATTGGAAGAGATTATGAACTTTATGTTGGATATGGATATGAACAACATGGCTATACTGTAAATTATTTTGGCTCCACAGAAGGGGTAAATGATTTAGGCAGAGATCTTATAGCAACAAAAGGCAATACAACTTTAATAGTACAGTGTAAATATTGGAGTAAAGATAAAATAATTCATGAAAAACATATTGCGCAACTATATGGTACGTATGTATCATATTGTATTGAGCACAACCAGTCCCAAAATAATGTAAAACCTGTTTTTATTACATCTACTTCATTATCAGATGAAGCAAAGAAATTTTGCGACTTTCTAAATGTAAGCTATAGAGAGAATTATGAAATGGGAGATTTCCCAAGAATAAAATGCGTAAAAAATGATGGAAAATATACTATGATATATCATCTTCCGATGGACTTACAGTATGATTCCATCAAGCTTGATAAAGAAGGTAGATTTACAGTTATGACAGTAGCGGAAGCGGAGGAGCTGGGATATAGAAGAGCTTATAAGTGGCATGGTATTTAGATAATGTATTATGACAAATGCTTATTTATCTTATGTTATGTAAAAATTGTAACTGAACTGAAGGTGAAAAATATAGTATTTATTATAGAGGGAAATAATCATATGACGAAAGAACAGATTAAAGAATTTGTAAAATCCCATTTTCACATTGAAGATGAAGAGCTTCACAACGAATTATTTGATAATCCTGACTATTTAACAAATTATCGTTTGTTTAGAATGGATATTTCTGAAGAAGAAAAAATCAAAGCTCAAAATGATATGATTACACATTGTGTAGAGGAAAAGAATTATTCATACGTTGAGTTAGAAGAATATGCTAGGGTAAATAGAGTAGATTGGTATTATATATTAAACCACTGCCGTGGTGTCAGACTCTACATTGCACGGCATCTTCGCAATTATAGATTTATGCAAAAACAAAAAGGAGAGAAGCAGCGAACATTAACAGAATCGTTAGCATTAATAAAAAAGAGTCAAGAAGATAATCCAAGTGAGATATAATATTATCTTTGTTAAATATGTAATTAACTCATAGTTCTAGATGAATTTAATTATTATACACAATAATTGTCCTTTTATTGTATTATAATAATTAGAGAAAAAAAAGGAGGTGAAATATGTCACAACAAATTAAATTAAATTGTCCAAGATGTGATAAGTTTATAGCAACGCGTAATAATGGTAGTGATTTTTCAACAGATCAAAAATGTTCAAAGTGTAATATAAAAATTCGATTTGAAGGGAAAAAGGATCAGACAACATATAAAGCAACAATTATATAAGGGGGATGTTATGGTAAATTATGAATTAAAAAAACAATATATAATTGAGGTGCCCCCCAAAAGTTAGACTTTTTATGCGTAGTAGCTTTACGGCTGCTACGCTAATTTTATGCAGCTAAGAGTTTGAGTCGGTATTGAACCGGACTCATCCATCCTAGATTCTCTTTTATTCTTTTTTCGTTGTAATAGTTTATATATCGCTCGATTTCTAATTTTAATTCTTCATAACTGTAATAAACCACGCCATAATATATTTCCTGTTTAAGTAGTCCAAAGAAGTTTTCCATAACTGAGTTATCGTGGCAGTTTCCTTTTCTGGACATACTTTGGAAGATTCTTTCTTGAGCCAATTAGAATAAGCTTTCATCTGATATGCTCATCCTTGATCTGAATGAAACGTTCTTCGGTACGGACAGTCTGAAGTTACTGTTATTGCTTGTTTCAAAGCATCCATTACATTTTTAGCTGAGGGTTGCTTTGCTATTCCATAGCTAATAATCTCGCTATTATGTTGACAGGGGGACGGTCCTTTTGTCAACATTTTTGCGTTAATTCTTCTGCGCTAAAGATTCCATGGATGAATGGTGTATAAACTTATATAGTACATTCCTGGATTGATACAATACAAACAGTTATTGCCTATTATTAACCGTTTCTATATACTATTCATATGGGATTATTTAGAAAAACAAAATTCAGAATTGATGATTACACAAAACAAGATATAGAAGCAAGGTTGAATAAACCTAGTGGTTGGGTTGATAAAGCAATCTCAGACATTAACAGTCTTGGGGAGAAAAGAGATGCATCACAAGTAGTTGCATCATCAGACACAGATATAAGGTTTAGCTTGGATGTGTCTTCGATTATTTCGGAAGATAGTTTTAATGAATGGGATAGCAGTTTTCAAAAGAAGACTTTCCAAGAGGAACTATTAGATTATATCGATCAGAAAGGTATGACTAATAGGGAGTTCTATAAAGCTGCATTTTTAGATAGAAAACTGTTTTCTGCAATTAAGAATAATGTGGCTTATCAACCGAGTAAAGAAACTGCAGTTGCATGTTGTTTTGGGTTGAAACTGAGTCTGAATGAAGCAAGAGATTTGCTTGGGCTTGCAGGATATGAATTATCATTATCTATAAAATGGGATAAAGTAGTTTACTATTGTTTAGAGAATGAGATATACGATTTTGATTCTATAAACTATTTATTCTATTTGCTACACGAAAAAGGAATAAGAACAAATGGAGAGTAAAGGTCAGGGGAAATCCCCTGGTCTTTTTTGTCGTTTCTAAAAAGACCATTTCTACGTTGTAATAAAGTATGATTGAAAGTAATACAATGAGCTTTGCTACAAGGAAAGGAGATGTCTCTTATGAAGTTCAATAAGAAAATATTGCATTTGTTACAAGGGATTGGTCTAGCGGTTTGTCTGTGTTTTGTATTGATAAGTTATGTGCCAGCAGAAGCAAGCGACTATAATATGTCATTTACAACTGTAAATATCGGTGAATTGAAGCCTCCTGTTTCGGAAGAGTGTTTAAAGAAAATGGGATATCCAATTCAGGATTTTGATTTTTTGATAATAGCCAATGCAAATATACTATTAAGCCTGAATCATATATTGAATTTGATTGGGAACAGAGTAGCTTGGAGAGACGATATGTAACATCAGTAACAGTTTATGAGTATTCAACACAGCATACTGAAAGAAATATATCCTATTACAGTACATATGTACCAGATGAGATATCATATAGTACGATGGTGTTGAATAATGAGACAGATGTTATTGAAATAGAACTTGCGTATTCGGTACCTCAATCTGATGGCAGTTCAAGAACAGGAGCAGTTGGGGTATATTATGTGATTCAAAAAGACCCTTATAATGTAACATTTAAAGACCTTGATTCCAATGGAAATATTATTCCTGGTGTCGAGGGAACAATGTATCGTATGTTCAATTCATATTCGGGTGAGCACTTTTATACAGCTGATGTAGGAGAGGCGAATTATTTACTGTCAATCGGATGGAATTATGAAAGCTATGCATGGAGAGCGCCAACGTCTTCAGATAAACCTGTCTATAGGTTGTTCAATCCTGACTCTGGAGAACATCATTATACTACCAATGCTGGAGAGAAAGATTATTTAGATATGCTTGGATGGAACTATGAGGGGGTTGGATGGTATTCAGCTAGTTACGGACAGGCATTATATAGATTATATAACCCTAATGCAACTGGAGCAGGTGCCCACCACTATACGACCAAGGCGACGGAACGGGATTGGCTGGTATCAAGTGGATGGAATTATGAAGGTATAGGATGGTATGGATTATAATACTTTGAAATGCTTATTACGGAGCAAACGGTTGATTTATGGGAGTTGCCACGTAGTATTATTCCTTCGCTAGTTCTTCAATAATATGAGATTACGGACTAAACAGCGTTAAATCAGCCTTTGCCACGTAGATTTCTTTATCTGGAGTACAGGTTATGACAATTAATTACGGAGTAAACCAAGCAAATATGTCAATTGGTCCGTAATGCGAGCTGCATAGAGCCATATATATTCCCCAGTATTACGGAGTAAATGATGTAACTATACTAATTAGTCCGTAATCTCCCAAAAAATAAGTCTCTAGAAGATGAGAATAGAATGTAGGCCCCATAAATAAAACTGATGGGTGGAAATTTGAAATTCTCGCCCTTTTTTGATGGAATTATGAAAAAATGACCAATTTTTAAGAGAATTAAGACAAAGAAAAAAGTGGGCTAAACCCACTGTTCCAAGACGCCTGCAATAGGCAAACACCAACAATTTGCTACGCAAATTGTCGCCTGGCAGCACACCCACTTCGTGGGTATGCTACATAATGCGGATGACAGGAATCGAACCTGCACACCACTAGGGCACAAGAACCTAAATCTTGCGCGTCTGCCAGTTCCGCCACATCCGCACAGCCAGCCCTCTTCGACGAAGTCGAACCACAGTGGGCGAGCCTCCTTGTAAGAAATGTGTTTTCACACGACTGATAGAATATCATAATTTAAATAATTATTCAACACCTAATTCTATATTTCTTCTACAATCCCTGTCTAATCTGTGCTATAATATATTAGTTGTAATAAGGAAGGAAAGTAAGCAAATGGCTAAGAAAGTAGGACTTCTGGTTGAAGGTGGCGGTATGAAATGCGCATTTTCAGCAGGAGTATTAGATGTATTTCTAGATGAAGGGATAACTGCAGATATATGCTATGGCATCTCAGCTGGCTCAGCTAATGCAGCATCATTTCTTGCAGGACAAAGGGGGCGCAACAAGAGATTCTATTGCGAGCATTCTAAGGACCCTCAGTATTTTGGAATGAAAAACTACAGGCAGACAGGCTCTTTATTCGGGCTACAGTATATATATGGGGAACTCTCTAATACAGGAGGAAAGGATCCACTTGACTATGAAGCCCTAATCAAGAACCCTTGTGAGTTCGTGGTGGTGGCTACAGATGAGCACGGCAAGGCTGCATATTTTACCAAGTCAGATATTAATAAGGATAATTACGAGGCCATCATGGCAAGCTCTGCTCTTCCTGCAATGTGTCAGCCAATTGATATTAATGGTACGAAATATTTTGATGGAGGGGTAGCGGATTCTCTTCCTATTAATAAGATGATAGCCGATGGCTGTGAGAAGTTCATTATTCTATACTCTAAGCCAAAGGGATATACAATGAAGCCTCAGGGCTACAGGAGAATGTATACAAGAGCTCTGAAGGAGTATCCAGATATTAAGGTTGGATTAGACAGGCGTCATCTTAATTACAATCGCTCCGTATATAAGATTCGCAAGCTAGAGAAGGAGGGCAAGGTATTCGCATTTAACCCATCTCCTCTAATCCATGCAACAACATACAAGATTGATGAAGATTTGATGAACAGGCTCTACGATAACGGAGTAGAATGCGCTAAGGCTAAGATATATAGATTGAAGGAATTTTTAAGCGAGTAAAATGGATAATATGAACACTAATCAGATGAACAGAAATGGAAGTGCAATCAAATTTATATACCCGGCATTCATAATGATGGCTGTCCAATTATTGGTACAGCTCTTTGCAGGGCAGTTGATGTTCTTCTACAAGGGATATAAATACACTGAAGGCACCGCCGAGGAATTTTTTGGCGGATATATGGCGTCTTTATCATCAGACAAATTCACGCTGCTTGTATCAATTCTAAGTACAGTAATTCTTACGGTTGTGTTTTTGTTCTGGTATAGAAGCGAGATAATTCATGCGGCAAATGTGTCTTTGAGACAGAAGATGAAGATAAGCGGCAACCTTAACTGGATGATAATTCCAGGAGTGCTATGTGTTGCAGTAGGTGCAGGAGCATTTGCAACATTTATCTCATACTTTATATCTTCAGTTAAGCCTGACCTTGTGGCTGGAAGCGTTGACATAGTATCAGTGATTCATAATAATGAGCCTGGTTTATTGAATATACTATTTATAATATATTTTGTTGTGCTATCTCCTATATGTCAGGAACTAGTATTTAGAGGCTTGACTTTAGGGTTCGCAGAAAGAAGAATGAGCTTTATGATGGCTAATTTTGCCCAGGCACTTCTCGGGGGATTCTTTACAATGGATTTAGTTCAGATGATGTATTATTTCCTATTCGGACTAATTCTTGGATATGTATATTTTAGAACGGAGAACATCCTTATTCCGATACTGTGTAATATGCTGTTTTGTGTAACAAGGCTGCTATTCTATGATGTAACAGTAATAGGCGATTCAATTGTATTATTCTTCATTATTTTCTTCATGGCGATGGCCCTTGCATATCTTGGTGTTGTGCTTGTTAAGAAATCTAAGATTGTTAAGGCTTAAGTTTTTCTGAAAATAGACGATAACATTTATGTAAACAAATATAAGCCAGGGAAAGGCTAATCATGGAAGACCCAGGGACGGATTATCCGTCCCTTTTTGCGTGCTTATGTGGCTATAATTATAGTTTCTCGTGATTTGTATTGTGATGTTACGTACGTAGCATGGATGCATAGGCATGGAAGCCCATTACAGAATGAATGGGAGGGAATTATATGATAATTAACCAAAGCCAGGTGGCTATGTCCTCTAACAGGACATATGTGAAGAAGCAGTCGGAATCATTTTCCATTGCGAAAAACGAACAGAAACCTAAGGGCAGCTTCTTCGATCTTATTGAACAGATGGGAGGAAAACCGGATGAAAGCATAACAACTAACTACTCCCCACAAAGTATAGAGAAGACTAATGCTGATTCGCAGCAATTATCAGACGATGATCTTACAATAATGAGATTCAAGACAATGAATTTCTTATTTAGATTACTTTTCTTCAAGCACATGGGAGGAAGCAGTGAGTCATTGGGAGATTTGATGTCATCTTATGGTGGCATGTCTCCGAGCGCGTACTCTTTAAGTATGAATCATACTGCCAGCTACTATGAGAGCGAGACAACTAACTTCTCGACTCAGGGCAAGGTTGTAACAGCAGACGGAAGAGAGATTGAGTTTGGAATTGATGTATCTATGAGTAGAAGCTTCGCGGCAGAATACAGTGAGAGCTTCGAGACAGGTCTTAAGTACATTGACCCATTAGTTATTAACCTTGATTCTAATCCAACAGCTGTTGAGGATATGAAGTTCGAATTCGACCTTGATACTGACGGCGAGATGGATTCCATCTCCATGCTAGGCTCGTCAAGCGCATTTCTTGCATTAGACATTAATGGCAATGGCGAGATTGACGATGGAAGCGAGCTCTTCGGCACCAAGTCCGGCGACGGCTTCAAGGATTTGTCGGAATACGACAGCGACGGCAATGGCTGGATTGACGAGGCTGATGAGGTCTTCGACAAGCTGAGATTATGGCAGGTCAACTCTGATGGAACCAGGTCGCTGTATACCCTTAAGGATAAGGATATAGGAGCTCTATATCTTGGAAATGTGAATTCAACATTTTCTCTGACTAATGATAACAATGATACTAATGCCGTAATTAGGAAGAGCGGCTTCTATCTTCACGAAGACGGAAGCGCCGGCACCATGGCTCATGTGGACCTGGTCAGTTAGCATGTAAAGGAAGTCGACATAATTAATCGCATTGATTTGCAGGCAATAATATGTGTAATTAGTAATAGCCACATACATCACAATACAAATAATTATTTATAATCAGGAAACTGTGTACGGACGCACAGTTTCCTTTTTTATGTACGACAATGCTGATAACTACATTGTGCTATACGCAATTTGCAGGAAGTGTAACTTATTTAAAGTTTTCAAAAAAAGTATGAACAAATTGTGTATTATTTGTTATACTATTCCCATAGGGAACTTGAAGGATAAATAATAATTAATACAGGAGGTTAATTATGGGTGGTATTAGTGAGAATGGTGTCAAAACCATTAACGAAATCTGCGACAGATATGTTGATGAGAAGACTCCTCTAATGATGATCTTAAGTGACATCCAGAACGAGTATGGATACATTCCATTAGAGGTACAACAGATTGTCTCAGACAGAACAGGTATCTCAGTAGCTGAGATATATGGCGTGGTAACATTCTATTCATTTTTCTCTCTCGAGCCAAAGGGAAAATACATTATTGGATGTTGCCTTGGTACAGCTTGCTATGTCAAGGGAGCTCAGCAGATTATTGACAAATTCTCTGAGATTCTTGAGATTGAGCCAGGACAGACTTCTAAGGATGGTATGTTCACAATAGATGCGCTTCGTTGTATCGGAGCCTGCGGTATTGCACCTGCAGTATCTATTAACGGCAAGGTATATCCTAAGATGACTGTTGATAAGGTTCAGGAAGTTGTTGACACTTATAGAAAAGCAGGAGGTGCAGCTGTATGATTAAGAGTAAAGACGATCTAAATAATATAGTACATGACTGTACAACTGCATTTGATGACAAGTTAGCTGGCAAGAACGGTATGAGAGCTATCGTTTTGTGTGGTGGTACAGGATGTCTCTCATCTAATTCGGCAGATATTAGAGAGAAGTTCGAGAAGCTTGTAGAGGAGAAGGGACTGTCTGACAAGGTTACAGTTAACCAGGTTGGTTGCTTTGGCTTCTGTTCACAAGGACCTTTCGTTAAGATTTATCCAGAAGATACATTATATCGACTAGTTAAGATTGACGACGTAGAAGAAATAATTGAGAAAGATATTATTGGTGGACAGGTTGTTGACAGATTACTATATGTTGACCCATCTACTAAGGAAAAGGTTGCTAAGCAGGATGATATTAATTTCTACAAGAAGCAGAGGCGTGTAGCCCTTCATGGTTGTGGAGTTATCAATCCTGAGAACATTGATGAGGCCCTTGGATTTGGCGGATTCCAGGGACTTGAGAAGGCTCTTGAGATGGAGCCACAGCAGGTTGTTGATGAAGTGCTTGAAGCAGGCCTTCGTGGTCGTGGAGGCGGTGGCTTCCCATCAGGTCGTAAATGGCAATTTGCACTTAATCAGGACAATGATGAGAAATACGTTGTATGTAACGGTGACGAGGGTGACCCTGGAGCATTTATGGACCGTTCCATATTAGAAGGTAATCCATTTGCAGTTATAGAAGGAATGATTATTGCGGGTTATGCAATTGGCGCTTCTAACGGGTATTTCTATGTTCGTGCAGAATATCCTGTTGCTGTTAATCGTCTTAAGATTGCTATTAAGCAAATGGAAGAAAAGGGATTGCTCGGTGACAATATTATGGGCTCAGGCTTTAACTTCAGAGCACATATCAGACTTGGAGCAGGAGCTTTCGTATGTGGTGAGGAGACAGCTCTTCTTAATTCTATCGAAGGTAAGAGAGGTATGCCTCGTCCACGTCCACCTTTCCCAGCAGTATCTGGTCTGTGGGGCAAGCCAACTATCGTTAATAACGTAGAGACACTAGCCTGTGTTCCATTTATCCTAAGAGAAGGTGCAGCTGAGTTCGCATCAGTTGGTACTGAGAAATCTAAGGGAACTAAGGTGTTCGCTCTTGGTGGTAAGATTAACAATGTAGGTCTTGTAGAGATTCCTATGGGAACTACATTAAGAGAACTTATATATGACATTGGTGGTGGAATTCCTAATGGTAAGGAATTCAAGGCAATTCAGACTGGTGGACCATCAGGTGGATGCTTAACTAAGGAATTCCTAGATGAGCCAATTGACTTTGATAACCTTGTTGCTAAGGGCTCAATGATGGGTTCTGGTGGAGCCATCGTTATGGATGAAGACAACTGTATGGTTGATGTGGCTAAGTTCTACATGGAGTTTATCTGTGATGAGTCTTGTGGTAAATGTTCACCGTGTCGTATCGGTACTAAGAGAATGTTAGAGATTCTTACAAGGATTACCGAGGGCAACGGAACAATGGAAGACCTTGATGAATTAGAGGAGCTATCTAAGACAGTTAAGGCTAATTCCCTCTGTGCTTTAGGACAGACAAGTGCTAACCCAATTAACTCTACAATTTCACATTTTAGAGATGAATATATTGCACATATCAAGGATAAGAAATGTCCTGCTGGCGTATGTAAGAAGCTAATGCAATATGCTATTGACAAGGAGAAATGTATTGGCTGTGGAATGTGTGCCAGAGGATGTCCTGCTGATGCAATATCTAAGACAGACTACATCGCTCCTGGTAAGAAATTACCTGCAATGGAGATTGATCCTAACAAGTGTGTTAAGTGTGGAGCTTGTATGGCAGCATGTAAAGTTAAGGCTATTATAAAGAAATAAGGAGGGGATGAAAATGGCTAAGATAAATATTAAAATCGAAGGCATCCCATATGAGGTAGAAGAGGGATTAACAATCCTTGAAGCTGCCAAAGAGTGTGGTTATGAGATCCCTTCACTTTGTACTTTTAATCATGGAGAATGTAACAGGGGATCTTGTCGTGTATGTCTCGTTGAGGTAGTAGGCGCACGAGGACTTGTTGCATCCTGTGTATATCCGGTTAATGATGGAATGGAGATTAAGATTTCTTCTCCTAAGGCATCTGAGGCAAGAAGAGCATCTGTTGAATTGTTACTTTCTAATCACAATAAGAACTGTCAGCAGTGTGATAAGAATGGCAAATGTGAACTCTTGAATGTAGCTTATGCTACGGGTGCCAGAGAAGACAGATTCGTAGGTTCTAAGACACCTACAACCTATGATGACCTTACACCATCAATTGTAAGAGATACATCTAAGTGTATCCTGTGTGGTCGTTGTGTTGAAAGATGTAAGAATGCTCATGGTATGGGAATACTGGGATTCGAGAACAGAGGCTTCAATACGATTGTTGCACCTGCACAGAATCGCTCTATGAAGGATTCACCGTGTATCCTCTGTGGTCAGTGCGTAAGCGTATGTCCTACAGGTGCATTAATGGAGAAGTCTGAGATAGGCAAGATTGATGAGGCTATGAAGGCGGGTAAGCATGTAATTGTTCAGACAGCACCTGCTGTAAGAGCGGCTCTTGGTGAAGAGTTCGGAATGAAGGTAGGAACTCCTGTTACAGGTAAGATGGTTGCAGCACTTAAGAGGCTTGGATTCGACAAGGTATATGATACTGACTTTGGTGCTGACCTTACTATTATGGAGGAAGGAACAGAGCTTCTCGGACGAATTAAAAATGGCGGAGTGCTTCCTATGATAACAAGCTGTTCTCCGGGATGGATTAACTACGCAGAGTATAACTATGGCGATCTGTTGGATCATCTGTCATCATGCAAATCACCTCATGAGATGCAGGGTGCGATTATCAAGTCGTATTATGCCAAGGAGAAGGGCATCGACCCTAAGGATATATTCGTTGTATCGATTATGCCTTGTACAGCTAAGAAGTTCGAGAAGGAGAGGGAGCAAAACGCTGCAGTAGACGGTTTGCCTGATGTTGACGCTGTTCTTACTACAAGAGAGCTGGCAAGAATGATTAAGAGAGCGGGAATCTTATTCGACAGACTTCCTGATGAAGAATATGATGCTGATATTATGGGTGATTATACAGGTGCCGGCGTAATATTCGGTGTTACAGGTGGTGTTATGGAGGCTGCTCTTCGTACAGTTTACTTCGTTCTTACAGGCAAAGAGCACGAGGCTATTAAGTTCGAAGCAGTAAGAGGATTTGAAGGAGTCAAGGAGGCTTCCCTCGATATAGACGGAACTGTTGTCAATGTAGCAGTTGCTCATGGTATGAAGAATGCCAAGGTACTCCTTGATGATATAAGAGCCGGCAAGAGCAAATATCACTTTATAGAGATTATGGGATGTCCGGGAGGCTGCGTCAACGGTGGCGGACAGCCGGTGGTTAGAAGCTGCTTCTTACCTAATGAGGACAATGATATTGTTGATACCTACAAGCAGAAGAGAGCAGATGCGCTGTATTCTGAGGATGAGAGGAATGTTCTTCGTCAATCTCACAATAATCCGCAGATTAAGGAATTGTATGATAAGTTCTTAGAAGAGCCTAATTCTCACAAGGCTCACGAACTGTTGCATACATCTTACAAGGCAAGAGTTGGATTTAATTAATGCAGTTAAGGGGCGACGCTCCTTATGAATAAAAGAAGGGACTATTAATAAAATATGTCCCTTCTTTTTTATATTGAAAAAGATAATAATATATGCAACAATAAATTCATAGGTTAGGTATGTATGATTAGGGTGCGCTATTATGGAGAGAAATAAGATATTTGGTCAGGAACTGTCAAGTATAGGTAAGGGCGAGCATGATATGTCGGCGCTGGAGTGGTTTGCAGAGCAGATGCCGGGAGGATGCTTTATATATCGTGAAGAGGAGCCCTATGAGATACTGTATGTTAATCAGGCAGTATGTGATATATACGGATGTGACACAGTAGAAGAATTCAGAGAGTTTGTGGGCAATTCCTTCAGAGGAATGGTCTATCCTGAGGACTTCGACTTGATTCAGGAATCTATAGAGAATCAGATAGCAGAAGAAGAGAATGCCAACAAGATGGACTATGTGGATTACAGAATTCCCCGCAAGGATGGGGAGATTCGCTGGGTAAGTGATTACGGACATCTTGCCAATATTCCTGGAATAGGTAATGTATTCTACGTATTTATCGCTGATGTTACGGACGCAAGGAAGGCTAGAGACGAGAAGGAGAGAGCTGACCATCTAAAAGAAGAGCTTGAGGGCGCAGTCAGAGCCAATGAAGCTAAGAGCGCATTTCTATCCAATATGAGCCACGAGATAAGGACGCCCATTACTGCCATACTCGGTATGAATGAGATGATTCAGCGTGAGACGGATGAATCAGAGATATTAGAGTATTCTGAGAATATAAGAAAGGCAGGGGTATCCCTTCTTGGCATTATTAGTGACATACTTGATTTTTCCAAGATTGAGACAGGAAGAATGAAGCTGGAAAACGAAGCATATTATCTGCCTTCTTTTGTCGTGGACTTATATAATATGGTAAGGTTTCGGGCTGAGGCCAAGGGGCTGGAGCTTGAATTTAATGTGGATTCCAAGCTTCCGAAGTCCCTTTATGGAGACGAGGTCAGACTTAAGCAGGTTGTCACAAATCTTCTTACCAATGCTGTAAAATATACTGAAAAAGGAAGTGTAAGATGTGACATTTCATTTGATAGGAAAAACGAGAATGAAATAGACCTTACCTTCGAGGTTACGGATACAGGAATTGGCATCAGAAGAGAAGATATGGAGAGGCTCTTCGAGCCCTTCGACAGACTTGACCTTAAGAAGACCCGTACAATAGAAGGCTCCGGACTTGGGCTTGCTATTACAAGGCAGCTTCTAGATCTTATGGGAAGTGAGCTCAATGTAGAAAGCGAATATGATAAGGGCTCTAAGTTCTTCTTTACCATTACGCAGCAGATTGCGGATAATAACTGTATAGGAGATATTGATTTTCATACCTATGTCGACGAGAAGGATGGCGTTGTAATGAAGAGAGGATTCTTCATTGCACCGGGTATGAGGCTTCTTGTGGTTGATGATACACCTATGAATCTGCAGGTTATTGTAGGGCTTCTCAGGCGTTCAAGAATGCATATAGATGTAGCGGTCAGCGGAAGAGAATGTATTGAGAAATTCTCAGAGGAGCATTACGACCTTGTATTCTTAGATTACAGAATGCCTAATATGAACGGAATCGAGACCCTTAATGAGATTAGGAGAAGGTTCCCTAAAAGGTACGAGAAGACGCCGATTATATCGCTAACAGCCAGTGCTGTAGCGGGGGACAAGGAGAAGCTTATCAAGGCGGGATTTACCGATTACCTCTCTAAGCCTGTCAATGTTGAAGAGATGGAGCGCGTGATGCTCAAATATTTGCCACAGGATTCTGTTATGCTTGTTGGTGAAGATTCCGATGAGAATGATGAATTATCCAAGCTTCCCAAGGTTATATATTCATATCCTCAGATTAATCCGGCTAAAGGGTTAGAGTACTGCGGTGATGCGGATGATTATATATTTGCGTTAGAGACCTATGAGCTTGCTATTGATTCCAAGGCTAAGCAGATAGAGGAATATATAGAAAATGAAGATTGGGAGTCCTATGTGCTTAATGTACATTCTCTTAAGTCTACATCCGGCGCAATCGGAGCCGAGGAATTATTCGAGAAGGCCAAGGTGTTAGAGCAGGCAGGCAAGAACAAAGACTACGATATGGTAAGACGGGATACGCCTTTTCTTATTAAGGAGTATCGCGAGCTTAAGAGTATAATACACAGAATTGTCAAGCAGTATAATGCAAGTGAAGGGGCAGAAAGTGACTCCCTAAGTGTGGTTGAAGAAGAGAGAAGCAAGATGCTTGCCCGCGCCTTAGAAGAGGCTGAGAGAGCCAATATGGCCAAGACAGCCTTTTTGTCCAATATGAGTCACGAGATAAGAACGCCTATGAACGCCATTATCGGTCTTTATAATATTGCGCTTAAGAGGCCGAATCTTGACCCTGAGACCAGAACCACTCTTGTCAAGATAGGAGACAGTGCCAAGCACTTACTGTCACTTCTTAATGATATTCTTGATATAAGCCGTATTGAATCAGGCAATACTATGCTTAACGAAGAGAGATTCTCCTTTAGAGATATGCTAGAGCAGATTAATACGATGATAGAATCACAATGCACTGAGAAGGAGATAGTGTATAAATGTGTTGTTAAGGGGCAACTGGATGATGATTATATCGGCGATGATATGAAGATTAAGCAGATGCTTATCAATGTATTAAACAATGCCGTAAAGTATACGCCCAAGGGAGGATGTATAAGCTTTATTGTTGAAGAATATAAGAGGTCGGATGATAAGGTACAGATTAAGTTCGTTGTTGAAGATAACGGAGTTGGAATGGATTCTAAGTATCTATCCAAGCTTTTTGAACCCTTCTCCCAGGAGAAGGAAGGCACGAGCAATTCCTTTGGAAGCACCGGCCTTGGCATGGCTATAACCAAGCACATTGTGGATATGATGTGCGGTAAGATTGAAGTGGAATCCGAAAAGGGCAAGGGCTCTACCTTCTATATTACAATACCTCTTGGTGTATGCAAAGGCGAAGAGGATAAGAAGGAAGGCTTTGATGGAGTAAATGCCATTGTAGTTGATGATGATAGCGTAGAGTGTGAGCATGCAAGAATGGTTTTGGAGCGGCTGGGAATGAATGTGGACGAGGCATTATCAGCTAAGGAGGCCATAGAATTAATTGAAGAAAGTGAGTCTTCGGGCAAGAGATATAAGTACGCATTTATTGATTGGAAGATGCCTGATACAGATGGAATCGAACTGACTAGGTTGCTTAGGTTAAGATACAATTCTGATGATATGACTATCTTCCTTACAACATACAACTGGGACGAGATAATGCAAGAGGCACTGGAAGCCGGAGTTGATGACTTTATTGCAAAGCCTCTCTTTATAGGTGGCATAAGGAATTCAATAAGCGATTATATTGCCAAGAGAGAGGGAATAGTATTCAAGGAAGAA
Organism: uncultured Lachnospiraceae bacterium; assembly: GCA_905234245.1. GTDB lineage: Bacteria > Bacillota > Clostridia > Lachnospirales > Lachnospiraceae > RUG191. The sequence goes on from CAJOGN010000030.1 coordinate 20,447, forward strand.
GCGAGGATATCACTGGCAGGTAAGAGAGTACTTCTTGCAGAGGATATGGAGATTAACTCCGAGATTATGAAGCAGCTTCTTAGTCTGAAGGATATAGAAGTAGATAGCGCTGACAACGGTAAAGATGCTGTGGAGAGATTTAGGGAAAGTGAAGAAGGATACTTCAACGCTGTGCTTATGGATATTCGTATGCCTCTTATGGATGGACTTGATGCCACAAGGCATATAAGAACAATGAATAGAAGCGATGCTAAGTCAATACCTATTGTGGCGCTTACTGCTAATGCCTTTGATGAAGATGTGCAACAATCCTTAGAGGCGGGAATGAATGCACATCTATCTAAGCCTATAGATCCGGATGCTTTGTACAGGCTGCTGGAAGAATTGATGGAAGATTGATAATGGGGTGTGATTATGAAGAGAATACTGCTTGTGGATGATGATTTGGATATGACTAAGATTGTATCGAGGTGGCTGGAAAAGGCAGGATACGAAGTAAAGGTTGCAATTTCCGGCTCTGAGGCCCTTGATTGTCTTAAGACTTCGGAATATGACCTGATACTTCTCGACTTTGCTATGCCGGATATGAACGGAGAAGATACGCTAAAAGCTATTCGCATGGAGGGATACGATACCGGGGTTCTTTTTAGAACGGGAGCTGATGATGTGGATATCAAGGGAAGTATTGACGAATATGATGCATTAGGATATGTGTCTAAGGCTGATGGTAAGTCAAAGCTTCTGTCTGAGATAGCGAAGGTTATATAGAAAACGTATAGATAATATATTTGGAGGGTCGATTGATGGAGAAGGAATCATCGCGGGTTATTATAGTAGATGATATGGTTATTAATAGAATGATTATCTCATCTCTTCTTGCGGGAAATGGAATTAAGGCAGATCAGGCGGAAAGTGGAAGAGAGTGTATTGAGCTATGTAAGAAGAATGACTATGACCTTATTCTGCTAGACCATCGTATGCCGGAGTTCGATGGTGTAGATACTCTTGTTGCCCTTAAGGATATATTCAAGGACAAGGGGAGAGACGTACCTGTAATATGTCATACAACAGAAGAGGGCAGGAAGAATATCAACCTGTACAAGGCAGCAGGATTCGCAGATGTTCTGATTAAGCCGATTGATCCTAAGCAGCTTGCAGATGTGCTTATCACATATCTTCCCGAGAGGGATGCACTTCCTGATGAAGATGACACCCTGCTGGAGGAAATAATCAATGATTCGGATATAATAGATGATGAAAGAGATGAGCTTGATAAGCTGCCGGACTGGTTGAAGACGGTGCCTCATATCGACCTTGTAAAGGGCATTGATAATTGTGGCAGTGCAGAGGATTACATTGATGCACTTTATGTATTCTATTCTTCTATTGACGAGAAATCTGACGATATAGCTCACTTTCGGAATTTTGACGAGTTGACAATGTACAAATTAAGCGTACATTCGCTAAAGAGTATGTCGGCTCTGGTTGGAGCGAGGGATTTGTCTGTTCTTGCCAGGGAATTAGAGGAAGCGGCCAAGAATGAAGATATCAAGGCAATCAGAGACAAGACTCCCGAGCTGTTAGAGTCCTATCGTAAGTTCAAGAAGCTATTGTCGCCCCTTATGGATGATGTAAGAAGATTAGTTGAAGAGACAGCTTGCGAGGAAGAGAAGGAAGAAGACAAGGATACGTCAACCAAGCGATATAGAGAGTCTAGAACTGTACTGTATATAAGATCTGGCAAGGGAATCGTAACAAAAGGAATAGAAAAGTCACTAAGCGATATTGATTATAGAGTTATCTCGGTAGAAGATGAGCCTGATGAGATTATCAAGTATAAAGACGAAGCTGATATAATATTGTATCATCCTGTGTCAGGAGGCGAATCCCATATAGGAATAACTATGAATCTGCTTAGTGAGATATGCTGTGATGATATGAAGATTTTTCTGCTGATGGGAGATAACAGCGATATTGAGATTGCCAAAAAGTCCAGTGGATTTAATGCAGTATCAGAGGTTTATTCACGACCGGTTAATATGCAAAGGTTTGTAGATGATATAGAGCATTTTACTTCACTTTTGGAAGAATATCATCGTAAGAAGACAATATTTATCGTAGATGACGATCCGGATTATATATCGGTCGTTACAAGGTGGTTGTCTAAGGATTATCAGATATCTGCATTTAATGCGGGAGAAGAGCTGATTAAGGGCTTAAGTGTAAGCAAGCCGGATCTTATTCTTATGGATTATGAGATGCCGGGGCTTGATGGATATGACTTGATGAAATATATTAAGTCTGATGAATCCACGAAAGACATTCCTGTTATATTCCTTACAGGTAAGAATGACAGGGAGCATGTATTCAAGATACTCAACTATAAGCCGGACGGGTATTTGCTTAAGACATCTCAGAAGGAGAATCTCATGGACTCCATAGACAGATTCTTCTTAGAGTCGCTCTTTGGGAAGGCGAAAATTCTTTGACGCTTAAAGGTGTGTATGATACACTCGAATATAAAGTTAAAGTAAGCTTAGCGGGAGGCTTATGTTCAATGAAGAAAAGTAATACAAAAAGAATTATGACTATGGCGATAGGAGGAAGTATCGTTGTAGCATTGATACTCGTGCTGGGGACTATCTGGACAGGCAGGAGCGCCAGCAAAGACACAGAGCAGGCTGTTAGAAATGTCAGTCTGTTATATTTGGAAGAGCTCGCCGGAAGAAGAGAACAGGTTGTAGCCTCCACACTCAATGATTATATAACCGATATGGATGTTGCCATAGGACTTCTTAGTGCTGACGACCTTAGATCAACAGAGAGTCTTCAAGCGTATCAGCTTAGAATGAAGCAGTTATATGACTTGGAGAAATTCGCATTTGTCGATGAGGAAGGCACAATATATACATCCCGGGGTACAAGGAATGATATTGACCAGTATGCATTTGATTATAAGAATCTGTCAGAACCTCAGATTTCTGTCAAGAATTCATCCGGGGAGAGTAAGAAGATTGTAATTGCAATGCCTACGGATAATCTCGCATATCAGGGACATCAGCTTATAGTGTGTTTTATGGAGATTGACATGGCAAGAATGCTTGAAAATATTTCGTTGCAATCCGGCTCCAATAATACTACATTTTGTAATATATATACCGCTGACGGAACTTCTATGACCGATTCGGTACTTGGAGGCCTTGCCAAAGAGGATAATCTGATACAGGCTCTTGGAAATGCTACATTTGAAGAGGGATACAGTGTTAACCAGATTCAAGAGGATTTTGCCCAAAGAAGGACAGGAGTTGTCTCATTTACATATAGCGGTATTAAGGAGACCATATACTATGTTCCGGTTCACAAGACCAATTGGATGCTTACATATCTCATAAGAGAAAGTGTGATTACAGAGCAGATAGACAGTATATCCAGTGGAATAGTAACAAGGAGTCTGGCTCTTGCTGTGATTACGGCTCTTGTACTTGCCGGTGTATTCATAATGATGTTGATTCAGATTAGACAATCTACTAAAATGGCAGCAGAACAAGAGAACGCAGAGCTTCTGCAGGCGGAGTTAGAAGAGAGAATTGCTCTTCAGGAAGAGCTCTTAGACCAGGAGAAGAAACGGGCTCAGCTTGATAGTATGATTAATGCTTTAGCATCCGATTATAAGAGCGTATACTATGTTAATCTTGATGACAATGAGGCGTCATGTTACAGGAATGATGGTAGTGATAACGAGCTGTGTAAGGATGATAAGTTCGCTTTTGGCGAGACATTTGCCGATTATGCTTTAAAATATGTCGATGAAGAATATAGAAAGGGCTTCTTGGAATTTATTAAGCCCAAGAATATAAGAAAGCAACTGGCAAATGAAGACATTATTGCATATAGGTATCTTGTTCATAAGAATGGAGAAGAAAGCTATGAGATGCTTCGTATGGCAGACGTAGGCGGCACTAATGGAGATACCGATGGAATAATACACGCACTTGGTGTGGGATTTACGGATATTGATGAGGAGATGAGAGAGTCGCTTGCCAAGAATCAGGCGTTATCTGATGCTCTTAAGACAGCGGAAGATGCAAGCAAGGCTAAGACAGTATTCTTATCAAGTATGAGTCACGAGATTAGAACGCCGATGAATGCTATAATCGGTCTAGATGCTCTTGCTCTTAATGAACCGGATATATCTGATACGACTAAGGATTATTTAGAGAAGATTGGAACTAGTGCTCAGCACCTTCTTAGTCTTATCAATGACATCCTTGATATGTCAAGGATTGAGTCCGGACGCATGACTCTTAAGAACGAGGAATTCGCATTTTCTAAGCTGTTAGAACAGATTAATGTTATATTCAGCGGACAATGTAGTGACAAGGGACTTATGTATGATTGTCATATACAAGGTCATATTGACGACTTCTATATAGGAGACAGCATTAAGCTTCGACAGGTACTAATCAATATACTTGGTAACGCTGTTAAGTTCACACCTAAGGGTGGCAAGGTAGGGCTTGATATTGCTAAGAAGAGTGAGTTTGATGGAAGAAGCGTATTGGAATTCAAGATAAGCGATACAGGAATTGGAATGAGCGAAGAATATCTGCCCAAGATATTCGAAGCATTCTCGCAAGAAGACGGCGGCTCTACCAATAAGTACGGAAGCTCCGGCCTTGGAATGGCTATTACCAAGAGCATCGTAGAGATGATGAATGGTGAGATTGTTGTTGATAGTAAGAAGGGCGAAGGAACCACCTTTACCGTCAATGTTACACTTCGCAATTCTGACAGAAAGCTTTCTGATGAAGGCGATGATATGGATATCCATCCTGAGGACATGAAGGTTCTTGTTATAGATGACGATCCTGTTGCCTGCGACCAGGCTAAGCTTATACTATCCCGCGCCGGAATAGATTCAGACGTAGTTCTCTCCGGTGCTGAAGCTATTAAGATGGTAGAACTATCAGAAGCCAGACAGGAGCAGTACAATCTCATTATAGTAGACTGGCAGATGCCGGAAATGGACGGCGTTGAGACGACCAAGAAGATTCGTTCAATCATAGGCAGCGAGACAGCGGTAATTATACTTACATCATATAACTGGGATGATGTATATGATGAAGCAATTGTTGCCGGAGTGGACAGCTTTATCTCCAAGCCGCTGTTTACAGATGATCTTCTTAATGAATTCAAGGAGGTTCTGCGCAAGAAGAGAGAGGTTATATCCGAGGGTGATACTAACAAGGCTGATCTTGAAGGCAGACATATTCTGATGGCAGAGGATATGGAGATTAATGCGGAGATTATGATTAATGTCTTAGAGATGAGAGAGATTGTTACAGACCATGCGGTTAACGGCAAGGAGGCTGTGGAAATGTATGAGTCTAAGCCGGATGGATATTATGATGCCATACTTATGGATATGCGTATGCCAGAGATGGACGGTCTTACTGCAACCAAGAAGATTCGTTCTCTAGATAAGGCTGATGCGAAGACTATCCCTATTATAGCACTTACAGCCAATGCCTTTGACGAGGATGTACAGCAATCCCTTCAGGCGGGACTAAATGCGCATCTTAGCAAGCCTGTTGAGCCGGATGTGCTATTTGATACACTAGAACGACTGATAGAAGATAAGTAACAGCAGTAGATATGTATGTGATTTGAGGGGCTGAGCATATTACAGTCCCTCTTTTTGTAGTGTTTTTTCTTGATATTTTCTCAATATATGGTACTATATGTATCGTAGGTTTTTATGCGTATTTTTGTTTTGAGGTAATTATATGACTGATAATAGTTATATGTTTGTGGATGAAGACAAGGAGGATATCAGCAAAGTAGGAGGTGCGGAGCATAAGGGACGATATCTTGACGAGACTATAACCGGCAAGATAGAAGACGAGAGCACGATTAACCTTGTTGCTGATGAGGATATTAGCGTCGGACTTTTGACTGAGGATGCTGCGCCTAAGAGCTTATCTAATGAAGAGAGAAGCGTAGCGTTAAGCTCTGACAGGATTACTTCAAGAGGCAATGGCTTTGGTATAGCATCTTTATTGCTCGGAGCTGTATCTATTGCGCTTTTTTGCAGTTTTTTCAACTTCTTCACGGCTTTACTTGGCATTATATTCGGAGTGGTTCAGATAAGAAGAGGCAGTGGCAAGGGATTTGCAATTATGGGTATTGTATTTAGCATTTCTTCTGTAATACTCCTTATGGTGTGTATGAGCATCGTTATGAATAATACAGCCTTTGTTAATATGATTACGCAGAATATGTTTGACATAGCTACACTGACTAGACTGTAACGGGAATAATAGTATAAGTTATTAGAATATAATAAGTTAGAATATAATAATCATGTAGTATATAAGACTACATTGGAAGGAGCATATATAAAATGTACGAAAAGGTTTCAACTGATCTTAATTTTGTGGATCGAGAGAAGCAGATAGAGAAGTTCTGGAAGGATAATAATATCTTTCAGAAAAGTATGGATGCCCGTAAG
>CAJOGN010000031.1:0-10654 GCA_905234245.1 uncultured Lachnospiraceae bacterium
TCAATTGTGGATGTATATGATGCTTTGATAAGTGAGAGAATATATAAGAGGGCTTATCCAATGGATAAGTCATTCCACATGATTATTAATGGAGATTGCGGTGTGTTCTCACCTAAGATCCAGGAGTGCTTCAGATTATGTCGTGAGAAACTAGAGGATGTAGCTACTCGCCTCTCCACCGACACCGCAGCAGAGACGGTAGACCCTGATGCGTAGACAGATGGGCGATGTAATGTGGAGTTAGAATGTGGAGCCAGGGTGTCTAGACATTCCCATACTAGTAATTCTTCGCTAAGTATATATAAGGAAATAGTGTTTTCTTTTAATTTAATTATTGTGACGGCAATCAGCGACTGATCCACCATCCAGGTGGCAGTCGCTTTTTTTCGGCATCCTTGCCGAAAAATTGCCTAGAGAACTATTTCCTAATATATACTAAGCTCGAATTAAACCGTATGGGAACGCCTAGACACCCTGGCTCCACTTTCGACTTCATAACTACATCGCCCACCTATCTAAGAGGTGCTAATTATTTCTGCTGAGGTGGGGAGGAGGAGACGTGGCAGGAGGCGTAAGGAGGGGTGTGTGGACAGTTCTGATGCGTATTAATTTGAGCGAATGAATATGTTAGGTATTGATTGGTAGAGGAAAATTCGTGCCAGGGATGGCACGAATAGGTGCGAGCCGACTGGACGGAGGATCGAGCACCGGTTTCCGTCCTGCGCTCAATTAGTATTTATATCAATAACTTACATATTCATCGCGAGAATTACCTTAGCAACGGAACTGTCCACACACCCCTCCTTACGCCTCTCACCACCCACCTCCCCACCCCAGCAAATAAATTAGCACTCGTCACTTGACAGTGCTAACAATGGGTGTTATTATATCATCAGGTAATAGATGCAGACCTGTGTTTGCGAATAAAGAAAAAAAGGGGGCGATCCTATGAACATCACTAAATTCACACAGAAATCACAAGAAGCGGTAGCAGATGTTGAGAAGCTAGCGTACGAGTACGGGAATCAGGAGTTAGAGGAAGAGCATTTGCTAGTTGCACTTCTTAGACAAGAGGATGGTTTGATTCCTAGGCTAATAGAGAGGATGGAGATTGACCTTGACCATTTCAAGACTACGGCAATTAAGGCACTTGAAGCAAGAACTAAGGTCAGCGGCGGTCAGCTTGTAATGGGTAATTATCTGAACAAGGTGCTAATCTCTGCTGAGGATGTTGCCAAGTCAATGGGTGATGAATATGTATCTGTTGAGCATCTTATGATTAGCATGATTAATAATCCTAATAAGGCCATTGCCAAGATTCTTGGTGAGTATGCAATTACTAAGGATAGATTTCTTAAGGCCCTCTCAGAGGTTAGAGGTAATGTAAGGGTTACAAGTGATAATCCTGAGGTTACTTATGATACTTTAGAGAAGTACGGATATGACCTTGTTGAAAGAGCCAGGACGCAGAAGCTAGACCCAGTTATTGGCAGGGATAGTGAGATAAGAAATGTTATTCGTATTCTTTCAAGAAAGACTAAGAATAACCCTGTATTAATTGGTGAGCCTGGTGTTGGTAAGACAGCGGTAATTGAAGGCTTGGCTCAGCGTATTGTTAGAGGTGACGTGCCTGAGACTCTTAAGGACAAGAGACTATTTGCCTTGGAAATGGGCTCAATTATAGCGGGCGCCAAGTATAGAGGCGAATTTGAGGAGAGACTTAAGGCAGTTCTTGATGAGATTAAGAATTCCAATGGCGAGATAATTCTATTTATTGATGAGCTTCATACTATTGTTGGAGCTGGTAAGAATGATGGTGCACTTGATGCTGGTAATATGCTTAAGCCTATGCTTGCGAGGGGAGAGCTTCATTGTATTGGTGCCACAACATTAGACGAATATAGAGAATATATTGAAGAAGATAAGGCTTTAGAGAGACGTTTTCAACCAGTACTTGTTGACGAGCCAACAGTAGAGGATACCATATCAATTCTTCGTGGATTGAAGGAACGCTACGAAGTATTCCATGGAGTTAAGATTATGGATGCTGCCTTGGTTACTGCAGCACAGTTGTCTGACAGGTACATTTCCGATAGATTCCTTCCAGACAAGGCAATTGACTTAGTTGATGAGGCATGTGCATTGATTAAGACAGAGCTGGATTCTCTTCCAGCAGAGCTTGATGAGATGAACAGGCGGATTATGCAGTTAGAGATAGAGGAGACAGCTCTTAAGAAGGAGGATGATAGATTAAGTAAGGAACGTCTTGAGGCACTAGAGCAAGAGCTTGCAGAGCTTCGAGATGAGTTCAATGCCAAGAAAGCCACATGGGATAATGAGAAGGAAGCAGTTAACAAGGTTACAAGCCTTCGAGAAGAATTAGAGCATATTCGTGATGAGATTAAGATGGCAGAGCAGACCTATGACCTTAATCGTGCTGCGGAGCTTCAGTATGGCGAGCTCCCTAGATTAGAGAAGGAGCTAGAGGCTCAGGAAGAGCTGTTAAGTAAGAAGGGTGTTACTCTGGTTCACGAGAAGGTTTCGGAGGAAGAGATTACAAGAATCATTTCCCGCTGGACAGGTATTCCTGTATCTAAGCTTACTGAGTCAGAGCGTAACAAGACACTCAATCTTGAAGATGAGCTTCATAAGAGAGTTATTGGTCAGAACGAAGCTGTTAACAAGGTGGCAGAAGCTATAATCAGGTCTAAGGCCGGTATCAAGGACCCTGGCAAACCAATAGGCTCCTTCCTGTTCTTAGGACCAACTGGTGTTGGTAAGACAGAGCTTGCCAAGACACTTGCTAGGAATCTTTTTGACGATGAGAATAATATGGTTAGAATTGATATGAGTGAGTACATGGAGAAGCATTCTGTGTCCCGTCTTATTGGAGCGCCTCCGGGATATGTGGGCTATGACCAGGGCGGTCAGCTTACTGAGGCTGTTAGACGTAAGCCATATAGCGTTGTTCTATTTGATGAAGTTGAGAAGGCGCACCCTGACGTATTTAACGTACTCCTTCAGGTCCTTGATGATGGACGAATTACTGATTCAAGAGGTAGGACTGTTGACTTTAAGAATACAATAATTATTCTTACATCTAATTTGGGTTCTGGCTATCTTCTTGAGGGCATGGATGATGCTGGAAATGTTAATGCAGAAGCTGAAGAGCTTGTTATGAATGAGGTTAGAAGAAGCTTCAGACCAGAGTTCCTCAACAGATTAGATGAGATACTGATGTTCAAGCCACTTACTAAGGAAGGAGTATCAAGTATTGTAGATATCCTTATGGATGAGCTTAATGAACGTCTCGAGGATAGAGAACTTAGGGTTGAACTTACAGATGCTGCAAAACAGTTTGTTGTTGATAATGGTTATGATGCAACCTACGGTGCAAGACCTCTTAAGAGATATTTGCAGAGAAATGTTGAGACCCTGGCTGCCAAGAAGATTCTTGAAGGCAACTTATCAGTAGATACAACAATGACAGTTGATGTTGTTGATGGAGCGTTAACAATACTATAATTACTCTAATTAGGGTAAAGGTACATAATTATGGATATGTTTGAATACATGCGTGAAAAAAATAATAAAAAGGAGTCGCCCCTTGCTTCCCGCCTTCGCCCGACCACACTTGAAGAGGTTGTGGGACAAGAGCACATTATTGGCAAGGACAAGCTGCTATATCGAGCTATTAAGGCAGATAAGATTAGCTCGATTATTTTCTATGGACCACCAGGTACAGGTAAGACCACTTTGGCCAAGGTAATTGCCTGCACCACCAAGGCTGAGTTCAAGCAGATTAACGCAACCTCTAGTGGCAAGAAGGATATGCAGGAGGTTGTGGAAAATGCTAAGGATAACCTTGGAATGTATGGTAAGAAGACAATACTTTTTATCGACGAGATTCATAGATTCAACAAAGCCCAGCAGGATTATCTCCTTCCATTTGTAGAGGATGGAACAGTGATTCTAATTGGAGCTACTACGGAGAATCCTTATTTTGAAGTTAACTCCGCTTTGGTTTCCCGCTCGATTATATTCGAGCTTCATACCCTGTCTACAGATGACATTGCCACGCTAATTGTCAGAGCAATAGAGGATAAGGAGAAGGGGCTTGGGGTATATAATGCCTATATTGATGATGATGCCATAGAGTTCTTGTCTGATGCGGCAAATGGTGATGCAAGAAATGCTCTTAATGCAATTGAGCTAGGTGTCCTTACAACTGAACCTGATAAGGATGGCAGGATTCATATCACTTTGGATGTTGCAAGTGAATGTATTCAGCGTCGCGCCCTTAAGTATGATAAGGATGGCGACAATCACTACGATACCATATCAGCATTTATTAAGAGTATGAGGGGCTCTGACCCTGACGCGGCAATCTACTACCTTGCGAGAATGCTAAGTGCAGGGGAGGATGTTAAGTTCATCGCCAGACGAATTATGATATGTGCATCAGAAGATGTGGGAAATGCTGATCCTAACGCCATAGTTGTTGCCACATCAGCAGCTCAGGCAGTAGAGCGAATTGGCATGCCAGAAAGTCAGATTATATTAGCTCAGGCGGCAAGCTATGTGGCCCTTGCCCCTAAGTCGAATTCATCTGTCATAGCAATTGATAAAGCTATGGCTTATGTAGCTTCCAACCCGGCATATCACATACCTCCATACCTGCAGGACGCGCATTATTCTAACGCCAAGGACTTAGGTCGTGGCATTGGCTACATGTACGCTCATGATTACAAGAACCACTATGCACCCCAGCAGTACCTTCCTGATGAGGTTGTAGGGGAGACGTTCTATGAACTATCAGACATGGGCTACGAGCAGAAGCTTAAGGAGCACATGGACCGTATTAAGAAAGAAAGTTGACAAACCTGTTTTGTCACATTTCCATGAAACGCTTATTGACATTAAGTTCAATAAGCGTTATTTTATTTGTATTCAAGCAAGAATAATCAAGATTCTTTGGAGTGATTTATGGGTTTAATCACTTTGTCAATTGTCACATAAGATGATATCTATTTTTGAGGAAAGAAATTCTTGCAAAAACCATTTTGAAAAGAGCGATTTGTTTTTTTACATTTTGGGGGTGTAATTATGGAGAAAACAGCATTAAATAAGAACTATATTGTATCTGACCAGGATGGAAATAAGATAGTTTTGATTAATGATATTCACTTTAAATCGAGGAGAAATATAAATTGGGATAAGGTAGAAGATTATTTAAAACGGTTTATAGGAAAGAGTTATGTGATTATAGAAACAACTGAAGTGGTGTATATTGCCTCGGATTTTCCGGATGAGTACGCTCATTCAAATGATACGAAAAAAGCAAGGGGAGCTAATGAAAAAGCAAAAGCAAATGCGATTTCAGCAATACAGGAGTTGATTGAAATCGCATCTGATAAAAAGGAGACTCCCGATTATAATAATAGGCATGGAAATAAGGCTAAATACGGTTGGTATAGGTATTATGCAAGATTTGGAATTCCTATTTACGATGAAGATGATGTTTTGGAAAGGTATAATATTTTTAGAACGCGTATCCTAATTAGAAGAGACATAGATGGAAAGTTATATTTATATGATTTGGTGACAACAAAAAAAGAAACGAGCAAGCCGCTTGAGTCGTTGACTGTACGGTAGTAAACTTCGTTTCTTATGAACTAATATTATTATAAAAACGTAGAAAAGTCAATGATTAAAACCTGCCTAGATTAAAGAGTGATGTCAGAGATGGCTCTTTTTAACACAAGGTTGACAAACTTGTTTTGTCAACATTACCTACTACACTACATTTGCGCAGGAAATTTTGTGTAAAAAATAAATGTAATGAAAGCTGAAATAGTGTAAAATATATTGGGTTAACTATATTTAGAAAAGGAAAAAAGAAAAATGCAGGATTACACTAAGATGTCGAAAGACGAATTGTTAGAAGAAAAGGCTAAGGTAGAAGCCAAGTACAAAGAGTACAAGGATATGGGGCTTAAGCTGGATATGTCGAGAGGTAAGCCATCATCAGACCAGCTTGACAAGTGTATGCCTATTCTTGATGCTGTTACATCTAAGGATGATATTCATGCTTCTAATGGCTTTGATACTAGAAATTATGGACTTGTAGATGGACTTCCTGAAGCCAAGGAGCTTATGGCGTCCATTATGGATACTAAGCCTGAAAATGTTATTGTATCAGGCAATGCTTCACTTAATATTATGTATGATACTATCGCTAGAGCACATTCATTTGGTATTATGGAATCTACTCCATGGTGCAAGCTTGATAAGGTCAAATTCTTATGTCCTGTCCCAGGATATGACAGACACTTTGGTGTTACGGAGACATTTGGCATTGAGATGATCAATATCCCAATGAATGATGACGGTCCTGATATGGACTTAGTTGAGAAATATGTTAGTGAGGACGAGGCTGTTAAGGGAATATGGTGTGTTCCTAAGTTTTCTAACCCAGGTGGAGTAGTATATTCTGATGAGGTTGTAAGAAGATTCGCTAACCTAAAGCCTAAGGCTAAGGATTTTAGAATTTATTGGGATAATGCTTATGCAGTTCACTACCTATATGATGAGGTGATTGATATTCCGGATATTATTGAGGAATGTGCCAAGGCAGGCAATCCTAATCTTGTATATGAGTTCTGCTCAACATCTAAGATAAGCTTTGCTGGTGGCGGAATATCTGCTATGGCTACTTCACAGGAGAATATCGAGGACATTAAGAAGACTCTTACTAAGCAGACTATTGGTCCTGACAAGATTAATCAGCTTCGCCATGTAAGATATTTTAAGGATAAGAATGGAATCCTTGAGCATATGAAGGTGTTAGCAACAGAGCTTAGACCTAGGTTCGAGCTTGTTATTAAGATATTAGATGAAGAAATCAAGGACACAGGTTGCGGCACATACAATGCGCCTAGGGGCGGATACTTTGTGGCATTTAATGCTATGGAAGGCTGTGCTAATAGAATAGTTGACCTTGCCAAGGAGGCAGGAGTTGTACTTACAGGAGCAGGCGCACCTTTCCCATATCACAAGGACCCTAAGGATTCAGTTATAAGAATTGCTCCTTCTTATCCATCAATGAAGGACTTAGAAGCGGCAGCTAAGATATTTACAGTATGTGTTAAGTTGGCAACTATTGAGAAGTTACTTGAGAATAAGTAGAGGTTGGATATGGCTAAGAAAATTGGTTTTATCGGATGTGGCAATATGGGCTCAAGTATTCTGTCAGGAATTCTTGATGCCGGATTATATGATAAGAGCGATGTGCTAGTATCATGTCGTTCTGAGAGCTCTAAGGACAGAATTACAGAAGAGTTCGGTGTTGCAATTGTGGGAAATGCTGATGTGGCTAAGAAATGTGATGTGATATTTTTAGCTGTTAAGCCTAATGTATTTCCAGAGGTTATTCCTGAAGTGAGTAAGGCAATTCCAGAAAACAAGATGCCGCTTATTATATCAATTGCGGCAGGAATGACTATTAGTAAAATCGAGGAAATGTTCTCTAGCAATAGCCTGTTTGGCAGAGACATCAAGCTAATTCGTTCTATGCCTAACACCCCAGCACTTGTGGGTGAAGCAATGTCGGCTTTATGTGTTAATGCCAATGTCACTGATGAGGACAAAGAGCTGGCCCTTAAGATATTCGAAAGCTTCGGTCAGGCAGAATTTGTAGATGAAAAGCTTATGGATGCTGTTATTGGAGTAAGCGGTTCATCACCTGCATACATATATATGTTAATTGAGGCAATGGCTGATGGGGCAGTGCTTGCTGGCATGCCAAGAAGTCAGGCTTATAAGTTCGCGGCTCAGTCCGTTCTTGGCTCTGCTAAAATGGTTCTTGAGACCAACATACATCCAGGTGAACTTAAGGACGCAGTTTGTTCCCCAGGAGGAACAACAATAGAAGGTGTTGCCGCATTAGAAAGACAAGGCTTTAGAGATGCAATTATTGCAGCTGAGAAGGCTTGTATAGATAAATCAATCGAGATGTCGAGACAGTAAGGTGGAGTAGAAAACTAATGAATCAGAAATTACTAACTATAACAATTCCTTGCTACAATTCACAGGATTATATGGACAAGGCAATAAGAAGTGTACTCCCAGGGGGAGATAAGGTTGAGGTTCTTATTGTGGATGATGGTTCCACAGACGATACAGCAGCTATTGCTGATAAGTATGCTAAGAGATATCCTGATATTGTAAATGTTATTCATAAGGAAAATGGTGGTCATGGAAGCGCAGTCAATACAGGGATTGACAATGCTAAGGGTATCTTCTTCAAGGTGCTTGATTCTGATGACTGGTTCGAGAAGAGGGCTTATAAGGAGTATCTTAAGACCTTAGCTAGCCTGGTTGAAAATGACCAGATGGTAGATATGTTCCTTACGAATTTCGTATATGAGAAGCCATCTATTAATCACCAAAGAAGGATGATATTTAGTGCTCTTTTCCCATCAGACAAAGTAATTGGCTGGGAGGATATGAAGCATAATATCAAGGGATTTACAATCCTAATGCATGCTGTAACTTACAGAACACAGTTGCTTCGTGACATCAATCTTAGATTGCCAGAGCACACATTTTATGTAGACAACCTGTTCGTGTATGAGCCACTGCCTTACGTTAAGAAATTGTATTATCTTAATGTTAATCTATATAGATATTATATTGGAAGAGAAGGTCAGTCCATTACAGAGCAGACCATGATTAGAAGGCTTGACCAGCAGCTTGCTGTTAATTATCGAATGATTGACGCATTTAACCTATTCGAGGATGTGAAGGAGCCACACCTTAGGGCGTATATGTTAGGCTATCTTGAGATGATTACTGTTATCTCTACCAGTCTGGCACATGTGTCAAAAGACCCTAAGAATTATGCCAAAATTAAGAGGCTGTGGAATTACGTAAAAGAAAAGGATATGAAAACCTTTTTGCATATGCGTTTTGGAATATTTGGCCAGGCAGTTACGTGGCCAGGAGCAATTGGTAGGTTTATATCAATAAAGTGTTATCATTTGACACAGAGATTTATGAGATTTAATTAGGAAGAAGAGAAGAGGTTATTATGACTAAAGTAGTAAAGTTCGGAGGTAGCTCTCTAGCTGACGCGACTCAGTTTAAGAAGGTAGCAGAAATTATAAAGGCAGATTCAGACAGAAGATATATTATTCCTTCTGCGCCTGGTAAGAGATTCGATGATGATACCAAGGTAACGGATATGCTCATCAAGCTATACAAATTAGCAGCCAAGGGCAAGAATCTTGACAACCAGATTAAGAAGATTAAGAAGAGATATGATGACATAATAGAGGGGCTTGAACTTAAGGATTTCTCTCTTGATGATGAATTCAAAGAGATTAAAGCTGAATTAGAATATAATCCTACAGAAGATTTTGCTGCAAGTAGAGGAGAATATCTTAACGGACTTGTTATGGCTAAATATCTTGGATATGATTTTGTTGACCCTAAGGATATCATATTCTTCAATGAAGAACATGGACTTAATTCATATAAGACAGAGAAGAGAGTAGCAGAATGTCTTAAGGACAAGAAGCATGCAATAATTCCTGGCTTTTATGGTAGTGACAAGGAAGGTCAGGTTACGACATTTTCCAGAGGAGGTTCAGATATAACCGGTTCAATTATTGCAGGTGCAATCAAAGCGGATGTATATGAGAACTGGACTGATGTATCAGGATTTCTTGCTGCTGACCCAAGGATTATAGAGAATCCAGTGGGAATAGATATGATTACATATAGGGAGCTTAGGGAGCTGTCTTATATGGGAGCATCAGTTCTTCATGAGGATGCGATCTTCCCTGTAAGGTCCGCTGGAATACCTATTAATATTAGGAATACCAACAGGCCTGAGGATGACGGAACATGGATTGTTGAGAGTACAGCCCATAAGCCAGAATATGTTATTACAGGTATTGCTGGTAAGAGGGGCTTTTGTGCGGTTTCAATTACGAAGGCTTTAATGAATGCTGAGATTGGTTTTGGCTTCAAGGTGCTACAGGCGTTTGAGGAAAACAACATTTCCTTCGAGCACATGCCATCAGGCATTGATACTATGACAGTAGTTGTTCATGAGGATGAATTCCTGACTAAGGAACAGAAGGTTGTATCAACAATTCACAGATTAACTGATCCGGATTCTGTGGAGATTGAATCAGACTTAGCTCTTATAGCCGTTGTTGGACGTGGTATGAAATCAACAAGAGGTACAGCAGGTAGAATATTTGCTGCCTTAAGCCATGCTAATGTTAATGTTCGTATGATTGACCAGGGATCAAGTGAGCTTAATATTATTATTGGTGTTGAAAATGATGATTTTGAGAAGGCAATTAAGTCTATATATGATATATTTGTAACAACAAGACTCTAGGAGGTAAAAAGTATGAATCCTATGAAGATAATGGCTGCATTTAATACATTCAGGTCCAATCACCCTAAGGTAGTAAGCTTCTTTCAGACAGTATTAGGAAGCAAGGTAGAAGAGGGAACAATAATTGAAATCTCTGTTACCAAGCCAGGAGAAGAGAAGATAACTACTAATATGAAGGTTAAACAGTCTGACATAGAGTTGTTCGAAGAGATGAAGAATATGTCACAATACTAATTAAAA
>CAJOGN010000031.1:10708-34060 GCA_905234245.1 uncultured Lachnospiraceae bacterium
TATTGCTTGATCAGTATGTAGAAGATGGAGAAGATGCTGACGATGTTGCAGATGATCTCTTAGATGAGATTAGAGATTATCTTCTTAGCAATATCAAGGGTGACAGTATGGTTGTTGCTGCTGACAGTGGCGAGGACGACTTCGGTGAGAAGGCAATCATCAAAATCCACTATCATACCAATGAGCCATGGGATGTATTATCATATTGCAGAACACATGGTGAAATCTATGACATCGTAGTAGAAGACATGGACAGACAGCAAAGAGATTTGCAAGGATAGTCTATGTAAAAAAAGCCACCGGATGTCAGCGGCAGAAATCTGCAAAGCGATTTTCTTTATGAGCGTGCAGATTTACTGCGCTGACATACGGTGGCTTTTATTTGTTGTTAGATTATCTTAACCTTAAGCTTTCATATTTTTTTCTGGTCCTGACACATGTCTTGAGTTCTGCAAAACGCTGCTCTATAGGACCATCTGGAATTACAACATCAAGTGTAACAGCAAGATTATCTACTAATACATCATCAATGTCAGCCTTTGGTATGTTACACAGTATCTCGTATTTTTCATCAAAATCATCAGTATCAAGGAATCTAAGCATTGGCGATTCCTGCGGCTCTTTCTCTGTAGGAGTATCATCAGGCTGTACTCCCATAGGAGTATCATCAGGCTGTATTCCCGTAGGAGTAAATGTAAAATTCTCAATAAAGGATTCGTACGGTCTGACATAAGTTATATTGTCTCCATACATCTCCTGGTATATAACCATAGCCTCCCCTGTTTCAAAATGGACAGCTATTCCCTGAACCTTATACATTTTTCCTTTGGAGTGACGGTATACTTCCCCTGCCATTGGGTTTGATTGTGGCATAGTTTAATCCTCTCTTAATTATTATTTAGAAATTAGTCTCGAACACCTTGGCAGCCATTTCTTTGTCGGCTCTGTCGAGAACGATTATTCCATAGCTTGTATTATTTTGTAATTTCATTTCCTTGAACATTCTGTTAAGTGAATCAGCATTTCCCTTAGGGTGAGGAATTAAGCCCTGCCCTGATAGTGACAGGAAGTTAATGAAGATTGCATCATCACCTGCCTGGCAATTCTCAATGCCTTCCTTGAATGCGTCGAATTTGCTCTGGATAGAATATTTATATCTGTCCTGTACCCAAAGTCTTTCGTTAGCATTCATCATTGATAAAGCGTAAGGCATATCAACTACTTCTTTCTCGCCCTGGTCTGTCCAGTAAAAGTGTAGTCCGTTTGCATCTTCGCCCATATTAAGGACATCATCAAATCTTGTTGCAAGTACAATCTTGCCTCTGACTTCTCCAAGAGTAGGAATAGTATTCTTTGTATACCATTTATCAGGATTATCTTTTATCTCGTTTAATAGGATTCTTTGGGCTGTTGCAACATCGTCATTAGAATCCTCTAACTTAACTGCGAAGATAATGGTTTCTGTAGGATTGTCCTGAAGGAATTGGTATAAATCATTTAAGACAACTTTAGAAGTGACATTTTTTGCCCAAGGCCATATGCTTTCTTTACATTTGTAGCCGCCATGAATAAAGATAAATCCTTCCTTGTCTGAATCAATCTTTAACCTGGCATCGAGATAGCGGTAACCGTCTTGAAGCTGCTCTTTTATGGAAGTATCCTGACAGCTTGTGCAGTATGGAAGAGTACAATACTGTGTTGCACTGTCGTGGGTTCCCGGTATTGATATAGAGCTAATCTTAGTCTTATCTGGGATTAATGACATCCAATCCTGATAATGCTTGTTCGGTGTGGAGTCATCAGCTGCATTAACAAATGCTGGCGCCGCAAATGTTAAAGCAAGAGTAAAAATCATACATAAACTTAATAATACTTTAATCCTTTTCTTCATAGCACATCCTCATTTTTCGTACGTGGTTTATTAACTATAAGAGAATTTTAACATTTTTTTCCTTATAAAAAAAGTAGTTATTGATAATGCTTGACACTTTATAAATAGGAAGATAACATAATAGATAAATGTTGATTAGTATTATGAAGGATTAAGAATAGACAGATATGTTAGAAAGAAAAGAGATATTATCATTAGAATTCTATAAGAAGTCCCCATTTCATGGAAGCTATAAGGGAGTCAGGTACAGAATTGAGAAGGAAGAAGATGAAAATGAAAAGGTAAAGCTAAAATGCACGACTTGGCCTGAGCCATATTCCTTTGAAGCTACGGATGAAGAGCAGATGGAGTACTACTATGCGTCCTTCGATGAAGAAGGACTAGAGGACATTGTTGACCATATTAACACCTTGTCCTACACAAAAAACTAACCTATACAAAAAAGTGCCAGCATATTACATGCTGGCAATAATTTTATGTTGCTGAAATATTTGAATGTTCCTGTTCAATTCCAAGAAGTCTGTCAACTGCATTTTGCATATTAGATGCCTGACGGTATCGCCTTATTACTTCTGTCTCGTGAGCAGAGAGACTACTTGCATCAATATTGTTCTTGTAACCAAATGCCCGTGGAACGTTCACGATATTATATAGCGCGCACAATTTGATCAGGCATTCAGCATCAGGAAGAGACTGTCCACTTTCCCAGCCATACACAGTCTTTTCAGCTACAGGCTTTCCCTCGTTGCTAAGGTATATGGCGACCTCGGACACTTTATAATTATTCCTTTTCCTATATTCCTTTAACACATTTGATATACTATTCTTGCTTAACATATCATACCTCTTGTTCATCATAATTAAGAGATTAGTTTGTTGTCAATCAATTCTCGAATACTGAGAATTTCGGAGAAGTTAATTCTTGTTATTCAAGAATTTTATTATATTTTGCGAATGTGTTAGAATATCATGGTAAGGAGGAGCCATTATTATGATATGTAATAAATGTGGTGAGCGCGTGCCGGATGAATCCAGGTATTGCATGTACTGTGGAAGCAGAGTTAATAAAATACAGTATTATAATGATGATAATAATACTTCCCTTAAGTCATATTATAGGGATATAGATATAGGACCTAGCGATCCTAAGAGCAAGACTACAGCAGGACTTTTAGGTGTGTTTTTAGGTGCATTTGGTATTCACAGATTCTACTTAGGATATACTGGAGTTGGAATAGCGCAGATTGTTGTCTCAGTTCTTACCTGTATATTAGGAGGAGCAATCTGGGGATTTATTGAAGGGCTATGCATTCTGTGTGACACGGCAATTACAACTGACAGCGAGGGCAATGACCTGGTTTGATCTGAGAATATAATTTATTAGGAATAAAATAGATAATGGAAGAACAAGATGTTAAGAAGAAAAAGAAAATAGTGGCAATAGTTACTGCTGTATTGGTGGTAGCTTTTTTTGCTGCCCTTACATATTTCGTAGGAAGACCACTGCTTGAATTCGTATCTGAGCCAGAGAAATTCAGAGAGTGGGTGGATTCATACGGCTTTCTTGGAGTGCTTGCCTTTATAGGAATCAATATGGTGCAGGTGTTTCTTGCAATAATTCCAGGTGGACCCTTCGAGATAGCAGCAGGATATGCATTTGGCGTAGTTAAGGGAACCTTAATATGTGACTTCGCCATGACGTCAGCATCAGTAATCATATTTGCCTTCGTTAAGAAATTCGGAATGAAATTTGTAGAGATATTTGCAGACAGAGAGAAGGTAGAGAATTTGTCATTCCTACAGAATAACTCCAAATCCAAGGCCTTTATGTTTTTCTTCTATCTTATACCAGGACTTCCCAAGGATCTTATGTGCTATGCAGCCGGACTTACTAAGCTGTCGATTCCGTATTTCGCATTTATCAATGCTGTAGGAAGATTCCCGGCCATCTTAATGTCGGCTATAGGGGGCAATGCAGTGGGAGAACAGAAATACACTATCTTCATTATAATAATGGCTGTTATAATTGTGGCATATATCGTTGGTTCTATTGCATATAAGAAGATAACAGATGCTCATAAGAAGAGTGAAAATGTAAGTAGCGCGGATGTAGATGGAAATACAGATTCCGCTGACGAAAAGCAAGAGAACGACATGTAATTTTTATACAAAATAATATAAATTGTAGATATTTATTGTTATGTTTTTATCAATATGTTACAATTTATTATATTGATATGGAGAAGTTTATATGTATTAAGGAGGGATTATGAAGGATTTAAAGCACTTATATTATTTTGAGAAGCTGCTTGATGATGCTCATAACGATTTGATTAGGGAAGCCCAAAGCCAGGGTAGAAAGTGTTTGGCGACTGTTTGTGAGAATATTCCTGAACCACTTTGTAACTTGGATGGGGCTTTTTCTGTACGTTTACGTGCCCCTAGAACAGGAAGTCTTGATATGAGTACATATTATATGACTAGCTTTCTATGCGAGTATACAAGAGCATTATTAGAGCGTGCTATGGAAGGTGGATTTAATTTTGCCGACGGAATAGTTACTCCTGATGGTTGCTCTATGCTTAATAGATGTATAGAGAATATGGAGCTTCTGAAGGTTATTGATAAGCCTGATTTCTTCTATGAATATATGGAGATTCCAATGAAGGCTGACGATAATGGATTGGCTTTATACAAGCTTCAATGTGAGAATCACATCCTTAAGCCTATGAAGGAGAAGTTTGGGGTAGATACTTCTGATGAGGCAATAAGGAAAGCAGTTGACCTTCATAATAAGGTATGTAAGATAATCAGAGAACTTGGTGACTTTAGGAAGGAAGAGTATCCAAGAATTACTGGTTACGAATATCATATTATTACAATGGTTACATACGTTGTTCCTAAGGATTTAATTCTTGATAAGTTATATGAGACTTTAGAAGAGGTTAAGAATAGAGAGCCTGACAAGACAAAGCACAGAGCAAGAGTTGTCTTCGTAGGTTCCGAGGTTGACGACGTTGATGTAATCAAGCTGGTAGAGGACTCTGGTGCTTATGTATGTGCTGACAGATTCTGCTACGGTTCCCTTCCTGGAAGAGACCCAATTATACTTAATGATAAAGAGGATGCTTTGACACAGGTATGTAGAGCCTACATGGACAGAGGTCAGTGCCCTCGTTATATGAATCAGAAGAAGATTGTTGAGCGTAAGGAATACGTTGCTGACATCGCTAAGGAATATAATGCTGATGGTATTATATATGAGCAAATGAAGTTCTGCGACCCATGGGCTTATGAGAGAATGGTTGGTACAGCAGTACTTCGTGACGATTATAATTATCCTGTGCTTATGGTTGACAGACCTTATGCACTTGGTATGTCAGGACAAATGCGTACAAGAGTTCAAGCTTTCGTGGAAAGTATTGAGATTAAGAAAATCCAGGGAGGTGCGAAATAATGGGTAAGAAGAGTAAAGAAAGAGATATAGGCGGCAAGAACCTGGGTAATTTCTATATTCCAGGTGGTAAAGTTAGAAAACGTCGTGAGTGGCGTGGCCTTAAGGATACAATGTATGATTACAAATGCTGGCTTAAGATTTTGATGATTCTTGGTAAGTTCGTAGTTAAGCCTCGTAATGTTAAGGCTATGTTTCGTTATAGATGGATGGCTAATTATCTGGCTGTTCCAATGATGACAGACAGACATACACAGGGACTTAGAGGTGAGCATCTAAGAATTGCCCGTACAGAGTTCGACCTTATTACAGATGACGTTGCCAAGCTTCTTGACAAGGTATTCAAGGCTGATGCAAGAACAGGTAACAACAGAGAATATAATAAGAAGGTTCTCCTTGTTGATGAGAATGAGATGACAGCACCAATGATGGGATTCCCTGATTTGGAGGTACTGAGCAGAGAGACAATATCTACATATGTACCGGTGCTTCTTAATCAGCATTCTATGGAATACTACCTTGACCTCATCCAGGAATATGGTATGCCCGGTGATGTATGTCCTATGCCGGCAGCAGAGGCAGGTATATCTATTGCAGGTGATGCACCGCAGATTGGAAGAGCTGCAGTTCAGTGTAATACAACCTGTGATGGTTCGCTACTTGGTAATGGTGTTATCTCTAAACGTCTCGAACTGGAAGAAGGAGTTCCCTGTTTTCAGCTTGCAGCACCTCTTCGTCATAGAGAGGATGATGTACAAGAATATGCGGCTCAAGAGATTAGAAATTGTATCAAGTTCGTAGAAGAGAATACAGATGCCAAGTGGGATTGGAAGGCTTACTTCGAGTGTGCGAAGCGAGTTAATCTGGCTACGCGCTGCAGACAAGAGTGGCTGGATATGAACAAGACCGATTATCCTCAGGTATTCGGCTCTAACCTGGCACTTTATACCGAGACTAACTATATGGCGATATGCGGTCGTGTACAGGCATTTGCCGATGCTGACAAGAAGATAACAGCATTAGCTGAGAAAGCATATAGAGAGAAGAAGATGGCAGCCAAGGAATATCGTCACAGAGCGATTATCTGGGGTGTTCAATCTCATTATTATTTCGATTTCTTAATCTGGTTACAGAACTGTTGGGGAATTATTCCTCTTACAGATATGTTATCTATGGTTAGTACAAGAGTCCTTGCTGAAGAGGATACACCTGAGAACAGAGAGCAGGCTATCTACGATATGGCTTGGCTTCAGGAGAACATGATTATGCGTAACAGAACCCATGGTGGTTACAAGGTATTGCTTGACGAATTGTGGGAGTTCTGTGAGGAATTCAATGCAGACATGGTAATATTATGGGAGCACATTACATGTAAGGCCTTAGATGGTATGCATGGTCAGTTCGAGGAGAAAGCAAGAGAGAAGGGAATTCATCTCATGTGGGTTCAGCATCAATTGTTCGACCCTCGTGTAGTATCAAGACAGGGTGTTCGTGATGATGTTAACAGATATATGAGAACTGTTATGCGCGAAGAGCCGGTTGACCCTACACTTGAGATTTTAGAGGACGAGAATTCGTACTAATTCTAACATATTATAATTAAGGAGATATTGATATGAAGTATTATGGTGGTTGTGATTCAGGAAGTACATATACGAAATGTGTAATTATTGATGAAAATGGCAAGATGGTAGCTGATGTTACACTCAAGAGTAGAATCAACTCAGTACAAAGCTGCCAGGAGTCACTTGACAAAGCGATAGAGCAGGTTCCTGATATTAAGAATGCTAAGGACTTAGATTATCTCGTGGGAACAGGTTATGGACGTAACAAGGTTCCTTTTGCCGATGAGAATATATCAGAGATTAGTTGTCACGCAATGGGTGTACATATGGCTGACCCTACTGTCAAAGCTATCATTGATATCGGTGGACAGGATGTTAAGGGTATCGCTGTTGATACAGACGGTACAGTTAAGAATTTCGCTATGAATGACAAATGTTCAGCTGGTACAGGAAGATTCTTCGAGGCTATGGCAAGAGCATTTGAGATGTCACTTAGTGATTTCTCTAAGCTATCTCTTAAGGCTAAGAATGTTATTCCAATTACAGCTCAGTGTACAGTATTTGCCGAATCTGAAGTTATCTCTCTAGTTGGTGAAGGAAAGCCAATGGATGAGATTGCAGCTGGAATTGAATTGTCAGTAGCTAAGAGATGTTTCGTAATGGCTAAGAAGGCAGGCGCTGTTGATAAGATTACATTAACAGGTGGTTGTGCTAAGAACGATGGTCTTAAGGAAGCGATTGAGAAGGTACTTAAGCTTAAGGTTATTGATTTACCAATTGATCCTCAGCTTATGGGAGCACTTGGAGCAGCAGAGTTTGCACGTCAAAAAGGAATGGCAAAGTAATATGAGTAAGAAAAAACAAAGAATCAAGGATTTAATTGAATATAAAGAGAAGCTTGAAAGTGTAAAGAATGGAATTGATGTAACGAAAGGAGAGAAGACTATGAGTGGATGGGTAATAGCACTTATTGTTATAGCAGCAGTAATTGTTGGATTGTTCCTACTTACTTTCCTTGTATATATGTTCAATCTTGACATGAAGCTGATGGCAGCTATGGAGCCAATATTCTTAAAGCATTATGACAAGGTTGAGAGAGATGAACACTTATAAGAAATTACTTGGATTAGTCTTGGTATTAGGCCTTGCTGCTATTGCAGGAGGATGTACCACCAAGGCACAAAGGCAGGACATAATAATAGGCAACGCTTCAAAATATATGAGTGAAGGCAACTATGCACAGGCTATAGAGCTTCTTAATGAAGGTCTGACACTAGCTGAAGGCAGAGTGGGAGATAAGGAGATAGACATTTCCTATTATAAAGCAGCTGCACAGTATAATAGTGGTGATTACGAAGGCGCTATTAAGACATATACTGCACTTGCGAATTATGATGAAGACGACCCTAATCCTCTGTTCCTTCGTGGAAGCGTATATCTTAAGAGTGGTGAGAAGGCAACGGCCTTGAATGATTACAAGGCGGCTGTTAAGCTAGACGAAGAAGATTATGATTTGTATATTGCCATATACGAGAATCTTGCGGCTAATAATTTCATTAAGGAAGGAGAAGAATTCCTTAATATCGCCTTAGAGAAGAGTGGAGAGTCAGCTGATGATTGCCTTGCAAGAGGCAGAATATATTCTCTTATGAAGCAATATGACGCGGCAGAGACTGCTTTCAAGAAGGCAGATGACAAGGGCGCAGAGGATGCTAATATATATCTTGCTAATTTGTATTTGCAGCAGGGGGATGAGTTAAAATGTGATAAGCTCCTTGAAGAATACAAGTCTAAGGATACTATTAGTGCGCTAGCCTGTAATGCAATTGCATCAATGGAGCTTAAGAGGAATCATCCAGATGTAGCTCTTGAGTACGTTGAGCAGGGCTTAGGCAAGCTTGTTGTGAATAATAAGAAGGATTTACTTAGGAACAAGGTTGCAGCGCTTGAAGCCTTAGGAAGATTTGAAGATGCATTTAATTCATGTATTGAGTTTTTAGAGCTCTATCCACAAGATGTAGATATGGATAGGGAGAAAACCTTCATTTCCACCAGGCTATAATAGTTGGTTAAATTGCCGAAATTATGCCTACAAAATATAGTAAAAAATACACACTAAGTCCCATAATCCACGATGTTATGGGACTTTTTTGATGGGAAAATTCTACAATATATACACTATGCCAAAAAAATAAACCCCTATATATTGTGTTTTGGGTGTTGACGGAGAACAAATTGAGTGATACAATATTTTTACGTCGGCGATACAAGGTAAAGTATCGCCATTTAGTAACAAAAATATTATTTTTTAGGAGTTGAAAATGTTTGAAGTAGTTAAGAGAGATGGAGAAGTAACAGAGTTCAACCTTGGCAAGATCAATGACGCAATCGCCAAGGCATTTGATGCAACTAACAAGTCTTACAATGATGACATTATCGGTCTTTTATCACTTCGTGTATCTTCTGATTTTCAAGAGAAGATTCAGGATAACAAGGTGAGCGTTGAGGACATTCAGGATAGTGTTGAGAAGACATTAGAGTCTACAGGTTATACAGATGTAGCTAAGGCTTATATCTTATATCGTAGACAGCGCGAGAAGATGCGCAATATGAAGAACACCATATTAGATTACAAGGATGTGGTTAATAGCTATGTTAAGGTTGAGGACTGGAGAGTTAAGGAGAACTCAACTGTAACATATTCAGTTGGTGGTCTTATCCTTTCTAATTCCGGTGCTGTAACTGCTAATTATTGGTTATCTGAGATCTATGATGACGAGATTGCAGACGCACACAGAAACGCAGATATCCATATTCATGACCTTTCGATGTTAACAGGATACTGCGCTGGTTGGTCACTTAAGCAATTAATTACAGAAGGTCTTGGAGGAATCTCAGGTAAGATTACTTCAGCACCTGCATCACACCTTTCTGTTCTATGTAACCAGATGGTTAACTTCCTTGGTATTATGCAGAATGAGTGGGCAGGAGCACAGGCATTTTCATCTTTTGATACATATCTTGCACCATTTGTTAAGATAGATAATTTAGAGTATGACGACGTTAAGAAATGTATAGAATCATTTGTATATGGCGTCAATACACCATCTCGTTGGGGTACACAAGCTCCATTTACTAATATAACTCTTGACTGGACTGTTCCTAATGACCTTGCAGAGTTACCTGCAATCGTAGGAGGAGAAGAGCAAGACTTCAAATACAAAGATTGTAAGAAAGAAATGGATATGATTAACAAGGCATTCCTCGAGGTTATGATTGAGGGTGATGCTAACGGAAGAGGCTTCCAGTATCCAATTCCAACATATTCAATCACAAGAGACTTCGATTGGTCAGATACAGAGAATAACAAGCTGTTATTCGAGATGACAGCTAAGTATGGTACACCATATTTCTCTAATTATATCAATTCTGATATGGAGCCAAGCGATGTTAGATCTATGTGCTGTAGATTACGTCTTGACTTAAGAGAGCTTCGTAAGAAGTCAGGTGGATTCTTCGGTTCAGGAGAGAGCACCGGTTCTGTTGGCGTTGTTACAATCAATATGCCTCGTATTGCATATCTTGCTAAGAATGAGGAAGATTTCTACAACAGACTTGACAGATTAATGGATATCTCAGCTAGATCTCTTAAGATTAAGAGAGGAGTTATCTCAAGACTTCTTGAAGAAGGATTATATCCATATACTAAGAGATACCTTGGTACATTTAACAACCATTTCTCAACAATCGGACTTATCGGTATGAATGAAGTGGGACTTAATGCTAAATGGCTTAAGAAGGACCTTACTCACAAAGAGACACAGAAGTTCACACAGGATGTTCTTAATCATATGAGAGAGCGCCTGTCAGACTATCAGGAGCAGTATGGTGACCTTTACAACTTAGAGGCTACTCCAGCTGAGTCAACAACATATAGATTAGCTAAGCATGATAGAGCTAAGTATCCTGATATTATTACAGCAGGATTCGAAGGAGATACTCCTTTCTATACGAACAGCTCTCATCTGCCTGTTGAGTATACATCTGATATATTTGATGCACTTGATATTCAAGACGGACTTCAGACATTATATACATCAGGAACTGTATTCCATGCATTCCTTGGTGAGAAGATGGCTAATTGGAAGTCAGCAGCTAACTTAATTAAGACAATAGCTGAGAATTATAGATTACCTTATTACACATTATCTCCTACATATTCTATATGTAAGGAGCATGGTTATCTTGCAGGGGAGACAACAACTTGTCCTCATTGTGGAGCTCCTACAGAGGTTTATTCAAGAATTACCGGATACTACAGACCGGTTCAGAACTGGAATGAGGGTAAGAGTCAGGAATATAAGAATCGTAAGATGTATGATATAGAGCATTCAATTATGAAGAGAAAGCCTGCCAAGGTTCAGACAGAGGTTACACAGAATCTTGATGTTGAAGGAGCATCTTCTACAACAGTTAAGTATCTGTTCACAACCAAGACATGTCCTAATTGTGCATTAGCAAAAGAGATGTTAAGCGATGAGGATTATGTACTTGTAGATGCTGAGGAAGAGACAGATATGACAGAGAAGTTCGGTATCATGCAAGCACCTACATTAGTAGTTGTCAATGGTGACAGATCTAAGAAATATGTTAACGCTTCCAACATTCAGAAGTTTGTTGATTCAAAATAAAACATAACCTGAATATAGTTTCGTGGCGAGTAAAGGGGCTGGGCGAGGACTAATAAAGTATTAGTTCACACCTAGCCCTTGATTTGTCGAAACCCCGTAAATGCGTGGTTTGCTCCTTGTTGATTCTCGATTACACATTTTGTAGTTATCCACCACAGACAGGCCATTATTGTTGATATGTGACTCTTCTTGTGAATAACTTATAAGAAAGGAATTCTATGTCTTTTACACATTTACACGTCCATACAGAGTACTCTCTACTGGATGGTTCTAACAAGATAACTGAATATGTTCGTCAGGTAAAAGCACTTGGGATGGATTCTGCAGCCATAACAGACCATGGTGTAATGTATGGTGTTATTGATTTCTACAAGGCGGCTAAGGCGGAAGGGATTAAGCCTATCTTAGGTTGCGAGGTATACGTGGCTCCAGGTTCCAGATTCGATAAGTCCGCAGATGATAATGAGAGCAAATATTATCACCTTATTTTGTTAGCGGAGAACAATGAGGGTTATAGTAACCTAATGAAAATCGTATCAGCTGGATTCATTGATGGTTTTTATTACAAGCCAAGAGTTGATAGAGAGATTCTTGCAAAATATCATGAGGGCATTATCTGTCTTAGTGCCTGTCTTGCTGGAGAGGTGGCAAGATTGCTTCAGATGGGACAATATGAAGAAGCCAAGAAGGCTGCTTTATGGCATAGGGACTGCTTCGGAGAAGGCAATTATTATCTGGAGCTGCAAGACCATGGAATCATGACTCAACAAGACGTAAACCAAGGATTATTGCGGATTTCCCAGGAGACAGGAATAGAGCTTGTTGCCACTAATGATGTGCATTATACATTTGCAGAGGACGAAGTACCTCACGATATCTTGCTCTGTATTCAGACAGGTAAGAAGGTTGCTGATGAAGACAGAATGAGATATGAGGGTGGTCAGTATTATGTTAAGAGTGAAGATGAGATGCGCTCTCTTTTCCCGTATGCACCACAGGCTATTGACAATACTGTTAAGATAGCAGACCGGTGTAATGTTGATATAGAATTTGGCGTAACGAAGCTGCCACATTTTGAAGTGCCTGAGGGCTACGACTCATGGACCTATCTGAATAAATTATGCAAAGAGGGATTAGAGCGAAGATACCCTGACAGACATGAAGAGCTTCTTCCTAATCTAGAATATGAATTAGATGTAATTCGCAAGATGGGATATGTAGACTATTTCCTGATTGTATGGGATTTTATCAACTTTGCCAGAGAGCATGATATACCAGTTGGGCCAGGAAGAGGTTCTGCGGCAGGCTCCCTTGTCTCATATACAACAGGAATTACTGATATAGATCCAATTAAGTATAGCCTGTTGTTCGAGCGTTTCCTTAATCCGGAACGTGTGTCCATGCCAGATATTGATATCGACTTTTCTGATGAGAGAAGAGGCGAGGTTATTGATTATGTCGTAGACAAATACGGCAAGGATTGCGTAACCCAGATTGTTACATTTGGAACTCTTGCTGCAAGAAATGTTATTCGTGATGTAGGTCGTGTACTAGACCTTCCTTATGCTTTTGTAGACAAGATTGCCAAGAGTATTCCAAAAGAGCTTAAGATTACAATTAAGGGTGCCTTAGAGAAGAATCCAGAATTGCTACAGATGTATAATGAGGACGAGACTGTAAAGCATCTTCTTGATATGGCCATGAGGCTAGAGGGGCTTCCAAGGAATACATCCATGCATGCGGCAGGTGTCGTTATCTCACAGAAGCCAATGGAAGAATATGTGCCACTTGCAAGAGCGCAGGATGGAACAATTACAACTCAATTCGTAATGACAACCATTGAAGAATTAGGTCTTCTTAAGATGGACTTCTTAGGTCTTCGTACTTTGTCAGTTATTGATAATGCAATTAAGATGATAGAAAGTACTTACCCAGATGTATCCATTAATTTTGACGAGTTAGGATATGACGACAAGAAGGTATTTGACCTTATTGGTTCAGGTGAGACTGATGGTATATTCCAGTTAGAAAGTACTGGAATGAAGAACTTTATGAAGGATCTTAAGCCAGAGAGATTAGAGGATGTAATTGCAGGTATATCCTTGTATCGTCCTGGTCCAATGGATTTTATTCCAGAGTACCTTGCTGGTAAAAGTGATAAGTCTAAGGTTACATATCCTTGCCCACAGCTTAAGCCTATATTAGAGCCAACCTATGGATGTATTGTATATCAGGAGCAGGTAATGCAGATTGTTCGTGACCTTGCTGGATACTCCATGGGACGAAGCGACCTTGTAAGAAGAGCCATGTCCAAAAAAAAGGACGCCGTTATGCAAAAGGAACGTGCCAACTTCGTCTATGGTAATGAGGAAGAAGGAGTTAGAGGTTGTATTAATAATGGCATTAGCGAGGATGTTGCCAACGAGATATATGATAAAATGATTGATTTTGCCAAATACGCATTTAACAAATCCCATGCGGCAGCCTACGCTGTAGTGGCTTATCAGACTGCATACCTTAAGTGCTATTATCCATTAGAATTTATGGCCAGCCTAATGAGTTCGGTGATTGACAATACAACTAAGGTGTCAGAATACATTTTCCATTGTAAGAATATGGGGATTAATGTATTGCCACCGAATGTTAATTCTGGAGAAGGCCGATTTAGTGTAGACCCTGACGGTATTAGATATGGTATGTATGCAATTAAGAGTGTAGGTCGCAACGTAATTGACAGGATTGTTGCAGAGAGAAATGATAATGGATTATATACGGGGATTGCTGATTTCATAAGTCGCGTCAATGGTTCGGATATTAATAAGAGAGCCATTGAGAATCTTATCAAGGCTGGAGCTCTAGATGGATTGGATGCTAACAGACGACAGATGCTTTCTGTATATGTTAGGATTCTCGATAGCATCAATTCTGAGAAGAAGAAATCTATTGAAGGCCAGATGTCATTTCTTGATATTGTATCTGATGATAGCAGGAAGCAGTTCGAGATATCCATTCCTAATCTGCCTGAGTACGACAAGGAGACTATTCTTGAATTCGAGAAGGAGGCTCTTAACATTTACATTAGTGGCCATCCTCTTGAGGGTTATCAGGATATTATGAAGGCGAATGTGACTAATCCAATTAGTGATCTGATAATTGATAACACTACTGGAGAGTGTAAGGCCAAGGATAATTCACACATCGTAATTGGTGGAATGATAACAAATGTTAATATAAAATACACTTCAAATAATAAGACCATGGCCTTTATAACTGTTGAGGATCTGGTAGGTCAAGGAGAGGTAATAGTATTTCCAAACCAATATGAGAAGAGCAGGAATGTAATCAAAGAAGATGCCAAGGTTCTTGTGTCCGGTCGTGTTAATGCTGCTGATGATAAGGATGCCAAGCTTATATGTGAGGGCATTGTTCCTTTCGAGGAAGTAGGAAGCGTTGCCTGGGTTATCTTCGACAACAAAGATTTATTTGCTGAAAATGAGAATAAGTTATACAATATCCTTGGTGAAAGTCAGGGAACTGACAGAGTATGCATTTTTATTAAGGATGGACATTTGGTTAAGGAGCTTGGATCGAATAAGTGCATTTCAATAGAGGATGGAATTGTTGATAAGCTACGAACCACCTTTGGAAATGACAAGGTCAGGGTGCAGCCTGCCAAGTATAAGTTCAACAGGAATCGCTGAAATTATTAAAGGAAACTCTTTTCATATCATTTATGTATATAGTATAATATTGAGTGGACAGAATTGACTTTGAATAATTTTGAATGATATTTTGGCGAGAATAG
Source organism: uncultured Lachnospiraceae bacterium (assembly GCA_905234245.1). GTDB lineage: Bacteria > Bacillota > Clostridia > Lachnospirales > Lachnospiraceae > RUG191. The sequence continues at coordinate 26,115 of CAJOGN010000031.1, forward strand.
AGATAATATGGAGGCAAGATTATGTCTAAAGAAGTAAACACAATAGGAGTACTAACTAGTGGTGGTGACGCGCCAGGAATGAACGCTGCAATTAGAGCAGTTGTTAGACAGAGCATCTATTTAGGTAAGAAGGTTATGGGTATCAGAAGAGGATACGCAGGTCTTCTTGCAGAAGATATATTCGAGATGAACAGTCATGATGTGTCTGAGACTATCGGAAGGGGCGGAACTATTCTCCAGACTGCAAGATGTAAGGATTTCAAGAAGCCTGAGGTTGTTCAGAAGGCTGCTGATATCTGCGCAAAGCATGGAATAGATGGTCTTGTTGTAATTGGAGGAGACGGTTCGTTTCGAGGTGCAACAGAGCTTGCAAAGCATGGTGTTAATACCATTGGTGTTCCTGGAACAATTGATTTAGACATTGCCTGTACAGAATATACAATAGGCTTCGATACAGCTGTTAATACGGCTATGCAAGCTATTGACAAGATTAGAGATACATCTACTTCCCATGAGAGATGTTCCATTATAGAGGTTATGGGAAGAGGTGCTGGATATATTGCCTTATGGTGTGGTATTGCCAATGGTGCTGAGGACGTGTTACTTCCAGAGTATTATGATTATGACGAGCAGAAGATTGTTGACCATATTATAGAAGGTCGTAAGAAGGGTAAGCAGCATCACATTATAATCAATGCTGAAGGAATAGGTCATTCTACTTCCCTTGCTAAGAGAATTGAGGCAGCTACAGGTATTGAGACAAGAGCAACAATTCTTGGATATATGCAGCGTGGCGGTTCTCCAACAGCAAAAGATAGAGTATATGCTTCTATTATGGGAGCCAAGGCAGTTGATTTGTTGTGCGAAGGTAAGACTAATCGTGTTGTAGGATATAAGCATGGTGATTTCATAGATTTCGATATTATTGAAGCACTTGATATGGAGAAGGTGATTGAGGACTTCTTCTTAGATACTTGTGTGTCTGTTAATGCCAGATAGTGTGGTTTAGCCATGAGTGAAGAAATTATTACAAGTTCTTCTAATCCGAAGATAAAGTATGTAAGCTCTCTATTGAAGAAAGCAAGTAAGAGGAATAAAGAGAATGCGTATGTAGTTGAAGGATTAAGAATAGTTCTTGATGCTCCTATAGAAGATATAAAATGTGTACTCATTAGCGATGAGCTATTGCAAGAGGATAAGAAGGCTTCGGAGTTTGTGGATAGGTGTACGAATAATGGGACAGATGTTATTCGGGTATCATCTAAGCTTATGAAGTCCATATCGGATACAGTTACACCTCAGGGTGTTATGGCAATAATTAATCGAAAGCAATATGAATTGAAGCTTGACGGTAACAGATTCCTATTGCTAGAGGATGTAAGAGACCCTGGCAACGTGGGTACATTGTTTAGGACAGCTGAGGCAGCAGGTATTGATGAGATAATATTAAGCAGAGACTGCGTTGATATATATAATCCTAAGACAATTCGTTCTACTATGGGAACTATCTATCGTATGCCACATATTCTGTGTAGCAACCACGAAGAATGGAATGAGGTTATTAGTAAGCTTAAGTCATCTAATGTGACCTTATATGGTGGCGCCCTTAAGGATGCTGTTAGATATGACGAAGTGAATTTTTCTGGGAAATGTGGTATAGTAATTGGCAATGAAGGCGATGGAATCAGTCCTGATACCTTATCCATGGTTGAGAAGATATACATTCCAATGGAAGGCCAGATAGAATCCCTCAATGCAGCTGTCGCCGGAAGCATCCTCATGTATGCTATGAAGTAAGGCGATTTTCTGTATGAGCGCGTAGGCTAGATATCTGAGAAAAAAGCTGCAGAGCGATTTTCTGCATGAGCGCGCAGGTTTTTTCTCAGATATCATGAATAGAGGTTAATATGAGAATATGGTTTAAGGTATTAGATGAAAATCATATATTGGAATCACATACTATAGAGGATGATTCCGACGACACAAGAACTCATAAGATTTTTAATTCTTTGGATGAAGCGTGTCACAAGATTAACGTGGGAAGACCAATTTGGCTTGATGCCAATATAAGAGATTTTAAGAAGTTTTCGAAAACCAGATTTAGCGCTGATAATTTCGTTGAATCCATAGAATTCGAATATTTAGAAATTGAAGTATTAGAGGAAGACTAGAGTGGTATATACTTGTCTGAAAATAATTCCATACGCTCATAAAGAAAATCGCGTATTGGAATATTTCCAGACAAGTGATATATACATTAGCCTGAATAAATAATTCTATACGCTCATAAAGAAAATCGCGTATTAGAATATTTCCAGACAAGTGATATAACTCTTACTAGAAATTATTAACAGGAGAATAGTAATGGCAGGAATAGAATTTAGAGAGGGCTCAGATGGATGGGCCTCTGCAATGTTGTGCTATAATTCAGCATTAAAGGAAGTATCTACCAAGGTAGAGATTCTTAGTGAAGAATTTAAGCATATTCACAAATACAACCCGATTGAGTATGTTAAGACAAGAATCAAATCAGCAGACAGTATTAACAAGAAGCTTATAAGATACGGATATGAGCCTACTACACAGAACATGATTATGTATTGTAATGATGTAGCAGGTGTTAGAATTGTATGTTCATTTACATCAGATATATATAGATTATCTCAGATGATTGGTAAGCAGGATGATATAACTGTTATATCTGTTAAGGATTACATCAAGAATCCTAAGGAAAGCGGATATAAGAGTTATCATATGATTGTTGAGATTCCAATTTATCTCTCAAGCGGTCCTGTTAAGACTAAGGTTGAGATTCAGATTAGAACAATCGCCATGGATTTCTGGGCTTCATTAGAGCATAAGATTTTCTATAAGTTCGAGGGAAGTGCGCCTACACATATTAGTGAGGATCTGCGTGAATGTTCTGAGATTGTATCAATGCTTGATGCTAAGATGTTAGAACTTAACGATACTATTAGCGCTGCTGTAGAAGAGCAGGAACGCGCAAAAAGAGAAGAGAGGGAAGCTCAGATTGCTGAGAAACTTCACCTCGCTTCAATAGAGAAATCTAATCAGAAGCGCGCTATGGAAAGCGCGGCGTCAAGTAGCAAATAAAAAAAGACCTGCACGCTCATGAAGAAAATCGCGTCGCAGGTCTTTTATTTATTTTCCGTAAGCTCCATTTTTCCAAGCGTCGAACTTCTGCTCTACGGCCTCATAGGTTTTCTTGCTTATCTCAGGTAATTCCTTGCCCCATGCCTTCGTAGCTTCGTCGAAGCCTTTTTTGAATGCATCTAGCAAGGTTTCTGCCTTGGAGGTATCTCCTCCTGAAAGAGCAATTGCGAAATCCACTATTCTGTCAGATGTCTTCTCGACACCCCAATATCCATCTTCAGATATTGCTTCCTGTGCTTTTGCCTTAGTCTCGGCGTCCACAGTAAAATCACCACTTGCTAGGAATTTCCACATATCATCTGCCTGAGCTATAGTCTTGCCCTGGCCAGAGATAGTCTTTCTAACAATTTCGAATAGCTGGCTCTTCATAGCCTCTTGGTCTGCCTTAAGCTGATTAATAAGAGCAGTTCTGTCAGTTCCCTTGTTTGTTACATTTCCTACATTGTCATCAGACGATTTCTCGAATACAGCTGCCTCACTGCTAAAGCCTGACTTCTTGGTAGTATCGTCCTTCTCGTTGGAGTTGACTGATTTAGGATTGCTGTAATAGTTATTATTACTAACTGTGTTAATTGCATTTAAGTCCATAATAATCCTCCTTGATTCATTGTGGGTCTTGTGTGCTTCGATATATGGCAGATGCCCGACAAGCCGATTTTCTGTATGAGGCGGTCGGGTATCTGCCATATATTATATATACTTTGACACGAAGTCTCCTATAATATAAATCGAACTATTTTCATTAATAGTTTACCACAAAACAAAAAGAAAGTCCGTTTTTGTCTATATCTAATTGAAACTTTACCCTATTTTTGTTATATTTTTTGTATACACATGCACAGCGGGGTTTTATTTATGGAATATAGTGGTTATAGTAAGATTAATCTTGGATTAGACGTTATTAGAAAGCGTGAGGATGGGTATCATGATCTAAGGATGATTATGCAGACTCTGCAATTAAGGGATCTTATTGATATTGACATTTACCCATCAGATAAGATGGAGATTGAGATGACATGCTCAGCAGACACTTTGCCTATTGATGAGAGCAATCTGTGTATCAAGGCTGCTAAGCTACTTATGGAGGCATTCCATGTTAACAAGAAGGTGGTAATGCATCTAAAGAAGAACATCCCTATTGCCGCTGGAATGGCAGGAGGCAGCGCTGATGCAGCAGCTGTTCTTGAAGGCCTTAACGATATGCTAGACCTTGGTCTGTCGAAGGAAGAGCTTATGAAGCGTGGCGTTAAGTTAGGGGCCGATATTCCATATTGTATTATGAAGGGCACCGCTTTGGCTGAGGGCATTGGAGACAAGTTAACAAGGCTTCATCCTATGGTTAATTATCCGATTGTAATTGCCAAGCCACCTGAAGGGGTTTCCACAGCCTTCGTATATGGCAATCTCAAGATTGACAAGCTAGAGCATCCCGACATTGATGCTATGATTACAGCCATTGATAAGGAAGATGTGGAGGGGATTGCTGCTACTATGGGAAATGTACTAGAAAGCGTTACCGTACCAGCACTTCCTGTAATTGATGAGATTAAGCAGATAATGATGAAATATAAAGCCTTAGGAAGCATGATGTCAGGTTCAGGTCCAACTGTATTTGGCATTTTCCCTAATGAGCATCAGGCATCTAAGGCATCTAGCGCACTTAGAAGAAGCGACTTGTGTGAGAAGGTGGTAATCACCTATGTATATAATATTAGTGAGGACAGATGATGAAGGATATTAAGCTTGAGCAGGATGATTTTCAACCCCTAAGAAATGTTGTATTTAACACTCTTCGCGACGCAATACTTAGAGGTGATTTGCAGCCAGGAGAGAGGCTTATGGAAATACATTTGGCCAAGAAGCTGGGAGTGTCAAGAACTCCGGTGCGTGAGGCCATAAGCATGTTAGAGCAGGAAGGGCTTGCAGTCACATATCCAAGAAGAGGTGCTCAGGTTGCCAAGATGACAGTCAAGGACTTAGACGATGTGCTAGAGATTAGAGAGGTTCTTGATACGCTGGCTGCGTCATTAGCTTGTCGTAATATGAATAGTGACGATATTAACAACTTAGCTGCGGCCTGTGCAGATTTCGAGAAGGCAACGAGGGGCAATGATATAAGAGAAGTTGTCAGGACAGATGAAGCATTTCACAATGTAATATATGAAGCGTCAGGCAACCCCAGACTTCGTGCTATACTGTTGAATCTTAAAGGACAGATGTACAGGTTCAGATTCGAGTATGTCAAGGACAAGTCCAATTACCCATTTCTCATTAAGGAGCACAAGGACATCCTAGAAGCCCTAAAGACCAGAAATGAAGAAGAAGTAATTAAGCACACCAAGAAGCATCTTGTTAATCAGATGGAAAGTGTAAGACAGGTGATTCTTAGTCAGGAGTAAAATATGTTACCGGAAAATATTACTATTGAGATGTTTTCCAGAGAGTACATAGATGACGAGTGTATTGAGACACGAGGTACATTTGAAGGAAAATGTCACTTTAAAAATAAAAAGGTATATATCAAATACAAAGAAGCCCTTGAGGGTGTTGAAAAACCAGTTGACACCCTGATATCTTTTGATGAGAATTATATCCAGATATCTCGTTCTGGTGAGGTTTCAAGCTGCATGAAATTCGTCTGCAGGGAAGATACTGTCTGCAGATATTTGACGAGTGCCGGGGTCATGGACCTTGTGATTCATACTAAGAAATACGCTGTGATTCTAGGTGAGATGACAATGGACATACATTTGGATTATTCCTTGGAAATGAACGGAGTAGAGGGCGGATTTCACAAGGTCTTAATTATGCTGAGATAGTAAGGTTTTTGATTGATTAAAATGTGTAATAATGATATACTCTTAAAGGTTGTAATAAGGTATTAACGAGGAGGAAGGCTAAATGCCAGTATTAACTATTGTATTAATAATTGTTGCAGTTGTCCTTGCGGGAGGACTAATTGCATTTTATTTTCTAGGTAAAAGAGCAGATAAGAAGCGTGAAGAGCAACAGGCTCAATTAGATGCAATATCACAGACAGTGTCAATGCTTGTAATCGACAAGAAGAGAATGCATCTTAAGGATGCTGGGCTTCCTGAAGCTGTTATGAATGCAGACATTCCTTGGTATGCCAAGGCATCTAAGCTTCCAGTTGCCAAGGTTAAGCTTAATGGACCTGGTGGTTCACAGATTATGACAATGATTGTTGAAGCAGAGATATTCGATGATCTTCCTGTTAAGAAGGAGATTAAGGCTACAGTGAGTGGTCTCTATATCACAGGCTTCAAGGGCAATCATGGTAAGCTTCAGGCTCAACCGAAGAAGCAAAAGGGTCTTCGTGCATGGGCTATGCGTAAGCAGAAGGAACTTAAAGGTCAATAGGCTATTAAGCAATATAGGAGAGATAATATGAGAGCTAAGAAGGTTATATGTATAGGACTTGTGGTTGCATTGGCGCTAGGACTTAGTGCTTGTTCTTGTAGCAAGGATACTACAACTACTAATAGCACAAGCAAGGGAAGCGAAGCAAGTAGTGACTACAATCCTCTTGACTATGTGACACTTGGTCAATATAAGGGGCTTACAGTTGATATTAACAAGGCTGATTACGAGGTAACAGAAGACAAGATTGTCAAGAAGGAAATGGAGCTTTGTAACGGTGATGCGGAATTCGAGCCAGACAGTTCTAAGACAATTGTTAAGAAGGATTCCATTGTAAATGTTGATTATGTAGGAAAACTTGATGGTGTACCTTTTGAAGGAGGTACTGCTAAGAATGTATGGATTGATGTAGGAAATAACTGTGATGCATCAAGTGGAAGCAAATATATTGATGGATTTACAAATGGTGTATTAGGTGGAAGAGTTGGAGATTCAGCTGACTATGATATAACATTTCCACAAAACTACGGTAGTGCCAATCTTGCAGGAAAGCATGTAGTATTTACATTTACCATTAATTCAATTGCCAAGGATGTAAAGCAGACGCTTACTGACGATTATGTAAAGTCTCATAGTACATACCAGAGTGCTCAGGAATTATATGATGCTGCCAAGAAGCAGCTTGAGGATGAATTAGCTCAGCAAAAGAGCAAGGATATATCTGATAATGTTAAGAAGCAGGTGCTTGCTAATTGCACAGTTAAGTCTCTTCCAGGCGGACTGGTTGATGACAAGGTTGAAGAGTACTTAAACACTTACAAGGAGTCCTATAAGAAGGCTGGACAGGATTTTGAGAAGAGCGTTCAGAATGACTATAAGTTGTCAATGAGCGAGTTTGAGCAGCAGCTTCGTCAGGAGGTTGAGGAGAGTCTTAAGGAGAATATCGTATTCGAGGCAATTGCTAAGCAGGAGAATATTACTGTTGACCAGGCTGGCTTCGATAGCTATTGTAAGAATCTTGCCAGCAGCAAGAAGCTGACATCGGTTGATGAGCTATACAAGATGTATGGTAAGGACAGCGACAAGGCTGACGGCGAGAAATATCTTAAGAACATATATCTATGTAACAAGGCATTAGAATTCTGTGTCAATAGTGCTACTGTAAACGAAGTATAAAATTTATAAAAAATGTTTTGAAAATTTTTAAAAATAGAAAAAAGTGATGCGCTACTCCGGTTTGGGGTGGCGCTTTTTTGTTGAATTTGCGTGGGTTTTGGCGGATGCGGGGTAGCTTTCGTCCTTTCATTCGCTATGGTGTGCACTCTGCTCGCCGGTGTCAATGTGGTCGCTTTCGCTGCTGATGATGTTCAGACTGTACCAGTTGCTAAGTA
>CAJOGN010000032.1 GCA_905234245.1 uncultured Lachnospiraceae bacterium
GTGTGCATAGAAAAAATACCTACACTTCACTCGAAATGTAGGTATAATCTGTACTCATTTTTAGATATTTCGCCTGTCTACTTGACAGGGGGCATATCATTGTGGACATGGGCGGTTATTTTTGTGTCTTGGAATCATGCTTTCCATGCATGTACCCAAGACTATACAAAGTCGCACACAGTCCGAAGACTGCGATTAGGTCACTTAAAAGAGCTCGGCAAATGCCGAGCTCTTACTATTTATGTAGCTATTAAATCTAACTAGCTCTCAGATTACTGTACTAACTCTCCAAGCTTAGTGAAAATCTCACCAAGAGCGAAAGCACCTGCATCAGGATAACCAATTGATCTCTCACCAACTGTACCTGCGCGACCCATGTGAGCTACGTGCTCTGCTGTAGCTGCAGCACCATCAACTGCCTTCTTAGCAGCTCTCTCGAAGGATGTCTTCATATCACAACCTTCTGAAGCACAAGCGCTCCACTCGTCTGCGCATGGAACAAGAGCATCAATTAATGTCTTATCTCCTACAACAGCTCCACGACCAAATGATCTCTCACCTGTAGCCTGAACACCCTTAACAGCAGCCTGAAGAAGGTCAGCCATATCCTGAACGCCTAGTTCCTTCTTACCTTCTGTAGACTTACCAGCTGAACGGAATGCTGAACCCCAGATAGGACCTGAAGCACCACCACAGTTCTCCATGATAATCATAGATAATGCACCGATGAAATCTCCGATGTCCTTATTGTTGTTAGCGTTAACTTCTTTCCACTCTCTCTTAACCTGTCTGAATCCCTTGGCAACAGACTGACCGAAGTCACCATCACCAGCATGAGAATCAAGCTCACACCAAGGCTGCTCGCTCTCGATAATAATCTCAGCCATCTTATCAACTAAGAATACTACTGCATCCTGGCTAATTGTTGCGCCATTAGGAACTGATGACATCTTAGATGTGTCAGCTGTAAATGATACGTTAGTGTTATCTTCAGCACCGAATTTAATCTCAGAATATGTAGGAGCATCAACTGGTCCTGTTACTCTGAATCCAGGAGCTTCTGAAACAGCATTTAACATCTCCTTGAGCTCGTCATCCATCTTAAGAAGTGATACAGATGCACCAAGCATATCGATTGATGTCATGAAGTTACCAACGAATACTCTAAATGTCTTAACGCCCTTGTCAGCTAATACTTTAGCTACTGCATTGTTGAACAGATATAACTCTTGAAGTGGTGTAGAACCGAATCCGTTAATAAGAACAGATACTTCCTCACCGTTAAGCTTAAGCTCATCAAGTAATGCAGGAACGATTCTCTCTGCTAACTCGTCAGCTGTAGCAATCTTCTCTCTCTTGATACCTGGCTCACCATGGATACCAACACCGAACTCCATCTCACCTTCTGAGATGTCAAATGTAGGTTTTCCAGCTGCAGGTACTGTACATGATGAAAATGCGAATCCAAGTGAACGAACATTATCAGCAGCCTTCTGACCAATTCTCTTAACCTCAGCTAGGTCCTTGCCCATCTCAGCAGCTGCACCAGCACATTTGTGAACGAACACTGTACCAGCAACACCACGACGACCTACTGTATATAAACTATCCTGAACAGCGATATCATCTTCTACCTTAACATAATCAACCTTAAGTCCGTCCTCTTCTGCTAATGCAGCGGCGTTCTTGAAGTTCATCATATCACCGGAATAGTTCTTGATTACCATTAATGTACCCTTATCAGAAGCGATAGCCTTAAGAGCCTGATATACCTGAACCTGTGAAGGTGAAGCAAATACATCACCACATACAGCAGCATCAAGCATACCTTTTCCCACATAACCAGCATGTGCAGGCTCATGTCCTGAACCACCACCGGATACAAGAGATACCTTGTTCTTGTTGATGTCTTTCTTCTTAATAATCTTATACTTCTGGATGAATTCCAAATCGGGATGTGCATTAGCAATACCGTTACACATCTCCATAACAACTGTCTCAGGTCTGTTAATTATCTTTTGCATATAAATCTTCTCCTTCTTTAAAAAATTCACGAAAACCGAACGAATGTCACCACTCGTTCGGTTTTCAAAAAAGTCATATTATCTTACCAAGTTTTGATTTCCTTCTTACGTGCAGCACCAATCTGTGAAGCAACCTTAATAGCAGATGCTGTAGCCTGTGGTGTAACAGGGAATGGCATGTTGTGAATTGACTCATCAGGGATACATGCCTTCTCAGCAACCTTAAGAAGTAATTCATCATCAACATCCTCAGACTTCATATCAGCAAGAGATACAGGAAGTCCTACTGCGATACAGAAATCGATAACTTCAAGAAGCTCTTCCTTAGGAGCATTCTCTAATACTAATTGACAGATTGTACAGAATGCAACCATCTCACCATGGAAGAAGTCATGATGTGCAGGAAGAAGTGTCATACCATCAACGATAGCATGTGCAGCTGCAAGTCCGCTGGACTCGAATCCAAGACCTGAAAGTAAGATGTTAGTCTCAACAATCTTCTCGAAGGCAGGTGTAATCTGCTCATTATCACAAGCAACCTTAGCAAGAACACCATATTTCTTAAGGTTCTCATAGCAAAGAGTAGCCAGTGCATAAGAAGCATCTGTACCATAACCTAACATTGTTCCTTCTGCTCTGTTAGCTCCGCAAGGAAGTCCTGCATTAACATTAGAGCATGAACGAACATTAGCACGAGCCTCGAAGAATGTTGCAAGTGCATCACCCATACCACTTACCAAGAAACGTGTAGGTGCTGTAACAATAACGTTAGTATCAATCATAACTACGCTTGGATTCTGCTTGAAGTAAGCATAATCCTCAAACTCATGATCATCTGTGTATACAACGGCTGAGTGAGATGTAGGAGCATCTGTTGCAGCAATTGTAGGACAGATAATAAGGTTAGTTCCGGCAGCAACGCACTTAGATGTGTCGATAGCCTTACCACCACCAAGACCGATTGTACATGTACATCCGGCTTCTTTAGCTTGTGCCTGCAACTTAGTAATTACGCTCCTGCAGCACTCGCCTTCGAATCCTTCAGCATATACTAACTCAATGCCCCATTTCTTCTGAGTCTCTTCTAACTTATCCTTAACAAGATTAAGTGCAAATGGATCACCGATAAGTAATGCCTTGTCACCAAATGTCTTAACGAAATATCCTAAGTTCAATAATTCGTCTTCGCCCTGTACGTACTTTGTTGGTGTAATAAACGCTTTTCTCATACCTAAAAATCTCCTTTACATTATATTATTTTTCTTCCCTAATAAAGGGCGCGTCTTATTCGCATACATCTATTATAGCAAATCGAAAATAATATTCAATAGTCACAATTATTAAAATAAAATATTATACAATATTATATAATTTGACGATAAAATATTTTCACGAAAATAGCCCCACGCTCATACAGAAAATCGCGTTGGGGCTTTTTCGTAAAAATATTTTGCCTAGTTTATATTATGTTGGATTGTAAGTGTTGACCATTTTCTTTACGAATAGACGTATGTCTGCGTTCTCGCGGATGATGGTGTCGTAGCTGTCCTCGAGTTCCTTAAGGAAGGCTTCTTCGTCGAAGTCGATTGGGTGGCCGATGTGTATGAGTTCATTCTCGGTACTCTGGGTGCCCTCTTCATCCATAAGGAGCTCTTCGTATAGCTTCTCCCCTGGGCGAAGGCCGGTGTAGACAATCTCGATGTCGCGATCTGGAACATAGCCAGAGAGACGAATCAGGTTACGTGCCATATCATCAATCTTAACTGGCTCTCCCATGTCGAGAACGAATATCTCGCCACCCTTAGCCATGGAGCCTGCCATAAGCACAAGCATAACCGCTTCAGGTATGGTCATAAAGTATCGCACAATGTCCTTGTGGGTTACTGTAACAGGTCCTCCTGCAGCAATCTGCTTCTCGAACAGAGGAATAACACTTCCGTTAGAACCAAGCACATTTCCAAAGCGAACAGCAACAAATTCTGTCTTAGAACGGGCGTTGTATGCCTGCACAATCATCTCACACATTCTCTTGGATGCGCCCATAACATTAGTCGGATTAACAGCCTTATCCGTAGAGATAAGCACCATTCGCTTAACACCATAAGCGTCGCACATCTTAGACAGCTTCAGTGTGCCATAGACGTTGTTCTTAATAGCCTCACTAGGACTGTCCTCCATAAGAGGCACATGCTTATGAGCCGCCGCATGGAACACAATCTCAGGCTTGTATGTACTGAATATATAATCCATCCTGTTGGTGTTACGAACAGAAGCAATCAGCGTCACCAGGTTAAGCTCAGGATGCGTCACCTTAAGCTCCTGCTGAATATCGTAGGCATTGTTCTCGTATATCTCAACAATCACAAGCATAGATGGCTTATAATCCGCAATCTGCCTGCACAGCTCGGAGCCGATACTACCACCGCCACCAGTAACCATAACAACCTTGCCTGTTACGTACTCAGCGATTCTGTCATTTTCCACCTCAATCTCGTCACGACCAAGAAGGTCCTCAATAGAGACATTACGAAGCTTACGGACAGATACCTCATCGTTAATAATCTGATACATTCCTGGCAGAGCCTTGATTCGGCATGACGTATCAGAGCACAGGTCAACAATTGCCTTAAGCTCTTTACGAGGAAGTGATGGGATGGCAATGAAAATGTCTGTTATAGCGTATTTGTCAACAGCCCACGGAATATCCTCACGTGTACCAACAATCTTAACACCCTGCATATACTTCTTGACCTTAGTAGGATCATCATCAATAACGCATACAACCTTGCCATTAAGATACTGACTGCTCTTAATCTCGCGAAGGATGGCATTGCCTGCTTCTCCAGCGCCTACAAGAAGAACACGATTCTCCCTATCCACCTTGTAGCTTCTAGACATACGCCTAATCACTCTGTATAGAAATCGGATGCCACCAACAAGAACAATTAGCGTCACAACCTCTAAGAGCCAGAAGCTTCTTGGCATAACGTAAGGACTCATAGAGAAGAACATTATATTCATTCCTACGAAATGTTCAAGTTCCGCCACAAAACACGCAATAATAATTCGCACCATTTCATTAATTGACGCGAACTCCCACAAGCTGTTATACATATGAAACAGGGAAAATATTATAAGGCAAAGCACAATATGTATAGGAAGATAGTAAAGAAAATTGTTAAGATACCTTTCGTCTATCTGCGTAAAATGAAAATCAAAACGCAACAAGAGCGCCGCCATTCCAGCGACGCCAATACATATAATATCAAGCAATATAAGAAAGATTCGTCTAATCCAAACCTGTTTTTTCTCTTTATTCATCTTCTTAACGCTATCCACTTCGTATACCTAACCTCTAACTATTATTCAATAACTACTCCACCTACTGCATCAATCTCATGTTGGTTAAATGTTGTGAATTCCTGGCAAATGTTATTAAAGGATGAAGTGCCAATTCCTTCAACAACAAGAACTGCCTTGGCCTCATCTGCCTTTACCAGTGAATTCTGATCAACGCATACGTTGTCTCCAAACTCAACTGATATGCCTTCTTTGCCCAGTCCATTAATTAGGACATCTCTTGTGGCATTCTCAAGAGCATCCACCTTAGTTCCCGTAACATATATTCTGTCAAGTTCCTTACCTTTAAGAAGAAGACTTATATTAGTCATAAAATGCTCTATAGATTCTTCAGCTGTATTATTCCTCTTGTTCTTATAACGCATCTTATAGAGCCATGCATCAATGCCCTTGTAATGCTTCTCTTTCCTAATGATGTAGAGACTGCGAATACCGAACACATCCTTAAGCTCTGCTGCACTATTAAGCTTGCCACCAAGAATGTCAATAAGAGCAACAATTACTGCAACTACAAGGATACCGATTATGAATCCAAGCACTGCATACTTAATGCTAAATGATGGCTTAGTTAAAGTCTCACTACTACTTGTGTCAGATGCAGTGCTTGTGGCATTAGCATTTGACATATTGGTAGAAGTCTCGTCTGCATCAAGAGCAACAAGATTGTTGTATGCTGTAAGCTGTGCATCCTTCAAGTTCTTCTTGTTAGTATCAACAGCTGTCTTGGAAGTTGTAAGTCGACTCTTGGCCTCCTTCTGCTTTGTAAGTAAATCGCCATCAACGCGAGTTGTCTGATACTCACCCATTACAACAATGTTGTGAGAGCCAATATCACTGGCAATCTTATCTGAATTAGCTGCAAATGTATCTCTAACCACTCCTGCTAATCTCTCGCGAAGGGCAGCATCTGGAGCGATAACATTAACCTTGATAGTACTCTCAACATAGTCAGCACTAATCATTTCCTGAAGCTGTGATACGGTATATGTATTGCCTTCAAGGCGAGCCGCATTCTCCGCAACAGTACCATCATTTACAAGGCTACAATAAGCTGCCAGCACAGAATTAGTGTAGCTTTCCTTGTTCACACCGTTAGCATCATTAACATATCCCGAATCAAGATAGTAGTCGAGATTATATACCTGTTCATTATAGGCGTCTATCTGCATTACAGGTGATGTATTAAGATAATTAAATGCGTCATTATAGTCCTTGGTGGAGATAACAGCCATTTCAACTGCAGCCTTCTCATCCGCCTTAAGATTCTTAGTAAGTAAAGCCTTCTGCTCCTCCTTGGACATAGTATTCTTAACAGTCTGAACCTCTTCCTGCTTATTAAGAGACTCATTGTAAGAACTAAGGTCCTTATAATACTTTACTCCTGGCACCAAAAATGCGCACACAAGGGCTGCCACCAGACACCAGCGCCAGGCAAATGCTATCTTCCATAACAGATTGATGAGATCAATCTCACGTTCTCTATACTCCATCTTAACTCCTCTATCACTTAATCTAAACTACGCTCTCTTCTTGCGTCTAAGTTCTGTCCATCCTGCTGCCATTCCAAGACCAAGGAATGTCCAGAAGGTTGGCGAATGAACAATCATGGAATCTCCTGGGATTCCTGCAACTAAGAATACAGTAACTGCAGCTGTACATGCGATTGCAATTCTTCTGTTGGCAGGATCAGTGATACCACCTTCCTTAACAACTAGTCCCTTGATTATCATTACATAATACAATACAAAGAACACAAGCATACATAGTAGGAATGGTAATCCTTCTTCAACCCAGTACTGCATATATAAATCATGAGGCTTAACATCATAATTAGTTGAGCCATTCATTCTCTCAATATAATTATTCTGTGGAAATGCTGTTATAAACAATCCACTACCACATCCTATGAAGAGATAATCCTTAAGTATTGGAAGTGTCTTATTCCAGATTGTACCTCTACTCGAGAATAGTTTGTCAGGGAATACATGAGCATTTGCAATATCAGTTCCATCATTCTGAACGAATCTGCCATAAGGGTTAGTGAAGTAGTATTCGCCACTCTTATCAACCTCATTACTTACGGCAAATGTTAAACTCTCGCCCTGTTTACCAACTAGTATTCCGCGAACAGCCTTGCTACCTTCACCTTGGCTAACAGCAGTCTCATATATCTTAAGGCCATTCTTACCTATATCCTTCTTAGAATATTCAATGTACTGTGGCTGCTTACCTTCTGCCGCATGATATGTCCCATTAATAGGACTGCCATCTGCATTCTTAAGATCAACCTTAAGAGTGTTATTGTCATAAGAATATGCCACCGTGTATTCCTTACCATCTAAGTCAAAGTATACTCCATCTGACTTAGGTGTTATATGATGAATTCTGTAGCTTGCCTCAGCATTACTATCTGCTGCATCAATACCACTAACTACATAGTTGCGAAGCTGCGGAACTGCAAATACAGCTACAATAGCAACTACAATTACACCTGCAACAATAGCCAATCTCTTCTTACTCTTAACAGAGACAAGAATAGCAAGAACTATAATTCCACCGATAAATCCAAGTCGTCCACCGTCAGAGCCTGCTGCAAACATATCGAACAATGTAAGGATAAGTAATGCAGCCCTTACAATCTTCTCCTTAGGATTTTTACTCATGGTGAACATAATTAAGAATATCATTGCCCACATAGCAAAGAATGTTGATACATAATCAATATTGTGAAGAGTTGTATATTCACCTGTTCCAACTGTTATTGATGCTCCCGGTTGTCTGTATTCACTTGATGCAAATAAAAATTTACCGAACTCAGTTTTGAATAAATCAAGATTGAACACCTGGAAGAATCCGATTATGGAGATAATCAGGAAACCAGGCAGGGATGCACGATATACAAACTGCATATCCCTGTATATTGAGTCGGATTGAGAGAATAATATGAAGGTGTATATCATAACTATAAAGTAGGATAGTGTTACAAATATACTTTCAAAATTCTCGAATCCTCCTAATAACAGAAGTGGCTTGTTGCTTGCAAATATTCCAGATATAAGCACGAATAATACTGCTATTCCAATCACATAGAATGGAACAGACTTCATTCTCTTGAACACATTGCGCTTACCATTAAAGAACCATATTAGCATTATAAATAACGTAAATACTGCTACAACAAGGAAGACTATAGCCTTAATCTTAAGGAATACATCAACCTGTGTCGCATTATCAGCTGCAACCCACTCATAATCTTCTAAGAAGGTACTATATGTTAGCGTACGCATCAGAAGTGGAATATATCCAAGCACGATAATAATAGGAATATATGTCATAAAATATTCCTTAGGCTTCCTGGCAAATTCTACATTTAAAAAGAAGGGCGTCTTCTTCTCTCGCTCTTCCTTCCTAGTTGTATAGGTATTATTAGTTTCTGTCGTATGTTGGGAAGTATTATTCTCAACCTTGTCTTGCGAATTATTAGTTGTATTATTAGATGCATCAGCGCTGGTAGTTTCAGCTGCCTTAGCAGCCTCTTCGGCTTCATTTACCTTAGCAGTATTCTGAGCCTTGCTACTATTTTGCTGTGCGTTATTTTTCTTCTGTTGTGCCTTTTTCTTTTTTCTAGAACTCTTAGCCATTTCTACTCACCTTTCTACATACTGAAACTACATTATATCATATATTTGGCGATGTGTATGATTAATTTGAAGATTATATAAAAAAACCAGCGACTACATCAAATAGTCACTGGCTAAATAAAACTCTTTATGTATCACCTTAACTCAAAACTTAGCATATTGATCAACGGCATCATCAAGATCATAGTAGACCTTATCGTCCGTTATCAACCTTCCAATGCCCTGCTTGCCCTCAATGATATTCACAGCACAGTTATACGGAACATGTCCATGCCAATAGTCTGATTTATCGTCATATAAAAAATTCAGCATTCCTCTAAGCGCAAACCCGTGGGTTGTAATAAGATATGTCTTGTCATCGTCTTGTAGGAGCAGCTCCCTAAGAAATCCCTGTGTCCTTTCACATACCTGAGCTATAGTTTCTCCTTTAGGACATCCCGCAAAACGGAATGGATCTGTAAAGAACATTTTTATCTCATGTTCATCCACTTCACGTTCGCCGGGACGAAACTTTTTCCTTTCCCAGTCACCCATATTAATTTCCTTGAGGCGGTCTTCAAAAAGGATAGGAATATCATTTCCGCTCTCTTTTAATATAATCTCAGCGGTCTCTCTGGCCCTGATCAATGGGCTGGATATACAGCAATCGAACTTAATCCCCCTCATACCTTGTCCTGTTATCATAGCCAATTTTCTTCCATTCTCATTGAGCGGGTCATTCGTCCATCCCTGCAAGTACCCATTCACATTTGCATTGGTTTCACCGTGCCTTACTACATATATCAGCATTTCTGCCTTTGCTCCTTCATGATGCAGAATGCCTCAAATAAGTCCAGGTCATCCTGATTTGTTATCTTGATATTCAACAGTGATTCTTTTGAAAAATTTTTTAACTCGTTTAGATATTTATTCCTACTCTCCATATTCTCTTCTTCCATCCGGATATTCTATGTACGGTTTATTGACACTCTTATCCTCATCCTTCTCTATATCTTCGAACTCGTTCTTATAATTGAAGGAATAGAACGGTAGCAAAAAATATAGCTCATTCTCAAGCCTTATCTTAATCTTATCCTGGTCCATTACCTGAGTGTACAGGACATGATACACTTTTTTACCTTCATCTCTCCCCACTAGCATTACTCCTTTATGGATATTTGCATACTAGGATATAATAGCTTATAATGCTGATATTATCAACTAACAAAAAGCCCTACTAATAAGGTCAACTTAGCGATTTTCTCCATGAGCGAGTTGACCTTATTAGTAGGGCTTATAATAATTGTAATTAGTAGATACGTCTTACATCAGCAATGCTTCTGTAGTTAGCATTACTTACCTTGATACCATCTCTCTCGTTAGATGCGTGAACAATCTGGCCGTCACCTACGTAGATACCTACGTGGTAGCAAACGATATCACCAGGCTGCATGTCGCCTGTTCCTACGCTGTAACCACAGTTCTGCTGACTCCATGATGAGTGAGGTAGACTTACACCGAACTGTGCATATACACTCATTACGAATCCGGAACAGTCTGTTCCGTTAGTAAGTGATGAACCTCCATATACATATGGATTGCCGATGAACTGGCTTGCGTAAGCCGCAACAGCTGATCCACCTGCTCCACTTGGGGAAGAATATGATCTTCCTGATCCAGATGATCTGCTACTTGAGCTTGATGATGAAGACTTACTTGATGAACTCTTGCTCTGGCTAGCCTGAGCCGCCTTAAGGAACTGCTTCATCTGTGCTTCTGCTGCTGCCTGTCTCATTGCCTCTTCCTGTGCAAGTCGAGCATTTGCCTCAGCAACTGTCTCTGCCAAATTATATTTTGTAGAAAGTGTTACACCACTTCTTACAACAAATCCATCACCGTTCTCACAAGTAACCTTAATCCAATCTGACTCCTTAATATTCTCGTCAACTACTGTAAATACTTCTCCCTGAGGGAACTTACCAATTGAGTTGGCACCATCAGTAGGTTGGTCGAATACATCAATAGCTGCTGCACTAACTGTTGCCTGTCTCTGTGACACGCTACGGGCAAGGTCAGCATTACCAATAACAAGGAATTCCTTCTTGATAAATCCTGTTACGTTACCAGATACAATCTTGTACCAGTCACCCTGTGTATCAATAATTGATGCTGCACAGTTGTTATATATCATACCAACAACTTCTGAGTTCTCATCAGGAAGGGCTCTAATGTTAGCATAAGACTCAACCTGTGCAATAGCTACGTCTTCATAGCTAGCATTTGCAGTCTGAACAAGTGATGCACTATTAGCTGCAACTGTAGCTGTAGCATCATCTGCAAGAGCGTTACCCACAAGAAGTGTTACACCAGCTGTTGATGCGCCTTCGTCAACTGCCTTATCTTCGTCTGAAGAAGCTGTCGTTGTCATAGCTGTTACACCAGACAAGCCTGTTGACTTAGTTGCAGCGTTAGCAGTCATGCCTGTTGCACCTACGCTAATTGCAAGACCTGTACAAGCAACTGCTGCTATATATCTTACATGTTTTGACTCGATTATCATGTCTATATACCTCCTAAGAATGTATGTAATAATTACACCTTCTTACAAATTTGTTACGAATTTGTTACATTGCAATAGAAATTATAACAACGTGACTCGATTTTGTCAAATAAATGGGCTATTTTCCGTAATTTTCATAATTATTTCACATTTTCAAGGTATCTAGAAGCACTTGTTATGCAATTTGCACCATCTGAACAGGCTGTAATTACCTGGCGAAGCTGCTTGGTTCTCACATCTCCTGCCGCAAATACGCCTGGGATAGAGGTTACGCCGTCCTCGCCAGCCTCGATATAGCCAGCCTCGTTAGTATTAGGAAGGCCAGCAAGTCCCTCTGTATTAGGAAGGATTCCAACTGCCATAAATACGCCGTTGACGTTTATTTCAGACTTCTCACCTGTCTTCTTATTAAGAATTGCAACCTTCTCAACCATGCCGTCTCCAAGAACCTCTTCAACAACGCTATCGAGAACAAGCTCAATATTCTCTGTTGCTCTAACCTGGTTCTCTAGGACCTTGGCTCCTCTGAAGGCATCCCTTCTATGAATAAGGTATACCTTGTTACTTGTTCTCGCTAAGAATAGGGCATCCTCAAGGGCAACATCGCCACCGCCTACAACGGCAACATCCTTATTCCTAAAAAATGCTCCATCACAAGTCGCGCAATATGACACACCCATGCCTGCATGCTCAGACTCACCTGGCACACCTAAAGTTCTATGTCTTGCACCTGTTGCGATGATGACAGTCTTAGCCTCGATGTCATCCTTATTAGTATGAAGTACCTTCACATCACCCTTGTCCTCAATCTCAGTGATGTTAGATACAAGGAACTCAACCTCCTGCTCTGTGGCATGGGCCTTGAACTTGTCAGCAAGCTCCATACCAGTCACCTTAGGAAGTCCAGGATAATTGTCAACCTCATATGTGCTTGTTACCTGACCGCCGCACATAGGGCTTCTATCCACAATAAGTGTGCTAAGTCCGGCGCGTTTTCCATAAATTCCTGCGCTAAGACCTGCAGGGCCGCTACCAATAATTACAACGTCGTATGTCATAATGTCGCTCCTTTCTTTATGCCTACTTTATTTTTTCACATTTTCATATTATAATGGTTGTACAAAGGTAAATACTACATGAAAGGAGGGGTTACTATGGATATGCCTAGTGCATCAATGATTAACTCTAATAATGGTGTTCTACAACAATTCGGTATAGCTATGCTTGACAAGCAGCTTAATGTGCAAGAAGCTCAGGCCGCTACTGAAGTTGCAATGCTTAATTCCATGCCTTCTCCTTCATTGGAGAGTCTGGTTAATCCTGCAATCGGTGGCAATATCGATATTGGAGTATAACCCCAACACAGTACTTACTGATGTATGTAGCATATTGTCTTCGACAATATGCTACATCTATTTTTCTACGATGGCTTCAATCTCAAGCATTACATCCTTAGGAAGTCTTGCAACCTCCACACAGCTTCTTGCTGGGTAAGGCTCTACAAAATACTTGGCATACACTTCGTTAATTGCCGCGAAGTCATTCATTTCCTTAATAAACACAGTTGTCTTAATAACCTTGTCCATTGATGAGCCTGCTGCCTCAATTAAGTTCTTAAGGTTGGAAAATGCCTGCTCTGCCTGCGCCACTGAGCCCTCAGGAATATTTCCTGTGGCTGGGTCTACTGGAATGACGCCTGATGTGTATACAACATTTCCCATGTCAATTGCTTGTGAGTAAGGGCCGATTGCTGCTGGCGCCTTGTCTGTGCTAACTACTTGTTTCATTGTTTTGTCCTCCTATTAGTTGTTAAATGTATGCTAGGAATTGCTAATAGCAATTCGTCTTAACTATTATATTAAACTATGCCTTGCGAATCTTGCCGTCGTTAAGAGTAATGAGTCGCTCCTTGTATAGATGGCCGATGGCGCGCTTAAATGCGTTCTTGCTTAGGCCGGTTTCGCGCTTTATGACCTCAGGGCTGGCCTTCTCTGTAAATGGAAGCACCCCAGCGTAGCTGTCAATTAAGTCAAGAAGCATGGCCGCATCCTCATCCATCTGAATGTAGGACTTATCCCTGATGGAAATGTCCAACTTGCCATCTTCCTTCACATTAGTAACTCTGGCATCTATTACATCGCCAATGCGATATCGGCTAACATCTTCGTGCTTCGGTATCATTGCCGAATACATATCATCTATGGCAACATAGGTTCCGAAGTCGTGACCGAATTCATAGATTCTACCCTGCACCTCATCCTCTGGCTGGTATGCACATTTACAAGATAGGAGATGGTAAATGCCCTTCATGCTGCCACATAACCTGTTACTCTTGTCAGCATACAGTCTGATTAGAATCTCGTCACCTTCTTCGACCCGTCCAATCATCTCCTTATATGGAAGGAACAGATCCTTCTCGAGGCCCCAGTCAAGAAATGCACCAATCTTGGTTACTTCCTTAACTGTAAGGGGTGCGAAGCCTCCCATTGTAAGTGGAGGTGTTGTGGTGGTGGCAATGAGCCTGTCCTTGGAATCCCTGTATATAAAGACTTCGATTTCGTCACCTGTGTTGCAGCCCTCTGGCACCTGCTTTCTAGGCAGGAGAACCCGCTCTTCGTTGCCCTTGTTGCTGCTGGCAAGATAAACACCGAAATCTACTTTTTTTACTACTATTAATTTCTGAATTTCACCTAATTTAATCATGTTGTTCCGTCCCTTGTCGTAAGGAGGGACCCACTTGTGGGAGGATTCCTTACGACACGCTGTCTAAACTATATAGCATCTCCACCACGGCGAATTGGGTTTCGTCGTTATAAAGTGCCATCTGTACACCGTCGTCAATTGGTGCAGAGCTTACGCTTATTACATCATCCTTGTATGCCACGTTCTGGTAGCTGGCTCTTATGTATGATACATCTAAATCATCGTCTAAGCATTCAGTGGCTGCTTCGATGTATCTTGAGTTGTTCATGTGATGGTTAGTGTCGATGTGCATTTGCCGTACCTTGAACTTGTAGTCAGCTTCGGCGGTGTCTATCTTGGACTGGAGCTCGTCACATACAGGTATCTTTCTTGATAACCATTTCCTATGAACCTCTGTCTCGCATGTGAAGTCATCAGCCATCTTCTGTGGTACATTAGTTGGCTTTAGCTTCTTAAGATTCATAAGGATCCACATGGAGTCGGCTTCCACTAGTCGCTCACCATCTGTTGTCTCTATTGTGAAATTACGAAATCCCATCATGGACCTGAACTTATAAGGCCATGTCTTAATTACAATCTCCTGACCTAATACAGGGCGCTTGTTGATTCTAATCTGCCACTCTGTTATGTACCAGCCCAAGTCCTGTTCGTTAAGTGTATCTAAGTCATAATCTATCGCTATAGAGTGGAACATGGAACAGTCTGTCATATACTTCATAATAGAAGATAGGGACATGAATCCCTGCTCCCCCACCTCGCTATATCTAACTCTTGATGTAAATTGATGCATTACATTACTCCTCACCTGTTTATTTACATAGTAGATTTTAACACATTTCGCAGGAAATAACATTATTACACAATTATTTCACAAAATAAAAAAAGCAACCTCTGATGAGGTTGCCTAGCTGGCCCACAAGGATTCGAACCTTGAAATGACGGAGTCAGAGTCCGTTGCCTTACCATTTGGCGATGGGCCACTAATCATTTGCACTAGAAGATTATACACACTTCTTAGTGCAAATGTCAACAATTTTATTTAAGCATCTCTTCTTCGATTTATACTTCCAACAACTTCTCTATAAGCTTATAGCCGTTCTCTTCGTAAATGCCTGTCTCTTTGGCGTTCTTCTCGCAGTACGTACAATGTGGTTCTTCACCCAGAGTCTTAGTGCTGTCGAAGAGCATATATGGGATTGGCTCATCAGTATGAGTTCTTATCTTAATTGGTGTTGGGTGGTCTGGCATGATTAGCATGCGGATATCTTCACCTGCAGCTGTTACACCCTCATAAACTCTCTTGATGATTCGTGAATCAAGATTCTCTATGGCCTTAATCTTGCGCTCTACACTGCCCTGGTGGCCCATCTCGTCTGGAGCCTCTACATGAACATATACAAACTCTATGTTGTGGTTGATTAACGCATCAACCGCAGCATCTGCCTTTCCTTCATAGTTGGTGTTAAGTCCACCATTAGCTCCTTCTACGCTAATTACCTTCATATCGGCACCAACAGCTATTCCCTTAAGCAGGTCAACTGCTGATATCATAGCACCGCTCTTGCCAACCTTGCCCTGGAATGAAGTAAGTGCCGGCTTAGTGCCAGCTCCCCAGAACCATAGTGAGTTAGCAGGGTTAAGACCCTTCTTCTTTCTCTCAACATTAATTGGATGATTAACTAATATGTCATAGCTTCTAATCATCATATCTCTTAGAACATCATCCTTCGGCAGCTTATCACCTACAACCTGTCCTAATACATCGTGAGGCTGTACTAGTGGCATAACTGTTCCCTTATCAATTATAAGAAGATGTCTATAGCTTGTTCCCACATAGAATGTATATCCATCTCTCTCCAACTCAGACTTTACAGCGTCAATTAATACTGCTGCATCCTCTGTTGAGATCTCTGAAGAGCTATGGTCAATAATTGTTCTATCCTCATATCTGTCTTCATCCTCAGACAATGTAACGATATTACATCTAAGTGCCACATCAGTATTCTTCATATCAACACCAATGCTAAGTGCTTCAAGTGGGCTTCTGCCAGAATAGTACTTCTTAGGATTGTAGCCAAGCACTGACAGATTCGCTGTATCAGAGCCTGGGCTCATACCCTCTGGCACTGTGCGAACCATTCCCAGCTCTGCACTCTCACTTAATTTATCCATAAAAGGAGTGTTGGCATACTCAAGTGGAGTCTTATTATCTAACTCCTCAATTGGCCAGTCAGCCATGCCATCCCCTAGTATAACTACGTACTTCATGTGTCTCTCCTTAATCTACCTTGTTAAGTATGCAAAGCATGCTAGCTAGTAATTCCGTCTAAGTATACTACCTTACTCGTATCATCTTAACGATATCTAATGCTGCAGCCTTGCTATCATAGTCAGCTTCTGTCATTACATCTGTAACGAATCCAACCTCTCCATCTACAATGCCCTCAACAAATTCCACCTTGCCAAACGCACCCTCAACATCACTCTTAGACGACTTAGTTCTTACGAAGTACGCACTCTCAACAACAGATGCATCTGCAAGAACCTTTTTTTCTGGTTTCCACTCTAGGAATATATTCTCATCCTTGTGACGAGCCATCTCTACAATATCACCAACAACTGCTGATGCTGTTGGAAGTGAGCCGGCACCTGAACCGTAGAACATTCCGTCCCCTAGCATATTACCATGTACGAATATTGCGTTGAATACATCATTTACAGCGAATAATGGATGCTCTGGTGCAAGCAAATATGGTGCAACTCTTGCAACATAAGTATCTCCTGTAGCTTTTGATGTAGCAAGCAGCTTAATATTTCTTCCAATTGCCTTAGCATACTTAATATCATTAGAAGATATATTGCTGATACCCTCTGTTGGGATGTCAGTATATTCAACCTGCTGACCGCAGATAAGTGATGTAAGAATAGCAATCTTACGCTGTGCGTCGTGTCCTTCAATATCAGCAGTTGGATCCTTCTCAGCATATCCAAGCTCTTGAGCCTCCTTAAGCACATCCTCGAACTCGCTTCCATCCTCTGTCATCTTAGTCATGATGTAGTTAGTTGTACCATTTACAATACCAGAGATTTCCTCAATCACATCACCAGTTAAGCACTCTAGAATTGGACGAATAATTGGGATTCCGCCACCAACAGAAGCCTCGAATAAGAAGTTAACATTGTTGTCTCTTGCAGTCTTAATCAGGTCGGCGCCCTTGTCAGCCACAAGCGCTTTGTTACTTGTAGTTACATGCTTGCCATGCTCTAGCATTGCCTTAACAAATGTGTAAGCTGGCTCAACACCACCCATTGTCTCAACTACAATATCAACGCTAGGGTCGTTAGCAATAATGTTGTAGTCATCAACAACTAACTTCTCCCATGGCTCTCCAGGGAATTGTCTTCTGTCTAATACATACGCTACCTCTATCTTCTCTCCAACTCTCTTAGCGATTACATCCTCGTTAGTTGTAAGAACCTTATATACTCCTGAACCTATAGTTCCAAATCCCATTATTGCTACTTTCATTTTCTACTCCTTTTTACTTTCCTTATTTTTATTTATGCTCCATATACTTTCTTCAAGAATTCTAATACCATCTTCTCATATCCCTCTGGGTCAGAGTCAATTGACAGTCCATGTGCTGCCCCAGGGAATTCATGATACTCACTATATCCTGAGTAGGCCTCATTCATTCTCTGACTATTAACTGGCAAGATAAAATCATCTGCTCCACCATGGGCAAAACAAATTGGCACCTTGCCGCTGCCCATATGTTCAATTGGTGCAATCTTCATATAGTTATATCCGAATAGTATTCGAGATATTACACCTCCAAGACTTCCTAAGAAGCTAGGTAAATGGAACTTAACAGCCATTCCTTCCTTAACAACATTTTCAAGGTCGGCGTAGCCGCAGTCAGCCACAATAAAGTCAATATCTGGCTCATATTGCAACGCCGTAATACTTAGGCCGGTTCCCATAGACTCGCCATGGCAGCCAAGTGCTATGTTCCCTCCAAATCTTCGCCTTGTATCCTTAATTACCGCCATCAAATCCTTGGACTCTTCTCTGCCAAATGTGGTGAGGGTCTTAACATTTTCACCATGACGACGGTCATCATAGATAACACAGTTATAGCCATGCCTACGGAATATAGTAGCATATTTCATAGAGCCATGTCTATTATATGTATATCCGTGGCTAATGATTATGAATCGCTGGCCGTTGCAGTTGTCTGGTCCACCTTCAGCTCTATATTCCTCTCTCGCCTTAGGCCCCTCTGACAAATGCGTCTTAGGATTCTTGTAATCATACTCGTCTATTCTACCATATTCATCCATATAATCATATGCTGGAAGAAACGAAGCATGAAGAACATAACCTTCATCTGTAGTGATGGTATAAACTGAGGAAGGATTCATATCACATTTCTTAACCTCATTGTTCCACGCATCCTCCATTGACGTCTTCTTAGGATGGGTTGTTACGGCTGCCGTATACACGCCAAAGCCTAAGATAAATATAACTATTGCCCCACAAATTATTAACGCTATCCACATATCGGTCTCCTTCTTATGTAAACTTCTCCCAGAGAACTCATACTACGTAATTCTCTAATTATGGCACCTTATATATTGTATATCCTTCAACTGTATCAATCTTAAGCAGATTGTAAGCATCCAGATTCTTGTCGCTTAATATATAGTTCACACCCAGCTTAGACAAGTCGCCACGATTGACATTGATAATGACCATATCAGGCGGGTCCTTCTCTACTAACTCAAATGATGTATTATCATTTGTTACATTCATTAGAATGTGAGCATATCTATTGTAAATGTCCTTATGAGCGCCACCTTCATCAATCTTCTCCCACAACTCAAGGTTAGGGTAGGTGTTGGTTGAATTAATTGTTCTAGCCCCCACCATAATTGGCACGTTGTTAATGACATAATTATCACTTACCACCATCCATATTGCATTGTGATTAGTGTAGCTAATATTTCCTATAGCATTAACCGACTGCCCTGGCATCCCTCTGTAATGGATTAACGCTAAGTCCACTCAATGCAATTATACATATAATAACAATAGATATCTTCTCTATTCGAGAAGCAGTTACAACCTTGCTGCTCCTATTATCTTCCCCAAGGAATCTAATAATTAACAGTATATCAATAAAGCCAACTATCTCCATTATTCTCATGGATAGGGAGTGACTAAGTAGCGTAATCTTAGCAAGTATCTCAGGAAATCCTACTAAGCAAAACGCAAGCAAAATCCCCTCAACAACTATTAATAATATATATAACAGGTCAGCCTTCCTCTTCCTAATCATGCTATATATAGCACATATTATTCCAAGAGGGAACAGTGAGAAAAATACTGCCGAGTCGCAAACATTACTGTCTGCAGGCACTATGTTAACATCATCTATTGGAGTGAAGATACTAGCTATATAGAAGAACAAATCCTTAACAGATGATTCTCCACCAGTATCAACTCTGGCGCCAGGATAGACAGTTCCCATTGCCGCCTTAAAGGTGTCCAAAGAATGGTACACCACTAATGCACCCACAATTGCGAACACCACTACACTTGCTATAAGAAGCAGTACATCTAATTTCTTAAATAGCTTACGGGAATCAACAATTACATATATTGCCAACACCCCGAATATATAGGCTAGTGGAATCTGCTGCGCCGGGTAATATGCTAAGAGATAACCCATGGCACTGTATGCAATTCCCAATGCAATTACTACCTTAAGCCAGGTCTTATCAACTCTTACAAGATAGTATAACAGTACTAATGCGAGCTGTCCGAATATGAACATTTCCACGAGTCCATTGGTACTATACCACCACTGAACGGTCTGGGAAAATGTTATTAGTACGCCGTAAGCGCAAGCTAACACCTTCTTCTTATTAGTAAGCAGCTTGCCGAATTCGTAGGATACAAGGAACAATACAACTGTTCTTGATGTCCAATAGAAGGCAAGTCCCATTGTGTTGCCAAGCAGCATATAGCCCCACAAGAATGGGCGAAACAGTGTGGCTAACGAAAAACTAGGAGCGGCATATAATGTAGTTACATCTGTTGCCGTTCCCCTTATAATATCAGATACAGACTTGAAATCATTATAATCCTGTGAGAAATTCATAGGGGTAAGTACTGCGAATTCATCTCCTCGAATCCTTCGAGGAACGCCGAATAGTGTACCGCTACTCATAAGCTCCGATGTGGTTGTATGAGCCTTGCCGAAGAACACATCATACATACCAATTGAGGAGCCGCTTAGCTCGAATAATGTACATCCTAGTATAATCACTGCTCCTATGACAAATCTGAATCTATCAATATAAATAAATATATACTTAAACTTCTCGAACAGGAGAAATACAATTAGGGCTACTGCGAAGAATAACAGCAGCTTAACTAACAGCTTTCCTCCAATATCACCAGCCAGCAGGCCTACTCGCTGGTCAGTAAGAAATTGATGACGCATTTCCAATATCAAGTCAAAATATACAGCTATAAATGCGGAAAGAAATATATATATTCCATATCTTCCCAGTATATTCTTAACCTTCATCAATCAACTCCATCTAACTAATTATTTGCCAATCTTGCTCTTGAGCTTATCCGCAATCTCCACAAGCTTCATCTCGAAGTCCTGTCTGTTCTTCCATGTAATTGTATGAAGAATCATACCCGAGAAGAAGGATACAATTCCAATTAGAATTGAGATACAGCTTACAATCAATGTCGGAATCTTAGGCACAAGTCCAGTCTTAACGAACTCCACAATTATAGGAATCATAAAGCCTACTCCAAGAGCGATAAATATTAGGGCAATCATTCCGAAGAAAAACATTGGCTTGTATGTTCTAAGCAGCTTAATTATGGTAAATATTACTTTGAATCCATCAGAATATGTGTTGAGCTTAGACTCACTTCCTTCTGGTCTGTCTCTATATTCTATAACAACATTTTCCAGATACATATTCTTGTCAACTGCGTGAATCGACATCTCAGTCTCAATCTCGAAGCCCTGTGACAACACTGGGAAGGACTTGACGAACTGATATGAGAATGCTCTGTATCCTGTCATAATATCCTTGATGTTAGAGTGGAACAACGTATTAATTGACCATCTTACAATGGAGTTACCGAAGTTGTGAAATGGTCTCTTGTTCTCTTGGAAATATGTAGAGGAAAGTCTATCTCCTACAACCATATCCACATTCTTATTAAGGACAGCATCAGCCATCTCTCTGGCATTATCTGCTGGATATGTGTCATCACCATCTGTCATAAGATAGCATTTGGCATCGATATCGCGAAACATTCTTCGAATAACATTTCCCTTACCCTGCTGGTACTCATGACGAACTACAGCCCCAGCCTTAGCTGCAATCTGCGCTGTGTCATCGCTAGAATTGTTGTCGTATACATAGATTACGGCTTCAGGAAGTACTGCCTTGAAATCCTTAACAACCTTCTCTATTGTCTGGGACTCGTTGTAACATGGAATTAGTACTGCAATTTCATCCATTATTCTTCTCCTTTTGTTTTCTCTTTCTTGTCTTCATCTTCTTCAAGCATTACGCCTTCGCCGCTTGGTGTTCCAGCGGCAATCATATCATCTATCCTCTTATTGAGTATTCCAACCTCCTGGGTAAGTCTCTTGACTCGCCTTGTAAGATTGGATATTACAATTGTCTGAGAAAATATTATCATTAGCACGAATAGGAAGCCTACGAAAAAAAGCATATTAATCG
This sequence comes from uncultured Lachnospiraceae bacterium, assembly GCA_905234245.1. GTDB lineage: Bacteria > Bacillota > Clostridia > Lachnospirales > Lachnospiraceae > RUG191. The sequence goes on from CAJOGN010000032.1 coordinate 22,056, forward strand.
GAAGCTCGATTCCTAATAGCTTCGACAAGCCCTGGAGCCATTCCTTGTTGGCAGCAAATATAATCACCAAAACGCCGACTAAGAACCATACTAGGGCATACTTTAGCTCAAGTCGTCTGACTCGTACCAGATTGCCTATATACAGAATCCCCAATCCTGCCAATATTATAATTATAACTTGTATTTCTGTTGTCATACTTTCTACCTTATTTCTGAAGATGATTTCACAAAAGTCTGTCCGCTCATACAGAAAATCGCTTGCCAGACTTTTGCTGAAATCATCTGCTTTACTATGCCGAAATGGCTGCCATTACGCATGCCAAGGATACTTTAATCATATAATAGACGGAGCGTTTCGGCGAGATGGATGAGGTTCCAGCCTGCCTCTCTTTCATTACTACAGGTATCTCCTCTACGCTCCAGCCCTTCTTAACAATAGTTACTGCCGTCTCCGGCTCAGGATAATCCTTAGGATATTCCTCTGCAAAATATTCTATAATATCTCTTCCAACCATTCTCATACCAGAGGTTGGGTCAGTTATCCTCTTGCCTGTTAATATCTTGATTAATACAGTAAAATACTTGATGCCAAATCGTCTTAGTCCAGAGGACTGAAAGCCCTGCTTCTCAATGTATCTTGATCCAATTAACATTCCTGTTCCATGCTCTTCCATATATCTTGCCATAGTTCCAAGAAATGCTGCATCATGCTGACCATCACCATCAACCTGAATGGCATAGTTATAGCCATATCTCTTAGCATAGAGATAGCCCGTCTGAACAGCCGCTCCAATACCACTGTTAATTGGAAGATTAACCACATTGAAGCCATGCTCTAGGCACAGCTTGTAGGTGTCATCCCTTGAGCAGTCGTTGATTACAACGTAGTCAAATTCAGGCGCATTTTCTATTATATCATTCACTGTATTAACAATACAACCGGCCTCGTTAAAGGCCGGTATTATAACTAATTTATCTTTCATAGATTATACAGCTATTCTCCCCTCATTCATTCCATCCCTAAGATTCCATCCAAAGGCATTTCTTAAGTCCTCATAATTACTAACATAAGTCCATAAGTCGAAGTTCGCGCTGGCTCTTCTACCTTCATTCATTCCATTCTGTAGGAAATGTCTAAATACTGCCATATCATCATTACCTAAGGCTGCCGCCACATCAGGATTATGCTCTAAGTAATAATAATAGTCATATACTGGTGCGAAATCTGTATCCAAGAAGTAGTGCTCAGGCTCTACATAGTGGTCTATATAACTTGCATCTCTTCCCTCGCTCTTACCCGAGAACTGATAGTGGAAGTAATAATTACGCAAATCATTGCCAAAAGCTCTTCTAAGGTCAAGATATCTGTTTCTATATCCCTCAAAGTTGAATTCTCCTTTACCCTGACGACCTTCATACATTCCGTAATTAACAAAATGATACAACATTCCAATATCATCATCTCCATATGCCGCCTTAACATCTGGATAGTGCTGCGTATAATAGTTATAATCATACACATTAGTAAAATCAATACCATACAAAGCTGTAACCTTGTCAGTAGAACCATTAGGAACCCAGCCCTGACGGTTATCCTCCTTGCAGCCATAGAATACAAAATGTCTTGTATAATTGCCAATTGTATAACCATAGGCATTACGAAGGTCAACATAATTATTCTTATATACGTAAGGATTAAAGTACTCCATCGCCTGACGTCCCTCATCGATACCATTATTAACATAGTGTGCAATCAAGGCATATCCGTCGTTGGCAAAGGCATTTCTCACATCATCATAGTGCTCAAGGTAGAAATTAGGGTCATAAACCATGTTGTATTCAACACCATTATACATAGTTGTAAATCCGTTAAATGTCCCTAGTTTATCCATATACTGGTGGCGAATCTTATATCCGTAATCAGCTCCTGATGCCCATCTGCCACCTAAGTCCTCAACATAAGGCGCACATCCCCTTGATACATAGTTGAATCTAGGGTCAACACACCAGTTGTTTAGTGGGTCACGACTGGCATAAGCCTTAAGATGCTGCACCTGAGCTCTAACACCAGTTCTTACATCAGGGAACCAGTTGAACTGACCAGGGTTAGAATCAACCGCTCCAATTCCCGCAAAGTTATAGGCAGCAATATCAACAGCCCCACCAAATCTTAAGAAGCCTGTCTCATTCATTGCCTGACAAAATGCTACCTCAACACGAACATTTTCGGCAGCACACTCTTCAATATAAATTCTACAGAAATCGTCAAGTGTTGGTGCGTCTGAACCAGCATCTCTATAGAAGCTAGGGTATCTGGCATTGTTGTTATAATAGTTCATTAACTGTCCAATGGTTACATTAGACGGTCCCATTATTGGATATTTGTCTTCTGCAGCCACCTTGTTCATTGGCATCACAATTCCAGCAGCCAATGCTGTGCATAAGACAAATACTATTATTGCTACCGATATTATCTTCTTACTAATTCTCTTACCAATCTTCATTCTTATATCCTCAATATCTATACCGCTACTCTTCCTTCAGCCTTACCAAATTCTATGTAATGTATATAGTATTTAGAAAGATTCCAACCAAATGCATTGCGAAGGTCCTCGTAATTACGAACATAAGTCCATAGGTCGAAATCAGCGCTTGCTCTTCTTCCCTCATTCATTCCATTGGTAAGGAAGTGTCCAAATGTAGCCATATCGTCATATCCAAATGCTGCAGCAACATCAGGATTATTCTGCTGATAGAAATCGTAATCATATACAGGTGAAAAATCTGTTCCCATAAAATTTGTCTCTGGATCAATTACCTCTGGACAAAAGCTTGCGTCTCTACCTTCTGCTTTACCACATAGCTCATAATGGAAGGCATAGGATATCATATTATTACCGTATTGTCTTCTTAAATCAAGATATCTATTCTTATATCCAATTACATTGAAGTCATCAATGGCCTGTCTTCCCTCGTATATTCCTGTATTAGCGAAATGTTCAAGAGTAGATATGTCATCCTCTCCAAAGGCCATCTTAATATCAGCATAAGCATTTGTATAGAAATCATAATCGAATACTCCACCAAAATCAAAATTATGAAGCTTCGTAACCTTACCTACACGCTGATTATCATAGCCTAATGCCTCTCTGCCTTCAAACCATCCAGTATTCTCATAATGCATATAATAGCTTCTTAAATCCTTACCGAAATCGTTGCGAAGGTCTGCATATCTATTCTTATATGATTGAACGCTGAAGTTGTCACAGGACTTACGTCCTTCACTCATACCATTCTGGCTAAAATGCCTTGCATAGCCTCTAAAGTCCCATCCGAAGGCATCAATAAGGTCAGGATTATTGATTATATAATCATACATGTTAAAGACAAGTGAACCACTTCTATCCTCTGCTATTCCGTGCTCAATCCAGTGCTTAAAGCATTGCTGGTCAGTATAACCCCACAAATCCTCATTGAAGAATCTATATGTATTAACATCAAAGGCTCCTTCATACTGAGACAAATCCTCTTGTCCAAGCTTAAAATACTCTGCAATAGCATCAGCCTCTCCAAGCTGTCTTAGGAAATTCTCATCACATAGTCTCTCGTAGTCTCCATCTATGAAGGCATGTTCAACAATTATTCCAGCAAAGCCTCTTGACTTGGCATTACGAATAATTGAATAATAATCAGTTCCATCTCCGTCAGAAGAATTCCTAATCTTGACGCCACGTTCAGCCATACCAAGAGCAACAATATTATTGTATATACAATATGATAAGCCTCTTCCAATATCACTTACTGTAGGATTGAAATTAGCATTAGGATAGTATACCTCGACACCTTGGCCACCACCTGAGTTCATATGAATACTTACAATAGCATTGGCGCCTACACTCTGCGCAAAATTAACTCTATTGATTAAGTCTTCTCCAACAGGATAGCCTGGTGCTGTATCATCATATCTTGTCATATATACAGTAACATCACCATATTGCTCAAGAACATTTTTACAATAGGTCGCAACACTTAAGTTAAGGTTCTTCTCAAGAAGTCCGCCGTAGGTTGCACCTGAATCATATCCACCATGACCTGGATCAAGTACTATAACAGTGTTGCCAGCCCCTGTATTAATTACATCATTAGAGCTTGCAGTCAATCCTGAAGAAGATAATAGCTTCTCGTCACTAGCCTCATTGTAAGACGCCTTGGTATTAACTACACCATTGCTCTCAACACTAAGTGTGCCATTAGCCTTCTCTAAGGCTTCTGATACAGTTGCCGCTGCAGCTGTTTTTCCATCTTCTGTAGTTACGTCGAAGCCTACCTCAGCAATGCTTTCATCAGTATCTTCATTGCCGCTTTCAATTGCAATAACATCATCAGGATTAGAATTATATTCAACTCCTACACCCCATGACACGTTAAGGTCAGCGTCAGATAGCGCTATGTTATTCTTCTCATTATCAATTATATATTCAAGCCCAACTAACTGGTATACACCCTCAGCCTTGCCTTCATATGATATGTCAAATGATAATGCCTCAGCCGACTTCTCATTACATCTTACCTGATATATATCTCCCGTAGAGGTGTTCTTATAAGTTAATACTCCTTCTACAAGCTTCTTATTACCATTACCAATTCCCACAACTACCTGCTGGGCATCCGTAAGCTGCTGCTTAGATGATGCGATGGCAATATAGTTAATTAGATTATCTGATAATTTCTCACTAACTTCTGCCTCAAGTTCTTCTGGCTTATTAGCTGTACTAAATGCTGGTTCTGCTGCCGTAACAGGAAGTGCCATTCCAACAACCATAACCAAAGCCATTACTGCTGATATTATTCTCCCCTTCAGCTTCTTGTTCATCAAATGTCTCCTTGCTTCTACATCTTTTCTGAATTATTCTGTCGTAATAAGCCTATTTTCACAGACTACGTCTAAATATTGTACCACATTTTAGTCCAAAACACCACATATAGATTCAATATTAGTGACCTCTTTATAAAAAGACTTATTAGTTTTCATATCGGTAATTACAATATACATATTAACCATATCTTCTAATTTGTATGGTATTTCTGCCCCAAATCCACACATATACACGTTGTTATTAGGCATAGCTCTTGCCACATCATATCTCGGCTCTCTATTAGTATCATACAAAGTCATCTCGTCATCACTAGTCTTAACACCAATCTCCACTCTACAGTCAACACTCTTCGTTCCAATAAGATATGCCCATCCTCTAAGTCTTGTTAAGTCATTAAAGGCACCGTATCTAGTTGACACCAGCTCATCAGCAAAGCCTCCGTCAAAGCTATATTGTATATCCTCTCTATTGGACATTTCACCTATAGAGACAGTTCTAGAATAATATATATATGGAATCTCTTCTATTCCATCATGAGGCAATACGCTATTAGTCCATACATAATCAACGGAACCGTCAGCATTCTCCTGCAATACGCCCATCTCATAATCATACATATTAGTTGCAAGAAGCTTCCTATCAATGTTACAGGTAAATCCTTCTGTAAGATTAGGTATGCTAAATTGCAATGACAAATCCTCTCTGCAGCATCTTTCTACAGGGAATTTGTATACCTGATTAGCCTTGTTGCGAAGCAATATGTACCTCTTAGAAGACAAATCCTTCATATAATCATCAGTAAATGCCCAGCCCTTGATTTTCGCCATATCTTCCTTATAGATACCATCAAACTGAGCACACATCTTAGTAGGAACAGATGGATATATGTTGTCCGTAAGAACAACGTCATAATTATGAACACCTACATCGTACATATTAATGTCATAATCAATCTTATCTACTCCGTAGTTGAGGCTGTGGAACGGGTCTATTCCAAATAGCTCTCTATGCTTATTGTATAAGATGTCCCGCTCACTCTTAAGTCTTGCTTTCTTCTCATCTGTAACATCATCATAGCCACGGGAATACGACTCATGATGATATAGCTTGGCATCCATACGAGCAGCATTGTAATATCCCGCCTCGTATAGCTTGAAGCAAAGATCTACATCATTATAAGCAACAGTAAGGTCTTCGTCTAAGCCTCCTACTTCGTTATACTTATTCTTGGACACCATTAAGCAGGCTCCTGTAACAGCAAGCCAGTTATATGTAACAAGATTCCTTCCAAAATAGTGAACCACATCATCCTTGAATCTCATGAACATATGACATGGTCCTACAGGCAGATTTGTTATACCTATATGCTGTATCTTAATACTGTTAGGATATAATAGCTTAGCGCCAACAGCACCAATATGTGGCTGCATAGCCTGGCCTAACATCCTTGATAACCACTCACTCTTAATTGCTTCAACGTCATCATTAAGAAGCAATATATATTCGCCCTTAGCAGCCTCAACACCCATGTTACACATTTTAGAGAAATTGAATTCCATTCTCTTGTAAATGTATGTTGCATTATATTCTGCTAATAGACTAGCGATAATATTCTTATTACCTGGAGCACTTCCATTATCTACTACGATAATCTCGTAGTTCCTGTAGTCTGTGTATTTATCAAGAGATGTAATACACTGCTTAAGCATATCAGGATTATCCTTAGATGGAATAATAATACTAACAAGCGGATTATTCCTTGTACCATAATTAATACGATACTGACATACTCCCTCTAAATATTCCAACTCAGCATCTATATCATTCCTCTTAATATAATCTTCCTTAAGCCTTCTCATGGCATCAATGGCATAAGGCTTTGCATCCATAGAACTTGCTACTGACTCTGGTCTTGCTCTCCAATGATATAACACGATTGGCACATGACCTACTCTCTTATTGTCAGACTTCTCCATAAATCGAAGTGTAAAGTCATAATCCTGAGCGCCGTTATATTCTGTTCTTAATCCACCTACTTCACACACTAATTCTCTTCTGTATATAGCAAGGTGATTAGTGTACATCACAGACAGAATTGTATCTGGTGACCAATCAGGCTTGAAGAAAGGACTATGAACATCTCTTCCATACTCAGACACCTTGTCCTCATCAGAATAGACAAAGTCAGTCTCAGGATGCTTATTAAGGTAATATACCATCTCTGCAAATGCACGAGATTCAATATAGTCATCACAGTCTATAAATGCGATGAACTCTCCCTTAGCTGCAAAGATACCATCATTAGTTGCCTTAGAGATATGACCGTTCTCCTGTCTGTATATAACATTAATCTGAGGATTGTCCTCGTAAGTTCTTAGAACATCACGAACTGACTCCCAGCTGGAGTTATCATCTACAAGATACAACTCCCAATTAGGATAGGTCTGTTCAATAATAGAATCAATACATTCTCTTAACTGATATTCCACAACATTATATACAGGAATAACAACTGAAATTAAGGGCTCGTACTCCTGCTTTACATAAGGCTTAGTTACGGTGTAGTACTTCTTATACCACTGAGTATAAAGCTTATTCTCATACTCAACTCTCTGAACATCTTCATCGTATATCTTCTCTTCCTCAGTAAGTTCTTGCTTCTCTTCTATCACTTCCTGCGGCATATAATCTCTTATATCCCATCCGTTGTTATAGCACAGTAGCTTCTTAAGCTTAATATCTATATCATCCCTCTTGAAGAAGCCCTGAGTCCAGAGCATGTCAAGGTTGACACCTGCATCATACTGCTCACGAGTGAATGACGCAATCTTAAGATTGGTTTCTCCTCTTTTGGCAAATGCGTCATCATAAGGCAAATCGCCTATCATAACAGCCTCTTCATTAGTAGGCTGTTCAACGAATCTTAGAAGCTCTGATATAGCATTTTCCCTGGTAACTTCTATGCCATACTTGTTGACGAAGTCATAGGTATACTTCATAAACAACCTTATACCTTCTAAGAGTTCCTTCTTGAAAGAGCACTCCTCATCAGTCTCGCTGAACACAATACCAGTGTCCGAATAATTGTACACACTTCTCTCTGGAGAACTGAAGAATAATTCTAACAAGACAATATTGTTACGAATCCTATTCTGCACAATATGGTTGTCATCATAGCTAAACAAATATGCCTTGAAATCACGGTCCTGAATCTGGAATCTACTCTTCTCATTATCTAAGATACCTGTATATAGGAACCTGTTCTTCTTATCATATCCTGTCGCTTCTAAGAATCTATCAAGAAGGTACTGAGAAGAACCATTCCAGCCACAGTCAAATATAATACTATCTACATCATAGAATCCAATCTCTTCAAAATGCTTCTTAGCATTCTCTCTCTCCTTGGCACATCTAGCCAGGAATTCTTCTTCGTGATACTGATATATATCCTTAAACCATCCGTGTGCAATATCATCATCTGAGATTGTATCATCTAAACTGCTATATCCCACCTTGTCAATACAGTCACTATATAGGTCCGTCATCTCAATAATATCAAGGGCATCCCTTACAGTCTGACCAAACGAAAATGGTGGCAGACTTCTAAGTGTCTCCTCATCAAGCCTAGTAATATTAGCAAGTAAAAGTGCACGTCTTGAAGTATATAAATACTCTACTGGAAGGTCTGTAAATTCCTTGAACAGATGATATAGATTGTAGCCATCACGAGCAAGAAAATATATCTTCTCGTAGCTCTCTTTTTCAATCTGCTTAAGGAACCATTGCATAAGACCAAGATAAAGTGGGCCTCCAACTCTGGCACCAAATCTAGACCAGAAACCCACACCTTCTTTATATACAACGTTAGCCGCACCATATCCTACACAGACATTGCGCGGCGTCTTATTCTCCATTGTTATCTCACTCTTATAATGGTATGACACGATTCCATATTTTGCTGCATTCTCATAATCAGAGGACTCGTTGTCTCCAATATGAAGCATATGTGGCCCAGAAATTCCCTCAGTAGATAGGACATGCTCATATAAGTCTCCTACCCACTTAGTCTTGTGGACATTAGCAGAGTCATATATAGCAGAGAACTTGTAGCCATTAGCTTCTAGTACCCCCCTTAGAAAATCCTCTTCAAGATACATATCACTAACAGCAACAACCTTCTTGCCCTGACTTATAGCATAGTCATAATAAACCTTAATCTCAGGGTTAACCTTGAGGACATCTCTTTCCATCTGAAGCTCTGCTTCTCTTACCTTATCCCAATCAATATTAAGCTCGTCATAAGGAGTAGAATCAAGAGTCTTGATATGATCATATATCTGGTCAAATGTAGGATGTGGCCAGCCTAATTCATTCTCTGCCTTAGTACTTGCCTCAATTTGCATCTTAACTCTATAGGCTTCGAAATCCTTCATTCCAAAGTAGTCTCCTAGACATGAGAATACAGTCTCTGGCGTATTGACAATTCTTAGAAGTAACGTGTCGAATACGTCAAAAGAGACCAACTCTGCAGAGTCAATCATCTTCACTAATTCTTTATCTCTTAAGGAATCTCTTAAGTCTTCCATACTTACTCGCCTCTCTATGTATATCTAACTCAACCTGCTGCATTACATACGCGTCTTTTAGTGTATTGTAATCAGTACTGTTCTTCTCAGCCACACTCTTATAATGATTGAATTTATCAACCGTCATATTGTACTCTCTTGCAAGAGCATTATAGTGAACGTGCATATCTCCAACTTCTTTTCTTGCCATTGCATATTCACTTGTGTCTCCATTAACCATGTTATACGCATGAGCCATGGTGCTAATAGGAATGAAAGCTATGTTATTGTCATTAATGTAGCCTTCAACAGATAACCTGTTCTTAGTAATATATTCCTGAAAATGTCTTTCCATTTTGCCAAATGTATCTTCGAGCCCCTTGCTTATTCCTGCCCACTCTAATGCATCATTCCAGTCTAGTACATAACCAATCTTCGAATTAACATATAGATACATCAGCGTTCTGTATAATACATACTCTCTTGGAATAGGGAAATCATAAGTCCACTCATAATCGATTAACTGCCATGTTCCATCATCAGCTACTATTATATTCTCAAGAATCATGTCTATATCAGTAACCTCTGCTGCAAGAAGACCTTGTCCTTCCAAGCTGTCATAGTCACCGAATACTTCCTTGAATTCAGATGTTAGAACGAAGTCCTTCTCTCCATTGTCAGAATAATATATTATGTCCCTATAATCGGACAGGATTGCTTTTACAGCCTCCTTATCTCCTTCCTCTAATGTCTCTTCAAAAGAATTATAGAAAGGCTCCCCTGTAACAAATTCATTAGTTAAGACTTTGCCATTAAGAGTACTTGCTGCAATCTTAATCTTATCAGAGTATCTATCCTGCAGTTTCTTAGCCATTAAGACCATATGCTCTAAATGACTTACGCCCTCATCATATAAAGCAACCTTATTAATTATCTCTTCGCCATTATCAGAACGCAGCCTGTCTGTTCTAATTGCGAAGCTCTTATCTCTATCAGTTGAGTACTTAGTATATATCAGCTTATCCAAATCAAAACCTCTCTTATCTACACTATGCTTATTAGATAGGAATTAGAAAACTCAGGAAACAGTCCTGCTTTAATTACGCTATCATACGCTCTTCTCTCATCAAATATAACATATCTTTCTCTATCAACATTTCGTATATTCCTATATAGCTCCCCTTCCTTAGGAAGACAATCGTCAGAATAAATGATTGTTGGATATTTATAGTCAGGATATGGATAGTAGAATTCGTAGTTAACGTCAGAAAATGTACTTAATACATCCTCTAGCTCCTTCTTAGACAAAGGCTCAATGTCACCTTCCCATGTGCTATAGTCCTCAACGCTTACGAAATATCCACCCTTCTGCTCTTCCTGGCAGCCTGCCCAGTATTTCATGCCAAGCTTATTCTCAAGAGCAAGGAATAATCTACCTTCCTTAGCCTTAAGGGATAACACCATTGCAATCAAATCCCTAACACCTATATTCTCTCTAATGCAAAAGCCGTAGAGGTCGTAGACAAGTATAAGTTCATACTTCTCTGAGACCTTCTTTCTGCCAATAATTGATGCCATGCTATCGTCACAGGTAAGCTTACATCTACTCTCCATAAGCTCATCAATAGCACTATCCTGGCCATTAATCAGAAGCATCTTGTCCTCAGGCTTTATAGGATACCACTCAATCAGACTTTGTCTAATTATCTTGAAATCATTTACCATATTAGTTTACCTTCTCAACCTTAACCTTAGAATTCATATCGTAGAAACCAACTGTGTTCTTGTCAGATACAACAGTTATATTAAGTAAATCATATAATCTATGATAAGCCACAAGCTCTCCCTTGTCATCATAGCCTGTGCAGCTAATAGACAATAGATATTCTCCACCCTGGAGATTCATCTTCTGGGTAAAGCTTGCCACATATTCTTCTCCTGCCTTGGCAAGCTCCACATATTCCTTCTCATACATAGTGTTAGTACCTGTTATATCAACACCCTTAACATTTCTAAAGGTATATGTGAATATTGGATTCTTAACATCCTCATTAAAATGTATCTTAGACTTAATAGTAAAATAAGCATTCTTAACAATGGAATTAGTTAGAAGACCATCGTCATCAACTACAGCAAAATCAACTATCTCAGCCTGCTTATTGCCATATTCATTAAGGTCTGGATTGATAGCGAAATTGTTCTTCCATGGAATACCGCTATTATCTGTAATTGATACAGGCTCTCTTGGTACATCCTCTACCTTAGACTTAGATGAAGACTTGGAAGCATTGACAATGTCATCAACATCATTCTCCCCTACTACAGCAAGAGCATCCTCAACAGCAGTACCTGTCATTAACTTCTTGTATATATTAATCATGTCCTTAGGACTTCCTTCAGACAGCTTCTTACCATGATCTAGAAGCACAACCCTGTCACAGTATTTAGATATACTTCCCAGGTCGTGACTTACGAAGAGAATTGTCTTACCAAGCTTCTTAAAGTCTTCGAACTTCTTATAACATTTATTCTGGAAGAATACGTCACCTACAGAAAGAGCTTCGTCTACAATAAGAATCTCTGGATCAATATTGATAGCAACTGCAAATGCAAGTCTTACGAACATACCAGATGAATATGTCTTAACTGGCTGATATACAAAGTCTCCGATATCGGCAAAGCTTAATATATCATCCATCTTCTTATCAATCTCTTCTCTGGTAAATCCCATCATTGTACCGTTGAGATATACATTTTCAATACCAGTATATTCCTGGTTAAATCCAGCTCCAAGCTCCAGAAGAGCCGAGATTCTTCCATCAATCTCAACATCTCCACTTGTGGCATTAAGAACACCTGTAATTATCTTAAGAATTGTGGACTTACCCGCACCGTTAGTTCCAATAATTCCCACAGTCTCGCCGCGCTTAACATCGAAGGATAAACCATGAAGTGCGTAATGCTCTCTATATCTTGGTGTCTTAGAGAGGCCAAAGGCATCAACAATTCTATCTCTGTTACGACTATATAATTTGTACATCTTGCTTACATCGCATACGCGAATTGCATAATCTGACATATATTCACTCCTCATTAAAGAACATCTGCAAAATGTTGTTGTAGCTTTCTAAATATTGCCATTCCACCTAAGAGAATGATTGCTGTTATAATCCAAAAATAGGCTGTCATTCCAGCTCTCTCCCAGAACCAGACATTGTTGTAAAGCGCGTCCCTGTATCCGTTAACAATATAGTACATTGGATTGAGCTTAAGGATTGTCATTGCCCATCCTGGAATTCTGTTAGCCATGGCATCCATATTCCACATAATCGGTGTCATCCACATACCGATTTGTAAAAGCACATTTACAATCTGGGACAAATCTCTGAAGAATACCATAATTGCTGAAAAAGCGTATATTAACCCCAGACTCAACACAAACATACAGAAGGAATAGTATATTAACTGCAGGGTGTAAAGAGTCGGCAGGTAATGATAGAAGCTATATATAATTATTGTAAATACAATGAAAAATGCATGTACGAAAAGGCTTGATATTGCCTTAACTACAGGAAGGGTGCTTATCTTGAATACAACCTTCTTAACAAGATAGTTGTACTCAATCAGACAGTTAGTACCACTTGATAATACTTCTGAGAAGAAGAACCAAGGAACAAGACCTGCAATTAGCCATAGTACGAATGGTATGCCGATTCCCGCCTTAGTGGACTGAGTACCCACATTCAAGGCTTTCTCGAATACAAACCAATATACTAATACAGTAACAATAGGCTGAACAAAGGCCCATACTGTTCCAAGGTAAGAACCTGCGAATTTTTGTTTGAAATCATTCTTAGCAAGGGAACCAATAAGCTTGCGATTCGACACAATATCCTTAGGGATAATTGCAATCTTATCAAGCTTAACCCATGTGATTATAAGAAGTAAATCAATAATAAGACATACTAGTATTTTCATAATAAGATTGCGAAGATATCTTGCATCTGTAACAACCTTAGCCGACTTATCGAAATCAACATTCCATGAATAATAGCGATCAGCAGCATTGTAATGCTCATCGCTTAAACTATATTCCTCAATTACGTCATCTTTATATGATAAGTAAACCTTCTCGAAGGCTATCTCATCTGAGATAGCATTAGAAGGATTAATCCTAATAGCTGCTGTGTCACCTGGAATATTAATCTCGTAGTCCTTCTTGCCATCTTCCTTCGTAACAGCCATATTAACTAAGTGATTAGCGCTGAAGTCCTCGTCCTTATAATTAATCTGCTTATAATATGCCTGAATATTAGTATCATTCTTAGGGGTAGCTATAACATGCAGGGTTATTCCTATGTCCTGTATGTTCTCGCCATGCATAAATGTTAGAATGTTTGTTACTGCCATTACAACAAGAAACAGTATTCCAACTAATATCTTTTTCTTATTCATCTTCATTATAATTATCTCCCGAACCTACTAAGTAAGTTTTCCTCACATATTATATATACAAATCAACAATAATACTATCAGAAATACTGTCAGAATATTACCTCAAAGGCGTCAATTATGTGTTAATATGGCACAAATCCCGACACTATCCATAGGCAACACTAGCTCTGTCTTATGGCAAAATCTGCTCTATCAAGAGCAAGGTTAACATTGTAATATGGATCTCCATCTCTTAAGATGTCGGCCCACCTCTCCTGGAACATCCTAATCTCATCAGCAAATCTCTGCTTCTTCTCAGGGGTGTCCTCTGCACCTCTAGACTTAGATTCGTAGTGAGTCAGAGCCGCAAAGGAATTATATACAACCTTCTTATCAAGCTCTCTGACTCTTAGACAGTAATCAATATCGTTAAATGCAACCTTGAATTCTTCATCAAAGCCACCAACCTTATCGAATATCTCCTTCTTAGTTAGAAGGCAGGCAGCGGTAACAGCACTGTAATCCTGAGTTAGCATAGCTCTGCCAAATGCCTTGCACTCATCAGGATGCAGTCCTACAAATGCGTGACCTGCAATCTCGCCAAAGCCTATTATAACACCAGCGTGTTGAATGATTCCATCTGGATATAGAAGCTGCGCTCCAACAATACCAACGTCTTCTCTCTGGCAAAAGCCTAACATTCTGTCAAGCCAGTCATTATTAATAGCCTCAATATCGTTATTTAAGAATAAGAGATATTCACCCTTAGCCTCCTTAACGCCGAAATTATTAATGCTGGAGAAATTAAACTCTGCAGGCCATCTTATTACCTTCGCCTTAGGACATACATTAGTAATATTCTTATAATATTCCTCTGTCTCAGGCTCAGTAGAATTATTCTCAACAACAATTACTTCGTAATTATCATAAGTATTACGAACAATTGACTTAAGGCACATATCAAGGTCTCTTGTGTGGTCCTTGTTAGGAATTATAATTGAGACAAGCGGCTTACCCTGAACAATATGTCTTGCATGGTATTGACCGAACTGCAAGCCGTCCTCCATCTCAACCTCAATACCCTTATTGTCAAAATATTTCTTAACAGCCTTCTTACCATTCTTGAAAGCATACAGCTTGCTCTCAGGATTCTCGGCTGTGGAATTCTTGTGCATTCTCCAGTGATAGAGAATCTTAGGTATGTGATATACCTTGTCAACCTCACTTACGCATTTTAGAATGAAGTCATGGTCCTGGGCTCCGTCGAATCTTGAATCGAAACCGCCCACCTTGTCTGCAATCTCCTTCTTAACGCAGAATAAGTGACATATATAGTTGTTAGAGCAAAGCAAATCAATATTGAAATCCGACTTAAAGTATGGCTCATATCTGTCGTTGCCCTTAATATCAATCTTATCCTCGTCAGAATATATAACCTCGGCGCCATGCTTATCAATCTGAACCATCATCTCATATAAAGCATCAGGCGATAACATATCATCATGGTCAACCAAGATTATGTACTCGCCTACTGCCAGCTTAAGAGCTTCGTTAGTATTCTCAGCAATTCCTCCATTGTCAACAAGATGCTTATATGTAATTCTTCCCTGATAGCTTCCGTCATCAATGTGGCTCATTACATGCTCGCCAACCTTGTTGTTATTGCTTCCATCTGCAAGACAAAGCTGCCAGTTAGAATAGGTCTGAGCCATCACTGACTTAACAAGCTCGTCAAGGAAGTTAAGAGGTGTGTTATATAATGGAACAATTATTGAGAACTTAACACCATTCTCGAATACCTGATTACGCTGGAATTCTAGCTGCTCCTCTGTTACATCATTAAGCTTCATCCAGTTCTCATATCTACTGTCATTACTACCCATTGTCATCTCGAATAGCTTCTTAAGACCATGGTTAATGAATGACTTAAGTCCATTGTTATTATAATAGCGAAGGGCTCTGTGCCATCTGTTAGTTGGGTCAAAAGACAACGCCTTGTCAAGGTCTACAATCTCAATGCATTCCTTACCATCTCGGATAATGTGTACCGTCACCTTTTTACCTGTTCTGGTGAAAGTTGAAAGAAAGCCCAACTTATCACTTCTATCACTAGCAGGTATGTTATTAAGCTCTGGGAACTGTGTCTCTACATCCTTACGAATAACATACTCTGTATTGGCATCAATTCTCTGTCCTGACTCGTCTACTAAGAATACTTCAAGACTCTCAGTATTAACACCCCAACCACGAATAGCCACATCATTGCTGTCACCATTGACGTTAACAGAATCCACCTTTACCATTCCTGTTGATAAGGAATTCATAATCTTGTTAACGCTAATATCGAAGCATTTATTAATAACATTGCCATCCTCATCGGTAATTGCAACAGCAACCTTACCTCTAGAATCTATTAGAAGCTTAGGCACATTGATAAAGACCTCAGCCACAGGATTGTGACCAGGCACATCATACTTATCCCATATAAACCTGTCTTCCCGTACAAGTATATCTACACCCTCGTAGGTGTATTTCTCGTTATCAATAAACAAGACAACGCACTCCCTTGGAGTGCGTACATCTACCTGTACAGCTTCGATAGTGATGAACTTATCACTACAAGCATTTTCTCTTACCTTGTGAAATACAATGTTAGCTTTAGACAATTATTTTTCTCCTCGTTTTACATTAAGTATTATCCCTAGGAAAACCGGGATTATTATAAGAATTGGAAATACATATCTTATTCCAATAACAGGTCCTATCAACAATGTTCCAAAATAACCAAAGGGAAGCAATATCAGGACCAATTCCTTGTAGCGTCTTCTAACTAGCGAAACATACATACCTATCATCATCAGAATAAAAGGAAGCGCTTGGCTTACCATAGGTATACCTTTGTAATTACCATCCGCTGCAACATCTTCAAGATACTTCTCATATAGCGGAAGCTTTGAGTCAGTTAGAACAATCATCCCTTCATTATCTTCATCATTCATTAATAGGAATGTCTCATAGTAAGCCGTGTCTAACAAATAATAATAACCGTAGTTCAACGCCACAAATGCTGTTGCATAGGAAGAGAGATTACCCATTCCTATTCTGCCCCAAATCTTGAAAAAATCAACAGGATTATTAGAAAACTCCTCAGGGTTAAAGCCTGCCTTCACAGGATCTGCTATCTCAATATTGTATAATTGTATATAATTCGCAGGTATATATCGATAAAGGACCTCATATTCGTCTCCCTCAATTCTGTCTGAATGCTGAGTCGCCACATAAGCCATCTGTTGAATAGGCATTGAAAGGGCTTCTCTCGGATTAACTTTGGCTATATTAGCTGCATCATATATTGGTCCTGTTACAACCTTGGTTATAATAATTGGTATTAATAATATTAGCGCCATCTTAAGTCTATAGCGCTTCCACGCAATCACTGCAAATGGCAATAACAATACCAACATATATATTCCCTGATTGCGAAACATGCACATCAAGAACGCAAATAGCGACAGGGCTACCATCTTAAGCTTTGAGCGAAAGAATTCCTCACTATAAATAGCACTATCCACAAGTAGTACTGTCATTACCAAAAGCATTCCGCCAAATATAATATCATATGTTGTAGTAAAGATTAGCATCTGAATTACTGGATTCGCACCTATTACTATAAGGCATATTAGCGACAACCATCTGCAATTCATCTTCTTGTATATATAGGATAGGGCATAGGCTATACAAAGTGCAACTATAACAGCTTGTATAATACTGTATAGAAGAATTCCTCCTTCAAAGCCAGCTCCTAAAACGTCACATAGCTCTATACACCCTTGCATCAAAAGTGTATGTAATACTGGATAATGGGCAACTAGTTCTTTTCTCCAAAAGAGCTGTTCTAATCTCTTAGGCGCATCATAGGTACACAAGCCTGGCCACAATGCCAGAAGCGCGATTAGCCACATTATTAACAGCGCTATTAAGAATATTCCAAATGCTCTGTCATTAATTACATTTAGAAATTTATAATCATTTACTATCTTGCCATCTAACAATACCACTAATCTGTTAATAGCTACTAATAGTATCATTGTAACTAGCGTCAGAGCAATTATTGCGATATACATAGATGGATTCTTAAGGTTAATATAACCATCATTAGTAAATACATAAGCTATAACCTGACACACAGAAATAATCAGGGCCGGCAGAATAGATATCAGTATTTCTCTTTTATACTTTGCTACCATTATTATTTTTTCCTAATCTATGATATGTATTAACAATCAACATCTTAAGATAATGCACCACCATACTCAAAATGAGAGACATAATCAAAACCAACAGCGCATTAGCAAAAACGCTGCATAAATATTGTATAACAGTTCCCTCCTTAGCATCAAAGTAATTATTGATTGTATATTGAATAGAATCTGTATAATTATGCAAAGTACAAATAATCACGTAGTGGAACAGATATATAGGAAATGTAAACTGTGCCAGGTAAACTACAGCTTTGCCAAACCAATTGTCTTTCACTTTAAACGATATAACAAAAACAACCAGGGCAGTGGAGCATATAATTCCGTATATGCTATCCCATCTATCAACAGTATCTGCATTAGTTAGTTCATATTCATAGAGCTGGTCATAAGTTCTAATAACATTACATACTACAAAAATTACAATACTTGCTACTCTTGCAATCCAGTTGCCCTTAATTCTATCAACATTACGATATATCTCATCTCCTATCAACACGAGAAGTACCGCTGCTGGAATCACCTTATATTGTCCCACGTTAGCTAATTGAAGCCACTCTAATCTATCGCTCCATGTATTGAATATGACATAGACTACACCAATAAGCATTATTGCCCATTTCTCATATCGAATCTTCTTCTCATCAGACTGAAATCTCTTCAAAAGCGGGAACCACAATAGCACAAACATATGCATAAACACATACCAAAGGTGTCCACAGTTCGTTACTACACTAGCATCTCCGCTAATCCACGCCTTGAGAATATTAAGAAAATCCTCCGCTTTAACTTGCATCAAAGACTCAACTATAGTTGTCTTTCCCTGGAGCCATCCTGATAATAGAACGCACACAACCATTAGTAATGTTGCTGGCAGCGCCACCTTAACAGCTCCTTTTTTCATAACATTTGCAAAGCTATTACTCTTAAGGAAGAAAAATCCTGTAATTATTAGGAAGATTGACACACCATCAGCAACAAGGCATGAAAACAATACTCTTCCAAATGAGTATCCCATAGAAGTATAAGAAAAAGGTCTGCTGTGAACCAAAACAACTATTATACACGCAATAACTCTTATTAATTGTACAGAGGCATCTCTTTTCTTACTCATTAGCTCTCTCTATCTCCTCGACTATAAGAAACCTCTCCACATTTCTTCTTGGGGAGCAATCCCCATATAATAATGTCAGATTAGGGCTGTAATATGGGTCACCCTCTCTAAGCATCTTGGCCCACTTATCTCTAAATCTCTTAATCTCACCCTTGAATCGATTCTGCTTCTCTTTGGATTCTTCATATCCTCTGGACTTAGACTCATAGTGATGCATCATAACATTAGGGTCAAGCATTATCTTCTTGCCTGCCTCTCTTATCTTAAGACACAGGTCCACATCATTAAGAGCCACAGTAAATTCTTCGTCAAATCCACCTACCTCATTAAACACCTTGGCATCTACCATCATGCATGCTGCTGTTACAGCAGATATTTCCTGTTGCACCTGCAGTCTTCCAAAGTATCCCACATCCTCAACGTCCTGCTCAGTTAGAATATGACCAGCAAAACCGCCAACACCAATTACAACTCCACAGTGTTGGATCGTATCGTCTTCGAATAGGAGCTTGGCGCCTACAGCACCAACCTCGTCATCCTGACAGTATGCAAGCATTCTTGTAATCCAGTCAGGACTAATCACTTCAATATCATTATTAAGAAGGATGTAATAATCACCCTTGGCATATTTCGCACCGAAATTGTTAATCTTGGAATAATTAAAGCCCTCTTCCCATCGTACCACCTTGATAAAATCATGCTCGGCAGTAATCTTGTCATAATAATCGAAGGTCTCTTTAGACTTGGAATTATTCTCAATTACAATTATCTCGTAATTCTTATATGTGGTCTTATCTATAATACTGCTAATACATTTATCAAGGTCATCTATATGCTCCATAGTCGGAATAAGAATAGACACAAGAGGTTCCCCTTGCAAATGTCTTGTGGACTTAAGCATAATGAATATGTCCGTAGCCTCCACCTCAGCCTCTATTCCCACTCTCTCATAGTGAGCTTCAAGGGCCCTTACGCTGGCATCTATAGCATATTCTTTAGAATCCGCATTTCCGGCAGTGGAATCTTCATGGGCTCTCCAGTGATAAAGCACCTTAGGTATATGATGAATCCTGTCTGATTTCTCAACACAGCGAAGTATCATATCGAAGTCCTGTGCACCATCGTATTCTTCTCTGAATCCACCAACCTGATCCATGATAGTTCTGCGAACGAAGAAAATGTGACATATATAATTAAGATGGCGAAGCATCTCAAGATTAAAGTCAGGCTTGAAGCGATAATTGCTATAGTACTTACCACTAGCGTCCACTAAGTCTTCATCTGTGTAAATAATATCAATGCTCTTATCTTCATTTAGCACCTTGACAATCTCGTATAGGGCACTAATCTCAAGCAAATCGTCGTGGTCAGTAAGCATTACATACTCGCCACTGGCCATCTCTAGCGCTTTGTTAGTATTGCCCGCAATTCCAAGATTCTCCTCAAGATGAACATAGTTAATCCTATTTTCATTAGGATAACGTTCATTAATAAATTCTTCTAGCTTGTTGTTATCACTACCATCAGCAAGACATAACTCGAAGTTGGTATATGTCTGATTGATGATGGACTCCATCAACGGCTCAAAGAATTCAAATGGAGTATTATACAGTGGTATTGATATACTAACAAGAGGATTATAGTCGAACTTCTCGCCTCGCTGCCTATTGAAATCCTCGTCAGTTGGCATATTGTTCTCACGCCACACAGTGTAATCGTCCTTGTCATTCCTAATCTTGGCCATAACCCTATTAAATAACTGTTTTGGATTATTCTTAATAAACCTTGCAGTACGTCTAATTGGCTGATTAGTCATAAATTCTGAGACCTTACCCCAGGTGGTAAATGACTCATCAAGTCCTGCCATATTAACACTTACATACATATCCTTACCATCTTCCTGGGTAAAATGTATATAAATTTCCTGGCAGGTAATGCTTTCTCTCTCGAATTTGATTAGGAATTCACTCTTATAATCCTTGTCTAGTTCGAACTTTTTCTTAACGTCTTTTCTAGACTTACGCCACATCTTAACGTCCGTAATTACGTCCCTTTTACTATCTAGAAGTTCAACGCTTACTGGACAATTATCATTAGAGTATACCCATCCACGAAATACAATATCATCATCCTCTTTATCTATTAATTCAATGTAATAAATAAAGGTAGATTCTGTTTCATTTAAGTTGTCTTTTTGTATAAATTTTGACTTAGACATAATTTTCCCCTAACTACTAAATTATATCTATTATTCGGCTATTCTGTCAATCGAAACTGAATATAGTTAGCGCATTTTTGATGAACTTTTATAAGAAATAAGTTATAATAATCTCGTATGAGACTAACAATGCTAACAGGCTTGAGAAAGCTTAGTTATTCGTGATAAAAAGGGAGACTGATAATGAAGAATATAGCCAAGCGTTACGGCGTATATGTGTTAATATCCTTATTTATAGCAATCTATTATGAATTATTCAGAGAAGCTCGTAATTACTTTGTCTTAGGGGCTTATTATGGACTGTTAGATGAAGAATATACTCCTAAGCTTTTCTTGAAGCTGTTACTATTCTTCGCAGCATCACTTGTAGTTCTATTACTACTTAACCGCTATAAGCACATTTTCATCTACATAGACAAATACAGATATTTTATTGGAATTGGAATAATTCTTATATGCACTATATTCGAGCTTAGTGGTTCTTCTATTGCCAGCTTCTACGAATATACCGGGTATAACTATGGAACCAAGGAAGAACTATACTCCCAGGGGGTTATATGGGGATTTCCAAGGATGATTCGAACTGACGAATGGGCCACTCTGACACCACTTAATTTTGCTCAGGAATACAATGATTACGGGGCAACTACAGAGATATTAAGAGGGACCACAACCGATGTAACTACCTTCTATGCTAATCCAAGCTTCTCTCTGGCAACACTGTTTCGTCCATTTCTGTGGGGATATCTGCTATTAGGAAGCGCTAAGGGACTTGCTTTCTATTGGAGCAGTCGTATGGTTTGTCTGTTCCTTGTTACATACGAATTCGGCAAGATTCTTATGAACAACAAGAAGATATTAAGCACTGCTCTAGCGTGTCTCGTTACATTTTCTCAGACTATACAGTGGTGGTATGCTACTAATGGTCTTGTGGAAATGTTCATATTTGGCGAACTTGCTATAGTACTACTATACTATCTGTTGAAAAACAATGTCTTATGGCAAAAGGCCCTTATTTGCCTGGGGCTAATTGAGTGTGCCGGCGGTTATCTGTTATGCTATTATCCTGCACAGCAGGTGCCTCTTGCCTATGTATTCGGAGCAATTGCACTATATGTCCTAATACATAATCGAGAGCTAATTAAAGGAAGAGATATTCTGCTTCTTATTGGAAGTGTTATTATCTTCGGCGGACTGATTGCACTTGTTCTATACAATTCAATAGATACAATTATGGCGACTATGAATACAGTATATCCTGGAAAGCGTGTTAACTTAGGTGGTAACTCAAGACTTCCAGAACTGTTTACATATATTGTAAGTCTGTTTACACCAATTAATGACAAGATGGTGCTTCGTGATAATGTATGTGAAATGTCTGTCTTCTACTCCATGTTCCCAATAGGACTTGGACTTTCTATCTATACTATGATTAGGAATAAGAAGGCTGACCTACTGTACATATTTCTTATAATAGTTGAGGTATTCTTCCTATTATTCTGCGTAGTTGGTCTGCCACCAATCATAGCTAAGATAACATTCCTTAGCTATTCATTTAACAATCGTGTGGCTAGCATTATAGGATTTATCGATATTGTTTTGCTCATTCGTAGTTTGTCAGAAAAACGCACAAAGAAAAATGCGAATGACAAGCCTGCCATAATTATAGTTAAGCTAATAATTGCAATCGCGGCTGGAATTCTTATGTCTTATTTCCTAAGTGTAGGTGGGCTTAAAGCACCTATGATTATATGGGTTCCATCAACAGTACTAATAATATGGATTATCTATCTTGTACTTAGGGATACTACTGATTGCAAGGAACAGCTTGCCATCACACTAATATGCGTAATTAGTCTGACTGGACTGTGTGTCAATCCTGTCCAAAAGGGAATTGATAATGTTACCAATAATGAGATTACGTCTGAGGTAAGAGAAATTGTTGAAGATGAGCCAGATGCAAAATGGATTGTTATTAATCCAGAGCATACCCCTAATAACCTTCCTGTTACAGTAGGCGCCAAGCTAATTAATTCAGTCAACACATATCCTAACATGGAATTGTGGAAGAAGCTTGACCCTACCGGACAGCATGAGAATTTATATAACAGATATGCTCACGTTGATTTTGATGTGGTTGATACTGAGACCCAATTCAAGGAAATGCATGCGGATAATATCAAAGTTGATACAAACTACAATGACCTTTACAAACTAGGGGTCAACTACATACTAAGTCATAAGGAATTAACTGCTCCTAATCTAGACTTCAAAAAGAGGGCTGGAATGTACTATATATACAAGGTTAAATAGCTATTCTGCCTTCATACTGTCCATAGTTAATATAATGGATGACGTAGGCTGCAAGGTCCCAGCCAAATGCATTGCGAAGGTCCTCATAGTTATAAATATACGTCCATAAATTGAAGTTGGCTGACGCCTGGCGTCCTTCATATAAGCCATTGGTTAGGTAGTGGCTAAATAGAGCCACATCATCGCCACCAAAAGCATTCTCAAGGTCAGGGTAGTGACCATTGTAATAATAGTAGTCATATACAGGTGAGAAGTCTACATTGAAGAACGAATGAACCGGGTTCTGCAATGTGTTGCAGCCTGTTCCCTGTCTTCCTTCCGCTTGTCCATTGAATAAATAATGATAATAATATGCAGGATAGTTATCCATGCCGAAGGCTGCTCTAAGGTCAGCATACTGATTTCTGTATGATGTTACATCGAAGTTCTCACTTGCCTGCCTTAACTCCTTCATACCGAAATTAATAAAATGTTCTATGGCTCCATTAGTGTCATTTCTAAATAACATGTAGATATCATCATAACCTTCTACATAGGTATTAAAGTCATATACAGCACTATAATCTATACCATTATAGATAGTCTCCCCCTGCCTCTTGGTTAAAAGGTCAGCGAATTCTTTCTCCCTTGTGGCTTCAGCATTTCCATCATTATTATTATCTATTTCTGCGAAAGCAACATAAGTTGCATTAGGATCGACTTCATCTAAGATAAAGCAATTATCCTTCTGCCAGTCAGTATTATATATATTCTCTCCCGTTGATGAATTAATCAAACTGAACTTGAAGCGTAGATTCTCGTAATCAGAGTCGTATGCATTAATCTTAATTATATAGTGATCGTAATCTAACTGTGCTCTTATATCCGCAATGCCTGTCTTTCCCATTGCATCTTCTACAGCCGATGTTATCTTATTCATCCCACTTTCATTAGGATGTAATAGAAAGAAATCGCACATATCCGTTGTGTAGTCAAGCTTCCCTCTCAAATCAACATAATAATCTCCGTATTTCTGTGATGCCTGTTGAATTGTCTTCGCAAAAGAATCAATATTCTCCATTTCGACCTCACCAAACATCGCACAAGCATACGGTGCAATCAGAATTAATCTCACATCATCATAATAATTATGAATTCTCTTAATTAACTGATTATATCTTATCTGAAATAGTCCACGTGTCACATCTGGATCATAAGCATCATTAACTCCACCATATACGGCAATTACATCAGGACTCTTTTTCTTGCCAAGTATCTGATATCTGCCACTATTGTTAAATGAAGTAACATCACTATCAGGAGTGGCTACTCCGGAGCCACCAACTGCATTAATCATGTCCAAATCATAGCCTGCATTATCTGCATACTGATAACACCATATATTAGTTTCAGGCATCTCATAGCTCTGATGACTGCCATAAGGGCCATAATACGTGTTCCAAGAGGTGCCTTGTGTAATATAGGAAGAAATAGAATCACCTAATACAGATAATGATGGACGTTCTGAATATGAAAATGTAGTTCTAGCTTCGCTAATCATAGGAAAGGTAGCGATAGTTGCAAACGCAAAAATCGCTACCATCAAAGTTATTATCTTATATTTATTACTCATACTGCTACTCTTCCCTCATACTGTCCATAGTTAATATAGTGGAGGACATAGGCTGCGAGGTCCCAGCCAAATGCATTGCGTAAGTCTTCATAGTTATAGATATATGTCCATAGGTTGAAGTTGGCTGATGCCTGTCTTCCTTCATATAAGCCATTAGTTAGGTAGTGGCTAAATAGAGCCACATCATCTCCACCAAAAGCATTCTCAAGGTCAGGATAGTGACCATTGTAATAATAGTAGTCATATACAGGTGAGAAGTCTACATTGAAGAATGAATGAACCGGGTTCTGCAATGTGTTGCAGCCTGTTCCATGTCTTCCTTCTCTTACTCCATGGAAGAGATAGTGATTATAATATGCTGGCAGATTATTATAGCCAAATGCCACTCTCAAATCAGCATATTCATTACGATATGACTGCACACTGAAGGTTGACTTGCCTTGTCTTCCTTCTGGTATTCCATAATTAACAAAATGCTCTAAGGCTTTATTAGCATTACTTCCATAAGCCTTCTTAACGTCAGCATACGCATTTACATAATATTCAAAATCATATACATCAGCATAATCTATTCCCTTGTATACTGTTGGATATACAGGCGCTGGAGCATAACCATAATCATATGGGCATGAATCTCTACCTATCTTGTCCCAGAAGCTTTCTAATGTGTGAGCTTCCCTACCTAACCTTAGCAAGGTCTTATCACTTATATCGAAGTAATCATAGGCAATCTCAGATTCTCTGTCCGCATCATCATCATCCCATGTCACATCAACGTTATACCAATAGCCATCTATCTTAGCCTGATTCCACTCATGTGAATCACTTGTTACTGAATATGCAGGAATTCCACTGGCATAGCAAAGCAGGGCAAATGCCTCTGAATAACCAGCACATACTGTTGCCCCACGTGAATTAAGGAATACTGAAGCACAGCTCTGAGAATAGTTTGCATATCCATCATAAGAGCAATTAATAACCATTAGGTCGTGAATCTTCTTCTCTCTATCATAAGCACTATCATTAGGATTTACCTGATCAAGATACCAGTTAATCTTATTCTTAATCTTACTTGCTGCAGCGGCACGGTCACTTCCCATGGCGAAGTCGTCAAATACTTCTAGACGAACTGTACCAGACTGCTTACCAGAAACAGTAGATATATTAATAAGAGTATCTAAGAAATAAAACTCAGGAGTATCATACAATATTAGATGACATACTTCTTCATATTAGAATAGCTTACTCTAGATGTCAGATAAGGGTCATATCCGCCAACGCGCTCCCATTGACAATCAGCCCCACCTTCAATCATTGGGTACAACATAGCATATAAATCATCATATAGCTTCTTCTGATTGTCAGTTAACTTATCATTATATGTATAGAAAGGCTGCGAAAAAGATTTCCAATAATCGCTTGTTCCTTTCTTAGAATATAAGAAATACTCAGACTGATTTTCCCCATTATCAGCAAGTACCTTGTTATATTCTTCTTCACTAATCTCATCTTCTACTACAACAGATTCTTTCAAACCACCTGTTGGCTTGTTGGTTGCTGCTACGGTTGTAATGTTAGTCATACCCACAATGCCTAATAGCATAGTTAGCGATAATGCTATGGATAATATGATTCTCGTCTTCTTATGCTTCATATTCCTTCTCCCTATGGAAAAACTAGTCTAATTTCATGCCCTTACCAGCACAGTAGTCCTTGAAGCTTTGGTTGACCTTATCCTTATCTGATAGGATGACGTCATCTGGTGTAAGGTCGTTGTCAAATGGCCAGTCTACTCCTATGTCAGGGTCGTTCCACATTAGGCCACCCTCATCATTAGGATGATAGAAGTCAGTTACCTTGTAGCAGAACTCTGCATAGTCTGACATAACTAAGAAACCATGTGCGAATCCCTTCGGTACGAAGAACTGCTTCTTATTCTCAGCGGATAGTACTATTCCATAACATTTGCCAAATGTAGGTGAACCATTACGAAGGTCAACTGCCACATCATACACCTTACCATTAATAACTCTTACAAGCTTATCCTGTGGATGATTGAGCTGGAAGTGGAGGCCACGAAGCACGCCCTTCTTAGATGCAGACTGATTGTCCTGAACGAACTTATGATCAATTCCTTCTGCTGCAAAATCATTATAGTTGTAAGTCTCCATAAAGTAACCACGTTCATCACCAAAAGCTGTTGGCGTTATTACGTGAAGTCCTTCTATACCATTAACATTATGTTCTACTGTTATCTTTCCCATGATTTCCTCCTAATTGTTATATATTACATATCAGTAGCAAACACCCACCTGGCCGTAAGGAATCCTCCCACAAGTGGGTCCCTCCTTACGACATACCTCATAAAGAAAATCGCTCTGTGGGTTTTGCTACTGATATGGCTTCTATAATCCTTCGGCAACATCTATTAGATATTTACCATAGTCAGTTTTCATAAGTGGCTCTGCAAGCTTACGAAGCTGATTAGCATCAATAAAGCCTCTCTTATATGCAATCTCTTCAATACAAGATACATATAATCCCTGTCTCTTCTGGAAAGTCTCAACGAAGTTGGCTGCCTGAAGAAGCATCTCGTGATTACCAGTATCAAGCCAAGCAAATCCACGACCAAGCGTCTCAACATGAAGATTGCCGCGGCTGAGATATTCGTTATTAACAGAAGTAATCTCAAGCTCGCCCCTTGCTGATGGCTTAACATTCTTAGCAATGTCAACTACATCATTGTCATAGAAATATAGTCCTGGCACAGCGTAGTTAGACTTAGGCTTCTCTGGCTTCTCCTCAATGGAAATGGCAATTCCTGATTCGTCGAATTCTACAACACCATACTCTCTTGGGTTGCGAACATAATATCCGAAAATTGTTGCCCCAGCTTCTGACTCAGTCCTGTCCGCTGTCTCACGAAGCACCTTAGAGAAGCTCTGGCCATAGAATATGTTGTCGCCTAGCACTAACGCCACAGCGTCATTGCCTATGAATTCATCTCCTATGATAAATGCTTCAGCAAGTCCGTTAGGTGCCTCCTGAATTCTATACTCAATATTCATTCCTAACTGACTTCCATCGCCTAATAATTCCTGGAATACTGGAAGATCTCTCGGTGTGGAGATTATTAGAACCTCTCTTATTCCTGACAACATCAATGTAGATAATGGATAGTAAATCATTGGCTTGTCATAGATTGGCATTATCTGCTTTGATATTGCTTTAGTTAGGGGATATAATCTCGTTCCAGACCCTCCCGCCAGAATTATTCCTTTCATTATATCTGTCCTCCTTGTTATTATATTCTTATGCACGAAGTATACAATAGTATGACTTCGCTGATATTTCTTCGCTAAGAGTATACTTATGATTAAGGTATTCTCCACTTAGAAACTCTGACCAAGACCGCTCCTCAATCCGACATCGTGTCGGCTCGTCGCTAATCGCGTCATCCCTGACGCGAGTTCTTGTCACTGAATTAATCATATGTATCCTCTAAGCTCGAACTAAGGCTTCAGTCATACATTGTATACTTCTTAGCATATTCCTTACAACAATATTGCATCTATAATGATGCGTCATCCATAGCTTATAGTAGAAGTGTCTTGTCTTCACCCATGCCAAGGCAACCTGTGAGGTCATACTTCTTGCCGGCTTCGTCACGGATGTAGCCTTCAAGTTCGCCGAAGGTGATGTAGTAGTCGATGTTGACTACGCCAGTGTGAAGTATCATTGGGTTAAGGCTGTAAACCTTCTGCTTCAAGTTAACCATATCGTATTGATCACGGATTAGAACCTCTGCATAATCCTTGAAATCCTTGGTTGCTGGTTCTCTTGTAAATGTTACTGGTGGAAGAAGACTTGATGTACCTTCTAGCCACAAAATGTTCTCATTATATTTTGCCTGATTAATCGACTGGTTACGAGTCAGGTTGAAGGCAAGATACATATCTTCACCATCGATATTGTATCTGCCAAGAGTTGTAACCCAGTCATAGTGAGCATGTCTTGGATAATAGCCTCTGTGGTCATCAATGATTGCTGTTGTAAATTCATTGGCAACCATCTTCTCGCCATTGATTGTCAGCTCGCCCTCTGCCTTGAAGAAATCCTTCTGAGAATAAAGTGGCCTTGGCCTCTTCTTGTCAAATGGAATACTTGCAACACAAGGATCTGATATTCTCTCAAGGTTGATATCATACTCAATGGTAGCCTCTCCCATATTCTCCTTCATTGCCTGCACCGCCGTCTTGTCCTTACGAGGAACGGTGATTAGGCATGGACCCTTATGAGAGCCAGTTAGATGTGCTCTTCCTTCATCAAAGTAATTCTCATACTTTACGAAGCTCACATCCGTCTGGGCAAATGCAACAGCACCTCTAATCAGATTAGGTGCAATCTGAGTATCCTTGCTCTTAAGATCAGTATCCCAACAGTAAGTGGTCTTAGTCCTCTTATCGTAGAATACGTTCAAGGTCTTGCCGAAGATTCCCATGTCGCACACAACCGCAAGAAGCACACCATTGTCAAAATGTACCTCAGTAGCCTCCCACAAGGTCAGCTTCAATCTGTTAAATGCATTAGGAAGAGCTGTCGGTCCCTTTAATCGGACAAGGTCCATCTCTTCAAACTCCTTGTCAAACGTACCAAATTCGCAGCTTCCATCTGCCCTAACCATACTCTTAGGCGTTGGCACTGCACGTCTAGTCTCATTAATATACTTACTGTATTCACCCCTAATTGGTTCCTTCTTCTTAACCATAAGCTCCCCCTTTCTGTAAATGCGCGCGCATTAACTCCTTATGATATATTACCGATCACAAGGAATCCTCCCACACGTGGGTCCCTCCTTATGATATATTACCGATCACAAGGAATCCTCCCACAAGCGGGTCCCTCCTTATGATATATTATAACACATTTACAAGGGTTAACTACTCATCAAATTCAACTATTACATAATATCCTCTTGGAGTCTCACGAATGTCGGTAACCTTGCCCTCTTTCGATGCAATTCGTTCCGTTATCTTGTAGTTGCCTGACATGGCGTAACTCCTGCCCAAGGTATAGTAATAAGAGTTAGGGAGCTTACCCTCTGATACAGGAAGAACGTCACCGACCTCTACCAAGCCAGGACGCTCCATTTTGAATTCCTCTTGTCTCATAAGTCACCTCGTCAACATCAAAGCAAAAAGTTCCACCGCTCATACAGAAAATCGCTTGTGGAACTTTTCTTGCAAATATTATCTAATTCTTATCGTCTTCAACAACCTTAGATTCAACATCCTTAGCTGGAGCTGGGTTCTCTGGTACTGGATTCACCTGGGCCATATTCTTAAGAGCAATTGAACTTCTAATTGTAACAACAATAGTTATGATTGAATCTACTATCATCATTATACCCATGATAATTGCTGATACCTGAAGTACTCCAAATGCGAAGAATACACAGATTAATCCGAAGATCACACTTATAATACCACCGAAGAATGCAAGCCACCAAAGTGAACGACCATAATTCTTGAAATTGAATGCTGATACAATACTCTGAACACCATGTATTACAAGCATTACTCCAACTGCAATTGGCATAATGGTTGCGAACATTACTGGATTGTAGATAATCCAGCCTCCAAGTGCTCCTAAGAGAATTGCAATTAGGATACATGGAATTGCTGTTCCGACGCCTCCCATGATGCCGCCAATAAGAACTGTCACTGCAATAATTATAATGAAAATTCCAATTATAATTGATACTGCTGCTGATGTTCCTATTGGAAATATTACATACATTAATCCAATAATTAGTGACAATATAGATGAAATATATATTTGCCACCTTGCTGCCTTTAACCTATTTTTCATTATTTACCTCCTAAGTATTGTAGTACTATAAAGAATTCTGTGACACAAGGTCTGCCCGCTCATACAGAAAATCGCTAAGCAGACCTTGTGCTCCCAGAATTCATTCTACTATTATCAAACATACGATAAAACACTAATACAAGTTAAGTAACTTGTCAATGTAATTCCCATAGCGAATAAATTATCTATATTAGGGATGCGAAGCTTCTTCCATCTTCCAATAGATAGCATAATGATTGCAAGAGTTGGGATGATGTATCGTCCCTGGAATCCCATGATTACATTGTCAGTTGGAAGGGTCCAATAGAGAAGCATTGCAAATGCTGTTATGAGAATTGGAATAATACCAACTATAAATGTAAGAATTCTATTGCCAACCTTATATTCATCATCCTCTGTATTGTATCTTACCATAGATACAAGGAGCATCATCAGATTAATTATATATACACCCTTGAATACAAATATTCTGCTGTAGCCTAGAGCGGTGCCACCAATCTGTGCTATATAATGACCTAAGTCTTCCTTCAGGGTATTGAAGATGAGTCCCATAAAACGGACAGGGTTAGTCAAGTATTCCATTGGTGCAACACCCATTTGTCCATAAATCTCACGAACATTAACAGGGACTGCGTGAAGGAATGTATAGACCATCTCGTATCCTCTTAAGTATACGAATACACCAGTTCCAATCACCAACACCACAATAATTGGAATGCTAATCTTCTTAGCATTTCCCACAAACCAAGCCTTCTTAATACTAAGAACAAATGGCAATAATAAAACCACAAGGAACACTCCTGACTTAACGCTGCTTAGAAGCAGTCCGCAGACGATATACATTGCAAGCTCTGTTAAGGTTGTCCTTATAAATGGAATCTCCACA
The DNA here is from genome assembly GCA_905234245.1 of uncultured Lachnospiraceae bacterium. Taxonomy (GTDB): domain Bacteria; phylum Bacillota; class Clostridia; order Lachnospirales; family Lachnospiraceae; genus RUG191. Next base: position 54,205 of record CAJOGN010000032.1, read on the forward strand.
TTCCAGCTCCAGCTACGCCTTGTGGATGTATCACCACATTTTAGGAAAAATGCCTGAGCCACAACCACCATAATACATGCCATAACAGCGCAGTCATAAGAGTAGGACGACACTTGCTGCAATGTTATAGGAAGAAGGGATACCATGAACAGTATCCTCTTACCTACCGGAATCTTCCTTATGGCATAAGTGGTCATAAGCACGTAGAAGAGCATATTAAGAATTGCTCCGAATATATATTCAAATCCGAATCCCAGATTAAGGAATCTGGCAAATGCTATTCCAAGTGCTGGCAGATAATAAAGGGTCATCTTGGAATTAGAGGAGTAATCAACAGCAACTACCTTAGTCGCTTCTCCTTCGCCAATAATTCTAAGATTATCGAGCAATGACTCATAATTCGTGGTATTAATTCGAGATTTAATATTGGCTTCACCTATAGAAGCATCCTGGGCTCTCATGTATCTGTAGGGCGTAAAGCCTGCTGGCGCAGCATTATCATCATAAGGACTACCGTAATCAAGATACACATTAGACTGATTGTAGGCGCTGCCGAAATGGTCCTGCTCATCAGGCGTCTCGAATGCTGGCACAAGAAATACGAATATAAGCCCAAGGGTTATTGCAATAATTGGATATATCTTCCCCAGCTCTGTTTGCTTATATATCTCTAGGAAACCGACAACAAGCACCAACAAAAAGCATGCTACAAGCACGATTCCTGCAAAAACCTTAAAGCTTGTCCCAGCATTTTCGTTATTATTGAAGGTCCTAACAAAGCCAATAATAAGCAAAGAAATGGCGACAATAACCACTGCCACCATTCTTAATAATTTAATTTTATCTGAATACTTGTATTTTGCGTAAGTATACTTCATTATTTACCAAACTCTTCATCTACACACTCAAGTGCTGCCATAAGTACCTTGTCCATATCGTAGTATTTGTACTGTCCAAGACGACCGCCGAATATTACATTGCCTTCCTTGGCTGCCTCAGCTGCATACTTCTCATAGAGGGCATTATTCTTGTCATTGTTAACAGGATAATAAGGCTCAACTCCAGGCTTCCACTCAGATGAGTACTCCCTTGAGATGATAGTCTTAGGCTGCTTGCCGAATTCAAAATGCTTATGCTCAATAATACGAGTATAAGGCACCTCGCGCTCTGTGTAGTTCACAACAGCATTTCCCTGATAATTGTCAGTGTCAAGCTCCTCTGTCTCGAAGCGAACAGAACGATACTCTAATGGTCCGAACTTAGAATCGAAATACTCATCAATCTGACCTGTGAAGAGAATCCTATCGTACTCAACCTTGGTACCATCAGATAATGCACCTGTCTTCTTAAGGTCGAAGAAATCCTCACCAGTCTTAGTATCAATTCCATCAAGCATCTTCTCAACAATCTTAGTATATCCGCCCATTGGGATACCCTGGAATCTATCGTTGAAATAGTTATTATCATAAGTAAATCTCATAGGAAGGCGCTTGATAATGAATGCAGGAAGCTCTGTACATTTTCTACCCCACTGCTTCTCTGTATAGCCCTTAATCAGCTTCTCGTACACATCCTTGCCGGCAAGGGAAAGTGCCTGCTCCTCAAGATTCTGAGGCTCGTCAATCTTGTACTCAGCCTTCTGCTTCTCAATAATCTCCTTAGCCTCGTCAGGAGTTCTAATATTCCACATCTTGCTGAAGGTGTTCATATTGAAAGGAAGGTTATATAACTCATCCTTGTATACAGCAATTGGGGAATTCACGTAGTTATTAAATTCTGCGAACTGATTGATGTACTCCCAGATTTTCTTATCGGAGGTATGGAAAATGTGGGCTCCGTAGACGTGAACGTTAATGCCCGCCTGCTCCTTAGTATATACATTGCCGGCAATGTGATCTCTCTTGTCAATTACTAAGCATGACTTGCCTCTCTTTTTGGCTTCATACGCAAAGGTAGCTCCAAACAATCCTGCTCCTACAACTAGGTAATCGTACTTCATTTCATCTCTCCTTTTTCTCAGGTATTACGTTAATGTCTTTTTGTAGTTCCGGCTACGACATAGCGCTTAAGCTTGTTGTATAAGTATAGTTCTTTCTCGCTATGGGGGCGGTAGCCAAACTTCAGGCTGCGCTTGACGTAGCTTCTAAAATCAGAATCCTTGTATTCCTTATAGTTCACACTATCAAGCATACGGTCGAGCAGCTTCATCTCCAGCTCTATAATAGTATTCTCTATAGTTTTAGTCATTTCCTTGTCATCGTATTCCTTAGCAAGCTCAAGTATGTCGAAATAGCCAGGAATTGCTGTAAGGGCTCGCTTAGTTGGCTTGCCATCCTCGTACAACAGCTTGTCAGCCTCTGAGCCACCCTTGTTAAATGTATAATGAATATCTGGAACCTGTCTTATCTTGTCACAATGCTTTAGGTATTCCATCAGAAACAGAATATCCTCGAAATAGTGAATGCCCTCCTTAAATCGGATATTGTATTTGTCAATAATATCCTTACGAAACATCTTGTTCCATATATAACGAAGGCTTAGGTCTCCTGCAAATATGCCCTTTGCCACAGACTTACTATTCATAAGCCTTGTCATGCAATCAGGTGTGGAATATATCTCCTGCCCTCTTTCTCTAATCAGGCAGCCGCATATGGACATGTCAACACCATCTATTGCATTGAATAGACACCTTGTAATCTCGTCGCTTTGCTCGTCATCATCATCCATGAAGATAATGTATTCACCCTTAGCCTTCTCAATGCCAAGATTCCTGGCTGCTGAGACTCCTGGTGTGAATTCTTTGTAAAAGCGTATCTGTCTGTATTTGTTAGCCTGCATACCTGCAAGTGAAGATGAATCGTCTGAAGAATCATTCTCCACATATAGAATCTCTATATCGTCGAGAGTCTGGCTTACAAGATTCTCTGACGTCTCGATAATTCGCTCACTGGCATTATATACAGGAATTATGATTGATACCTTAGGACTTCTCATACCCCTAGACCGCTTCCTTTCCTCATAGTATTATTAAAATTCTATCACAATAGTTAGTTTTAATCAAACCGAACACCATCTAAACCTAGTATATGTGCATTATTATCATTGACTAACAATTATAATTAAACTACAATTTTCTTTAGTTAAAGGAGCATGCTATGAACTTCAAGATGATTGTCTACATTGTTGGACATATTATCAAAATAGAATCACTATTACTACTTGTTCCTGTTATTACGTCACTTTTCTATGGCGAATGGCAGGGGGCTGTATATGGAATCCTCGCAATCGTATTATATTTCCTAGGATTGACCATAACATTACTCAAGCCTAAGAACAATGTCTTCTATATTAAGGAAGGCTGCGTGGCAACTGCTTTATGCTGGATATGCCTATCACTTGCAGGTTCTATTCCTCTTGTAATCACAGGAGAAATTCCTTCATTTACAGATGCAATGTTCGAGATTGTATCAGGATTTACAACAACTGGTTCAAGTATACTAACTGATGTGGAACGCCTCACTTATATGGCGAAGCTTTACCCACTGGGTTGGAGGTATGGGAATCCTTATCTTCCTCCTTGCTCTTATTCCGCTAACAGGCGGCTCTAACGTGAACCTTATGAAGGCGGAATCTCCAGGTCCACAGGTGGATAAATCTATGCCACATGTTAAGACTACGGCAAAGCTTCTATATATAATCTATACTGTTATGACAGTGTTAGAATTCGTGGCCTTATTGCTTACAGGTCTTCCTGTATTCGACTCTGTATGTATGGCATTTGGAACAGCAGGTACAGGTGGTTTCGGAATACTTAATACCTCAGTTGCCAGCTACCCTATTGCATCACAATGGGTTATTGCTGTATTCATGCTATTATTCGGTGTCAACTTCAATGTATATGTCTGTCTCATATTCAGGCGTTTCAAGAACGCCCTGAAGAACGACGAGATTAAGGTATATCTGTCGATGGTAATTTGCTCAATAGTTGTTATTACTATTAACATTTACGAGAGCTGCCAAGGGTTATTCGATGCGCTGACGAAGTCAACCTTCCAGGTGGCGTCAATTGTTACAACTACTGGATTCTCAACTACTGACTTCGACGCATGGCCAACTCTTAGCAAAATTATACTGCTACTTCTTATGATATCAGGTGCCTGCGCAGGAAGTACTGCGGGTGGTCTGAAAATCTCGAGAATATGCATTGCCTACAAGGCAATGAAGATGGAGATTAATTCCATTCTTCATCCTAGAGAAGTGAAGGCAATTAAGATGGACGGACATAACCTTGATACCAAGACACTTCGCGGAACAATTATTTATATTGTAATATACGCATTTATCCTGATTAGCTCAGTACTGCTAATATCCTTCAACGGTTATGATATTGTAACGACATTTACATCGGTGCTTGCCACCTTCAACAACATTGGTCCTGGTCTGTCCATGGTTGGCCCAACGGCGAACTTCGGCTTCTTTAGCGACTTCAGCAAATGGGTTCTAATCTTCGACATGCTTGCCGGAAGACTTGAGATATTCCCAATCATCATGCTATTTAGACCAAGTATCTGGCGCGGAACCGTGTTCAAGCACAGAAAGACTTATTAATATGAGAAATACCAAGCGTCGAACTAAGGAGATTCTAGACATCTTAGATGAGACCTACGGAACTGAATATATATGCTATCTCAATCACGAGGAGCCCTATCAGCTGCTAATTGCGGTAATATTAAGCGCCCAGTGCACTGATGAACGTGTTAATACGGTAACGGCTGATTTGTTCGTGAAATACCCTAGTCTTGAGGCATTTGCAAATGCTGATGTTAAGGAGTTAGAAAAGGACATCTACTCAATTGGCTTTCACCGTGCTAAGTCTAAGAACATAATAGCCTGTGCTAACAAGTTAATTAATAATTATGGTGGCAGGGTTCCTGACACTATGGATGAATTGCTGACGCTAGACGGCGTGGGGCGTAAGACTGCCAACGTAATCCTTGGAAATGTGTATAACATCCCAAGCATCGTTGTGGATACCCATGTAAAAAGGATATCCAACAGGCTGAATTTCACTAAGAATTCGGACCCTACACTTATTGAAGAAGATTTAATGAAGGTACTCCCTAAGGAGCACTGGATATTATATAATATACAGATTATAACATTTGGCAGAAACATCTGCTTCGCACGTAATCCTAAGTGCGATGAATGTCCTCTAAATCACCTGTGCGATGCTAAGGACAAGAGGGCTGCAAAATAAAATCGTGTTAGAATAATTGCTAACTGCGGTGATAATAAAGAAAATAAAAGGAAAATATAATGAAGATTTATCTTACAAGACATGGTCAAACCAACTTAAACAAGCAGGAATTGATGCAGGGAAGAACTGACGAGCCTCTCAATGATACAGGAAGAGAGCAGGCTAGAAAAGCCAGGGAATTCGTTAAGGACATTAAGTTCGATGCAGTTTATTCCAGCCCTCTTATTCGTGCTAAGGAGACAGCTTCAATCATCGCTGATATTCCAATGGATGAGGTAATAACTGACCCTAGAATAATCGAGGCGGATTTTGGAGATTATGAGTTAAGAAGCTATCATAAGTTAGGAATCAAGCTTACTTCTTATTGGCTTTTGCCAGAGGTCTTCCACGCTCCACCTTCAGTTGAAACTGTTGAAGAGATGATGGATAGAAGTCATTCATTTCTTAAGGAATTAGAAGGTAAAGACTACGACAACGTGCTTGTTGTATGCCATGGAGGAATCATGCGACCAATGTGTGGATACTTGCAGAATGTTAAACGAGGCTTCATCTGGCGTCCAAAACCAGTTAACTGCGAGGTTCGTGTATTCGAGTCAGTAATGGGCAAGCACCGACTTGTAGACAGATATTTATAGTATATAGATATTTATAAAGGAACAATAATATGAGTAAAAGTATCAGATTCTCAATCGTAATACCTGTATACAACAGAGTTAACATTCTAACAAGATGTCTCGAGAATGTATTAGCGCAGGACTATCTCGATTTCGAAATAATTCTTGTGGATGATAATTCTACTGATAAAAGCGGGAAAATGTGCGACGATTACGCAAGCCGATACGACAATATCAGTGCATTTCATAATACGAAGAACCTAGGCCCTGGTCCTACAAGAAATGTTGGTATTAAGAAGGCTACTGGGGATTATCTAATATTCCTCGATTGTGATGATAAGTATGACTATGATTTGCTTAGCAAGGTTGCTAAGGGAATCGATGGCGTTAATCCTGACATCTTAGTATATTCTCTGTGGGAAGAATACTATAACGAGAACGGTGACATAATCTATAAATACCCACACTCTCTTCCAACCTCTGTGATAGATAAGGAAGCTGATATACATGAAATGGTTATGATTCTTGAGGAAGAGACGATGTTAGGTTATCCTTGGAATAAGGCTTATAACCATGAATATATTAAAAAAACCGGGGTAGAATTCCCGGATATAGCCCATGTGGAGGATATACTGTTCAATATAGCTGCATTTGAAAATGTAACTTCGATGGTTATATTAGAAGATCAGCTATATCACTATTGCAACGAAGCACATAACAGGCTTACTGATAAGTATCTTCCTAATTATTTCGAATTGCAGAAGAAAAGAATTGTTAAGCTTATGGAATTACAGGAACGTTGGAATTCTCTTAACGAGTATGGCTACTTTGTATTGGCTGGAGAATACTTCAGATGGCTGCTATCAGCTGTAGAAAGAAGAGTTAATCAGGGTGAGAATACTAATACAATTCGCGCCTTTCTTGCCAAAGAATATAATAGTCGCCTATATATAAGATTACGTGGTCACCTTAGAGTTAGTCCTAAGTTGGAGCTCTTATATAAGCCAATGCTAGAGAAAGATACTAAGAATACTGTAAGAATTGCAAAATTCGTATCAACAGTAAAGCATTCTCTGCCAGGGTTGTTCTCCATACTAAAGCAAAATAGATAGGTTGACAGGGGAACCCCTGTCAACCCGTGTCAATTAGTTAGCTCCACCTAGAACTACATCAACCTTAGTTGTCTGATATCCATTATTTGCTTTCGCAATTGTTATCTTAACTGGATCCCCATTATTATGAGTTGCTAATATATTCTGAATCTGAGACATGCTTGTTACAACAGCTCCATCGAAGCCTGTAATAACATCTCCCTTGCTAATTCCTGCTTTTTCAGCAGAGCTTCCTTCATAAACCTTCGCAACATATACGCCTGTAGGGATACCATATTGTCTTGCTGTTGACTGTGATATATCCATTCCGGCTATACCAAGATATGCTCCCTTAGCATTAGCCTCCTTCTCCTGGGTGTCGTCCTTCTTAGCTCCCATAATCTCATCAATAATCTGAGAAACAGAAGAACTTGGGATTGCATAGCCCATACCCTCTACGCCCGTAGACGCATACTTTGCGGACACTATACCAACAACCTCGCCCTTCATATTAAGAAGAGGACCGCCTGAATTACCAGGATTAACTGCTGCATCTGTCTGAATCAGCTTATTAGCTATATTCCTGCCATAAGCATCCTGCATTGTGATTTCACGATTCAATGCTGATATAACACCTGTTGTTACTGATTGTCCATATCCTAGGGCATTACCTACAACAATGGCTCCATCTCCTACAACAAGCTCTTCTGAATTACCAATTACAGCAACCTTAATAACAGCAAGAGTTGCCTGATCTATATCAGATACCTTGGCACTAATTACAGCGATGTCGGCTGAATTAGATTTGCCAACAATACTTGCTGGAACTGCCGCTCCATCTGAGAATGTTACAGTAAGCGAATCAGAGTTATCTACCACATGGTTATTAGTTACCATATATAAATTATCGTTATCCTGGGCGAATATTACACCTGTACCTGCACTAGGCGTCTCCTGAACACCTACGCCGTAGAGCGTACGGTATTGGGTTAGTGATACATTCGTAACTGAAACTACGCTAGGCAATACATTGCCAGTAATATCAGACACATCTGATACAGTACTGGCAGTAGATACAGCTGTTCCCTGAATCACACTTCCATTAGCCTTACTCTCGCTTGTTGTGCCTGTCAACTTGTTAGTAAGTACTACAATTCCTGAGAAGATACATCCTGCCACAAGACCGAATACAAGAGCTACGAGAGCTACCTTACCTAATTTCTTACCAAATCCGTTATTAGAGTTCATAAGCTATCCCTCTTTTCTTAAAGTATAGTAATTGGTTGACAAAAGGACCTTCCCCGTGTCAACCTTAAGTGTTGCCAAAAGGTTGACAAAAGGACTGTCCCCCTGTCAACCTTAAAATTAAGTTTAATTATAATATGTGAAAAAAATGTGTTAAAAATAAGAAAAAATTTTTAAAAAATAAGGGACAATTCATTAAGAATTGTCCCTTAATTATTACACTAGTAATCTTAATAGTCTTAGTCTGGCTCTGCGTCCTTCTCTTTCTTGCCAGTAAGATTGATAATATCATTACTAATCTTACGAACAGTTTCTGAAGGAACGTAATTCTCCTTATTAAAGAAGAAATAATATAATTTAGATACGTTAGACTCCAATGTACATGGTACCAACAAATACCCTTTTGATGAACCACCATCATAGCCAGCCTTATCAAATGGGAAGCCTGATGTTGCTCCAAGATTATAATCTCTCATATATGTTGCAAGTGCAGCTATCTCTGTAGGAGAGAGACTTGTGGAAATCTCCTTCAATACATTGTCATCTGTTGCTAGCTTAAGAGCTTGAGATGCACTCATATTCTTAATCTTATTAACCATCTGAGACATAACAGTTCTCTGTCTCTCAGCTCGCTTGAAGTCTCCTCCGGCCGTAGAACGAATTCTACAATATGCTGTTGCCTCTACACCGTTAAGTGTCTGAAGGCCAGGCGCAACACCATCAGAACTCTTGCCTGTAACGCTGGCAACCTCACCAATATAGCCACCGTAATCACCAACAACATTATTCATATACTTACACTCTTCAGGTGTAAGATTAATCTCTATTCCACCAAGGTCATCAATTACGTCAACTAACGCATTAAAATCAACAGCGACGTATTCTTGGATATTCAAGTCAAGATTCCTATTAAGCATCTCTAATGCGGCTTCAGGACCACCATTCTGATATGCCGAATTACATTTCAAAATCAAATCCTTATTCTTGATATTCATCTTAAGGGATGTGTCTCGATATAAAGAAATTACCCTGACTTCTTTGGTGTCATTGTTGATACAAGCAATCATTATACTATCTGAGTGTCCTGTATCGTAGTCACCATTAGATCTGTTGTCTACGCCAAACAACGCTATGCATTGATAGCCTTGAAGCAAAGCAATTGTATCTTTATCTAAATCATTCTTGCCGATATCCTTAAGCTTGTTAAAATCAATCAATCCGAATTTTAACCATAACACCAAGAAAGCAATTACGAGAACTAGGATTATTACTTCTACAATAATAAGTATCTTCCTTCTCTTCCTTCTCTTCTGCTTCTTAGTTAATGGCTGTTTTATTTTCTTAGACATATTCTATACCTATAGAAGCTAACTAACAAAGCTTCATTCTAATATCCTTAGTAATAATATCAGTGTAGCTAAATGAAAGCAACTGCGCTGGTTTATCATCATCCTTGTCTTCCACTAATATTGTAAACACACTTGGGTACGCCCCTTGAATCACTCCTTCTTGTATATCAATCTTGTTGCGGCCCTTATCTAGTTGAATTATTACCTTGCTGCCGCATTGCTGCTTCACTGAAGCACGTACTTTGTCAAAATCTGAATGTTCCATGTTTTTCTTCCTCCTAACGTGTGTATTTTTCCAAAAAACACACTAGGACATTATATCACTTCAAGAACATTTTGTCAAAATTCACGCAGTAACCCACCTTCCACCAAAATAAGGAAAACAAGATACTATAGGCATTCCTTCATCTTGGTAGCAGATTCGTTAATAATATCTAATCTATTGGTCATCTCATTCATCTGATCTACGTTGTTATCACTCATATTAGTAAGGTTTGTAGCTGATGCTGCAACCTCCTGAGTTGTTGCTGACAGGTTAGAAACAGAATCCATAATCTTAGAGTTGGCTTCAACAACTTCCTTAATAATAACAGTCAGGTCATTAATTGAATCAATAAGATTAACAATATTAGCATTGATTACATGGAATTTGTCACCTGTTGTCTCAATCATCTCACCCTGCTGAGTAATGGAATCGGAAGTCCTAACCATATTCTTAGTAGCCGAATCCATATCTGTAGCCAGCTTAGAAATAATCTCCGTAATATTCTCTGTTGAGGTCTTCGTACCCTCTGACAGTTCACGAATCTCGTCTGCAACAACGGCGAAGCCTTTGCCAGCCTCTCCTGCACGAGCCGCCTCTATTGAAGCATTAAGGGCAAGAAGGTTGGTCTGATTGGAAATGTTAAGAATTGCACCTGTGAATTCTTCAACCTCCTTGATTCTCTCCTGAAGTCTCCTTGTTGCTTCCACAGTAACCTTATTAATCTCTGCAGTCTCTTCAGACTTAGCCTTAAGCTCATCAAGCAGCTTAACACCCTCACCTACTTCCTTAGATGTCTCATCACTTGTCTTCTTCATATTATCAGCATTTTGCTCAGATTGTAATAGTTTCTCCTGAATCTGAGAAGTCATATCAGTCTGTTCGCCAATGGCATCTGCTGTATTGTGAATTGCGTCTGATATGTCATTAGATGATGCACTACTATCATCTATGCCCTCATTAAGATTAGTTACAATATCATTAGCCTCGTCTAATTTCTCAAGAATCTTTGAAGATTCCTTGATGATGTTCTCAGCTATGTCACTCTGCTCACCTGTCTGCTTCTTAAGATAAGCAATAAGCTCGTTGGCCTGCTTCTCCATAAAGTTGGTCATAAACAAAGCCAGTATCGCGAATACTACGCAGAATACATAACATACAATCTCAG
>CAJOGN010000033.1 GCA_905234245.1 uncultured Lachnospiraceae bacterium
TGATTATCCTTACATCCGCATGAACACCTGGTAAGTAAATCAATAGGATATTCAATGCTTTCTACTGCCTTGCCATCAGCTAAATCAAGTGCCATATCAAGTGCCTTGGTGGCAAACAATCTGGCATCATGGTTAACAGTTGTAAGGGCAGGGTCTAGCTTAGAAGATATATCAATATCATCAAATCCTGTTATTGCAATATCCTTTCCAACAACAAGGCCTCTCTTATCGCATACCTCATAGCAGGCTCTTGCCATATTGTCATTGGCACAACATATTGCTTCGAGGTTATCATTGTTATCAAGCAGTTCTTCAACTATGCTATGAACTCTTGTCGTATAGTCGCCATAGCCAATCATGCTTTCATCTACTTCAAGACCTGCTTCTTCCATACCATTTCTATACGCCTTAAGGCGTAGATTAGCGCTATAATTATCCTGAGGTCCTGACAGGTATGCAATCCTTTTATACCCATGAACATTAGTAAGATGCCTAACAACACTTAGCATAGATTCATAACTATCTGCAACAACAAATGGAATACTATCATCACTTGGAATTGCTTCTAGCATAACAGTAGGTATTCCCTGACATTGTTCTAGCACTTCCTCCATAGTCGGTGCCCCTAACACACCGGACATGGAGCCATAACATACGATACAAGCATCACAGCCTGTATAATTAACATAATCAAAAATGGCTGAGAATTGATAATTCTTATGCTTTTCATTTGCACCATTGATGTCATCGGCATCGCTTAAGACTCTGTAGCCTGACAGAAATATAAGTCTAACTCCACGTTCTTTGGCCAGTATATCAAACTCATGCATCAGAGACGTTATATATTCAGATTGATTATTACCTACCATAATGGTAATAGTTTTCATTGCTAGTCACCTCTACACCAATATAATTATCGACACATTCTATATAGTCTTAAGAATATCAGAATATTCTAATATCAGAGAATCAAACATAAACATCATTATTCTGTCAACATTCATTCTCTCTTGGTCAGTATTAAAAAAGGTTGTACTATATGTACAGCAAAACATAGCGTTATTGCCATCTCCTTCAAGAAAATACTTGCCAGTACTTATTGAAGAATTAATCCTATTAACAGCTTGTAGAAAAGAATCATAGTCACCATGTAGGGATACAGGACACTTTATAACAAAGCCAACTGTATGCATAAAATCAGTACCACCAATCTTAAAATCGGCATCTACTACTGCTCTGTGATTAGTAAGTTCAATATCTTTGGCAGTGAAGTTCAACTCGCCATCAGTATATTCTACTGCGATATTTCTTTCATCAAACTTACTTTTTACTAACTCAACAAGTTCAACTTTTTCCATAAGCCCCTTGAACCCCAATTTTATCGCCCATTAAAACTCTAGTCTCAAGTCCATTCTTAGTGTTCTTAATTATATCATCATCAATTATTACACTATCCTTCTTAAACAAGAGCACAATTGTAGAGCCACCGAATTCAAAATAGCCCTTCTCTTCACCTCTTGATACCTTAGCCATTTCATGATGATTAGTAATTCTTCCAACCATCAGAGCTCCTACCTCCATCTGAATAATATCACCGAAATTATTAGATCTAATCATTGTATACTCACGATGATTCTCTTTATAAATCGGCATCATATCATTAGCAACCGGGTTAACTGTATGATATACCCCTTCAATGGAACGATTTCTACTCTTAAGGCCATCATCTATGTATATATATCTATGATAATCATCTACCGTCAGACGAAATACTAATGCCTTGCCACCATGATATTTCTCAGCCAGCTTCCTGTCTCGCAACAAAGAATTAACACTATAGAGTGTATCTTTGATAGACATAACACAGTCCTCATTAATATCATATACCGTAAGCTTGCTATCACACGGACTTATAAGATGATTCTTATCCATATCAATAGTTCTCTTGCCTTCCTTTATCTTACGGGTGAAGAAATCATTATAGCTTTCGAATTCTCTATCTTCATATTGAGTCATATCAATTAGATTGTTCCTAATAAATGGCTTAATCAAGAACTTCGAATAGCTTGAATTCATAAATGCTCCACCAATATTAGAAATAAAAGGCTTCGTTAAAATACCAAGCAAGAATTTGCCTAATGAAGTAGTATATAGCTTCTTCAAAAAAACATCCTGCGAATCATCACAACCAACAACATTACCATCTCTTAATACGTATCTCATAATGACCCCCAATAGTTATGACTAACTAACAACTCAATATCTATAATCATTCCATAGTATTATACTATAAAACAAATATTTATCGCAATAATTAAAATAACACCTATAAAAACATATCCTTCAAACTCAGCTATGCCTAATTATCAAAAGATATATTATTATAGGTGTTATATTAGATATGTACCAAAGCCCCATATATCTGGTAATGCGAAATCGACTTCGATACAATATTATATTTTATTATTATCTAAACCTAATTACCCAGCTAACACAGTCAGGGCATTTGCTGTCTCTCCTATGTTATGAGTCTGAATAATTCCCATCTTAGCCAACACAAGAATTACTACAAGTAAAATGATTACTATTAATACAATGGCAAAAATAATCCACATATTAGGCTTAGGAATCTTGATATTAACAATATAAAGAATAGCCTGAAGTATAAACAAAGCGTGTAGCACAATCATAAAAGCTGTAGGTGGAATAAGAATTCCTACTACATACATTAATGAAAGCGATACTGATATGGTAGTAATAGGCACACCGTGATATACCTTCTTAGACTCAGGACTTTGTACAACCCTTTTTTCTTCCATCACATTAAAGTATGCAAGTCTTATGACTCCACATACAAGGAACATACATAGCACTGCAATTCCAAGCGGCTTGTTCATTCCCATATTATATGCTATTACTACAGGAAATACGCCAAAGCAAACTACATCACATAAAGAATCTAATTGGATTCCGAATGCCTTCTCATCATCTGTTCTATTCTTCTTAGTTCTTGCAATCTTGCCATCTAAGGTATCACACATTCCTGAAAATGCAAGACAGATAATGGCTATTAAAAAATTGCCATTACATGCTTCCGTCATACCTATGACCGCAGATATAATTCCTAGGAAAGATGTAATTACGGTATAATCATAAAATCCTATCATTCTACTTTACTCCCTTTAATAAATATTTTGATATATGCTACAACTGTCATAACTGCACTGATAAGCAATCTACTAAGAATCATCGCAGGAAGTGTCAAATCACCAAATACAGGTTGGAACATTGCAAGGAAGAGTCTCTCAGTGATACCCATTCCTCCAGGAAGCGGTATCATATCGGCACCTACAGATATAAGGCACTGCAATGTAAGTATTTCAATAGCTGATGTACCCTTCAAATGAAATGACCAGTATACAATATTAGTTATAAAGAACAGAATAACCCTCTGGATAACTGAGAGCAGCAACACATTAAGCATAACGACTTTGTGTTCACGAAGATACTTAGCAGCATCTTCATACTTAATCATCATATCATCTGTCTTATACATCCACTTATCTTTATCTTTGATAATTCTAATCCTAGATAATAAGCTAATTATTTTCTTAATTAACCCTTTTGCAAGTGAAGGTTTATATACAAGAACCAGGAGTGCTGCAATAAACACTACGTTAAGAGCAATTCCAAGCCACACCCAGAATTCCACTGGTTCAACAGCATCCATTATGCTCTTCGGTCTTATAATTAGTATTACTCCACCTAAGAGAACCAATACAGCCTTATATCCAACAGTTATAAGAAGAAGCACTAAGGTTGAATGGGCTACAGATATCTTATCCTTCCTCATAAACACAATCTGTGCTGGCTGACCACCAGAGGCAGATGGTGTAATACAGCTAAAGAAGAACCCTACAAATGAATATAAATAGCAGCGCATTAATCTTAGCTTAATACCAAGAGTATTGAACAAATACTTCATGATAATTGATTCAAATAGAATAAATGCAAGGACACAAATAATACATGGCGCAATAAGTATTACAGGATCACACTTACCAAGTCCATCAAGAACCTCCTGTAGATTCTCACCACGAAATACACCATATAATGTAAGTCCAAATACAACTACCAGAAAAACAACATTTATTATATTTCTCTTTGTTTGTTTACTCATTATTTATACCCTCACATCACACTATTATACATAATATTTGCAAAAAATAATAGACCTAAAAAAATAGAATATATTTATTAAAATCAACCAATTATAGTGCTATATAAACAACAAGTAAAAAAAGTCTAACCGCATAAAACGGTTAGACTTATATAAACTCTACATCTTGAAATATCCAAGCTCTTTCTGGAGCGCATGCGCAAGATTAAGCAAATCATCAGCCTGATTAGATACAAGATTAATTGTAGCATTCAATTCTTCCATTGAAGCTGTAGTCTGCTCAGTAGATGCAGAGTTCTGTTGTGCAATAGCAACTAGTGAATTAACAACATCTACTACTCTGTTTCTACTCTCATTACATTCTTCTGTTCTGTCTGAGATATTATTAGTCTCAATAGATGAAGAAGCAATACCTTCATTAACATCTCTGAACTTCTCTTTGGTCTCTTCAAGCTTCTCTTGCTGCTCTTCAATTATTATCTCAACTTCCTTCATAGCCTCAACAGTTGTCTTAGATTCTGAAAGAAGATTGTTAACAACATCCTCTATTGTCTTAGCTGAATCACTAGATTCTTCTGCCAGCTTCTGTATCTCTGATGCAACTACCGCAAATCCACGTCCAGCTTCTCCTGCACGAGCAGCCTCTATACTTGCATTAAGAGATAACAGGTTAGTCTCTTCTGCAATTGATGTGATAAGAAGTACTGCATCCTGAATCTTAGAAGCTGATTCATCAGTTAACTGTACCTGTCTTGCAATCTTAGCAATAGCTTCATTGGTCTTATCATTAGAATCACTAAGAATTCCAATAATTCTATTAGAATCATCACCTGCATTCTTCATAACAATTGAAGTCTCATTGAGTGCTGATACACCACCAACAATTCCTTCAATCTGCTCACCCATATTATTAATCTGACTATTAGCAGTATCAATCTGTTCTGCCTGAGAAATTGCACCCTTAGATATATCTTCAACTGCATGGCTTATCTCATCAGCAGCTATACTTGTTGTGGATGTCATATCCTGAATATTATTACTTGAAGCAATAAGTGTGTCTGCAGCCTCAAGAATCCTTCCAACAGTGCCCTTAAGTGTTTCAGCCGTAGCTGTAATAGCTCTGGACAAATCACCAATCTCATCCGTTCTCTTGGCAACCTTCTTCTTCATCTTAACATTAAGCTCACCATTAGATAACGCCATCATAGCATCCTTACAATTAACAATGGAGCCACTTATATCACGAGCACATATAACTGTAGAAATAATAGCAAGTATTAGAAGAACAACACCTGTGATTATAATTATAACTAACACATTAAGCGACTGAGCTCGTACATTATCAGAAGGCATTCCGGCAAATGAGCATCCAATAATGGTATCACCATTTTTGAGCGGAACATATGAAGCAAAATACTTCTTTCCATTAATAACAATATCACTTGTTGTATACTCTTCACCCTTCATAATGGTATCATATACTTCATCAGAAATATCTGTACCAATTATACGATTACCATCTTCACCAATAAGAGTTGTAGCTCTTCTTGTCTTATCATATATAAGAGTAACATCCTGGGAAGAACCCTCTACAAAACTATCCATCTTATCAGTATTAGAAGTAATATTATAATTACCCTTCAACAGATTATTATTCGAATCAAGATGATAGTCCCCATCATTAACTAACTCATATCCTGCTTTAACACTATTGGCCGTTGCAGTTAAGTTATCAAGAGCCTCCTTCGACAAGGCTGATTTCATCTGGAAATAACTAATAATAGCAACACCTAATCCCAATAATACCACTGGAATTATTACCATCATCAGAAGTCGCATTAACAGTCCAAATTTGTTCCCTTTTTTCTCAGTTTTGTTAGTCTTTTCCTTGCTCATATTAACTCTCCCTCCTGGAATAATTGCATAAAAAATCCTTAACCTATATATTACTACATCATAATTATATTTTCAATTAAATTACATATTATATAGTCTTTTGTTTCTAATTCAACAAAACACAAAAAATGACGGATATTATCCGTCATTCTAGTGGACTAGACGGGAGTCGAACCCGTGTCCAAAAACCATTCCACGACTCTTCTACGAGTGTAGTTTGTTATTTGAAATTCCCTTGGCAAATCGAGAACAAACACCCTAGATGCTCTGGTAGCTTCATCATACGCCCATACACGCAAAGCTTAATGTATGTCGTTTCCTACATAAGTCGAAGCCTGATTCTAAAGTGTAGGTGCTTTAGGTCAGACTGGCCGCAACTAGGCAGCCATTGCTAATTTTTCGTCGTTAGCAATTAAATTTAATTTCGCCACTTAACGTGTGACCACCGACTCGCTTCTTTCGCTTCCTGATCCCTGTCGAAACCTTTACTAGCCCTTATTATGCTGTTATTTTGCGAAGCAAAATGACTGCACGTCGAGTGCCTTCGCGCGAATGCGCGAAACAAAATGCACGAGACTCCTTATTATATATATCGAATAGAAGTTACATATTCTTAATCTTGAACTCTCTTCCAGCCTCCCTTTTTAAATCCTTCGCCTTGATATCAGCTCTCTTATCATATAGCTTCTTACCCTTGGCAAGCGCAATCATAAGCTTAACTCTGCCCTTATTAAAGTACACCTCAACTGGAACAACAGTATAACCCTTTTCCTTAATCTTGCCCTCAAGCTTAAGTATCTCATACTTATGTAGCAGAAGCTTTCTTGGTCTTAAGGGGTCCCTGTTGAATATATTGCCCTTTTCATAAGGAGAAATGTGCATCTGATAGATATAAATCTCGCCATTATCTATTCTGACAAATGCTTCTTTAATAGAACATTTGCCCATTCTTAGAGACTTAACCTCTGTTCCAACAAGCTCTATGCCCGCCTCTATCTTCTCCTCAAGAAAATAGTCATGATAGGCCTTCTTGTTATTCGCTATTAACTTCTTAGGTTGTCCTGACACACATATCACCTCCTAAGCAATTATGATATAATACTACATAACTAACTCAAAATCAATAGTTCTTGCATCTTCATCAGCCTGAACTAAAACCACCTTAACTGACATACCGATTGAATATCTCTTATTAGTCCTCTCTCCAACAAGCTCATAATTAGCCTCGTCATAGTTATAATAATCTCCCTTAATGCTACTAATATGAACAAGTCCGTCTATCCCATTACTTAGTTCCACAAATAATCCAAATCTTGTAACAGATGATACAATCCCTTCGAATTCTTCTCCGAGAAATCCCTTCATATATTGCACCATCTTAAGCTTGTCAACATCTCTTTCTAAATCTTCTGCACGCCTTTCTGTCTTACATACATTCTGGGCAATCATTGGGAGATTGGAAATGTAATGCTCATATCTTCTCTCGTCAAATCTGCCTCTTAGATGATCCTTAATAATTCTATGGATACAAAGGTCTGGATATCTTCTAATTGGAGAAGTAAAATGGCAGTAATACTTAGCCGCCAAGCCAAAATGCCCCGTATTATCTACAGTATATTTTGCCTGTTGCATAGTCCTTAAAGTCAGTCTGCTTATTAACAGCTCCTCTTCCTTGCCCTGTACCTTGCTAAGAAGCTTCTGAAACTCCTTCGGATGTGGACTTTTGATATCACCCTTTAGGACATATCCGAATTTGCCAACAAATGCACGAAGAGATTTAATCTTCTCCTCCTCTGGAATACCATGTGTCCTATATAGAAACGGGCTCTCCTTCCAGAAGAAATCCTCGGCTACAGTCTCATTTGCAGCAAGCATAAAATCCTCTATTATCATAGATGCCTTATCTCTGATATATGGCTTAACATCAACAATATTGCCATTATCATCTAGTTCAAACTTAGTCTCGCTAATATCAAAATCTATTCCGCCACGAGCGCGCCTCTTATTTCTAAGTATATTAGACAATGTGTACATATGCATGAACATTTCCGCAACATCTTCGTATTTATCATATAAATCCTTATCTCCATCTAGAATTGCACTTACATCGGAATATGTCATTCTATGATTGATATTGACTACACCCTCGCATATATTATGGTCATATATATTGCCACTTCCATCAATCTTCATAATGCAGCACATGGCAAGCCTGTCCTCACCCTCATTAAGAGAACATATTCCGTTAGACAAACTATGAGGGAGCATAGGTATAACCCTGTCAATCAGATATACGCTGGTGCCTCTCTTATATGCCTCCCTGTCAATTGCAGAATTCTCCTGCACATAATTGGCAACATCAGCAATATACACTCCCAGCTCATAATCCTTACCATTATAGGTTAGAGATACAGCATCATCTAAGTCCTTAGCATCAGCGCCATCAATTGTAACCATTGTTACACCGCGAAAATCTTCTCTTCCTAGCATATCAGCATCTGTTACAGGCTTTGCCACCTTAGAGCACTGATTAATAACCTTCTCAGGAAACTCAATTGGCACATTGTAGGATTTAATTAGAGATAATATATCTACACCAGGGTCATTCTTATGACCAATAATCTCAGTAATAACGCCCTCAGCCTTCTTACCACGCTTTGGATAGGTTGTAATAAATGCTACTACCTTGGCCCCATCTACTGCTCGCATATCCTTCCCTTGTGGAATGAAAATATCGCAGTTAATGCTCTTATTATCAGGAATAACAAAGCCAAAATTACCACTTTTGTCATAGGTTCCTACAACTGTATCAACTTCATGCTTAAGTATAGATACAATCTCCCCTTCACGATTAGTCCCATGAGAAGATGGCAGAATCTTGACTTCAACCTTATCCATTGAAAATGCGTAATTAGAGTTTTTCTTCGATACAAATATATCCTCTGAAGTATCATCTATTCGCACAAATCCAAAGCCTCTGGTGCTAGGTGTAAATGTTCCAACAAGAGTATTATCAGAGTGTACGCCAAGACCTGTACTATCCTTAGAACTAGCATCAGCCTTGTCTGCCTTAATGTATTTGCCATTGGGTGTGCATACAATAAAGCCTCTCTTAACAAGGGTATCTAGTACCTTATGAAGATTATCTCTATCTCCCTTGGGAATATTAAGGAGTATGGCTAATTCTCTAGCCTTCATTGGCACATATAAATCATCACATATTAACTTGTAGAGAATGTCACATCTATCTTGAAAATCAATATCTACATTGATTGCTTCAAGCTCCTCATTAATATCCATTACATCTCCTACGACATTACATAATCACATAAAAATAACCTGCGATATATAATCGCAGGTTACAATAATAGCAATCTAATAATTAGAAACTACCAATATTAAGAACAATAGCAAGAGCAAAGAATACAACAACTAATGCAGTTGTAATTCTTACTAATGTACCTTCCTTAGTACGAGCCTTATGCTTATTAAAATATGTATCAGAAGAAGCCTGTCCTGACAATGAACCAAGACCTTGTGACTTACCTTCTTGCATAAGTACAAGCACTGTAATTGCAACACTTACGATTATAAATGCAACTAAGCATACCATTCTTATAGCTGACATAATATTTCCTCCTAGTTATAGCCGCACATAAACGACTAATATATACTACCACAATTATTTTCTATTGTAAAGTATTATTTCAAGCATTGCATTTTTCTTAATTTACAGTAGTTCTATGTAATTATGACACATTTTCTATATTGCTGCAAAGCCTTTCTCCAAATCAGCAATAATATCATCAATATGTTCTGTTCCAATTGACAGGCGAATTGTGTTACTCTTAATTCCCTGATCAAGTAGCTCCTCTTCAGACAACTGTGAGTGTGTTGTAGACGCTGGATGAATAACAAGGCTCTTAACATCAGCAACATTGGCAAGAAGTGAGAATATCTCAAGATTGTCAATGAACTTCCATGCCTCATCCTGTCCACCTGATAATTCAAATGTGAAAATCGAGCCACCACCATTAGGGAAATACCTGTTATATAATTCGTGGTCAGGATGGTCAGCTACTGATGGATGATTTACCTTAACCACCTTAGGATGATTCTCTAAGAATTCAATAACCTTCTTGGTATTCTCAACATGTCTTTCTAATCTTAATGACAATGTCTCCACACCCTGAAGCAGTAGGAATGCATTAAATGGTGATAATGTTGCGCCAGTATCACGAAGCAGAATTGCACGAATAAATGTAACAAATGCTGCCGGTCCAACTGCATCATAGAAAGAAACTCCATGATAGCTTGGATTAGGAGAAGCAATATTAGGGTATTTACCACTTGCCTTCCAGTCGAATGTACCTGATTCAACAATAATTCCACCAAGAGTCGTTCCATGTCCTCCAATGAACTTAGTTGCAGAATGAACAACAATATCTGCCCCATGTTCAATTGGTCTAATAAGGTATGGTGTACCAAATGTGTTATCAACAACAACTGGCAGACCATGCTTATGCGCAATATCGGCTATTGCATCAATATCAGGAATATCACTATTAGGATTGCCTAATGTCTCAAGATATATTGCTCTTGTGTTGTCTTTTATAGCAGACTCTACCTCAGCAACATTATGTGCATCAACAAAACTAGTCTCTATTCCATACTGAGGTAAAGTGTGAGCTAACAAATTATAGCTTCCACCATATATAGTCTTCTGTGCAACTATATGTCCACCATTAGCAGCTAAGGCTTGAATTGTATAAGTGATTGCTGCCGCACCAGAAGCTAATGCTAATGCAGCACTACCACCTTCTAAAGCTGCTATTCTCTCTTCAAGAACTCCCTGTGTTGAATTGGTTAATCTACCATATATATTACCGGGATCGGCAAGGCCAAATCTATCAGCTGCATGCTTACTGTTATGGAATACATAAGAAGTTGTCTGATAAATTGGTACTGCTCTTGCGTCACTTGCCGGGTCTGCTTTTTCTTGTCCTACATGTAATTGTAATGTCTCGAATCTGTAATTACTCATAATAATCTCCTTTATTTTGTCAATAATCTACGTTGCATAATAATTTGAATGATATTAACTACACATTCGATAACACATCAAATCGAACCAGCATACATTTTCCTTATTCACTTTCGTTTGCTCCTTCCTATAAAAAATCAGTTCTAACAAATACTCATTTATTAGAACTGATGACAGTTTACACCTTTTAACCTAGTATGTCAATAGGTTTATTAAGATTTTTTAGAATTATAGTCTTCCAAGGCTGATTTTATAGCTTCTTCTGCCAAAACAGAACAGTGCATCTTATAGTCTGGAAGTCCATCAAGTGCCTCTGCAACTGCCTTATTAGATAGCTGTGCTGCTTCCTCAACAGGCTTTCCTTTAATCATCTCTGTTGCCATTGAGCTTGATGCAATAGCGCTTCCACAACCAAATGTCTCGAACTTAACATCCTCAATAATGCCATCCTCTATCTTAAGATACATCTTCATAATGTCACCACATTTTGCATTGCCAACTTCTCCAACAGCGTTAGCATCCTCTATAACTCCTACATTCCTTGGATTTCTAAAATGATCCATAACTTTTTCACTGTATAATGCCATTATAGTATGAACTCCTTTCTTCCATTAACAAGGTCTCTCCAAATTGGTGAGAAACCTCTTAGATACTCAACAACTTCCTTTACTGACTTAATAATTTCTTCAACATCTTCATCACTAATTGTTTCATCAATGGAAATGCGAAGAGAACCATGTGCCACATCATGCACTCTTCCAATTGCAAGAAGAACATGTGATGGATCAAGGGAGCCTGATGTACAGGCACTTCCAGATGATGCCATAATCCCTTTATCATCAAGCAACAGAAGTAATGACTCCCCTTCTATACCCTCAAAGCAAAAGTTAACATTTCCAGGAAGACGCTTAGTCGAATCACCATTAATTGCGCTGTGTTCAATCTCACTGAAGCCTTCTATTATCCTGTTTCTCTTAGCAATAATAGTCTTGTTAGCTTCTTCCATCTTATCAACAGATTCCTGTAAAGCCAAAGCCATGGCAGAAATTGCAGGAACGTTTTCTGTTCCAGCTCTTCTTCCCTTCTCCTGTGCGCCACCTTCAATAAGGCTGGTAAGAGGGACTCCCTTTCTTGCGTATAAGAAGCCTACTCCCTTAGGTCCGTTGAACTTGTGACCTGATGCAGATAGCATATCCACATTATCCTTAATTACATCAACCGGGATATGTCCTATTGCCTGGACAGCGTCTGTATGGAACAGCACATCCTTCTTCTTACATATGGCGCCAATCTCTTCTATGGGCTGAATCGTTCCTATCTCGTTGTTAGCATACATAATTGTAACAAGACATGTATCATCCCTAATTGCCTCTTCAACCTCTGATGGTCTAATCAGTCCATCCTCGTGAACATCAACTAATGTTACCTCAAAGCCCTCCTTCTTCAGAGCTCTTAATGTATGAAGGACTGCGTGGTGCTCAAAGGCTGAGCTTACTATATGCATCTTGCCTTTGCGCTTACCAATTACAGCGGCACTTCTAATTGCCTGATTATCAGCCTCACTTCCACCTGATGTGAATAGTATCTCTTTCCTGTCAGCATTGATAATATTAGCAATATCTTCTCTTGCCTCCTCTAGTATCTCTTTAGAACGCTGACCAAAGCTATATAGGCTTGAGGCGTTGCCGTATGTGTCTTTCATAAGACTTGTCATTTTCTCGTATGCAGCATCGCTCATCCTTGTCGTTGCCGCGTTATCAGCATAAATCATAATCATCCTCCTTAAGTCTTGATAATTATAAACCTATTCACCTATAATGTCAATAGGTTATTAGCTATCTTATTCTTATGTGATGATAGTCAAAAGCCTCTAGAGGCTTAATAGTATTAGTATTGAATTAAAAAAGACTCTACGACTATAAGAACTCCTGAGCCACATTCTAAGCGACGTAATGATAGCTATAGTCGCAGAGTTATAATAAAGCATTATAAAAGCTCTGCAGTTACAAGAACTCCTTAGTCGCATTCTTAGCGACGGGGAGTTACTTGTAACTGCAGAGCTACAATTAAACTCTATGCAAATATTCTAGTATGCAACACCTTGAGCTATCATTGCGTCAGCAACCTTCTCAAAACCTGCAATATTAGCACCAG
Source organism: uncultured Lachnospiraceae bacterium (assembly GCA_905234245.1). GTDB lineage: Bacteria > Bacillota > Clostridia > Lachnospirales > Lachnospiraceae > RUG191. The sequence continues at coordinate 13,275 of CAJOGN010000033.1, forward strand.
CAACATAGTTGCCTTCCATACCATACTTCTTAGCAGCGTCATCACATGCATGGAAGATACCCTTCATGATACCCTCAAGCTTAGAATCAACTTCTTCAAATGTCCAGTGAAGTCTCTCTGAATTCTGTGACATCTCAAGAGCAGATGTAGCAACACCACCAGCATTAACAGCCTTAGCAGGTCCAAATAGGATTCCAGCATTCTGGAATGCAATAACTGCCTCTGGAGTTGAAGGCATGTTAGCGCCCTCAGCAACGGCAATTACACCGTTATCGATAAGCATCTTAGCATCATTCTCATCAAGCTCATTTTGTGTAGCGCAAGGAAGAGCGATATCTACCTTGTACTGCCATACACCATGCTCACCATTCTTCTTCTCATGGTACTCAGCGCTTGAACGCTTAGCAGCATATTCTGTAAGACGAGCTCTCTTAACTTCCTTAACTTCCTTAAGTAAATCAAGGTCAATTCCTTCTGGATCATAAATCCAACCAGTAGAATCAGAACATGTAACAGGCTTAGCACCTAATTGATATGCCTTCTCGATAGCGTAGATTGCAACATTACCAGAACCTGATACTGCAACTGTCTTACCTTCAAAGCTATCGTTCTTAGCTGACTTTAACATTTCCTGTGTGAAATAGCAAGCACCATATCCAGTAGCTTCTGTTCTTGCAAGAGAACCACCGTATGATAAACCTTTACCAGTAAGAACACCTGTAAACTCATTACGAAGTCTCTTGTATTGACCATACATAAAGCCAATCTCTCTAGCACCAGTTCCGATATCACCGGCAGGTACATCAGTATCAGCGCCAATATGCTTAGAAAGCTCTGTCATAAATGACTGACAGAATCTCATAATCTCGTTATCTGACTTGCCCTTAGGATCGAAGTCAGAACCACCTTTACCACCACCGATTGGAAGTGTTGTTAAGCTGTTCTTGAAAATCTGCTCAAAGCCTAAGAACTTAATAACTGATAAGTTAACTGATGGGTGAAGTCTAAGTCCACCTTTGTAAGGTCCAATTGCTGAATTGAACTGTACTCTATAACCACGATTAACCTGAACCTTACCATTATCATCTACCCATGATACACGGAACATAATAACACGCTCTGGCTCAACTAATCTCTCAATAATTCCACACTCTTGAATCTTAGGATTCTGCTCAACTACAGGCTCTAAGGACTCTAATACCTCACTGACTGCCTGTAAGAATTCCTTCTGCTCTCCGTTTCTTGCCTCCAGGCCGTCATATACTTCCTGAAGATACTTACTCTTAAATTCCATCTTGTTCTCCTTTCAACTAGATGGGTTAGCCATAGGCTAGCCGTAATCTTTTTTCTATATACTATTGTATTCACAACGTTTATATTATACATATTTATTAATCAATATGCAAGTTACAATATGATGTAAGGCCAATATGTGGCTTGGCGCTATACAATATCCGGTTTCTAATACAACGCAAGCCTTGTGGTATTATCCTATCTACTAAGTAATTCTTCGCTAAGTGTATGTTAGTAATTGATTACGGTAAGAATTTTTCAACAGGGATGTTGAAAAAAGGTCCTCGCTGCCCGGAAGGCAGATCGAGGACCGGTTCTTACTAGACTTATGATTATACTTACATCAATTACTTACATACACTTAGCGAAGAATTACTTAGTAGATAGGATTATATCACAAGGCTTGCTTAGGATTAGCAACAGCGTATTATACGTTTATTTCCGCCTTCATACCGATTATGTCTGAGTTGGCTTTGAGGACTGGATTAACCACTTCCTCTAGATACTTTGTAACCTGGTATGGTGCGCGTCCCACATATTTACTTGGGTCCATAGAAGCCTGCAGCTCTTCTAGTGTCATTGGGAACTCTTCATCATCTGCAATTAATTCTAAGAGATTATTATCAAGTCCTTCCACCTTGACATTCTTACCGGCTTCCATACTAAGCTGTCTTATCTTCTCATGAAGCTCCTGCCTGTTGCCTCCTGCCTTAACAGCATCCATCATGATATTCTCTGTTGCCATGAATGGCAATTCACTTAAGAGGCGCTTAGTTACAACCTTATCATATACTACAAGTCCGTCTACTACATTAAGACACAGGTCTAATACGCCATCAGTTGCTAAGAATCCCTCTGCAACAGAGATTCGTTTATTGGCAGAATCATCAAGTGTCCTCTCAAACCACTGTGTAGCTGATGTGATGGCGGGATTAAGAGCATCAATCATTACATAACGAGACAGAGACGCAATTCTCTCACTTCTCATAGGATTTCTCTTATAAGCCATTGCGCTAGACCCAATCTGGGATTTCTCAAAGGGCTCTTCTATCTCCTTTAAGTGTTGAAGTAATCTTATATCATTGCTCATCTTGTGAGCGCTGGCGGCGATTCCTGCTAACACATTACACACTCTTGTATCAACCTTACGAGAATAGGTCTGTCCCGAAACTGGGACACATTCCTTAAATCCCATCTTCTTGGCAATAAGAGGATCAATCTTGTCAATAACCTCATTATCATCATTAAAAAGTTCCTTGAAGCTTGCCTGTGTTCCGGTTGTACCCTTAGAACCAAGGAGCTTAAGGGTAGATAAGACATAATCCAAGTCCTCTAGGTCCATCATGAATTCATTAATCCATAGTGTAGCACGTTTACCGATAGTAGTCGGTTGAGCAGGTTGGAAATGTGTAAATGCAAGGGTAGGCATATCCTTATATTTGTCAGCAAATGTACTAAGCTCATTAATTACATTGATAAGCTTACTTCTTACAAGATTAAGAGCATCACGCATAATAATAATGTCCGTATTATCACCCACATAACAGCTTGTAGCACCAAGGTGAATTATGCCGGCTGCCTTAGGGCACTGCTGTCCGTAAGCATATACATGACTCATAACATCATGGCGCACTTCTTTTTCTCTTGCCCTTGCCACATCATAATTAATATTGTCTACATTGGCCTTAAGTTCATCAATCTGTTCCTGCGTAATTACCGGCTTGCCGTCTTGTGACAGCCCTAGCTCCATCTCGGTTTCCGCTAACGCAATCCATAGCTTTCTCCATGTAGTGAATTTCTTATCCTGAGAGAAAATATATTGCATCTCTTTACTTGCATAACGCTCCGATAAGGGGCTAATATATCTATCTGTTCCCATTTATCTATTCCTCCATAAAAACATATATCATTATTTCATTATTATAATTTACGATAATTTAGATGTAAAATCACTCATAATCTCAGAAATCTTAATCTGCTGAGGACATACCTGTTCACAACTGCGACAGGCTATACATGCACCCGGCTTCTTATCTTCAGGTAATGCGGATAACGCCATTGGCGCAATGAATCCGCCTCCCGTATATGCATGCTCGTTGTACAGAGCAATGAGATTCGGTATATCAAGTCCCTGAGGGCAATGACTTACACAGTAATGGCATGCTGTACAAGGCACAGTTCCAATTGAGAGCATCTTGTCCGCAATATCAAGAAGCGACTTACGCTCAGTATCTGATAAGCCCTTATCTTCTGCAAACGTATCAAGATTCTTGTCAAGCTGTTCATCACTTGACATACCGGATAGAATAACCGTAACAGAAGGTATGCTTTGAAGAAATCTAAATGCCAATGCCGCTGGGTCTTCATCACTACGAATCTTTTTCATCATCTCTTCGTACTGCGAATCAACATTTGCAAGCTTACCTCCGCGAAGAGGCTCCATAACCCATACAGGAATGTTGTGCTTATCTAAGAGTTCAACCTTCTCTTTGCCTCTTTGGAAGGTCCAGTCAAGATAGTTCATCTGAAGCTGACAGAATTCCATATCATCGCCATATGCATCGAGGAATCTCTTAAGTACATCCATATTACCATGACACGAGAAACCAAGATGACGAATACGGCCATTCTCTTTTTGTTTCATCAAATAGCTGTATATACCGTATTTTTCGTCATCAAGGTAGGCATCTATATTCATTTCACATACATTATGGAATAAGTAGAAATCGAAATATTCTACGCCAAGTTTCTCAAGCTGGCGCTCAAATATCTTATCAACCTTGCTCCAGTTAGCAGGGTCATACCCGGGAAACTTGGTTGCTAAATAGAAATTATCTCTTGGATACTTAGATAAGGCCTTACCCAATACAAGCTCTGAGTTCTCACCATGATATCCCCAAGCTGTATCGTAATAATTGATGCCACTTGACATTGCCTTGTCAACCATACGACATGCTGCCGGCTCGTCAATTCTTGCATCATCGCCATCTATAACCGGAAGGCGCATTGCGCCAAAACCAAGGGCTGATAGCTTAAGGCCCTGAAAATCTCTGTAAATCATATCACATACCTCCTGAATTACTAATTCAAATACAGGTATTATTATATCAATGCTTACAGATTATGTAAAATAAAAAACGAATCACACTCGCTTAACCTTGCGTGCGATAAGTATAAGCGCCACACAAAGTATCACCAAACAAAGCGTTGCTGTAATAGTACCTTCTATACCGAAAACGGTGTCGTAGAAAATACTGTCTGAGGCATCTTCTAACTGTAATATAGAGCTTTCAGATGCATGTCCAGAATTGGGAAGACCGTATATGAAATTCTGTGTAAAGTTCCATGCAGTGTGAATACCTATTGCCATCCAAAGACTGTCATAAAAACACACCATTATACCGGTGGCAAGGCCCATCAAAGCAATCTGAATAACCGGCAATACTGATATACCATTATTGGCAAGGTGTGGCACAACAAACATAACAACATTTATAAGCAGCGCAACCCAGATTGGATAACGTTGTCTAAGCGCTCCTATTACATATCCGCGACAGAGAAGCTCTTCTGCACCTGACTGTACCATCACGCAAAAGAAAGCACATATCATATAGATAATAGAGAATTTACTAATATTTAACTGAAGATCACCATGAATAAATGCAACCAGAACACATAAGCAATTCATTAGAAAACCTATAAGTAAGCCAAGTCCCAGCTTCTTAAATGTATTACCCTTAGTACCTCCTTGCTTAATATAAAGAAAGCTTCTAAAAACTTTCTTATCAAAGAAAAAGCAGTATACAAGAATAAGTATCACTACCCCGCCAAGGCTTAAATACTCGAATAAAAACGCTGTGGCATTATCCATTTCACCAAAAGGCAGCTTGATTAAGGACGTAATCCCTAATCCCAATAACTGTCCAAAAATCAAAAATACAAATGCAAGTATTATTACAACAAGAAAAAAATGCCTCTTAAGCTTTGTCTTTGGTTCCTGTTCGTCAGATAATTGTTTCTCTTCCATAATTAATTAATCCTTTTAAATGACTTTTGTCACTTGTCTCCTATTCTAATCTGTCAATCAGTATAGCACTGAACAAAAGTGACAGCAATACCTTGGTCATCTTATTCACCCAAATATGCCTTTTTTCGTGTAGGGTTCTGAAGAAACTGACACACAAGTATATCCTGTCTTATCAATAGCCTCTTTTAGCATTTTGTCATCAACATTATCTTCAGTTATAAATGTCGCTTCATTCTTACTGCGTGATGCCTTGACTTTCTTCGCATTTGGTATTGCATTTCTTATAGCATCACTAATATGCGCTTCACACATCGAGCACATCATGCCTTCAATATTAACTGTTGTCTTAATCATTTTATCACTCCTTATCCTTGTATTCCTATTCCTTTAAGCTTCATTTTAATAATCCTCCTAAATTATAATATTTTTACACTGCATTTTTTACCTCAACAGTTAGTTGCGATAAGCTTTTCCCACTTAAGTTCATTCTCTGATATACATCTGTACATTTCTTATACCTTGAAAATGTCTTTCTGGCATTCTCGTCGTCAGAATAAGCCTATCTCATGAGGAAACGAACCTTCCTCGTTAAGACGACCTATAAGCTGCATGATAAGGCGTTCTGCCTTAGCTTCACTATATCCCTTATTCTTAAGTATTTGTCTCGCTTTAGGGTCTTGTAAATCCTGTCTCTGCTGGGAATATTATGATATACATAATTACTTGTTACTGCATCAAATGTCTCATCATCAAATAACAGCTTTGTTGCATCCCCATTTATGAAGGTTACATTCTCTACACCTTCTTTCTATTCAATATACTATAAATCCGTAGATAATATAGTTAGTTTTACCTAACTATTCTATCCAAAAATATGGTTAGCGATAACTAACCATAAATACTATAACATAAATAGGACATATTTTTCAAGGTCTAATATAAAAAGGTGACAGGGGGTATTTGGCTCGTCCCCCTGTCACTATTTTACGCTTCAATACCCTTCGACTTATAGTACTCTGTAAATAAGTTATTGGCAGCGTCCTGCGTCTCTTTTCCAATAGAAGGAAGACCTCCTAGCTTTTCAGCCGCCTGGGAAATCCCCTTATTCATAGCTTCTTGCATCTTCTTCATCTTCTCTACATCATCACCTGCAAGTGCACTGGCAAAATCAAATAGTCTCTGCGACGTCTGCTTGACACCCCAATATCCGTCCTCTGATATTGACTCAGCCGCCTTTCTTCTGGCTTCCTCTGTTACAGTACCGCCGAATGCATCAAAACCATTTGCAGCCTTACTTGCTTTCCCCTGAGAATTAATCATATCCTTAACCATATTGATTAACGACTGTCTCTGGGAATCGGATTCACGCCTCATGGCCTCAGCAATTGCACTTCTATCAGATTTGTTCATCTTATTAATAGAATAGGTGGAATTATCAATTGCATCAGATGACTTCTCATATATAACACCGCTACTATGTCCTGACTGTTTTCTAATTTCTTCTACTTGATTCTTCCACTCATCAAGCTTCGGCTTTAAGGGCTCTTGTTCCTTCTTAATATCTGTGACAGCTCCTAATGTATAATTATATCCACTTGTAATTCCTATATCCATTGACATAACCTAATCTCCTTTCTGTTATACCTGTCCATACATACTTGACACTATATCTGTTGTATTATATTTGCCGTTAGCCAAGTAACCGCTTGATGAATCATTCTTTGTTGTCGAATAATAATTAAGCAGTCTTGCATTAGTTTCTATCGCTGAAGTATAACTTATTAGATTACTTTGTATTTTATCATCATTTGCGCTGTCAAATGTGTCCTTATTAACGGACAGCTTTCCATCACTTCCAACCGTTATTCCAATCTCAGCAAGTGAAGCTGTATACTGAGCTGTCTTTTGCTGCATAGTTGCAAGATTAGATATTACTCCGGACACTCCACTGGACTTTGCCGTCTGAATAGTTGAATTGTAGAATTCAATGTATTTGTTAAGCTCAGATCTGACACTATCTTTATTCAGTATCTCTTCACCTTTATCATTTTTTGCCTTGCTGTACCAGCCCGAATTACTTAGATTCGCAATACTTTCCATCAGGCTCTTAGAATTAGATACTGTAGTTATATTAGATGTAGTGTCATTTGTGGAAGTTGCAGAAGGTACATAATCAGATATACGATTGAGTCTGCTAGCTACCTTAGAACCATAACTAAGCGCTGCATTTCCATCAAAAATATCCTTAACTGTGTCAAGTTCTACTGCATCATATACCTTTTCATTAAAAGACATTGTTCCATCACTGTTCAGTGTTATACCGATTTCTTTAAGTGCATCTACATTCTCCTTAGTTGCATCCATAGCACCGGCAACATTAGAAGTCATATTGGTAACAGTTGATTTCTTGGCTGTCGTAACAGAGTCGTTGTAGGCGCTAACATATGATTTCAAAGCACTCTTAACCTTATCACGACCACTTGAGCCATTCTCAGTGTCAGTATATGTGCTATCACTTTGAAGCGTACCTAATGCATTTCTATATGACGCAATAGATGTTGAAAGCTTGGAGTTAGCCGCACTTACTTCCTTAGATACAGTAGGATTTCTTCTCTCTTCAAGAACCTTTTCAAGAGTATTATTACTTCTCCCACTACTTTTAGAACCGGAACTATCACTAACCTGTCCATAATAAGAACGCATAAGCTTCTTATAGCTGCCACTTCTTATGGCACTATAATCACCCAGCATTCCGGATAAGCCTGTGCTATTTCCGAATAAAGAACTTAAATCATTCATAATTCTAACCTCCTTGTTAATAATTTGAATTCCGTTTCATAATCTGTATTTACATAATGACATCCTTCTATTTACAGTATCGTATGAATAACAACAACTTTCAATAAGCATGTCATATACAGCCTATAATATGTCCTATAATGAACATTCACTGACAAATGTCAATCACCCATTTGTCAAATAAAGTCTTATATACTATATATCGAATCTGCTATTGTAATAATTATAACATTTTTGCACTATCTTGTCTATTTGCACTTTTAGAGCATCTCGTGATCTTATATAACCACAACCGCTGTGAATTTACTTTCATCACATGATATAACAAAGCTCCCACCGTACTTTTCTACTGTATCTCTAACATTGACAAGCCCTATCCCGTGACCTTCAGCTGTGTGTTCATTCAATACATTGTTATCCTTAATCAACACCTGTTCTTTTACCGGATTTTGTATTGAAATAATCATCTCATCCCTATCTACAGACATCTTGACTTGAATAACGGCATCTTTACCATCTTTTATAACCTTTTCACATTCATGTATTGCATTATCTAACAGATTGCCAAGTACAACAACAATATCTTCGTCGCCAAGCTTTATATTATTCATTTTAGATACAGAAAAAATCATCCCTATATCCTTGCTTTTAGACACACGATATTCCTGATTCAATATAGCATTAATTGTGGGATGTCCTGTATTAACCTCAGATAAATCTATATCCACACTCTTAGCCAGCTCATTTGCAAACCTGTAAGCTGCTTTTGTATTATTACTCAGTATCAGTTCTTGAATTGTCACTAATTGCTTCTTATAATCATGAAGTTTCTTTCCCTGTCTTTCATATAGTGACTGCATATCGTGAAATATCTTCAATTGATTCTGCTTACTGTTTATAAATTTCTTTGACTGCTCTAATTTTTCTTCTTTTATTAGTGAATCCTGTATCAGGAACAAAGATACAACATTTAACACAAGAATACCTATTGATATAAATGAATATAATAAGGGTATATCCTCTTGTGACAGAAAAAGATAATAAAAATATATTCCGATAAATCCCGATATTACCGGTAGCCATACAAAGTACAGCCATGTTACTCTATTCTTCTTTAGATACATTTTTATAAAGGGTAAAGTCTTCTTAAGAACAATAAGAAGTGCTATCCATACAAGCCTAAGACCAACCCATACAACACGAGATACACTTGTCTCTTCCATCCCAAATATGGACACATAAGAACAATCTATGAAAAACACCAGAAAATAGTTAATCGCAGCAAAGAAAAAAGCTGCTGAAAATGTTGTTTCATAAAAACATATGCAAAGTACAAAAAGCAGTACGATTATAAGCAGCACCTTAACGATATCACCGTACACCGGAAAAATCGTCATAACTACAAATATAATTCCTATCATCCCAAGATAGAGAATTGGATATATAATCCACTTAAACTTGTGCCTTTTTTCTTCAAAAAAGCTGTCTGTAAAAAATACAAACCCGAATGTTTCAAATCCAATTAATAAATAGTGTATTAAGCTCATCATAAAGATTTACCCAGGAACAATGACCTTTCCTCTCTGACCTTCTTATACCGCGCCTTTGGAATCTTAATCTCATACCCTGTATCCAATGTAAGAATATAATTATTAATACTTCTAATATGAGAAGCGTTGACAAGAAAACTCTGATGAACGCGAATGAATCCGAACATTTTCAATCTCTTCTCCATCTCATCCATGCTCTCATATAAATGGTAATCATTAGTCTCAAGATGTATAATGCTTTTGTGTCCGGTTGTTTCAACAAAAATAATCTCCGACAATTTTATTCTTACCTCGCCCTCCACGCACGAAAATAACATTTCCTTTTTTCTTTTCTGTATCTGGTCGCAGATATCATCCATACATTCACAAAAAGTCTTGTCAAGGTCATCCTTGACAAGAAATCTTGTAGCCCTGACTTTGTATCCATCCAGCGCATAATTTATAAATGCAGTAACAAGCACTATAGGAACATCCTCGTTTTTAAGACGAATCTTTTTCGCTAATGACAGTCCATCTATTCCATCCATATTAATATCAAGAAATATTATATCTGCATCAACAGTATCTATATCCTTCAAGAAATCATCACTGCTTCCATAGGAAAAAACTTTAGCATTAATACCTTTTTTAGAATCATACTGTGCGATTAGCTCCTTAAGAATATTAACATCATTAGTATTATCATCGCATATTACAATATTCATTTATAACCTTCCCCCTAATGTGGCATATGCCAGTCCCTGCCAACATGAATAATCTCGCTGTTAAAAACCTATCGCTTTCATAAATTCCTTATGATACTCTAAGTTTTTTTCATATAATTCTTCGAGCTTCTCTCGCTCCATACGCCTTTTTTCAATCTGTTCATCTATAATTTTCTTACGAGCCTGTTGTCTTTCTCTAATTGCCCTATCGTTGGCTTTACGAGCACTTGATTTAGACCTCCTGTTATTGCCACTGTCCAAATTCACTGTCATAGCCTCTATATTATCCAATTCCTTCTGTGCTTCCTCTGCCGCCAATTCGCTATCGGTCATTTTGGCGATATCCACATGCTGAACAGTTCCAACGCCTCCGGACTCCCTTAAAAAAATACCCGACGACCTTATAACCGCAGAGGTATTGCCAAGCGGATTATTAAGAGAGAATTCGCTCTCCTGTTCTCCTAAGAATATAGCGCCTATATCCGCATCCTTAAGACTCATAAGAACATCCTTGCCATTCTCGTCCTTATACCAGACCTTAAGCTTGTCAAATACTTCATCATTTTCATCTATCCAGCCGTTACCATCACTGTCATATTCGCTTAAATCCTTAAATCCGTCACCTGACTTCGTTCCAAAAAGCTCGCTTCCGTCATTAATAATGCCATCTTCATTTTTGTCAAATGCTATAAATGCAGAGCCCTTTGTAGGCATGGAAATATTATCTAGTGTACCGTCCATATCTATATCAAACTTGAACTTTTGATCTGAAACTTTAGCCGAATCTGTTCCAATATTAACTACGAGAGGGTCCGTAAGCGCATTTTGCATAGAGGGATAGCTGACATTCATATATTGCATAAACTGTCTCGACATAGACACATTTATCCCAAAATCAATCTCTCTGCCATCCTCTGTTACAGCAACGCCGGATGCGGAAAAAGATGTAGTCTCGCTCTCCTGATAAGTTACTAATTGACCTGTATATCCTCCGCCAAACGCCCCCGCACTTGACAGCCGCTTAAGCATAGAGCCTAGTACATCCTGCGAAAAGCTACTACTATCTATGGGCATGTTACTGCTATCTCCTATTGCATTAACAGACGCGTTGCTATTAACATTTCCATATGCCTTAGACATTGTCTTCATAAACGACTCGTTCCCCAGCTTGTTATTGTTGGACTTGATTCCCATTTGCGAGTAAAACCTGCTTGATGTCATATTGACCTGACTACTTGCTATTCTCATACCTTATCCTCCTATCCCAAAAAGTCATACCTGCTCCCACTTTGTGAAAACATATTTCCTAATGCATCATATCTATTAGATAAACTTTCCTCAGTTGCATTTGCATTCTGACCTATTCTTCCTGCCAAGAATCCAACCTTATGAGAAAAGACATCCATACAATTTTTGAACTCATCAATATCGATATTTTCGAGCATGTTCTCGTCAACAGCCATAAAACCTTTTTTATTAAACTCAATCCCTATATTTTTAAGTGTTTTTTAGCTCATCTCTGTAAAAATTGAATAGTTCACCGTTATCGCCTTCAAGACTTTGCAAAAGATTATTATACTTTGTTGCGAAGCTATCGACTTTCTTTATAATTCCGGACAAATCTCCGTTTTTTCTAGCATCTTCATATATCGCAGTCTCTTTTCCGTCTGTGTCAAATATATCTGCAATATCAATCATATCCTTAGATGTTTTCTGTAGTTCTTTTGACTTTTTCACATCTATAGATGATAAATCCTCAAAATCATCCTCCACCTTCTTTTTGTCCAAGGCATCTATCAACCTATTTTTATTAGTCCCTTCAACATTGTTCATATAGAGTGGCAATCCGGTTTTCTTGGACATATCGTTTGTTATATAATCTGTAACTCTCATCTTTTCCCTCCCACAATAAGCCTTGTAAACTAAGCAAAAAATAAGAACCCAAAGATTACCTCATCTTATCATCCTTGAATTCTTACGCTATCCTTAGCTTATATTTATAATTCTCATATCGGTAGTAAACCGGTTATGTTTATCGGAATGTCCTAAACAGCCCATAATACGGCGTGAAATGACTCTAAAGCATCTATGATGCTCTGACATTTCAGCCCATGCTCATAAGTCGAAGGTATAGCAAAATACGTCTCTTTCGCATTATAAAGAATTGCAGTCCAGTCACGATTTGCCCGCCAT
>CAJOGN010000034.1 GCA_905234245.1 uncultured Lachnospiraceae bacterium
TAGAAGATATCTACAATTCGAGGCAGGTGCTGCATATAGACAGGTTGTAATTCAGTCATTTAATCAGCTATGGGATATGCGTAATCCTGATGCTGTTGCAGCAAACGAAGTTGAGAATCCTATGAACTTCAATGGCTGGTGGTATTGCTGCATTCCTGTAAGCTATGTAAGAGAGGATAACCTACCTCTTCCTGTGTTTATTCATAGAGATGATGTGGAATATGGAATGCGTAATGAGGAAAATGGAACAATTCTTCTTAACGGACTAAGTGTATGGCATCCACAGGGGCCAGGTAAGGCAGCTGTGGCTATGAATTATTATGATGTACGTAACGACCTTATCTGTATGTGTGATAAGAAGGACGCCCCAACAGCTTATGAGGTTATGAATCATATTACAAGAGGCGTCATTGGTAACATGCTAAGATACAGATATCAGGTTATTGACTGTATCTTCTATGCCCTAAGGGATTACTATAAGGGACCTAAGTACTTTATGAACCTCGATCCTATTGATAATCATAAAGAGCTTGCCAGATTCAATTATGATTTTACAGAGCCTGAGGGTATCGACCTAAGTAAGATGAAGGATGAGAAGGCAAAAGACCTTCCTAATGATATATATATTAAGTCAGCTCTATGTTGGTTGCTTCCATCTAGAAACTATACAAGAATATGTTCTCTAGAGGATGTGGGGCTTGCATACAGAGCAAAGCACGTATATCTCTACGATGAGAATCGCAAGGCTGGATTTATGACTACTAAGAGTTATAAGGAGGCCTTCAGAATATTCAAGGATTATATTAAGATTATGCTTCTTATTGCACTTAAGCATGAGCGTGTAACTAAGCAGTGGGCGAAGAGGAAGAAGGAATATACTTCCCTGTCTTACTGGGAGAAATATCTGGAGTTAAAGTAAGTTAATGAGAATACAAAAGCTTTTAGCGCCAAATAACAACTTAAAATCTCTCTATATTAAGGAACTTGACGAGTTAAAGCGTGAGAAGGAGATTATTGGAGATGGAAAATGTGAAATAACATTTCCAATAACTCTTAAGAAGGGTGATATTATATCCTTCGGAACCTACGTTAATGCCCTTATATTAGACAAATGGTTGACCTTGACTAAGGCGGAGAATATAGCTATTGTATTAAGAAGTAGTGGCAGGATTGATGCCCAAGTCTATAACTCCAGGGGCGCATATGATTGGGCGACCGATGTTAGAGCAGCAGGTAAAGAGCCTGTTGAAGTTAAGGTGTCAGAATCTAAGAAGAAGGGCGTATATGAATATACAATCAGCCTGTCTGACGTTAATTGCACAGGAGTTGTATATCCGATAATTGAGGCATTAGAGCCCTGCCAATTCTTAGGTGGAGAGTATGTCTGCGATGATGTTAAGGGCCTTGAACCTATTAAGCCTTGCTATGTGATTAACTATAACAGGGACGCCAAGGTTACAAGGGAAGGCATTAATGCTATTACCAGCAAAGCCGGCTATAATGGCGAACTGATTGTAGTATGCGACATGACGGCTGAGCTTGGGGAAAATGTCTTCATAGATAATACACAAAAGCGTAGTAATATAGTCCAAATAGCAACTTCGCTAGAGCCAGGCAACAGCCTGAACAAAGCATTAGATTATATTAGGAATGAGTCTGATGAAGATTATACGCATATTATTGTAATTGACGCTAGGACATTGTTGGATGATAATGCTCTAGCCAGAGTATTTACATTTGTATCCCTCCTTGATGATATAAGGGACAATATGATAATTCAGGGAGATATATTAAGTGATAGTACACATTTAGAATCAACAGGATATCTTATTAGAGAGGGTGAGCCTGTAAGAAGATATAATGGCTTCGACCTATGTAAGTCCTCTGATTGTGTTACAGCAATATCATCAGAAGAAATTGATTTCTTTAGCTTTGGGCTACTTTGTATTCCTGCCAGAAATAATTTGTATTTTGACCCTAATATTAGGAATTTCGTGGAATTTGAATATTTCCTTAACAACAGAAGGCTTGAGATTGCCAGTATTAATGGGTTCTTTGGCTATAGCCAGAACAGTGTTAGTGAAGGAATAATATGGACAACATATTATAAGATGAGAGATTATCTTATTGCAATTATCAATTCTGAGTATGAGATGGACCGTCAGAGGTTTTCTGATTATATGGACAGGGAAATCAAGAGCCACTATAAGAAGGGTGGCTTGGAATTGGCTTCTGCCATAATTGAAGCTGCCAATGATTTCTTAAATGGTCCAGAGGGCTTATATGACGAATATTGCCTTGATGAGATTAAAGAGAGGCTGGTTGAATTATCTAATAATTTTAACCAGAGATTAACCAGTAAGAGCAACAAGGTTAAGGATAGAATAGAATTGCAAAAGCTTTATAACAAATTATATCTGAAAATTGACCATGACTATGATATGATTATGGGTAAGTGGACAGAAAGTAAGAGAAAGGTAGACCATGAACGAGAACAACAATAACGGACAGGGCAACAACAATAATAACAACAATAACAGAAACAGAATGCCTATATACGCATTTATTGTATTCGCGCTTATTGCATTGTTTGTAACCAGTCTTATTTATACAAGAACTGGTTCCGCTTCGAAGGAGGAGATCTCGTATACTCAGTTTGTTAATCTTGTTGATACTGACCAGGTTAAGGAAGTGGTATTCGAAGATGATAAGATTAATATCACCCTGAAGGATGATGCGACTTTTACTGGTTCTGAGGATATGAAGAAGACACAGGATTACTTCTTCGAGAAGACGGGCAAGAAGATGGATGTGACATACTATGCTGTATATGTTAAGGACGACCAGCTTGTGCCAGACCTTAAGGCACATGGCGTTGATATTAAGGGTAAGGCAGCCAGCTCAACTGCAAGCATTATTCTTAATATCCTAAGCTGGGTACTTCCAATTATTCTAATCTGGGTGCTTATGAGTTTTGCTATGAAGAAGATGGGCGGCTCAGGAGCATTTGGTGTAGGAAAGAGCAATGCCAAGGTATATGTGGAGAAGAGCACTGGTGTTACATTTAAGGATGTGGCAGGTCAGGATGAGGCCAAGGATTCATTAGAGGAGGTTGTTGACTTCCTGCATAATCCTAAGAAATATACTGAAATCGGTGCGAAGCTTCCGAAGGGCGCTCTACTTGTTGGACCGCCAGGTACTGGTAAGACCTTGTTGGCCAAGGCTGTAGCAGGAGAGGCAGGAGTCCCTTTCTTCTCACTGGCTGGTTCTGATTTCGTGGAAATGTTCGTAGGTGTTGGAGCATCTCGTGTTAGAGACCTATTTAAGGAAGCTAACAAGTCGGCACCTTGTATTATATTTATTGATGAGATTGATGCTATTGGTAAGAGTCGTGATTCGCGATTCGGCGGCGGCAATGACGAGCGTGAGCAGACACTTAATCAGCTCCTTGCTGAGATGGATGGTTTCGATTCATCTAAGGGTCTTCTTATCTTAGCTGCAACTAACAGACCGGAGGTTCTTGACAAGGCCCTCCTTAGACCAGGCCGTTTTGACAGACGAATTATTGTTGACAGACCTGACCTTAAGGGAAGACTTGAGACACTTAAGGTTCACTCTCATGATGTTAATCTGGATGAGACAGTTGACCTTGATGCAATCGCACTTGCATCAGCAGGACTTGTGGGTTCTGACCTTGCGAATATTATTAATGAGGCGGCAATTATTGCTGTCAAGAATAATAGGAAATGTGTTAATCAGCAAGACTTGTTCGAGGCCTTCGAGCTTGTTGCCGTAGGTGGTAAGGAGAAGAAGGACAGAGTAATGAGTGACAAGGAGCGTAAGATTGTATCCTACCACGAGGTTGGTCATGCTCTTATTTCGGCACTGTCTAAGGATACTGAGCCAGTTCAGAAGATTACAATTGTTCCTCGTACAATGGGAGCTTTAGGATATACCCTGCAGACTCCTGAGGAGGAGAAATTCCTTCAGACTAAGGATGAGCTTATATCTAAGATTAAGACCTTTATGGGTGGTCGTGCCGCTGAGGAATTAATATTTAACACTGTAACAAGTGGCGCCGCTAACGATATTGAGCAGGCTACTAACATAGCCAGAAATATGGTCATGAGATTCGGTATGTCTGAGACATTTGGTATGATGGGACTTGCCACAGTAGAGAGTCAGTACCTAGAAGGTCGTTCAGCCCTTAATTGTGGTGATAAGACAGCCTCAGAGATTGATGAGGAAGTTAATAAGTTAATTAACGGATTGTATAAGGAAGCCCTTGATATGCTCAAGGAAAACAAGGAGATTCTTGATAAGATTTCTGATTATCTATACGAGCACGAGACCATTACTGGTAAGGAATTCATGAAGATATTCCGCGAACTTAAGGGTATAGATGATCCAGATGATAACGATGACATATTTGAAGAAGATGAATTCTTTGTAGATGAAGATGAGTAAAGATTTTAGTGATGATTTAAGTAAGCTCCCGGATAAACCGGGAGTTTATCTTATGCATGATGAAAAAGACACAATTATATATGTGGGCAAGGCAATCTCTCTTCGTAACAGAGTGAGACAGTATTTCAGGCCAAGTCACAATGAGGGAGTTCGTAAGGACAAGCTGGTTGAGAACATCCACCACTTCGACTATATCGTAACTGATTCTGAATTAGAGGCCCTTGTGTTAGAGTGCAATCTGATTAAGGAGCACAGGCCGAAATACAATACCCTGCTTCGCGACGACAAGACATATCCTTTCATCAAGGTTACCCTAGGAGAGAAGTATCCTCGGATTATCTTCACTAGGGAGATTAAGAACGATAAGTCTAAGTATTTCGGTCCCTTCACCTCGGCATACGCCGTTAAGGATACAATAACATTCTTGCAGAAGGTGTATAAGATTAGAACCTGCAAGAGCCTTAAGGTGGACAGACCATGTCTTGATTATCACATTAATCAGTGCTTCGGGGTGTGCATGAATGATGACCATTACGATGAATATACGGAAAATGTTAATAAGGCAATGGAGTTTCTTAAGGGCAACCACAAGAAAACCATTGATATGTTAACGGATAAGATGAATGCTGCAGCGGCAGATATGGATTTCGAGAAGGCAGCAGAATACAGAGACCTTATGGAGTCCATTAGAAGCTGTATTGAGAGACAGAAGATTACAAGTGCTGATAGCGACGGAGATGCTGATGTAATCTCTATCTATGAAGAGGAAGGGGAGGCAGTTGTATATATCCTCTTTATCCGGGGCGGTAAGCTTCTTGGTCGTGACCATTTCTATTTTGCTACTGAAAATGTTGATTCCGACGAAAGCTTAATGTCAACATTTATTAAGCAATTCTATGATGGTGCATTATTCATTCCTCACGAGATATATGTGGGAGAGGAACTTGACAATTACATACTCCTTGAGGAGTACCTAAATGAAATGCGTGACAAAGCAAGCTCATACGAAGGAGACATTGATGCCTACGATTCTTCCAACAGAAGTCGCAAGGTATCCATTGTTACTCCTAAGATTGGCAAGAAGAAGCATCTATTAGACATGGCTTATGAGAACGCCAAGACAACTCTTCTTAATAACAGAGAGAAGATGAAGCGTGAGATGGGAAGAACTATTGGCGCGCAAAAGGAGATAGCCAGTCTTCTTGGCCTTGATAGTGTATATAGAATGGAAGCATATGATATATCCAATATTAGCGGATTTGATTCCGTTGGTTCCATGGTTGTATTCGAGGGTGGCAAGCCTAAGAGAAATGACTATCGTAAATTCCGTATAAAGACTATTGAAGGTCCTAATGACTATGGCTCAATGAGAGAGGTATTAACAAGAAGATTTCTTCGTGGAGCATCTGAGCAGGAGAATGGCAATACAGAGCATGGCTTTGGGCACCTGCCGGACCTTATTATGATGGACGGTGGCTTAGGGCAAGTCAACATAGCACTTGAAGTCTTAGGTGAACTTGGCCTTGACATACCTGTAGCAGGAATGGTTAAGGATGACCATCACAATACCAGAGGGCTTATCTACAATGGCAGGGAGCTTGCAATTGATACAACATCAGAAGGCTTCAAGCTGATAACCAGATTGCAGGATGAAGCCCACCGCTTCGCCATTACCTATCATAAGAGTCTTCGTAGCAAGGGCATGGTTCACTCCATCCTTGACGACATAGAGGGAATCGGTCCTAAGAGGCGTAAGGCCCTAATGAAGCACTATACAGACATAGAAAGTATTCGCGAGGCATCCCTAGAGGAGTTGGAAGCCGTAGACGGCCTGGACTCCCGCAGCGCCAAAAGCGTATATGATTTCTTTCATAAGTGAAGTATGGTATAATTGTATGGTAAGCGTGCAATAATAGGAGGAAGATATTATGGAATTTGGGGCGGATTTAGAGAAGATTACTAAGAAGTTGAAGCTTAAGAATTTTACGACTTCAATTGAGTTGAATACTAAGACGGTATATATTCCGGATGTTAATAGACCTGCGCTGCAGCTTAATGGCTTCTATGAGCATTTTGAAGCTAATAGAATACAGCTTATAGGTATGGTAGAGCATTCCTATCTTGAGCAGATTGACGAGAAGATTAGGAATGAAAGGTATGATAAGTTCCTGTCATATCCAATTCCTGCTGTTATATTCTGTCGTGGCTTCGAGCCAGAGCCATATTTTTTAGAGACTGCTGAGAAGAACGGAGTTCCAGTTCTTGGTACCGAGAGAGACACTTCTGAATTTATGGCGGAGCTAATCAATACACTTAGTCTTGAACTTGCACCATCTACCGGTCTTCACGGCGTATTAGTTGATGTATATGGTGAAGGACTTCTAATTACTGGTGAAAGTGGTATTGGTAAATCAGAGGCGGCCTTGGAGCTTATTAGAAGAGGCCATCGTCTTGTTGCTGATGATACTGTTGAGATTAAGAAGACGAATCAGAATACTTTGCTTGGTTGCGCACCAGCAACTACCAAGTATCTAATCGAGCTTAGAGGTATCGGTATTATTGATGTTAAGAGTCTGTATGGTGTTGAATGTGTTAAGGAATTACAGAGGATTGATCTTGTAATTAAGCTAGAGGACTGGAAGAGAGGTGCCGAGTACGACAGACTTGGACTTCAGGATGAGTATATGAATATCTTAGATGTTCCTGTTGTATGTCATTCACTTCCGATTAGACCAGGTCGTAACTTGGCTGTTATATGCGAGACCGCTGCTGTTAACCACAGACAGAAGAAGATGGGATATAATGCAGCTGAAGAATTATATAGAAGAGTACAAGAAAATATAAAAAATCACGTAGGTGAATAGGAGGATATAATGGAAAGAGAAAATGCGTGGAAGGGTTATAAGAATAAAAAGGAACTAGATAAGGTATTTAAGTTTGCTGAGGGGTACAGACAGTTCTTATCTGAGTGTAAGACAGAGAGAGAATGTACTAACTATTTTGAAGCCAAGGCAATTGAGAGAGGCTTTATCAGCTTAGAGGAAGTTCTTAAGAAGAATAAGAAGCTTAAGGCAGGAGACAGAGTATATGCCACTAATATGGGCAAGGAGATTGCTCTGTTCGTAATTGGTAAGGAAGACCTTAGTATGGGAATGAATATACTAGGTGCTCATATTGATTCACCTAGACTTGACCTAAAGCAGAATCCGCTCTATGAAGATTCTGATATGGCATTACTTGATACTCATTACTACGGTGGAATTAAGAAGTATCAGTGGGTTACAATTCCACTTGCTCTTCATGGCGTTGTATCGAAGACAGACGGTACAACAGTTGAATTTGCCATTGGAGAAGACGAGAATGACCCTGTATTTTGCATTACAGATTTGCTAATACATTTATCAGCTGACCAGCTAACTAAGGAAGCTAAGAAGGTTGTTGAGGGTGAAGACCTTAACGTATTGGTAGGCTCTATGCCATTTGCAGAAGAACTCAAGAAGGACGCTGACAAGAAGGAGCTTGTTAAGAGAAATGTTCTTAACATCATCACATCATATTTTGAAGGTCTCGACAAGGCAAATGGTAATAAGAAATACAAGTTTAAGGAAGAAGACTTTATGTCCTGCGAGGTGGAGGTTGTTCCTGCAGGCAGGGCAAGAGATATGGGTGTTGACCGCAGCATGATTCTAGGCTACGGTCATGACGACAGAGTTTGCGCATATCCTACATTTGAGGCAGTATGCAGGGCTAAGAAGCCTAAGAGAACAGTATGCGGCCTTCTTGTAGACAAGGAAGAGATAGGAAGTGTTGGCGCAACAGGAATGAACTCTCGCTTCTTCGAGAATACAGTAGCGGAATTAATTAATCTTAACGGAGATTATTCAGACATTCTTCTTAGAAGAGCATTAAGTAATTCATTTGCCATATCGTCAGATGTTAGTGGTGCATACGACAGTATTTATGCTAGCGCATTTGAGAAGAAGAACAGTGCCTACCTTGGCAGAGGCTTTGCTGTTAACAAGTACACAGGAGCAAGAGGAAAGTCTGGCTCTAATGATGCCAGCGCAGAATACATGGGCAAGATTCGAAGCATCTTCGAGGAAGAAAATGTATATTATCAGACCTGTGAGCTTGGCAAGGTTGACCAGGGTGGCGGCGGAACAATTGCATATATATTCGGCAATTACAACATGAATGTCATTGACGGAGGCGTTGCAGTGCTTAGCATGCATGCCCCATTTGAAGTGATTAGCAAGGTTGATTTGTACGAGGCTTACAGAGCATATGTGGCCTTCGCTCAGAATGCATAATCAGCGCCTGGGCCTACGCGTAATCCAAGCCTGCGCCCGTGCGTAATCAGCGCCGAAGCCTGTATACAAAAAAATGCATAATTTTTTCCAGATTATGCGTTTTTTTATGTCTAATAAATATATTTATATTCTTGTTAAAATGCTATATAGTAGGTAGTAATGGGATAGTGTCTATGGATAGAGAAATAACTGATAGAATATATACAATTGTTAATAAATCAAACGTTACTTTAGATTCGCCAATGAAGAGTCACACCTCTTTTCGAATCGGTGGAAATGCGGATGTGTACATAGACATATCTGAAGAGGAGATAGCTCCCGTAATAAGCCTATGTAAGGAGACGAATACAAGTTACACCATTATTGGTAATGGAAGCAACATTCTTGTAGGCGACAAGGGCATAAGAGGCGTTACAATACGAATTGGAAGCCGCATGGCTGATATAGCCGCCCATGATAACATGATAAATGTTGGTGCAGGAGCCCTCTTATCAAGAACTGCAAGCGTAGCGCTTAATAATAACTTAACAGGTATGGAATTCGCCGCTGGCATTCCAGGCTCAGTAGGTGGAGCTGTTCTTATGAACGCAGGCGCTTACGGCGGCGAGATTAAGGATATATTAGTATCTGCCAGAGTCCTTACTCCTGAAGGAGTAGTGAAGGAATACTCTAATGAGGAATTAGAGTTATCCTACAGGCACAGCAAGATCATGGAGACTGGCGGTGTCATATTGTCAGCAACATTTAAGCTGCAGCAGGGTGATTACGATAGCATCAAGAATAAGATGCAGGAGCTTAATAAGAGAAGAACTGACAAGCAGCCACTGAATCTTCCTAGCGCAGGCTCAACATTTAAGAGGCCAGAGGGACATTTTGCAGGCAAGCTTATTGAAGATTCCAACCTTCGTGGATATAGAGTAGGTGGCGCCATGGTCTCAGATAAGCACTGTGGATTTGTGGTAAATGTTGATAATGCAACGGCACATGATGTAAGGCAGCTTATGGAAAATGTGTCAGATAAAGTATACGAAGATGCAGGGGTTCGACTTGAACCAGAAGTTAGATTCATAGGAGAATTCAATTAACACTATACTCCCTTGGGAGGATATATATGTCATACGCAAGCGACGTGAAGGAAGAATTGTATGCTGTAATAGATAAGGCGAGACATTGTCAGATTGCAGAGCTAGCTGCAATTGTAGGGCTTTCTAATAGGACTAAGGAAGTTAATGGGAAGAAAGTAATTGTTCCAGAAGGCGACCAGGATAATTTGTACAAGAAGTACAGTGTCCTAACTAAGAAGCTCAATGATTACTATGATTATGATAATCCCCTTATTACACAGCAGACCTGTTGCAAGAGAGCCTATATTAGAGGCGCATTTCTAGCAGCAGGAACAATGAGCAATCCTAACAAGTCATATCAATTCGAGATTGTCACGCGAGATGAGAATCAGGCGAAGCATTTGAAGGACACAATTAAGGCCTTCGATATTAATCCTAAGATTGTACGCCGAAAAAATCATTTTGTGGTATACTTAAAAGAAGGTTCGGAAATAGTTGAGATACTTAACGTGATGAAAGCGCATAAAGCCCTTATGGACCTAGAGAATGTAAGGATTGTAAAGCAGATGCGCAGTAGTGTTAACAGGAAGGTTAATTGCGAGACAGCTAATATAACCAAGATGATTAATGCATCAGTTAAGCAGATAGAAGATATAGAGTATATTGAGAAGACCATTGGACTTAGTAGTTTGCCTGATTCTCTCGCGCAGATGGCTACTGTCAGATTAGAATATCCCGATACACCCCTTAAGGATTTGGGGAATTATCTGGCAACGCCAATTGGCAAAAGTGGAGTGAATCATCGCTTACGAAGAATTAGCGAAATAGCAAAGAAGCTTAAGGAGGAGTAGTTAATGAAGAAGGAAGTTGCTGTAAAAATGTCAGAAGAGTTTGGGGCAACACCTATTGCACACCTTGTGCAATTAGCTAACCAGTACGAGAGTAGAATCTATATTGAAATTGATTCTAAGAAAGTTAATGCAAAATCAATTATGGGAATGATGAGCCTTGTATTGACAGAAGGCCAGAGTGTTATTATAGCTGCTGAAGGACCTGACGAAGAGGATGCGTGTAACGGATTAGAAGAGTTTTTTCACAATAACATTTAATGGTGGATATTAATGGAAAGACTTTTATTTATATTTAATCCCCATTCAGGTAAAGGGCTGATTAAGAATTCCCTTGTGGAGATAGTAGACACCTTCGTAAGAGAGGATTATGAGGTTACTATATATACCACTCAGGCCCCTAAGGATGCGACGGATAAAGTAATTGACAGTATTGAGAACTACGATAGAATTGTATGCTCCGGTGGTGACGGAACCCTTGATGAGGTTATTACTGGAGTAATGAAGTCTAATAGAAGGGTCCCAGTAGGATATATTCCAGCAGGCTCTACTAACGACTTTGGCAGTTCTCTTGGAATAGATAAGGAGATGGAGCGTTCTGCCAATATCGCTGCCAAGGGAGACTTGTTTCCTTGTGATATAGGCAAGTTCCAGGACGATTATTTTGTATATGTAGCCGCATTTGGCATATTTACAGAGACCAGCTATGCAACACCTCAGAGACTCAAGAATGCATTAGGTCACGCCGCATATATTCTAGAAGGAATTAAGCAGGTTAACAATGTGCCAAGCTATCATCTGAAGATAGAATATGACGAGGGCGTAATCGAGGATGACTTCATATACGGAATGGTTACGAATTCCCTATCTGTTGGTGGATTTACTGGAATTATTAAGGGAGAGGTTGGACTTAGCGACGGTGTATTCGAAGGCTGCTTCGTTAAGACACCTAACAATCCATTAGAGCTTAATGACATATTGGCTTATCTAACTGGCCTTAAGAAGAACTCTGACCATGTATACACTTTCCAGAGCAGTCACTTCAAGATAAGCTGCGAGGAAGAACTGCCTTGGACTCTTGATGGAGAGTACGGTGGCGACCATTCTGAGGTTGAGATTAATAACTGCCACGAGGCAATAGATATACTTGTTGAGGAATAGGGCACATTTGCCAGAACAAATTGGAAATAAAGCGTTATTGCTAACATTTTACATTTAGGATATAATTATTAACGATATTAATATTTAAGGAGGAATTTCACATGATAGTTAATGCGAAAGAAATGTTACAGAAGGCTAAAGCAGGACATTATGCTGTTGGTCAGTTCAATATTAACAACCTAGAGTGGACTAAGTCTATTCTATTAACAGCACAGGAGTGCAACTCACCTGTAATCTTAGGTGTATCTGAGGGTGCTGGTAAGTATATGACAGGCTTTAAGACTGTTGCTGATATGGTTAAGGCTATGGATGAGGAGCTTGGAATCACAGTTCCTGTTGCAATTCACTTAGACCATGGTACATACGAAGGATGTTACAAATGTATCAAGGCTGGCTTTACATCAATTATGTTCGATGGTTCTTCACTTCCAATTGATGAGAACGTTGCTAAGACTAAGGAATTAGTTGCAGTTGCTCATAACCTTGGACTTTCAATCGAGGCAGAGGTTGGAGCAATCGGTGGTGAAGAAGACGGCGTAGTAGGACAGGGCGAATGTGCTGATCCTGATGAGTGTAAGTCTGTTGCTGACCTTGGCGTTGATATGCTTGCTGCTGGTATTGGTAATATCCATGGCAAATATCCAGCAAACTGGGCAGGTCTTTCATTCGAGACATTAGATGCAATCCAGCAGAAGACTGGCGAGATGCCACTTGTTCTTCATGGTGGTACAGGTATCCCAGAAGATATGATTAAGAAGGCTATCGACCTTGGAGTATCTAAGATCAACGTTAATACAGAGTGTCAGTTATCATTTGCTGCAGCTACAAGAGAGTACATCGAAGCAGGCAAGGATAACGAAGGTAAGGGTTATGATCCAAGAAAGCTTCTTGCACCTGGTGCTGAGGCAATCAAGGTTACTGTTAAGGAGAAGATGGAATTATTCGGCTCTGTTAACAAAGCATAATTTTGTTTTTAATGGGTGCCACGATTTATCGCGGCGCCCTTTTTGTATTTTATATGAAAGGATTCATTAAGAGTATGGAGAACAAATATATAGACGGCGAAGAATATATTGATGTGGCTGATATATTCGGGGAAAATGTGTTTAATGATGCTGTAATGAGACAGCGCCTTCCTAAGAAGACATATCAGAAGCTTAAAGAGACAATTCGACTTGGAGCGCAGCTTGATGTGGAGACTGCTGATGTAATAGCTCACGAGATGAAGGAGTGGGCAATTGAGAAGGGGGCAACTCATTTTTCTCACTGGTTCCAGCCTCTTAATGGTATCACAGCAGAGAAGCACGACAGCTTTATTTCTGCCCCAATGTCAAGTGGCAAGGTGCTTATGAGCTTCTCAGGCAAGGAGCTAATCAAGGGTGAGCCTGATGCCTCTTCCTTCCCATCTGGAGGTCTTCGAGCTACATTTGAAGCAAGAGGATATACAACATGGGATTGTACATCCCCAGCCTTTGTTCGTCAGGACGCTGCAGGCGCCACACTTTGCATACCTACAGCATTTAACACATATACAGGAGAGGCCCTGGATCAGAAGACGCCTCTTCTTCGCTCTATGGAGGCTCTTAATGACCAGGCAATTCGTTTCCTTAGAATATTCGGCAATACGACTTCTAAGCGTGTTATACCTTGTGTAGGAGCCGAGCAGGAGTATTTCCTTGTAGATAGGGAAATGTACAATGCCAGAAAAGACTTAATATACACAGGAAGAACATTATTTGGTGCCATGCCTCCTAAGGGTCAGGAGATGGAGGATCACTACTTCGGCGCTATTAAGGAGAGAGTGGCTTCCTACATGAGAGATGTTAATAAGGAGCTGTGGAAGCTAGGAGTTACAGCCAAGACACAACATAACGAGGCTGCTCCAGCCCAGCACGAATTAGCACCTATTTATGAGCAGGCAAATGTGGCAGTTGACCACAACCAGCTTACAATGGAGACACTTAAGAAGGTGGCTGCGCGTCACAATATGTACTGCCTCCTTCATGAGAAGCCATTTGCAGGTGTTAACGGCTCTGGTAAGCACAATAACTGGTCTCTTGTTACTGATGATGGTATCAATTTGTTTGACCCAGGCAAGACTGTTCACGAGAATACTCAGTTCCTACTTATGCTATGTGCTGTTCTGTCAGCTGTAGATAAGCATGCAGCCCTTCTTAGGGAGTCTGCTGCTGATATTGGTAATGACCATCGTCTGGGCGCTGATGAGGCCCCACCAGCAATCATTTCCGTATATCTTGGAGCCCAGCTTACTGACGTATTAGACCAGCTAATTGACACTGGTACAGCCACACACTCTATTAAGCGTGAGAACATGGATACTGGTGTAAATGTGCTTCCTGAGTTCAAGAAGGATGCAATGGACAGAAACAGAACATCACCATTTGCATTTACAGGAAATAAGTTCGAATTTCGTATGGTAGGCTCCCGTGATTCTGTGGGTGAGCCTAATATCGTACTTAATACAATTCTTGCAGAGAGTCTCTCTGATATATGCGACAGAGTAGAAGCAAGCGAAGATAAGGATGCGGAGATTCACGACATTATCAAGGAGCTTGCATCTAAGCATGAGAGAATAGTATTTAACGGCAACGGTTACTCTCCAGAATGGGTTAGAGAGGCTGAGAGAAGAGGTCTTCCTAACATCCCATCAATGGTTGAGGCAATACCAGCCTTAGTTAGCGATGATTCTGTGGAATTATTCGAGAAGTTCAACGTATTCTCCAAGGCTGAGCTTGAATCAAGAGCAGAGATTGAATACGAGTTCTATGCTAAGACAATTAATATTGAAGCTAGAACAATGGTTGACATTACAAGGAAGCAGATTATTCCTTCAGTGATTGAATATACAACAAGACTTGCTAATTCCATTAATCAGGTTAGAAGTGCTTCTGATAAGGCAAATGTTGATGCACAAGAGGAAATCCTGGTACAGGTATCAGATAACTTGAAGCTTGCCAAGGAGAAGCTTGATAATCTTGAGAAGAAGATTCCTGTTGCTAAGGATATTCTTGAGACTGATAAGAGAGCAATATACTTCCATGATGAGATCATGAAGGCTATGAAGGAGTTAAGAGAGCCTGTTGACAAGCTGGAGATGCTTGTTGAAAAGAATGCATGGCCGATGCCATCATATGGTGACTTATTGTTTGGATTATAGAAATAATAAAGTGTAATGAGAGAGCCCTAGTGCCGCAGCAATAGGGCTCTTTGCGTACCACATTAATTCCCTCATCACCTTCGCAATAAGATTTTCCCAACCGCCTCATACAGAAAATCGGCTTGTTGGAAAAATCCTTATTGCTTGGTGCTGAGGGTTTTTTTGTATACTGTATAATGCTTATCACCACATATATCGGCTTGATGGTTATTGCTTTGCTTTTGGTACAAGCAATTCTCCAGCTTGATGGTCAACTTAATGGGTGTGAGTTGAATTAGAGTTAGTACTATTGGTCGTATTAGTTGTGTTAGTTGAATTTGTATCTGTTGTGTTTGTAGTCTCCGTAGTGGTTACAGTTGTTGTAACTTCTACGTTAGATTGTCCATCGTGGATTGTACAGTAGTTGGTGAAGCCATTAATGTCGTATAAGTAATCGCCATCGGCGCTGCCTGGGCTGCCGCCAATAATGTATACACTTGAGCTTGTGGATGGGCAATATTCTGTTGCAATCTGCTGTGATTCATTACATATTGTTACTCCAATATGGTGGTCACAGCTTTCCTTCGGCTCTGTACCATTTGCAAAATATTCTGTAATTACCATACTTCCTCTTGGGTCGTTATCACAGACGCCTTCGATTGGTAATTTGCCTGATTTCTTACATACAGCCATCTCTGTAATTCCGCTAGGCTTAACGAAATCCTTATATGGCAGCTTCTCATGAATTCGCTTCATGGCAGCCTTCCATATTGCCTTAGAATAGCTTGTAGAGCCCTGTACTGCATTATCATCATTACCACCCCAGATTACACAAGTATAATATGGAGTATAGCCTGCGAAGAGAGTATCTCTATTCTTAGTTGTTGTACCTGACTTACCAGCAACTGCCATACCATCGAAGTTAGCAGGAGTACCAGTACCCTGAGTCATAACATCTTCCATGGCGCTTGTAAGAAGCCATGCAGAAGTTTCCTTAAGGACGCTCTTAGTATCCCTGTCTCTATTATCAATAATTAGCTTGCCACTGTTGTCCTCAACCTTGGTATAGAAGGTTGGCTTGTAGTATTTACCCTGATTAGCAATTGTAGCGTATGCTCCTGTAAGCTCGAGGTTAGTAACACCATTTGTAATACCACCAAGGGCAAGAGCCTGGTTGTTATCACCACTTACAAGCGTTGTTATACCGAAGTTCTTGGCATATTCCATACCCAGCCCAGTACCAATCTTAGTAAGTGTCTTAACAGTTACAATATTGATTGAATCAGTAATACCTTCTCTAAGAGTTGTAAATCCTCTAAATGAGAAGTCGTAGTTGTTAATTGACTGACCATTTGCGTAGCTCATAGGAGCATCGTCCTGTACTGTCGCAAGCGTCATATTAGCAGCATCAAGGGCAGGTGCATAAGCTGTAACAATCTTGAAGGTAGAACCTGGCTGACGTGTAATGTCTGTGGCTCTGTTAAGTGTCTTAGAGCCGTCCTTAGGGCCTCGTCCACCAACAAGGGCAACAACTGTACCGTTGTTATGGTCCATTACCGTAAATGCTACTTGTGGCTGAAGTGTATATGACACAGTCTCGCCGCCTTCAGGAATAACATCACCTGGTCCCATTATTTCCTTCTTGTATTTCTCAATAGCTGCCTGGGCTGCCGCCTCAGAATCAAAATCAATAGTGTAATTAGGATTAGCATTTTGATAATAAGAGAGCATTGTCTGGTCGCTATAATTCTTCGTAGAACCATCAGCCTTATGTACTGTAAGCCTGTATGAGAAGCTTACCTTAGGCTTTGTAGGGTAGTTGTTCTGATTGTTAGCTTCCTCGTCACAGATTGCCTGAATCTCGCTATCCTGTGTTGAATATATCTTAAGTCCGCCGCTGTATATCTTCTGATATGCCTCGCTTTCTGAGTAACCCTTTTCCTCCATAAGGTCATCAGCAAGCTGCTCTGTTAAGGCATCTACAAAATACGAAGTGGCGCTGCCAGACGAACTGGTACTGTTAATTGTTGAGATTCTGTCATATACATCGTCATTTAATGCCTTCTCATATTCATCATCCGTTATATAACCCTGCTTAACCATTCTCTTTAGAACATCCTGTTGACGGGATTTGTTGTTCTTCGGATTAGTTATTGGGTTGTATTTTGAAGGGTTCTGTGTAATTGCTGCAATAACAGCGCTCTCTGACAAGCTTAAGTCAGATACAGGCTTGTTAAAATATTTATTAGAAGCAGCCTGTACGCCAAGGGTATTAGAGCCTAAGTTAATTGTATTAAGATAGTTCTCTAATATCTCGTCCTTATCCATATAATCTTCAAGCTTAACAGCTAGGTACTGCTCTTGAATCTTACGATTGAACCTCTCAATGAAGTTGTTCTCGCTCATCCATTGAGTGAAGTAATTATTCTTAAGGAGCTGCTGGGTAATTGTACTACCACCCTGAGATTCCTTACCGAAGCTTATAAGTCCTGTAAATGCTGCTCTTACAACACCGATTAAGTCAACGCCGTTATGGTTATAGAATCTCTCATCCTCTATTGCCACAAATGCGTGCTGTAAATCCTTAGGTATGCTATCTAATGCAGCGTGTTCTCTGTTAGCACCAGAGGCAGCTAGTGTCTCAATCTCGTTACCATCCTTGTCATATACCTTGGACATATATCCTGTAGGAGATACATCTATCTCGTCGATGTCAGGACACTGAGCAATTAGAATAGTTGAATATATTCCAAATGCTACTATAAGAAAAAGGACGAATCCACATATGCCAATTGCTAGTGATTTCCAAAAGGTCATATTGAACTTCTTCCTTGCGTTATCTTGTTTACTGGATACATTGCGGGCACGATTATTTACATTTTTCTTGCCGTAATTCATAAAAACCTCCAATAATATGATATTATATGTCATAGACTTCTATATTATACCAAAAACTTCGCATATTATAAAGAAGAAGTTACTTAAGGAGCCAATGGACAAAGCTACTGGAGGAGCCAATGGATAACAATGTTGTAATCAAGGGTGAAGCAGCAGGAGAGGTAGTTGTTAAGAAATCACGATTCATCGCTGCCCTTAAATTTGTAGAGACAACCGCAGAAGCTGACGCCTATATTAAGGACAAGAAGAAGCAGTATCATGATGCCAGACACAACTGCTCTTGCTATATTGTGGAGAACGGCGCTGTATCGAAATCCAGCGACGACGGTGAGCCATCAGGTACAGCAGGCCGCCCTATGCTAGAGGTTCTAGAGGGCGCAGGAATCACTAATGCTGTGTGCGTTGTAACAAGATATTTTGGGGGCGTCCTTCTTGGTACAGGAGGTCTGGTTAGGGCCTATCAGGATGCAGTGAAGGCTGCTTTAGAGAATGCAACTTTGCTTAAGACCATAACCGTCAATGCCCTTAAGGTTACTGTTGACTATAACCAGTGGCCGCTAATTGAGAAGCTTTGCAGGGAGAATAACATTTCCATGGAGGATACCGCCTATACTGAAAATGTTACATCCAAACTCTTAGTTCCAATAGCAGATACTGACCGCATTGCTTCTGACATCATAGATCTAACAGGAGCCAAGGCAACAATTGTAAGAGATGACGCCGAATATACTATATTTAGTGATTAACAAAACGCTCGAAAGGGTATATAATATAAGTGTAACTATGTTGAGTGGTAAAAATGTTCCATAAGCCGATTTTCTCTATGAGGCGTTGGAATATTTTTACCGCTCAATAGGATATATACTACATCGGGAAAGGAGGAGCGTATGATTAATGGAATTGGTCCTATAGGCTATGGAACATCTAACGTTGGTTCTGTGTTCGGCTCCACTCTTGGTGTAGAGGAGGGCTCTCTTGGTGCAGGTGTTAACGCCACTGAAGAAGCCCAGGGAATAGGCAAGGTTGGAGAAGAGAAAGCCAACGGCGGCGAATGCCAGACCTGTAAGAACCGTAAGTATCAGGATGGTTCTGATGAGATGGTATCCTTCAAGGCAGCGACACACATTTCCCCTAACGCGGCAGGTTCAGCAGTACGAGGACACGAAGGTGAGCATGTGTCTAACGCTTACAAGAAGGCCTTTCAGGAGGGCGGCAAGGTTGTATCAGTTGGTGTATCAATTCACACCTCAGTATGCCCAGAGTGTGGAAGGACTTATGTGTCAGGCGGAACAACCCATTCCGTTATATCAACACCTGTTAACGAGGACAAGAAGAACCCATATACTCAGAATAAGAATGCTTTATCCAAGGCTAATTCACCAGGATTAGTAATGGATTTCAAAATGTAATAAAAAGGAGACCTAACAATGGATATTAATCAGACAATTGCCCAGGAGCTTGGAATTAGAACGCAGCAGGTAGAGGCAACAGTTAAGTTGATTGATGAAGGGAACACAATCCCATTTATTGCCAGGTATCGTAAGGAAGTTACCGGAGCGCTTGATGACGAAGTGCTCCGGAATCTTTTTGATAGGCTAACTTACCTTCGTAACCTGGAGGAGCGCAAGAACACTTGCATCGCATCAATTGAGGAACAAGGCAAGCTAACGCCGGAATTGAAGAAGCAGATTATGGAGGCTACAACACTTGTTGTTGTAGAGGATTTATACAGGCCATATAAGCAGAAGAGAAGAACAAGAGCCATGGTGGCTAAGGAGAAGGGCTTAGAGCCACTAGCCGACATTATTATGGCTCAGGAAGAGACTAAGCCAATTATTGAAATCGCAGCAGATTACATCAACGAAGAGAAGGAAGTTGCTACTGCTGAGGATGCACTGAATGGTGCTAAGGATATTATTGCCGAAGTCATAAGCGACGAGGCTGATTATAGAATGTTCATTCGTGAACTCACATTTGACAAGGGTAGAATTGTAAGCGCCGCTAAGGACCCTGAGGCTGAATCAGTATACGAAATGTACTACGAATTCGACGAGGCATTAAACAAAGTCCCAGGTCACAGAATCCTTGCAATTAATCGTGGCGAGAAGGAGAAGGCCCTTACTGTTAAGGTTGAGGCACCGGAAGAAGAGATAATTAGCTACCTCGAATCCAAGGTGATTCTTAAGGATAATCCTAATACAACGGAGATCCTTAAGGATGTAATTGCAGACAGCTACAAGAGACTTATTGCTCCTGCAATTGAGCGCGAGATAAGAAGCTCTCTTACAGAGGAGGCAGAGGACAGCGCCATCAAGGTATTTGGCAAGAATCTTGTGCAGCTTCTTATGCAGCCACCAATTACTGGCAAGGTGGTACTTGGCTGGGACCCAGCATTTCGTACAGGCTGTAAGCTGGCAGTTGTTGATGCCACAGGCAAGGTGCTAGACACAACAGTAATCTATCCAACAGCGCCACAGAACAAGGTTGAGGAGTCTAAGGCTATTCTTAAGAAGCTAATTGACAAGTACAATATAGAGCTTATATCTGTGGGGAATGGTACAGCAAGCCGTGAGTCTGAGCAGATAATTGTTGACTTAATTAAGGAACTTCCTGTAAATGTTCAATATGTAATTACCAACGAAGCAGGAGCGTCAGTTTATTCTGCAAGTAAGCTGGCTACAGAGGAATTTCCTAACTTCGATGTTGGTCAGAGAAGTGCCACATCAATTGCCAGAAGATTGCAGGACCCATTATCTGAGCTTGTTAAGATTGACCCTAAGTCAATTGGTGTAGGCCAGTATCAGCATGATATGAATCAGAAGAAGTTAAGCGAGGCTTTATCTAATGTGGTAGAAGACTGCGTTAACAAGGTAGGAGTTGATCTTAATACTGCATCAGCATCCCTTCTAGTATATGTATCAGGAATCAATAAGACCTTAGCTAAGAATATTGTTGAATATCGTGAGGCTAATGGAGCTTTTGATGAGAGAAAGAAATTACTTAAGGTGCCTAAGCTTGGTCCTAAGGCGTACGAGCAATGCGCTGGATTCCTTAGAATAAGAGATGGTAAGAATCCGCTAGATTCCACAAGTGTTCACCCAGAAAGCTATGAGGCGGCACTTAAGCTGTTAGATAAGATGAATCACTCCCTTGATGAGATTCTTAAGGGCGGGATGGCAGGAATCTCCAAGGAAGCAGGAGATGTATCAGGATTAGCTAATGAACTTAACATCGGTGAAATCACCCTTACTGATATCTTATCAGAATTAGAGAAGCCAGGTCGTGACCCAAGAAGTGATATGCCACTTCCAATTCTTAGAAGTGACGTCCTTGAGATGAAGGACTTAAAGCCTGGCATGGTTCTTAAGGGAACTGTAAGAAATGTTATTGATTTTGGAGTATTTGTTGATATAGGCGTTCATCAGGATGGCCTTGTTCATATATCAGAGATATGTGACAAATACATTAAGCATCCGCTAGAAGCTGTTAGTGTAGGAGACGTTGTTGAGGTATCAGTGCTTTCTGTAGATTTAGAGAAGCAACGGATTCAGCTTACAATGAAGACAGGCGGCAACAATATTAATGTTGGCGGCTCTAAGGCTAAGTCTGATAAGAATTTCCACAAGGGCGGGGGTAATGCCTCAGGAAATAGGTCTAACAGACCTAACGGCAGAAATGACAGGAATAACAGAGGCGATAATAGACGAGAAGGACGTAAGAAGGGAATTGTTAAGAGAAACCATTTCTTCGACGGAATAGTAATCAAATAGTTGACACGAAGCTTCATAATCACTATACTTTATTAGGTAGTCAAAAAATTATCATATAAATCTTCGGGGCAGGGTGCA
>CAJOGN010000035.1 GCA_905234245.1 uncultured Lachnospiraceae bacterium
AGCGAACTCTCTATGTACTTGCTAACAATTATATCATAACTAATAATATTTACAAGTAGAATTATTATCTTATTTAGCTGGCCTGCTGCTCACCCGGAGCATTAGCCTCCCGACATATCTCTTCCACCATCTGTGGATATTGATCTAAAATGTTAGACACATCTTCGAATATAAGGCTCTTCTTGGTAAGATTTCTCTCCATACCTTCAATACTTGTAGCAACCTCATCATAGTAGCTTTGTGAAGTATCAACCGTATTCTGAACATCTCCAAGATAAGTTGTACATTCTTCAAATGCGCTGTCCATCTCAGCACATTTGTCTCCTACTTCCCCTGCAACATCGTGAATATTATCTACAACAGCCTCTGTCTCGTCAATATATTCAAGAGACTGTGCCATTGCCTTCTTAGTCTCCTCAACGGAATCAAGCAGATTCTGGTTGTTAGACTCTAGCTTCTCCATTGACTCCCCGATAGATGCGGCAAGCTCCTTAGTATTAACAGACAGTTCATTAACCTGCTCAGCAACTACGGCAAATCCTCTTCCACTCTCACCGGCTCTAGCCGCCTCAATTGATGCGTTAAGAGCAAGTAAGTTAGTCTGGTTCGCTACACCACTGATATTCTGAATTGCATCCATAATCTCCTCGAAGTTCTTACGGAATTCTTCAACAACATCATTTACCGACGAAATCATCTCCTCTACAGACTTGGAAGATGCTCTTACTTTACCGATATCCTTCTTGGTATCCTCCGCAGTCTTGTCCATGGATTTGACTATATCTTCAAAATGTTGTGTTATCTGAGACACATCATTGAATTTCTCCTGAAAACTCCCCACAGACTCTTTTACCGAATTCTGTTGCTCCTGCAATGAAGCAAAGGATTCCTGAATTGTCTTCATGTCCTCTTCACTGTCCTGAAGCTTAGCTTTCTCTTCAGACAGATACTTACTGGAATCAACAATCGGCTGAAGCATCTTATCCAAATCAATCTTTGGAGCTTGTGTCTCCACTACAGGCGCCTCTGTCTTCTTTTTCTTCTTGCCAAACATTTCCTACCTCCTTAAGCAAACACTGCACATACCATTGTTTGGTTAACATGCTGTCTATTATATTGTTCACCACCGCCAATATATCCTACAAATGGTGCCACGCCACTCATGTCTCTTAGGAATTCATCAAGATATCCCTCGTCTTGGAATAGTAGATATCTGTATATACAATTAACTGAGAAAATCAATGACGGTCTTGCAATAAGTCCCTTTATCTCATCTCTTGTATCCCTATTAATCTCGCGGTAATCCAAAAGCTTCAAAATATATAGGGAATCATTCTGATTGATTCGCTTGTAATTCGTAATGGAACCACTTGGCGTCACACCATTCATGGAAGAAATGTATATCTCATCATTAATGACTCTTCCAAACGGCGCTTTCATAACATTATCTACAAGCTCATTTCTCGAAACCCCGGTCTCTTCCATGTATACGTCTGCCGCCGGACGATTGTCCAGTTCTATTAATTCTTTCTTACTCAGATTAACCTTCGTAGCCGTGTGATCGGGTCCGTCTCCCTTATCGTAGATGTTCTCTCTTATCACATAAGCCTTACCCGACTTATTCTTAATTACCATATATACACAGGCATCTTCATATGTCTTGCCATTGTATGACACAAGTGACGGCTTGCCCTCCGGCGCACCGAATACTGTTCCTCCTGCAAGACCAATACCCTTCGGGTCTAATACGACATTAAGCGACGATACTAACACTTCTTCATTGGAAGTACAAAACTCTATACAAACCGTATTATCCGGTTCAGGATTAACAGCCTTAACACTATCGGAGAGTCTATATAAATGCTTCAGAGGCGTTCGCGAAATGCCATCAAGTATACCGGCAGACAGCACGGCATCACCTGTTATTGCCGTTACAATAAGCAGGTTACTGTCCCCTATTGTATTACCATGGTATACCGTTCCGGCTGTGCCAATTATGTCTGTATTAGGATATTTCTCACGAAGCTTAGCGGAGAATTCTTCAAGTCTTGAATAATCAGACATAAATATAATACCATAAGCCGTAGAAATACCACTTGTCGCTTCGGAAATAGCAGCATCTACATTGCTGTTTTTGCTTGTCTTAACAACACTTTTCATAACCCCTCCCCCATAATCTTACTGATTAGTGTATACTCACAAGGCAAATATACCAAAAATTGACAGATAATTCAATGAAAAATACTCAATTTGACAATTATTTATAAATTAATTAATAAATTAATTTTTTGCAACATCGCCCCTGTCAGTAACAACTCTGTATCCGGCACTTTCTATTCGCTTCTCTAGGCATCCTCTGCACTCTGCCGCTTCCTCTCCCGTACATATCTTACCGTCATACAATTCATACTGCGTTCTATACTTTACCGGCGTAAGATTAGGCATTACAACATTCGCCCCCGCCTGTAATCCAAGCTCTCTTCCTGTAGGGCTGATTGTGCCAAGTGCAGTTGTTGAAGGAAGCAACACATAGGGAAACATCAGCCTTAGAATCGAAATCATTCGAAGGATAAGCTCTACGCTTCCATTGTCTTTGTCTCTAAAGGGAGTGTCCTTATGACTTATAAACGGCCCTATTCCAATCATATCCGGCTCTAAATCCTGTAGAAACCTTATATCTGCCACAAGGCTATCTGTTGTCTGATAAGGGGAGCCTACCATGAATCCGCTTCCAACCTGATATCCAATCTCCTTAAGGTTATACAGGCACCTCTTTCTGTTATCAAGGCTCATACTCTCCGGATGAAGTTTCCCGTAATGTGACGCATCTGCCGTCTCATGGCGAAGCAGATATCTGTTAGCGCCAGCATCAAAATACGACTTGTAGCTTTCCTTCGATTTTTCTCCAATAGATAACGTAATAGCACAGTCTTCATACTTACTTCGAATAGCTGATACAATATCACATATCTTCTCGTCTGTAAATGTGACATCCTCGCCCCCTTGTAATACAAAGGTTCTGTATCCTAATTCGTACCCCTGTTCACAGGCATCAAGTATCTCCTCTTTGCTAAGACGATACCTCGTCGCATTCCTATTGCTACATCTAATACCACAATAATAGCAGTCATTCCTGCAATAATTCGTAAATTCAATAAGTCCTCGAAGAAATACTTTGTCGTCATAATATTTCCTTCGTACAACATCCGCCGCCTTAATTAAATCCTGATTAATACTTTCATCATATTCAATTAACTGCTTTAACTCATCATCATTAAATTCTTTGATTCTACTAATGTCTAATTCCATAATCATTATGCCTATCTATATCTATATATTATTCTCATCTTGGTATAACTATACTTCCTCTAGTACCCGTAGCAAGTATTCCCACATTCGCTTAACAGATTCAATATCCATCTTCTCATTAGGTGTATGAATATCTATGATGTCAGGTCCAATCGAGACAGCATCAGCCCCCTTAAGCTTGTCAAGGAGGAAGCCACACTCAAGGCCCACATGGAATACTCCTACCACTAATTCTTTATGGAACATATCTTTATAGATGTCACACATCTTGTCTCGAAGATATGAATTCTCTGCATATCTCCATGCAGGATAATTGCTGTCAATCTTAGCTGATGCACCATTTCCCTTGGCTATCCAGCTTACCCTGTTAAGAAGCTCATATGTTCTGTCATCAATCTGGGAACGAGCAAGACCCTTCATTGATAGATTATCATTTAACAAATCACACACGCCCCAGTTAATAGAGGTCTCTACCTCTCCTTCAATGTCTTCACTCATCCTTTGGACACCCTGTGGCATTGAAGAAATAATTGTAGTTACCTTAACAGTATCATCCTCTATAAGAGGAAGAGTTGTACCATCTACATCTTCTACACTTACAACAATGCCTTTGTCCGTTTTGTTATATTCCGACTTAATTTCCTCAGCTTCTTTAGCTACAATTGATTTACATAAATCTACATCAGCCACAGCCAGCTCTATCCTTGCGCTATTAGCTATAACATTAATTAGCTTGCCCATGCTTATACTAACAAGCCTTATATCCATCTTCTTATATATCTTAGTAATGATTCTTACAGCCAGAGAATAGGCACTGGCTCTTCCTAAGTTAATATCTCCTCCTGAATGACCCCCTAGAAGACCGCTTATTCTTATTAGCACGTGATTATAAGCGCATTTTTCTCGAGTGACCTTAAGGTCTACGCCAATTCGACCGCCTCCTGCGCATCCTGCAATCATTGTGCCTTCTTCTTCAGAATCTATATTAATTAAGCGCTTTCCTCGCAGCATAGATAGGTCGATATTCTGCGCACCATCCATCCCTACCTCTTCGCTTACGGTAAATACGCATTCTAGTCTTGGATACTTATATTCATCAGAATCAAGCAAGGCTAAGGCGTAAGCTAAGGCAATACCATCGTCTCCTCCAAGAGTTGTTCCCTTAGCTGTAACAAAGCCATCAACTATCTCAAGATCCAGCCCCTCTAACTCCATATCCTTATTACAGCCTTCCTCCTTCTCGCATACCATATCCATATGCCCCTGAAGAATAACAGGCTCCTTATCTTCATATCCTGCTGATGCTTCTTTGATAATTATCACATTGCCAATCTCGTCCTGATAATGCTCCAAGTCCCTGCTCTTAGCGAAGGATACCAGATAATCGCTTATCTTCTTCTCATTATAAGAGCCTCTAGGAATGGATGATATCTCCTCAAAATATCTAAAAACACCTTCAGGCTGCAAATTCTCTAGCATATAATCACCTACCAATCTACTATAATTATCCATACAGATAATATACCAAAAAAGGAGTTCAAAATCTATATCAGACTCTGAACTCCTTAATACTATCTATTCACTATATAACCCATACTAGTCAATCTTGAATACGCTAATTGACTTGGTAATCTCATTAGCTGAGTTAGATACGTGGTTAGCACTCTCATCAAGGTCCTTAGACTGTTCTGCAACCTGTTTAGCGGAATTAGTTAAGTCTCCTACTGTAGAGAATACTTCCTGAGCTGATGCTGACTGCTCCTCACTAATAGCAGCAACTGAGCTTGCCACATCATTAACATCGCCCATCATCTTAATCATCTCATCCATACTTGTACCAGTCTTGTCGAGATCCTCGAATATCTGTGCAAATGTTCCTTCTGCTGTAGCAACAGCCTCCACACTCTTAGATATTTCCTTCATATTAGTCTCAGACTTACCAGATAATTCCTTAATCTGCTGTGTGATCTCCTGAATAATCTGAGAAATCTCTGTTGTAGCATTAGAACTATCAGCAGCAAGTGTTCCAATTTCGCCAGCAACTACGGCGAATCCTCTACCAGCTTCACCTGCACGAGCAGCCTCAATTGAAGCATTAAGTGATAGCAGGTTAGTCTGTTCTGAAATAGAATTAATCATCTCAATAATCTTGTTAATCTTCTCAGCGGATTCTCCAATAGCCTCAACTACATCATTCATACTATTCATAGATTCAGAGATATGAGTCATGTTCTGAGCAACATTTTGCATATCTTCCTGACCTACCTTAGCCTTATCAACAAGAGCTCCCATTGTTCCGTTAGCGGCATTACCAAGCTCTGTTAAGTCACTTACAGCCTGAGCAAGAGATGTGGCATTCTGTGCTAATTCATCAACAGCATGACTCATTCCATCCATTACTGTGTTGATAGAATCCATGTTATTAGATTGTTCTGTGGCTTCTCTATTAAGAATCTCTGAAGCATCTCTACTGTTAATAACGTCCTCTTCAAGTCGATTAGTATTATCCTTGATTGAATGAATTGTATCCTTCATTCTCGATACATATTTGCCCATCTCACTTTGGATAAGACCAATCTCATTATCCTTACCCTTAGTAATGTTGACAGTGTAATTACCATTGGATACTTCTGTAATCTGGTCTACCAAGCTATTAACAGGCTTAGTAATAAGCTTATTAACAATCAGAAATAGCACAAGTGCGATTATAATAATTGCAATTACCATAATAATCATACTTACAAGCTGCAATTGGTTAGCACTTGACATTATATCCCCTTCAGCTATTGAGGATACAAGCACCCAGCTGGTTCCTGGAATATATGAAGCAGCAACATATAATGTTCCATGCTCCTTCTCATCAATAGTTATTGGCTTCTCGATCGCTTCCTGGTCAGAATAATACTCCTTAAGTGTAGTAAGGTAAGGGTCATTTGTTTCAGATATCTTCTTACCATTCAAAGAAGGGTCTGCGAAGGACAATATAGAGTCCCCAGCAAATAACATTGACCTACCAGAACCAAGAGGAACATAGGACTCTACACTTTCTACTAGTGGGTCTAAGAATACATCAAGACCCATAACACCTGTTCTGCCATCTGGAGTTGTTATCTTTCTTGAAAATGTAACACACATTTTACCTGACGTAACATCTTCATAAGGCTCTGTATCAGTTAATGTATTAAAGTCTAGTCCTGCCTTATACCATCCTCTTGAGGTACAATCAAAATCAGGAGCCGGCTTATAATCATTAGAAAAGACTGTTGATTTATCAGACCAACCAATATATAGAACTGGCTCCATCGATTGATCAAATCCCTTGGCCTCATCAATAGTATTCTTAATCTGAGCGTCAGACATAGGCACCGTAGATACTGTTTCCGCTATCTCATTACTTTTTGCAAGAATATCTTGCATATGAAGACCTAAGTCTCTTGCATTAGAATCAGTTACGTCATGCAGGTCCATGTTAGCAAGCTCTCTCATACTACTTCTACATTGCATTGTAGTAAATACGATAATAGCAATAATTGCTATTGCGGTTACTGGAATCATTACAAGAAGCAGTGTTCCGCTTATACTCTTCTTACTTTTCTTCTTTGCGCCGTGATTAGCGCCATTTGCATTCTTAGCCATATGCAAATCCCCCGTACTTTTACCAATTTATTTGGTTTTTATTACTCTTTTATCGCAATAATACCCATTAAGCAATATTTTACCTTATTGCAATAAAATATGCAACAGGAATAAACCACTGTTGCATATAATTCATAATGTCTATTATTGAATTTCCTAACTATCTAATGAGATCTCTAACTACTTCTCCTGCAATAATAAGCCCTACAACTGATGGGACAAATGCTACAGAACCAGGAGGACGACTGTTTGTAACTGGATTTTCTTTAGAGTATACAACCTTTAAATCCTTAACTCCCCTCTTCTTAAGCTCACGCCTCATAACCTTGGCTAAGGGGCATACGCTTGTCTTATATATATCTGATACTTCAAATGCGCTTGCATCAAGCTTATTTCCTGCCCCCATTGAGCTAATAACAGGAATCCCAAGCTCCTTGCATCTCATTATAAGCTCTATCTTAGCAGTTACTGTATCAACTGCATCTATAACATAATCATATTCTTCAAAGGGGAAATCATCAGCATTCTCCGGAAGAAAAAATTCTTCGTATGTATTAACAGTAACTGAAGGATTAATATCAAGCATCCTCTCCTTCATTACTTCAACCTTAGGTCTTCCCACTGTAGAATGTAGCGCAATGATTTGGCGGTTAATATTACTAACACTTACCACATCCTTGTCAATCAAATTAAAAGAGGATACACCACTTCTGACTAAAGCCTCGCAGACATATCCTCCTACTCCACCAATTCCGAATACAGCAACTCTTGATTTATGAAGCTTGTCTATTCCATCCTCGCCTATCAACAGTCCACTTCTCGATAATTGCTCATCCATATTATTAAACCCATCCTTAATCTTCCTCATATTAGCACAAAAACCTAGGCTTCCTTGATTCTAATATCTGTAAGTGCCACCTGGTCTCCTGTAAGAGCCACATATACATTCTTACTATTATCATGAAGAG
This sequence comes from uncultured Lachnospiraceae bacterium, assembly GCA_905234245.1. Classification (GTDB taxonomy): domain Bacteria; phylum Bacillota; class Clostridia; order Lachnospirales; family Lachnospiraceae; genus RUG191. The sequence goes on from CAJOGN010000035.1 coordinate 7,914, forward strand.
TTATATGGTCATCTACTATTATTCCCAGATTCTCTGTATGAAGGCTAATCATATTATTCCTCCTAACAAGCTCTACACTACATTCCTTGCCTCGCTTATTAGTTACCTTCCATGCCTCCCAGCCTGGGAATTCATCAGTCTTTCTCATATCGAAATCATTATCTGCCTGCTTGTTATCTGCGCTATACTCACCATTAATCTTCACAAGCGCGTATTCCTTGTAGTCCTTGCCGTGAACCTTACCATCCTCAGAGCTATATACAAGAATATAAGGACAATGCCATGCAAGGGACGCCGAAGGAAGACTCATGGAATGAAACTCAACAAGAAGGGAGCTCTTAAGTCTGATGCCTTGCGTATGGGCATACCGAGGTCCATCCACCTGTGTATTAGGAACATCTGACTCTAACCTGTCAATGTAGCTTTCTTCATTAACAATTCGTCTAATATCGCCTTCCTTAACCTTCTTATCAGTCTCTTCAACCTCAATGTCACTAATATTACAATGCTCACCAGTAATTCCAATGTATGCCATCTTCGTCTTGTCAGGAAGGGCAATAATGTAATCCATCTTACCCTCAGGCCCATCCATTACAACTGACAAATGGTCATCAAACCTCGACATGCTTATATTATATTTCCTTTTAACTTCACCCTTAGTGCTTGTATCATCAGGGTTATTCTCAGCTTTGTCCACCTCAATATTTCTAGCTGCTGTGGATACATAATGGCCATCGAAGAATAACTCTCCGAACTCTATGTATTTATATACTTCAATAGACTTTTCCGTCTTGTGCATTCTCTTGTCATATGAATCGAATAATATAACTGAAGGCGAAGCAAATGTTCCATCATATCCTTCCATGGTTTTGCACTCAAACGACACATTTTTGATCATATCATCAAATGCAATACCTACTGAAACCACATCTCTATACTCGTCGCAATTAATCTCCTTCTCAAGCTTGACACTCAAAGCCTCAGCATTCTCCTTATACTCCTCATCGAGTATTGAAATCATAATCTCTGCGTATTTTGGATCATACTTGACTCCTGAGCCTTCTATGAACTCTTCTCTAATTTGCTGATAAGGAAGTGCCCTTGTATTACGAAGCTGTGTTGACATACCAGCATAGGAATCTGCCACAGCAATTACTCTTGACATCCAAGGTATATCCTCGCCCTTAAGACCATTAGGATAGCCTGTACCATCGTATCTCTCCCGGTGATACATTACTGCTTCCTTAAGATATGGATACTCCTTGATATTAGATAGTATCTGGGCACTGTCAATAGGCTTATTCCTAATAATAATCTCATCTTCCGCAGTAAGATCATCACCCTTACCTATTAATCTGTCAGGAAGCTCAACTGTTCCTATATCATGAAGAAGGGCTGCATAATACACCTTCTCACATTCTTCATCCTCAATATTAGCAGCCTTGGCAATTTTACGAGCCACATCAGCAACTATCTGGGAATGACCTTGTATGCTTTCATCCTTCTTCTCAATTGCTGATACGAATGCAGTGGCGGTCTGGTCGAAGAGTCTTGCCATACTGCTTCTCTCTTCTTCTAACTCGCCCATCTCAATCTTATGCATTCTCTCAACCTCGTCATTTAAGTCAAGATATGCGAATATGTACAGGGCTAATATGGCTATTGCAATTGCCATATTAGTCAAGGACAAGCCATAGGCGAAGAACTGCACAATTGAGGCAATTATAGGTAGCACCAGATATATTATGAAGGCAACCTGTATGTGACGACTGAAGGTATTCCTATATTGAATTATAATTGTTAGCTGAATAATAAGGCAGATAAGAGGAATTACATAACATACGACAAATGCAGGTCCTCTCTGATACTGATTCATTTCGTCGAAGTAGTAATACATATTAGTAAATTGAGATATAATTAACAGTACTATTCCTATAACTGCAATGATGTCAATTATTGCAAACCTTTTTGGCATCCCATCTTTCCCAACATCTGCCTGAACGTAATTCTTAAGATATAGGTTAAAAAGGATTGCAATAACTAAAATCATGAAGAATACCATAAAGTTACTTACGCGCACCATAACATAGCCCACATTACTTGCATCACCCCTAAACAAGTAGGCAAATCTCTCGAATGTGAGCAATACGCATACTGATAATTCTGTAAATATCAGAACTATCTTCCTCCTCTTGTCCATAGACTTGGTTATAAGAAGAAGTATTGTGAATATTAATGCACATAATGATAGTGCAAACATTATACCTAATTGATATGTCCTTAATAATTCAAACATTTATCGCACCTTTCCTTAAAGCAATAATCACTTGCTCTTAGCAAAATACTCTTCTAGCTTCAAAGTTAATTCTTCCTTCTGAATGCTCTTAAGTAAGTATCCCTCCGGGCGTAGTTCCACAACAGCCATTACACTGTTCTTGTCACTTTTTCCTGTTAGGAATATAACTGGTATATCCTTGGTATCCTTGTCACTTCTTAGCATTTCAAGCACCTGAGGACCGCTTGTTATTGGCATCTCGTAGTCTAGCAGAATAAGATCAACCTTGTTCTTGCCAAGATACTTTATCCCCTGCAAGCCTGAGTTGGCAACAGCTATCTTGTAAGTATCCTTAAGCCATCCTCTAATAAGAGACAGATATTGTGGGTCATCATCGATAATAAGAATTCTCTTCTTAAGATCCTCCCTTTTCTCCTCATCGAAGTAATCAAGAGCTGCCTGAACAAACTCCTCGTTATTAACAGGCCTTGTGAATTCCTTATATATGAATCCCTCTGACATGTGCCTCTTAATGCTGTTAATATGGGCAGGCTCGCCTATTACAATAATGCCACCGACTTCCTCTCTCATGTGGTCTTCTAGTAGGTGAACAACATCATCTCCCAGCTTCGTATCATCATCAATATAAAGAACGATAAGATAGTCGCCAGTCATGGCTGCCTCAAGGGTTACAGCATCACATTTGACAAATTCCACCTCTGTCATAGGCGCATTAATCTTCTTCATAAGAACACGAATAACAAATGTCTCTTTCTCTCCCACAAATAGAATCTTTTTCATCAGTCTCTCCTTATAGCTTCATTCATTTTGTCCCAGTCAATTAGCTTCATAGCCTTCTTAAGGTCGTTAAATCTCTTAGCATCCTCATCTGGAAGCTTATATTCATCCACGTCATCTACTATCATCTCTACAGCATCAAGATCCATCTGATCAATTACATCTGATAATGCCTCGTAAGCATCCTCTAGCACATCCTCAGGAATCATCTCCTTGTCATTGTCGGAGTCCTGATCCTTCTTCATTGGAGACAATTTCTCCTTGTATGCCTCGTAATCAGATATGAACTGCCCAACGTTCTTATTAATATAATCTACATCCTTCTCATTGCCTGCATCCTCTAACCTCTGAGCCATATTAGACAGCTTGTCAGCACCAATGATTCTAGCCGAGCTCTTAAGGGCATGTACCTTAATTGTAAATAATCCGATATTCTCTTCATCATAGGAATCTCTGATTATCTTGATATTCTCATCAATAGTATCTAAGAACATCTCAAGAGCATACAAATAATCTCCAATTCCGCCAGAGTTTTTGATTCCTTCCCTGGCATTTACGCCCTCAGTCTCATATATCCACATCATATCCTCAGGCATCTTGTCAATTACTTCCACTGCATCTTCTGCAGTAGGCTCAATCATCTTCTCATCTGGCAAATGCTTCTTAATAGTCGCCTCTAACAGCTTCGTATCTATAGGCTTATGAAGGCATCCATCAAATCCTTTGGACTTATAGAACTCTTCGCCAGCAGTAGAATTAGCGGTAAGAGCATATACCGGCACTGTGGTGTTGAACTTCCTTATCTCTGTAAGAGTCTCAAGACCATCCATTCCTGGCATCATATGGTCTAGGAATACAACATCGAAATTAGTATCTCTTATCTTGTCTAAAGCATCCTCGCCACTTAATGCGGTATTAACGAATACCTTGGTAGGACGAAGCAATCCCTTAATAACGTTAAGGTTCATCTGATTGTCATCTACAACAAGGATGTCCGCATCAGGAGCTATGAACTGTGGTACATATACATTCTCAGTACCGTTCTTATCCCTCTCTTTGAATACTCCTATGGGCGTATCATCTATGATCTTCTGTTCAACCTTCAATACGAACTCTGAGCCTTCACCATATGTACTCTCACAGGTAAGCTCTCCACCCATAAGCTCAGTAAATCTTCTTGAGATATCAAGGCCTAGACCTGTTCCCTGGATTGCACTGTTCTTCTCTTCATCAAGTCTCTCGTATGCATCGAAGAGCTTGTCCATATCTTCCTTCTTAATGCCCATTCCTGTATCACGAACAGAGAACTGTAAGGTTGCAATATCACTCTTTCTCTCTGACAAGGTTACTGTAAATGATACTCCACCCTTCTTAGTATATTTAACAGCATTAGTTAAGAGATTAAGTACCACCTGCTTAATCTTGGCAGGGTCACCGTACATTCTTGTAGGAAGCACTTCATCTATTACAGCATCGAAGATTAATTCCTTCTGGTCACTTCTCTCTCTTATCATGGTAACTACAGAACGAATCTCTTCTTCTATGTCGTATTCCTGCTCAACGAGATGCATTTTACCGGACTCAATCTTAGACATATCAAGCAAGTCATTAACAAGATTAAGTAATGACTCAGATGCATTCTTAATATCATAACTATTATTAATTACTCTTGTAGAGTAATTATTAGGAACACCACTTGTATCCTCCCTGAGAGTCAGCTCGTTCATTCCTAATATTGTATTAATAGGTGTACGAATCTCGTGTGACATATTAGCAAGGAATCTTGTCTTGGCACTGTTAGCCTGCTCAGCTTCTTCCTTGGCCGCTCTAATCTCCTCATACTGCCTACGGACAGTTGTGGTGGCAATGAATCTCCATACGAATATAGCAGCTGCTGCCACAAGTAGTAGCACGAAGAGAATCCTTACTATAAGAATCTCTGTGAATCTTGCACTCTTAGTAACAGGAATCTGCTCATCCTGTAACACCTGCCTGGAATTCTTATCAATTACCTCTATATGAAGAGTATAGCTGCCATATGGCAAATCCGTATATTCTAAGGTAGTAAGCTTACTCATCATATCAGTAATACCGTCATCAGGACCACCCTCAAGGTATACATGAACAAGAGGGTCGTGCATAGAATAGTCCATAATGGAAGGTGTTATCTGGATACGTCCTTCACTTGAAGGAATAATGTATTTGCCATCATCATCAGGCAGAACCTTCTCACCATCACAGATAATCGAGTTAATGCCAAGATGAAGCTTGTCTGCCTCATCGAAGAAATGATTAACATTGACCCTAATGGCGCCATTTCTTCCAGGCATATACAGATTGCCCTCAGAATCCAGGTAGCTGTTAGAATTAGCCGTCAAGGTAAATGGAAGTCCACTTTCAACTGTATACAAACGATAGTCATCAACCTTGTCATCTAGCATCTTCTGAACCTCTATAATATAGAGTCCATAGGAAGAGAGAATCCAGGCGTTGTTATTACTATCAAAATACATATCGTAGTTATTGTTATAAGGGAAGGACTTAACCTGAGTAATCTTGCCATTCTTCATATACTCAATGGAGTTAGAAGTAACAAGCCATAGTACGCCGTTCTTATCATCCCGGATAATCTTCATAACAACGTCACTTGTAAGACCTTCATCACGACTAATTCTTTTTATGATATCTCCCTTAATTGAATAGATTCCATCACCATCAGAGCCTACATATATAGTACCATCCTCTGCCTGAGTTACTGATAAGAATACAGTATTCTTAATCACATCATTAGCGCCAACAGTACGTACAATCTGGCCCTGATTAATAATTACAAGACCACCGTTGGTGCCAACTAATATGTCCCCATTAAGCCCTTCATAGACAGTTCTAACCTCATTATCTGGCATTCCATTTTCCTTGGTAAATGCGACAAAGCCTCCACCTGGTGTCTCACATAGTAAACCCTTCTCATCGGTGTAGGTACATATCCACACATTTCCCATGGAATCTTCTCTAATACAGCGAATACGACTGTCACCTATATATCTTGTCAATTCATTCTCAATTAGATTACCTGCGCCGTCAACAATCTGAATCCCCTTATCCATTCCTATGTATAGAAGGCCATTGTGAAGGCAGGCAGCGTTGGTAGTTCCAGTACGAAGGGCATACTCCTCCATTACATCCACGAAGTTATTAGTAACGATTTTCATAACTCCCTGAGTAGACGAAGCAACCCAGATATTACCCTGATAATCCTGAGTCATCATCTCGATTCCCTTAATAGAAATATCTCGTACTATATTAAGGTTATCGCCGTCAATATATCCTATGGCACTATCTGATGCTACCCATACCCGGTCGCACAGATACGCCAGCCACTGAGTCTCACCAATTCCATTAGACGCAATTCTCTTCATGTCATTAGCATGAGTTCCGAATGGACCGTAGAAGATATCGCCGCTTTCTGAGCCAATATAGAGATTGCCTGCAGAGGTTGGATCAGCCATTATTGTATATATCTTGTCGATTCCAAGCTGGGCGCTCTCGAACACTCCAGTAATATTGGTATTATCTATGGCAAATATAACTCCCTTAGCGGTAGAACCATAGACCTTTCCATTACTATCAGCATCTAGTTTAAGAATTCTGTCTTTGTCTAATAATGGATGACTAATAGAATGTATCTTAAGATTACTATCCGCATAGCATAGTCCTGCGGTAGTACCTATATATACATTGCCGTCACCATCCTCGGAAAATACACGAATAGAAGATGTTGGAAGTCCATCCTTATAAGTAATATGCGTACTATCCTCACCGTCTATTACAACAACGCCATTATCGTTAGTTCCAACCCAGATTCTTCCCTTCCTATCCTCAAAAAAACCTCTGGCGCTGGTAAGACCATTGCTTGTATCCATTCTCTCGAATGTTGAGCCGTCGTAGCGAATAACTCCGCTATAGCCACCAATCCACATGTGTCCATCCTTAGCATCAAGAAGACACATGGCATCAGAGGTAGGCATACCGTTAGACGCATCATACATCTTAGTAGTAAAGCCTACATTCTTCAGCTGTCCTGACAGAGAGTAACCACCGCCATTCTTAGACAGATATGGGTCCTGGGTAGTATCACTCTTGCTCTGGGTAGAGCTCGCAGCATATACGCCTATAGGCGCACTAAGTATGTTGACTGCAAATAGTGTCAGTATTATTAATGAAATTGTAATCTTTAATCTACTATTATTTCTCAACTGATATCCCCTCTCTTATATATCGATATCATTCTCTTTATAATACTCATTATGATATTTCCTAAGAATAACCTTGACCTCGTCAAGAGAATCCATGAATACCTCAACACATTTCTCATCGAACTGGGTGCCCTTGCCTTCTTCTATAATTGCCAGGGCTTTCTCAAGTGGAAATGGTGGCTTATATACACGCGGTGATGTAAGAGCATCAAACACATCGGCAACCGCCATAATTCTTGCAGAAAGTGGAATAACCTCGCCGTGAAGTCCTTCAGGATAGCCCTTGCCATCCCATCTCTCATGGTGATATGCCGCCATGTTACGAGCTTCCTTCAAGTAGTTCTCGCCACCTACTGTATCAATGGCTTTCTCCATAATCTTCATACCCGCTGTGGTATGAGTCTTCATTATCTCGTATTCTTCATCAGTTAATTTACCTGGCTTATTAAGAACGTTGTCAGGAATATTAATCTTACCTACATCATGAAGGGGAGCAGAACGTACCACGTCAGACATGAACTTAGGAGTAATCTTCTCAGCATAGTAGCCCTTCTCCTTCAGGCCACGAACAATAATATTAACGTAGGCTGCAGTCTTCTGAATATGTGCACCTGTATCAGCATCTCTGTTTTCTACAAGGTCCGCCATTGTAATAATAAGACCGTCCTGCATCTGCACAGTATTCTCTGACAGCCGCCTTATACTTCTTAGCTTCTCCGTCTGATTAAGTGCCATATCGCACAGGTCGTGATAGAGATTCTCTATCTCATCATCCGTTCGTATATCAATTGTTCTCATCTGGCGAACTACAGCATCTAATTCTTCCTGGTCATCTCCGGCTTCCGTCAATCGTCTTACATATACACCAAGAGATTCTATAGGATAAACCGTATAATAATTAGTCATCCATATACCGTAGGATACGATTGCAGCAATGATTCCAAGAAGAACAAGAATTAACCTTCTTGCGAATCCAGCCATATATTCGTATAGATAATCCAAGGATGCATCAGCCCCTGCATAGGCCACCACATGACCAGAGCTGTCAAGAATCGGATGGTAGGAAGATACAAGCCAACTCCAAGCCCCTGTACTCTCTATAGGCGGAATCACCTTACCTGCCTGCATATCATCCATATACTCTTCGAATTCTTCATCCACCGGAACAACAGTCCCTGGTTCTTCACCCTCAGTATCATCTACCTCTGCGTAGCTTACAGTGTTCTGATTAGCATCCAAATCGAATACAAATGTTACCTTGTCTCTGTCAACCTTAACAATATATAGATATGCTATTCCCGACGCATTGTCGCGAATCTTATATAACATATCCTCTGTATCCTTGTAGCCCGGGGCTGCTTCACCATCTCTTATGTACTCATCAATCTTACTAGGATCAACTACACTTGCTGCGAATTTAGAAGCATTAACTGCATTGTTAGTCTTATCCTCCCTAGCCGCTTCTAAATACTGATGCAATCCAAGATATGCTGTAATCAAGGTAGCAGTAAGGGCAATAACTGTAACAACAACAGTCATTCTCTTTCTTGCTGACCTTCTGGTATTAGAGTTCCATGATTCAATGGACTCTTCCTGAGACTTAGTGAGAGGCGACTGCATCCAGGCGCTATTATGAATCTTCTCCTTAATATAGTCTGGCATAAAATGAAGCACTACTGCCACAACAACAAAGCACATTCCCTTATCAAGAAGATTAAGAATGATATTAAGCCCTGTAAATGCCATAAAACCGCCAAAGCCTTCAGAGAAACTCATCGAATCTATTATTGCTCTTATGGACTCATTCTCAGGCTCACCTAGAACAAGCCACTGAATAATAGCACTTATGATTCCACTACCTACGCCAATTATGGAAACGAATATAGCAGACTTCTTAATGTCCCTGTATAAGCCCTTCCTGTTATACCATACAGTAACCATAGCTATAAGCACATTGATTATGCTAAAAAAGGCTGCGTTGTCATTAAAGATTGAACATATTAAGTTAGTTACAACAGCAACTAATATTCCTGGGAAAAATCCCACAAGGGACGATACGAACATTGTTCCAATGGTGTCCCAATAAACGGGTAGCTTAAAGTAATTGGTTATAAATGCTAATAACACATTTACACCAATTCCCACCAATATAGGCTGAAGTATTACTAATTGTTGTCGCCTTCTTCTATTCAAGAAAGTATCCACTATCTATCCTCCAACTATCTATTACTTCCAACGAAAACCGCCGCAGTTCTCTCATTGTCGTGAGCATATATAATATTCTCGCCGCACGCCATTCTCATGAGAAATCCGCATAGATTACCGTTAAACATATAAAGTCCTGGCATATTAATGAACTTATGCCACTTTCCATCTCCCCATGCAAAATCGATATTGTCCGTAAGATATTGCTCACAATATTCCTGCACAATATAACCCTGTCCATACAGCTTCGGCAACAACTCTTCCCATTCTTCCTGGTTGAACTCACGGCCCGAAGCATATACTCCCTTAGACGCATAGGCATCCATAGGTTTGAGCATATATTTATATTTGCTGTCTCTAACCTCTTCCATTGTAATGAATTCTGGGGCAAACTCTGTTGTCTCAGGCACATGCTCCTTAACGAAGTTAGCCTCTTCTTCAGTTAGGAATTCCATTGTTCGTGGCAAATGTAATACGTAGAACACCCATTTTGAATGGATAATCTGAGTCTCAAATGCCCCTGCGAAAAATACTGCATCATCCTTAACGGCCTGAATAAATGGCGCCACCTCATCATAGACATTCATTATATCTGCAGTTACAGCTCTCCTGTAAATTGCATCAACAGGATTGCCCGCCTTAGAATAAAGTCTGCCATCACGATATTCTAACTCCCTGATATCACATATCTCGCAATTAATTCCTGCCTTCTGGAAGCATCTTGCATATTCTTCAAAATCCCCCATTGTGGCATTGTCAAGAAGATCAACAATTGCAACATTAGGGTTGTCCTTGCATTTTGGATATGTCCTATATAGCTTCATGAACTCTTCAACCCATGAATCGAACAACTCAAAGGGCTTTAGACTGTACTTTCTAATGACATGCTGATGAGCAGGATTGTTAATAAGTGCCTTCTCAATCTCAACATTTCTAATCATGGCGGCTGTACCGTCAGTGTTAATCTCACAGAACTTAAAGTCCCTGGTCTTCTCATTATAAAATAGGTCGAATCGGGCTATTGGCAGAAATCCATCGTACTGCTTAGGAAGAAGAATAAGTTCCTCTAGCTCCTTGGAAAATGGGAACAGCTTCCTATAGTCTTCATGAGTTCTGTACTCATTAATTACCTTGCCAAATATCCTGTAGGTCATGTCACCAATTCTGCGAAAATCAGCCATGTCCTCTTCATCGAATATCTTCGGAATCATAACAGTCTTATCCACCATGTCATTCCACCACAAAGCAGAGTGCTCGAGATTGAACTTCATCTTATTAGCGCCCTCTTCACACTCACTCATATGGTCCTTAATGTATTGTATATATTCATTATTAATAGAATCCTTTATACTCACTTAATATATCTCCTTTGCGGGAATTACTTCGAAATTGATATAGTACAACAAATATATTATATACTAAATGAATATCAACTTACACAAAAAAATCAACTTTTTATTGCCCCAATAGTCTGACAATTCCTTACAAATTCCGAAGTAATCGCAATTATTTGCTTTTTAATATCTCTTTAGGTATAATGTATCTAGTTTCTATTATTAGATAGGCGAGGAGGTTTAATTATGAATTGGAATGAAAGAATGGAACTCTCTCAGAAGAGAATGGAAGACATCAAGAAGAAAATGGCTGCTTCTGCAGAATCTTCTAAAAAAGCTCGTGCACTTAAGAAAGAAGATATTAAGGCCGACATGGCTGATGTTAATGCTTCTATTGAGAAGTTTGCTGACAGAGTAGAGAAGGTTGTTAATGACGGTCTTACTGAAAGCGCTGAAGCTATTGAGGATTTCGCTGATATCGTAGAAGTTAAGGTTAACGATGGTCTTGCTAAGAGCGGCGCTGCAATTGAAGACTTTGCCGATGATGTAGAAGCTGATGTTAACGACAACATTGCTACTGCTCAAGGAAATGTTAATGCAGCTAAAGAGAATGCTCGTCTTAATAAAGAAGAGAGAGACATTAAGCTCAATACTATTCGTCTTAAGACTCAGATGAATATGGAAGAGAAGAAGAAGAGAATTACTGAGAAGAAGGAAGCTATGGATAAGGCTTCACAAGAGAAGCGTATCAATGAACTTCTTGACTATGCAGAAAGCTGCCAGTCTTTAACACTTGCTATGGCACTTGAGACAGAGGCTGCATTCCTTGATGCCGCTGATGAGATTGCTGATTATGTAGAAAAATACGGACAGCCTGAGGATAATAAATAATCCCAGACGAATAATCTTCCTTTTATATAATCTATATAATATAAGAAGGGCTATCACATAATGTGATAGCCCTATTATTATACATTTTATTTACCTTCTGACTTGTCGTCCTTCTTGCCTTCTGACTTGTCGTCCTTCTTGTCATCTGACTTAGATTCTTCTGGCTTAGATTCGCCTTCCACAGCCTCTTCTATAGCCTCTTCTACTTCTTCAATACCGTTGGCTTTGCGAATCGCCTTCTCTCTTCTAGCCCTTACCTTAGGTATAATTACCTGCTTGAATAGGTAGTCAAGAATAGCAATTACAGGAACACCAAGTAGGATTCCAAGTACACCGAACATTCTGCCACCTACAATGATAGCAACAAGTATCCACAGTCCTGACACGCCAAATGTATTACCATACAACTTCGGTCTTATTACATAACCGTCTATCTGCTGTAATATGAGATAGAATATAACGAAGATAATAGCATGTGTTGGATTGACCAATAACAGGATTAGTGCAGCTATAATTGTACCGATAATTGGACCAAATGTTGGGATAAGGTCTGTAACACCGATAATAATAGCAATCAATCCGATGTAATCCATTCCTGTGATGAGCATAAATATTGCAGTAATAGTACCAATTAATACACCATCAAACAGCGAGAACAGAATGTACTTAATTAAGATGTTATCAATCTTCTTAATATGAGTTAATGCTTCATTGTACTTCTCTTCATTCTTAATCATTCCTCTAAGAATGTTCTTACAAGACTCTGCTATGCTTTCCTTAGATGCAAGGAAATATACTGAGAATATAAGTCCAAGAATCCATGCCCATAGATGTCCACCAACATTAGACAATGCTGACTTAATATTATCCACGTTGCCAGCAAGGAAGTCCATTAGATAGCTCATAACAGATTCAGGGGTAAATGTAAATCCGCCACCGAACTTGTCTATTAATTTACTAAGGCCTGTGCTTTCGAGCCACTCTGAAAGCCCTGAGATATATGACTCTCTATTAGCATAAAGCATCATCACACTGTCATATAGCTGTGGAACAAGTAGCATAATAATAGCTGTTATTGCCGCAATACCGATTATCATGGAAAGAACTAGAGATATGGTTCTCTTAAGTCCCTTTTTCTTAATAAACCGAAATGCATGATTCTCAAGAACCTTCATCAACGGATTAAGAAGGTATGCGATTATTACACCAGCAATTACAGGATATAGAAAATAGAATATTGCTCCAAGTGCATTCCACAAATCTCCAAGATGAATTAGTAAAAAGAAAAATAAAATTGCTATACATAGCGCAACAGCCATGGGAAACCACTTCTGTTGCTTAATCTTTTTTCCCATTAACTTATCTCCTTATAAACATTAATAAATTAAGCGGTCGTGTAAACAACCGCTCAACACTTGTAACATTATACACTATTTTCTCTAATCAAGCAATCACCCTGCTGTGACTTAAGCAGCACCTTCATATCTTCGTTAGTAATCATATATGTCCTCCTTAACTAGCAATCTTCATGTTACATCTGAGGACTAGTCTGCCTTCTCGAACATATCCTTTCCAACTCCACATAGAGGGCAAACCCAATCATCTGGAAGATCCTCGAATGGTGTTCCTGGCTCAATTCCATTATCTGGATCACCTACTGCTGGATCATACTCATAACCACATGTCTCACAACGATATTTACTCATAATGCCTTCTCCTTTCATCTGGTAAATGTTAATCGGTAAGTACCGATATAGCTTCAACTAGTTTGTCTTGCAAACTTATGTCTATAATAACACATATATGTGGGGGATGACTACCTTGAATCGAGAGAAATGCTATCTTATCCCCTCTGCAAGTTCAATGGTCTTGATATCTATCCCCTGCTTAAGTATATCCTCTTTATTTACACCCTGACGCAACAACTCTACAGCCTTGACTAACTGACTCTGTCCAGTATTCTTGCCCTCGCGAAGTCCATCTTCTCTGCCCTCATCATAATTAAGCTTCATTCTTCTCTCAAATGTATAATCTACCTTAGTCACTTCTAACACCTCCGATCTTCTGGATGTGAAAAACTTTTCTAAATATCCATTGGAAATACAATAATCGATTGCCTTATTGATATCTTCTTCTAACTTGTCATCTTCCTTGTCATTATGGTATTCTCTTACTTTATCAACAAATACCATATAATCAGAAAGCCACTTACAACGTTCTAGCAATTCTTTATTCTTACCTTTGTTAATATTATACACCCTACAGACGAGTTCTAGCATACTTTTTCTTCTTTAAACCAGCAACTATATCAAATAGTTGCTTGGTTTGACAAATTCTGTAAACGTGCTACAATAAAGATATAAAAAGGCGTTGCCAAAACGGCTGGCCTTGGTTTATGTTACTAAAAAAGCAACCTAACTTTGGTCGGCGCGGTTGCTTTTTTGTTTGCGATGATTTATTACATCGCGAACCACATCATACACTGCTTTCGCAGCGCATATCGTGGATGTTACACAGGTTAGTATAACAAACAAAATGTTTCCCTTTCATCCATACTTTCCCATAGGCAACACCTCCTTTTAGTGGGAAGCTCGCACTGGAAAACAGTACGTTTGCAAGGCCAACCGCTGTTTTGACAACGCCTATATTAATTATAATATACGAGCATTCGTTCGCCAATAAGCGTTTCATGAAAATCAATTCCACAACACAGTGCTATGTGTCGTGCATCTCTTCCCTTAAAGCCAACATATATCCAAACAATCTATCTCTACTTCTCTAATAATTCCGTAAATGCATTATATATAGTCTCTTCATCAGCCCCAACCAGCCTAAGAGTTCCGGCTTCAAAAGATTGTTCCGCGAAAGCGGTGTGGGTGCAAAATTATATTGACTTATAATACTTACCGCTTTCCTATTAAATTCCTCCGGAAAAG
>CAJOGN010000036.1 GCA_905234245.1 uncultured Lachnospiraceae bacterium
AGGAAATAGGCTGTGATTATATACAGGGATACTATTTTTCGAAGCCTGTACCGCAGGATGAATTCGTCGATTTTATAAGGGCTAATAATGTATAATACCTCTAATGTTTATAAATAGATAATAATTTATTCACACATTTATAACAATTATATGGTAGAATAGGCCTGTTGTAGTGTAAATATATAAGGAAAAGTATATGAAAGAACACGATCAGATTAAGTTTAATGAGTTGATTAAGGAATACAATGATCATCCTAAGGTAAAGAGTATGCGTGAATTTATTCAGCATGGCGCTACTACAACCTACGATCATTGTCACAGAGTAGCCAGACTTAGTTATTTACTTAATCGCAAGTTACATTTACATGCTAATGAGGAGGAGCTCGTGCCAGCAGCCTTGTTACACGATTTCTTCTTATATGACTGGCATAATGGACCGAAGATTCCACTTCATAAGTTCAGATTTAAGCATGGCTTTACGCATTCTAAGATCGCAGCTGATAATGCCAAAGAGGTATTTGGCATTAGTGATAAGATGCATAGTATGATTCTTTCTCACATGTGGCCACTTAACATAACTAAAGTGCCTAAGTCTAAGGAAGCATTGATACTATGTGTCGCTGATAAATGTATAGCGTTAAAAGAAACATTAGCAAGAAGAAAGGAAAGAGCATGAAGAGTTTAATGAAGAGGGTAACACATTCAGTTCGTCCAAAACACATTCTAGAGTGTCTTGCTGTTGCAGTTGTTATGGTGTCGCTCGTAGCATCATCTAATGTTGCCTTTGCTGCTAAGAGCGTAACGCAGATTACACAAGAGAAGCAACAATTGCAGAACGAGATTAAATCTCTAGACCAGGAACTTGTTAGTATTCTTACTAATATTAATGAATTAGAATCGGACATTTCACAGAAGAATGCTGACATTGCAGATGCCGAGAATGACTTAGTTGAAGCATCTAAAGCGGCAGACCAGAAGTATGAAGACATGAAGGTTCGCATGAAATACATGTATGAGAAGGGTAATGATGACATTATTACCATTTTCTTAGAATCAGGAAGTCTGTCAGAATTTATTAACAAAGTAGAATATGCCAACACTGTATATGAATATGACAGGACACAGCTAGATGAGTATCAGGCAATGATTAAGCAGATTGAGTCATTGAAGGCTAGTCTTGAGCAAGAGAAGGTTGCATTGCAATCACAGCAGAATAAGCTGTCTGCACAGAAGAAATCTCTTGATTCTATGATTAGTACCAAGAGAGCACAGGTGGCTGACTTCGATACACAGCTTGCCAAGGCAAGAGAGTTAGCAGCTCGTCAGGCAGCAGCTAATCAGGCGGCTGGAACAACACCTACAAGACAGGCTAATACGTCTAACGTATCAGGTGGTGGCAAGAATCCTGCTCCTGTATCAGGTACAGGCGGTGGCGCTGTAGTTGCATACGCATCTCAGTTTATCGGCAACCCTTACAAATGGGGTGGAACAGACTTGGTAAATGGATGTGACTGTTCAGGATTCGTTTACAGAGTATATCAACATTTCGGATTCGATCAGGGAAGACTTACTTCTGATGGATTCGCAACTGTTGGACAGGAAGTTAGCTATGAGAACATGCAGGCCGGCGATATCGTAGTATATAGCGGACACGTAGCTATATATGATGGTAGCGGCGGAATTGTAGAGGCTCAGAGTTCGAGAGCCGGAATTACCAATAATAGAGCAGTTAACTGCAAACCTATTATTGCCATTAGAAGAGTATTGTAATTTGATAAGGAAATAATGAATGCCCCAGACACAGAAGGTAAAGAAGACTAGATCTAAGTTAAAAATCGTCATTTTCGTTTTAGTTATTATTGTGATTCTAGGGGGAGTAGCGTTTGGAGTATACAAAGGCATCATGGCTAAGCAGCGCTTTGTGTTCTCCGATCACTTGAGTGATACTGCGGCTACAATTAATGGAGAGACTCTTACGTACAAGGATCTCTCCTTTTATGTGCTTTATGAAGAGCTTAAGGTGGAGAATGAGGCTAAGATATATAATCCTGAGTCTACCAAGGATTGGTGGAACACCCATATCAACGGCGAATTCATTTCCGTATCTGCCAAAAACACTGCCATGAATATGGCGATTCATGATAAGATAATGTATGACTTAGCCAAGAAGAATAATATGTCTCTAACTGAGGAGGATAGGGTACAGCTTAACTATAAGGAGACTGATTTCTGGGAGGACCTCTTAGATGAGCAAAGAGAGAGGCTCCCTGCTTCGAAGGAGTTTATCAATGAGACAATGGAGCACATCGCCTTAGGTGAGAAATACCAGGCGAAGCTGGCGGCGGATAAGCATACGAATGCTTTTGAGTATGCCTACGATGGCTATGAATACGGCCAAATGTTAAAGAACGACTACAAGGTCGAAATCGACGATAATTATAAGAAATTAGAATTCGGTGAGATTACAATTCACCACGACAAGGTTAATTACGTCAACGGCGTTAACCTTGACAATATGAAAGAGAGATTGAAGAAGTAATGAAAATAGGAAGAAATACACCTTGCTGGTGTAACAGTGGTAGGAAATATAAGCAGTGTCATGAGGCTTTCGACAATAAGCTGGCACATTTTTATAACGAGGGCTTTGACGTACCTGACCATGACATAATCAAGGTTGGCCCGGAGATTGACAGGATTAAGGAGAGCGCGAAGATTAACATGGCTGCATTGGATGCAGTAGCAGAAAAGATTCATGAGGGAATGACAACTCTTGAGATAGACGAGATTGTAAGTGATGTTACAACAAGTATGGGTGGTATATGTGCGCCGCTTAATTACGATGGATTTCCCAAGAGTGTGTGTACATCTGTCAACGACCAGGTGTGTCACGGAATCCCTTCGGCAGATGTTGTGCTGCAGTCTGGAGATATTATAAATGTTGATTGTTCCACTATACTTAATGATTTCTTCTCGGATTCATCCCGTATGTTTATGATAGGAGAGGTATCAGAAGAGAAGCAGCGCCTTGTTAAGGTCGCTAAGGAGTGCTGTGATATCGGTCTTAAGGAAGTTAAGCCTTGGGAGCCTATTGGAAATGTTGGTGCAGCAATTAAGGAGCATGCACATGCTAATGGATATACAATAGTTAGAGAAATTGGTGGTCATGGTGTTGGATTTGAATTCCATGAAGAGCCTTGGGTTAGTTATGTAACTGACTGGGGAGAGGGAATGATAATGGCACCTGGCATGATGTTCACTATTGAACCTATGGTTAATATGGGCAAGCATTCAATCAAGACGGACCCAATTAATGGTTGGGAAGTAACAACAATAGATGGATTGCCATCAGCCCAGTGGGAGTATCAGGTCCTCGTGACAGAAGATGGATATGAACTGATTTCTTGGTAAATGCGCAAAAATTAAGAAGAGGTATCTTACTGACTTTCTCGTCATCAATTAAGACACCCCTTCTTATTTAGAATTCTCTATACTGTCCAATGGACTGTACCACCTTTCATTATATTTTTTTAAGTTCGATTATCTATATCATCTATATTAAATCAAATCTTTTTGCTCTTACTCAATTCCCTTTGCGTCATCCTTTTAACTTTACTCTCTCGCTCTACAGCTTAGCTTAAATAGCTTCTATCTAAAAGTTGGCTTTTGCATCTTCATCGAATAAGATCTCAACATATACCAGTTGAGCCTGGTTCCTATAGTACTATTACTTATGCTGGTGGACCGTACCTCCTTTCATCAGAAATCTCATTAAATAACTTCTTCCCTTTTTGGAATTGTTTCCCTTTATGGAATTGTTTCCTTTGGGAATTAGTCATACGATAGGCCTTAATGAAAATGACCTGTTGACCTAATACCTAAAAGATTATCTGCGATTCATCTAATCCTCACTCATTGATAATCGCCTTTTCCTATAACTACAAGAACTATATTTAATTTCTTAATTCTCTTAGTTCTAGGTCAACTTCCAGTCATCTTCTATAATGTAAAAGTATTGTCCACGATATCTTTTCTTCATCGCTGGTCTTCGCCATATACAATACTTTTATATCCTACCTACAACCTTCCCGCTACTGCGGTTAAGTTTGTTTTGGTTGTTCTTTGTTTGTAAGTAAATAATACACTCAATTTATTTGTTTGTCAACAAAAAAATTGAAAATTTATAAAATATTTTCAAATTGTCGCAATTTTTCAGAAAATTTAGAGTAATTTCAGACAATTCCCAGCGTCCTATAACCAATTTATTCAATACTTGTATCAAATTTGTTTAATATAGTAGCTTTTTTTGTTATAATAGGTAAGAATGTTCATACGAAAGGGTCCAGAAGCGACAACTAACATTTCGTAGGAATATGGTTAAGTAAGATATACTAAGGAGTAATAAAATGGGTTTATTAGATAGTATTTTTGGAACTCACAGTGAGCGTGAGGTTAAGATAGTAGAGAAGACAGTAGATAAGATAGAGGCTTTAAGGCCTGATATGATGAAGCTGTCTGATGAGGAGCTTAGAGCTAAGACAGATTATTTCAAGAAGCGTCTTAGTGAGGGCGAGACATTAGATGATATTCTTGTTGAAGCATTTGCAGTAGTTAGAGAGGCATCAAGAAGAGTGCTTGGAATGGAGCACTTCAGAGTGCAGCTTATTGGTGGAATAATTCTTCACCAGGGACGTATTGCAGAGATGAAGACTGGTGAAGGTAAGACACTTGCTGCAACAGCACCTGCTTATCTTAATGCGCTAGAGGGCAAGGGAGTTCACATCGTAACAGTTAACGATTACCTTGCTAAGCGTGATGCCACTGAGATGGGTAAGCTTCATGAATTCCTTGGACTAACCTGTGCTGCTGTATTAAGCGACATGGAGAGAGACGAGAGGAGAGAAGCATATAATTGTGATATTACTTATATAACTAACAACGAGGATGGATTTGATTATCTTCGTGACAACATGGTTGTATATGAGAACCAGCTTGTACAGCGCGGCCTACATTATGCAATTATTGATGAGGTGGATTCAGTTCTTATTGATGAGGCTAGAACACCACTTATCATATCTGGTCAGTCAGGTAAGTCAACTAAGCTCTACGAGGCCTGTGATGTGTTGGCTCGCCAGCTGCAGCGTGGTGAGGATCTTCCTGAGTTCTCTAAGATGGACGCTATTATGGGCGTCGTTCAGGAGGAGACAGGTGACTTCATCGTTAATGAGAAGGACAAGGTTGTTAACCTTACTGCAAGAGGTGTTAAGAAGACAGAGCAGTTCTTCAAGATTGATAACTTAGCTGATGCAGAGAACCTAGAGATTCAGCACAATGTTATCCTTGCTCTTCGTGCACACAATTTAATGCATAGAGATCAGGATTATGTAGTACAGGATGATCAGATTCTTATTGTAGATTCATTTACAGGTCGTATCATGCCAGGTCGTCGTTATTCAGATGGTCTTCATCAGGCCATTGAGGCGAAGGAGCATGTTAAGGTTAAGAGAGAGTCAATGACACTTGCTACAATCACCTTCCAGAATTTCTTCAACAAATACGAAAAGAAGGCAGGAATGACTGGTACAGGTCTTACAGAGGAGCAGGAGTTTAGAGATATCTACGGTATGGACGTAATCGAGATTCCTACCAATAAGCCAATGATTAGAATTGACCATGACGATGCCGTATATAAAACTAAGAATGGAAAATATATATCAGTAATTGAGGACGTTAAGCAGTCTCATGCTAAGGGCCAGCCAGTTCTTGTTGGTACAATTACAATTGATGTATCAGAAGAGATTTCAAGGCGACTTCGTAAGGAAGGTATTCCTCACAATGTGTTAAATGCGAAATACCACGAGAAGGAAGCTGAAATTATCGCAGAGGCTGGTAAGCATGGAGCAGTTACAATTGCTACTAATATGGCAGGTCGTGGTACTGATATTAAGCTTGATGAGGAAGCTAAGGCTGCAGGCGGTCTTAAGATTATAGGAACTGAACGACATGAGGCTCGTCGTATTGATAACCAGCTTCGTGGACGTTCTGGTCGTCAAGGTGACATTGGAGAATCTAAGTTCTATGTATCCCTTGAGGATGACCTTATGAGACTCTTCGGTTCAGAGCGACTAATGAATATATTCAATTCTCTTGGTGTTGAAGAGACAGATGAGATTCAGCACAAGATGCTTAGCAACGCCCTTGAGAATGCTCAGAAGAAGATAGAGAGTAACAACTTCGCAATCAGAAAGAACCTCCTAGAATACGATCAGGTTATGAATGACCAGCGTGAGCTTATCTATGAGCAGAGAAAGAGAGTTCTTGCAGGCGAGGATATGAAGGAACAGATTCTTGGAATGGTTAAGACTGACCTTGAGGGAGCAATCGATATGTGCTGCTCTGATGAGGTGCCAGTCGATAAATGGGACCTTGCAGAGATGAATTCAGTCATCCGCGACATTATCCCATTCCCGCCATTTGATGCTGCTACATTAGATGATGTCAACAGCGTAGATGACCTTAAGGAGAAGCTTCTTAACAAGGCATACGAAATGTACGAAGCTAAGGAAGCAGAATTCCCTGAGCCAGACCAGTTTAGAGAGATTGAAAGAGTTGTTCTTCTTCGTGTAATCGACCAGAAATGGATGGATGAGATTGACGATATGGAACAGCTCCGTCAGGGTATTGGACTTCAGGCCTATGGTCAGAGAAATCCAGTAGATGAATATAAGATGGCAAGTTATGATATGGTGGATGCCATGAACGAAGCCATTCGTACAGATACAGTTAAGATGCTTTATCGTGTTCGCATTGAGAAGAAGATGGAGCGTGAAGAGGTTGCTAAGGAGACAGGAACTAACAAGGAAGAAAGTGTTAAGGGACCTATGAGAAGGAAGGAAGAGAAGATTCGACCTAATAGCCCATGTCCATGTGGTTCTGGTAAGAAATACAAGTTCTGCCATGGACGCAGATAAAGACCATATAAGATAAAAACTATATAGATGAATACATAGCTTATGATGTAGCAATGCTTAATAGGGAATTCGGTGAGAATCCGAAGCAACAGCCATTACTGTATTAGATGAGATGATTAATAGACCATTGAGCCATGAAGCTTGAGAAGGTTAATCAGCGCGTACTTAGCATAAGTATATAGTCTTAAGTCAGGAGACCTGTCATAAGGGAGGATTATTTTGCTTGGGTGATGGAGCAAAAGATGACGCGTATAGGTCTGAGTTCGACAAATAGTTGGACTCTGCTTTGAGTATCGTATTTTCGACGATAATATTCCCTGTTATGTATAGAGCATAGCGGGGTTTTTTTGTATCAGATAAGAGTTGGAATATTATTATGGAAGAGTTTAAGAGAAAAGCAGCGGAATTCTGGCAAGATAAGAAGAAGCGTAAGGGAGCAATAATTGGGTTAATCGTTACTGCTGCTGTAATAGCTTCGGTTACTACAGTAACAATAACAAGTGTCAACAGCTCGACAGGTGATAACACAGGTAACAGCACTGCCACTAATAGTACGCTTGTAGGCGCACAGGGAGCGTTACCCTTTAACACCACCTCTCCTGAGGGTCAGACAAATGCAGCGTCTCAGCCGGATTTGACTAGACAGATGGCATCTAATGAAGCCCAATCGGGTGAGGCAAATTTAGACGCTCCTAGAGTCAATGGAAGCGGAGTAAAAGCAGACGCAGCACATAACGGTATAGGTAATGTCAACGAGCAGTCTGATAATATAGATAACCCACAGGCTGCTGAGCCGGTTGCTGTTATATGCACTATAGCCATTGATTGTTCCTCAATCAGTGGCAACGGAATACTCAGTGCGGCAGGAAAGCCCTGGCTTGAACCCTACGCCGCCAATCCGAGCATACTAAGTCCTGTGGAGATTAAGGTAAATGATGCTAACGGTGATGGCAGAGTAGGAGTTGATGAGGCTGTTAAGCAGGCCTGCAATACTTATGGAATACAATATGAATTCAAAGGAGGTTCATATCTTAAGGGGCTGAACTACTTATATGAATTCGACGCAGGCAAGAACAGTGGATGGATGTACAGCGTCAATGGTATCAATCCCAATAAGGGCTGCAATTCATACTACCTAAACGGTGGCGAGGACATATTATGGTATTACGTGATAAGCTATTAACCAAAAGAGGGCTCAGCTTAATACATCCCTGGGTGGCTTTTGCATATATTGTGGTGGCGCTGATACTTACAATGTGCAGCGTCAACCCTCTGTTGATAATAACCTCTTTGCTCATGGCGATTATAATCAGAATCCGTACTATTGGATTTAAGCGTTTTGCGAGGTACATCCCCTGGCTGCTTCTTATAGTTGCAATAACTGGCATAGGCAATATGTGTATTTCCCACAACGGTATGCATGTTCTATTCCTTGTAAATGATAATCGTATCACTTTAGAAGCGCTTATATACGGAGTTGTATTCGGACTAATGTTTGCAGCAGCGTTTCTCTGGTGCACTTATCTGCAAATGATTATTACAGGCGAGAAATTAACATATATGTTCGGAAGCTTTGCACCCGGGCTGGGGCTTGTTATATCTATGACGCTTCACTATATACCGGTTCTTCGAAAAAGAATGGAGATTGTAAGAAATGCTCAGGCAGGAATGGGAAGAAAGCCTTCCAATAATATATTTACAAGAGCGAGGATGTGGGGTAGGGAGTTTTCCATTGTGATTGCCTGGTCTTTGGAAAATGCAATTGATACATCTTCTTCTATGACGGCTATGGGCTATGGTCTAGGCAAGAGGAGCAACTATTCTAATTATCGCTTCAAGATAGTCGACGCTGTTTTTTTGGGAGTGATTATTGCGCTTGCAATACCGGGTTTTTTTGTAACATTGTCTGTTGACTACAGAGTATATTACTACCCTACATTTGGGATGATGGGAGACATAAGCACAGTACTGATACTTTGGGTGTTCTATCTTGCATATATGATAATACCCCTGATTTTAGAGAGGATTATAAAGTGGCATTAATTGAGATAAGAAATCTGAGTTTTAGATATCCGGGATTGGAAAAATGTGCCATCGAAGACATTAATCTTGACATTGACCGGGGAGAGTTCGTACTTGTGTGCGGACCTTCCGGAGGTGGCAAGACAACACTTATTAAGCAACTGGTGCCCGCAATAACACCCTATGGAAAGCGTAATGGAGATGTCCGTTTTATGGGACATGACATTACAGAATATGATGAATCGTCGCTGGCGGGAGTCATAGGCTATGTAAGCCAGAATCCCATGAGTCAGATTATAACGGATAAGGTGTGGCATGAGATTGTATTTGGGATGGAAAGTCTTAATCTGAGCCAGGATATTATGGAGAGAAGGATGGCTGAGATTAGCGAGTTCTTCGGCATGCAGGAGTGGCTTGACAGAGATGTTGATACTCTTTCAGGCGGACAGATGCAGATTCTTCATCTGGCGTCTGTTATGGTAATGGAGCCTAAGCTTTTGGTGCTAGACGAGCCTGTGGCGCAACTTGACCCTGTTGCCTCGAGAAGCTTTCTGGATATGCTTCGTCGTATTAACGAAGAGATTGGTACAACAATAGTAATTGTGGAGCATCATTTAGAAGAAGTGTACGGTATGGTCGACCGGGTGGTGGCCATGAGTGAATCGCGTATTGATGTGGTGGGCAAGCCGCGCTATGTAGCGGCGAATATGAAGTATGCTTCATATCTTCCTTCTGTGGTTAAGATTGTAAGAAATGTTGACGGCAACATAGATGATATGCCGCTGAGTGTGTCTGAAGGTCAGAGATGGCTTCGGGCAAGAATTGAGAAGGAGGGCTATGAAGCGGACGACATACATAAGCCCTTACCTGTTAAGAAGGACACTGAAGAGGTGCTTCGGATTAGAGATATAGCCTTTGCCTACGAGGATGGCAAGGAAGTATTGAAGGACTGTAACCTGACGGTGTACGCCGGCGAGATATTTGCCCTGCTAGGAGGCAATGGCACCGGTAAGAGTACCCTTTTATATGTGTTGTGCCGGACCAGAAAGGAAAGCTTCGGGACAATTAGAATCTTTGGCGACAGGACTAAGGATATCAAGGATGCGCCCTTAGGATACAGACAAATGGTCTACATGCCTCAGGATCCAATGGCGATTTTTACCGAGATTAACGTGCATGATGAGCTGCTGGAAGCCATGAACGGAATGGATATATCAATGGGTGATAAAGAAGAGAAGATAATACGGATGCTGTCAAGGCTTGGGCTTTCCGGTTTTGAGAAGGTGCATCCCTATGACCTTAGCAGTGGACAGATGCAGCTTCTTGCACTTGGTAAGCTTCTGCTGTTAGAGCCTAAGCTTATTCTTATGGATGAGCCTACCAAGGGACTGGATTATGACAGGAAGCTTCAATTTGGCTCGCTTATTAACGAATTGGCCAAGGAGAAGGTCACAATTCTGATGGTGAGTCATGATGTGGAATTCTGCGCGAGATTTGCTACGAGGTGCGCGCTTATGCATAATGGAAGAATTGTTGCTCCGTTACCCACAAGGGAATTCTTTTCGGGCAACGGATTCTTCACAACCTATGCCAATAGAATGGCTAGAGCATATATAAGTGATGCTATACTCCCGGAGGAGGTGGTAGAGTGCCTGTCGAAAGCAAAGTAAGACTTCGAGGCAAGACTCGAAGAAGGAGAATAAAGGCAAGAGAAGTTGTAATGATTGCTATTATGTCTGCAATAACAGTTATGGGTAATCTCTTGTCATTTCCCATACTGCCCATTCAAGCCGGCACAGGTATGGTGATTATATCCGGAATCGCTTTTGGTCCGGTGGTGGGAGCCATAATAGGTATGCTGTCTAGATTGATTGCCAACTTTTTTACAGGGCAGGGGGTGTGGACAATCTGGCAAATGCTGTGCTGGGGACTAATCGGGAGCATATCGGGACTTATATTCGCAAAGCGTGACATAGAAACGCCCCGTTCGAGGGATTTTAAGGTGCTAATCGGCCCCCTTAGTGCAGTGCTCCTTATGGAAGTAGTAGCCTATATATCTTATCTGATATGGCCGGCAGGAGACGAGACATTTCTTGGATGGAGGTTATATGCCTTTGGATTGGCAGGGCTTATTATAGGTGGAATAACACTAAGGAAGAGAATGCCTGCGGATGATATTACACTGTCTGTGTTCGCGTTCATTGTGGTGTTCGTGTTGTATGGTGGAATAATGAATCTTGGTACGATGTTTATGAGCTCTATGAGCGCGGCGGATTTATCAATTGATGTGCTAAGAGCGCTTTATGTTACAGGTGCTCCTTTTGATTTGTGGCACGCCTTTCGTACTGCGGTATTCGTATTTATATTTGGAGATGCAATTCTTCTTAAGCTGGAAAGGGTCAAGATTAAATATGGCTTTTACAGAGTCAGAAGAGTATAAGGAGATATTACTATGTCCAATAAACAGGACATATTATTAAGGAGGTAAAACAATGAAATCAACACAATGTACTTTGAAGAAAGTATGCGCAGTCCTGGTGGTTGTAATTATGGCGCTGGGGCTTGTCTCGGTAAATGCAGTGTATGACGAGGCTACGGTTATTGCGGCAGAGGATGGCAGTATAGATACTATATACAACCTGACAGGCAAGTATCTGTCTGACAACAACAAGACAATTAGTTATGGCAATGGCAAGGAGGGGTATCTTCTGGGGCTCTCAAGAGCAGCCTATCCTGTTGACGCCGGCTTGTACAGCGGCTACTATGACAGCGTAAGGAGCTACCTTGCAAGTAATGGTGGACAGTTTGACTCTGTGACGGAATGCGCCAAGGTGGTTACCGTACTTAATGCCATAGGCTATGATCCGACCAACATTGATTCTGTGGATATATCTACTCAGTTGGAGGATGCTGATAATGTAAGCGGAGTGTGGGGCTATGCCTATACTCTGATAGGACTCGACAGTAAGAACTATCCATCGAACCACAGAGAGTTATATATATCGAAGCTCTTAGAGGCACAGCTTGATAGTGGCGCCTGGGGCTGGGATGGAGAGACAGAGGATATTGATACCACAGGCATGGTATTGGCATCACTCGCTCCATACTATAACAACAACGCTACAGTTCATGAAGCTGTTGATAATGCGATAAATTATCTGTCGGATGTCCAGATGGAGGATGGAACCTTTTCTTCCTTCGGCACTAAGAACTCCAACACAACTGCCATGGTTGTATTAGGATTGTCAGAGCTTGGCATTGACGCCGACAGTGATGCGAGATTTGTAAAAGGGGGAATATCCGCAGTAGATGCCCTTGGCTCCTTTGCTGTAGAAGGTGGAGGCTTTGGCTGGGATAATAATACAGAGATTAACGATTATGCCACCTATCAGTCATATTACGCCCTTAATTCTTACTACAGACAGCAAAAGGGTATGAGAAGATTGTTCGATATGACGCCTGAACAGGAGTCGAATAGTGGAAGCAATGCAGTCTCAGAGGATGCGGCTGTCACAGATGTTGCCCGGGAGACAACCGATGCAGCAGAATCTAATCAGAAGGTGGCAAAGGCACCTAAGACAGGTGATAAATGGTTGTTAGTATTCTAGATAAAAAAGGTGTGCTTAGCACACCTTTTTTACAGTATTCCCTTGATTGCGTTAAGGTCTTCTTCGTCAATTTCTCTGTGGCTTTTCTTGCCGTCATATATAGTCTGAGCCTGTTCAGGGGTAAGGGCAATACCATCCTCTTTTGCAATAGACATTATCTCTTCGGGGGATTTTGCATTCATTACCTTGACGAGTGTTTGTTGCATATTAGGATCGCTTATCATGTCTTTTATCTTATTCATAGATTCCTTCATTGTGTATACCTCCAATCCCTACGAACCTTTTTCAACAATTATAACATATATACAGCTATTTGTGGTATAATGGCTCTTAAGAGTGTAAATAGCGTAGATAAACACTATATCATATGTTGGAAGGTAGGTTTTTCATTTAACGAATCCTTCGAGAATGTGTTGTCGGCAGTGTCTGATGCGGAGGACGCCGTAACGGTTATTGGCGACAACTCCTCTACGCAGGTGGCAGAGATTCAGGATTAATACTCAGGTGGTATGAAAGCAGAATTTAAATTACATTCACCATATAAGCCGACAGGCGATCAGCCTCAGGCGATAGACAAGTTGATAAAGGGGTTTGAAGAGGGCAACCAGATGCAGACGCTTCTTGGTGTCACCGGCTCCGGCAAGACATTTACCATGGCAAATGTTATTGCAGCATTAGGAAAGCCTACGCTGGTGCTGTCACATAATAAGACGTTGGCGGCACAGTTGTATTCCGAGATGAAGGAGTTCTTTCCGGAGAATGCAGTGGAATATTTCGTGTCATATTATGATTACTATCAGCCGGAAGCGTATGTGGCGTCCACTGATACGTATATTGCCAAGGATTCTTCCATCAATGACGAGATAGACAAGCTTAGGCTCTCGGCTACAGCGTCCCTGTCCGAGAGAAGGGATGTTGTCATAGTTTCGTCTGTGTCATGTATATACGGCATTGGCTCACCGGAAGACTATGAGAATCTTATGGTGTCATTAAGACCGGGGGATATGAAGGACAGAGATCAGGTAATCAAAGAATTAATCCTTATGCAATATGCCCGTAATGATATGGATTTTGCCAGGGGAACCTTCAGAGTCCGGGGAGATGTGTTGGAGATATATCCCGCATATGTGTCCGAATATGCGTACAGGGTGGAATTCTTCGGAGATGAGATTGACAGGATAACCATGATTGATACAATAACCCACGCGGTTAAGAAAGAGATGAATCATGTGGCAATATTTCCGGCGTCTCATTATGTAGTGCCCAAGGAGAAGATTGAGAGAGCCTGCAAGACCATAGAAGAAGAGCTTAAGGAGCGTGTGGCTTATTTTAAGTCAGAAGATAAGCTTATAGAAGCACAGCGAATTAGTGAACGCACGAATTATGATATAGAGATGCTGCGTGAGACAGGCTTTTGCAGTGGAATCGAGAATTACTCAAGGCATTTTACCAATCAAAGGCCGGGAGAACCGCCCCAGACTCTCATAGATTATTTTGGAGATGATTTCTTAATTATTGTAGATGAGTCTCATATTACATTGCCACAGGTAAGAGGTATGTACGCCGGAGATCAGGCGAGAAAGACATCTCTTGTCGACTATGGATTCAGACTGCCTTCCGCCAAGGATAACAGACCTCTTAACTTTAATGAGTTCGAAGAGAAGATAGACCAGATGCTGTTCGTATCTGCTACACCGGGGGACTATGAGAGAGAGCACGAGCTTCTGTGTGCGGAGCAGATTATAAGACCTACAGGTCTACTTGATCCTGAGGTGGAGATACATCCTATCGAAGGTCAGATTGATGACCTTATAGGAGAGATTAGGAAGACGACCAAGGCTGGGTTCAAGACTCTTGTTACGACTTTGACTAAGAGGATGGCAGAGGATCTTAGTACATATATGCAGGAGCTGGGAATCAAGGTTAAGTATCTTCACTCCGACATTGATACATTAGAGCGTACAGAGATAATAAGAGATTTGCGCTTGGGAGTATTCGATGTTCTGGTGGGCATCAACCTCCTTCGTGAGGGACTTGATATTCCCGAGGTTGCGTTAATTGCAATTCTTGACGCTGATAAGGAGGGATTCCTTCGTTCGGAGACATCCCTTATCCAGACTATCGGTAGAGCAGCCCGTAATACAGAAGGTCGCGTGGTAATGTATGCTGACTCTATGACCGATTCTATGAAGTCGGCAATTGATGAGACCAACAGGCGTCGAGAGATTCAACAGCAGTATAACAAGGAGCATAACATCACACCGACTACTATCAAGAAGGCAGTAGCGGATCAGATTAGCATTTACAAGGAAATAGCCAAGGAAGATAACGAGATGTTAGGGGCTGTTGATGCTATGGGTAAGGAAGAGCTAGAGGCACTTATCAAGAAGCTTAATGAGAAGATGGGTAAAGCGGCAGCAGATCTGAACTTCGAATTGGCGGCTGATTATAGAGACCAGATAATAGAACTCAAGAATACTGTTTCAGAGATGTAAAGCTTTGTATAGCCAATGTATGCTAAAGGCACATTCTTAGTGCCGTAGTATACATTGGTATACAAAGCGGTATAATGCGAAAGGGGGAACATAATGAAGAAAGTATTAATTGTGATAGCTTGTATTATCGGAGTACTAATTCTTGGTGTTGGAATCTTCCTGGCAGTATTTGCCATTAATGAATTCAAGCCAGAGGATGAGATGAAAGTTTCGGTGGAGAATCCACAGAATCGCAAAATCTCAGCAGGTCAGCCTGCATCAATTCTGACGTTTAATGTGGGATACGGAGCTTTGTCGTCTGACCAGGATTGTTACTTTGATGGTGGACAGACAGTTATTCCTGAGAGCGAGGACTTAGTCAAGAAGAATCTTGATGGAATGGCGTCAATCATATCAAGAGAGAATGCTGACATCAACTTCTTACAGGAAGTAGATAGAGATGCTAAGAGAAGCTATTATATTGATGAGCTTCCTATCTTCCAGAAGGCAACAGGACAATCAACGATGTTCGCAACTAACTTTGATGTAATTTATGTACCATTTAACAAGGGAATGGGCAAGGTTAAGGCTGGAATCGTTACTATGACAGGATATGGAGTTGAATCAGCAACACGTTATCAGCTTCCAATCTCATTTAGCTGGCCAATCTCTATGGTTAACCTTAAGAGATGCCTGTTAGAGACTCGTATTCCAATTGAGGGAAGCGACAAGGAGCTTGTACTTGTTAACCTACACTTAGAGGCTTATGATTCTGGTGAAGGCAAGATTGCTCAGACTAAGCAGTTAATGGATTTACTCTCTAAGGAGTATAAGAAGGGTAATTATGTTATAGCAGGTGGTGACTTCAATCAGACATTTGAGCCAGTTGCTAATGCATACCCATTAACAGACGATACTAAGAAGAATAATAAATGGGCGCCAGGTATAATTAATAATTCAGATCTTGCTGAGGGATTTTCATTTGCAGTTGCAGACAATGTAGCAACCTGTAGACTTGATGATACAGCACTTAGACCTGACACCCAGCTATACATTATTGACGGATTTATTGTATCTAATAATGTAACAGTCAATGAAGTTAAGAACCTTGATACGGGATTTGCATATTCAGACCACAATCCTGTTAAGATGAGTTTTACATTGCAGCAGTAGAATAATTACAAGGCTTGCCTTGTGATAGAAGGAGTAAGTAATAATGAAGAAAAGAATAATAATCATGTTAATGGTTATGGTATTTGCAGTTCTACTTGGTGGATGTGTTAATAATGATAGCACCAAATCCGATAGAATTGGAATAATTGGAGCTATGGATGAAGAGGTTAATCCTCTTAAGGATGCATTAGAAGGCGTCAAGACCAATAAGATTGCAGGTATGGAATTCTATGAAGGCAAGCTAAGCGGCAAAGATGTAGTTGTTGTAAAATGTGGAATGGGCAAGGTTAATGCCGGAATATGTGCCCACACCTTGATTAATGATTACGGCTGTAAAGGAGTAATTAATACAGGCGTTGCAGGCTCTTTGGATAATCAGCTGAATATAGGCGATATAGTAGTCTCAACTGATGCAGTACAACATGATTTTAATGTGGAGGCAATAGGCTTTGCAAAGGGGGAGATTCCTTATACCGGATTATATGCATTTCCGGCTGATGAGCAGGTGAGAAAACTGGCAGTAGAGGCGTCCAAGGTAGCTGTTCCTGATGCGCAGGTCTATGAGGGTAGAGTATGCTCGGGAGATCAGTTTATATCTACCAATGAACAGAAAGATAAGATTAGGGCTGATTTTGGAGGTATGTGCGCTGAGATGGAAGGTGCAGCAATTGCACAGGCTTGTTATCTTAACAATACACCCTTTGTTGTTATCCGTGCTATCTCTGATAAGTCAGATGCTTCCCAGGCGGTTGAGTTCGAGACCTTCAAGAAGGAAGCGGCAAATGATTGTACGAAGATAATAAGATATATGGTAGAGCATATGTAATGACAAAATAGCGTTATTATGGTATAATTCCACATTGCATCCAATTCTTAAGGAAATGGAAATCTAATAATAAAGGATGGTAAAAAATGTTTGGGCAACTAGGCTCAGTCGTAGATCAATTCTTCTATGGATTTGATACTGCACTATACACATTTTTCTGGCAATTCCAGAACGCATTTACTATTGGTATAGCTGATATTTGTCAGCACATGGGAGATGCCATCGCTTACATCGTTGTTTTTGCGATTGCGGTGATTCTTTGTTTCCCGAAGAAAACCAGAAAATACGGAGTGGCAATGGTGATTGCCTTTATAGTAGCGTTACTTTTGGTTAATGTTCTGATTAAGCCGGGAGTAGGAAGGCTAAGACCTTATATAACGCTGCAGGATACTCCCTTCTGGGATACCTATTATACTCACTGGACAAATGCAGGCTCGCATCTTGAAGACGATCTGTCATTCCCGTCTGGTCATACTTCCATGACCTTTGCGGCTATTACAGCTCTTGCTTCTGTACTTATTACGGAAAAGAAAAGATGGGCATGGGCGCTATTCATTATCCCGCTCATAGTGGGAATATCAAGAATAATCCGCTGCGTTCATTACCCAAGCGACGTACTCGTAGGTATGCTATGCGGAATCATTGCCGGACTTATAGGTTGTCTCATTGTATGGTACTTCTTCGTTAAAAGAAAAAGAAAAAATGCCTAAGGTGTCGGGAGGCGTAAATCATGTCCGATTTACTTCATAGACAAGAAGGAACGCTCCGAGAAAGAGCAAAGACCAATATATCGGTGAAATGTATTCACGCAAAAAAGCTGTACTGCTAAGATAAATTAAAGAGAGGGACGGTTCTTTCAAGAGCCGTCCCTCTTTCAATTACGTACTATTGACTATTTAATTACAATTCTTCCCTGCCCATAAGGATTCTCGTAACCTGTGCTGATATTTCCGCCAAGGTTCTCTGTGATATAGTCTGCTATTATGAAATATTCCAGACCGCAATCTGATTGGATTACCTTTGCGCCGTCAAAAGCGGTATTGCCTCCTCCGTGATTGAGAAGAACATGGGCCGAACCTCCTACTATATATTTTTTGTTAGGGTCAATCGGTTCTCCATTAATGCGTACATTACTCACTCTTCTTTGTCCTTCAATACCTACAAGTGTACCTTGTTCATTAGTAACACAAGGCGAAGCAATGCCGGCATTTATCTCAAGGGTTATACCGGACACCTGCAAAAAGGAACCCTGCTCTTGAGGAAGCATTTTAGCACCCCATTCGAGAGCATCTAGTATCTGCTGTCCCGTTGCTTCTACAGTGCATATCGTGTCATTAAACGGAAGTACATCGATTATATCTTCGTAGGTTATATCACCTTTTTTGATATTATTTTTGAGCCCACCACCATTCTGAAAACCAATATCGGCGCCTGTTCTGATGCGTATTGAATCTGCGCAGAGGTCACCTAAGTTAGTCTCTGATCGTCTTATTAATCGTACAGGTTGTCCCTTGGGTCATTCGTTGTAAGTTCTACTGAAGAGGTGGCTACTTTTTGCTTTAGAATTGCTTCAAACTCCTGCATCTTTTTGTTAACTGTGTTCCCAACCTTGTTATCTATTCCAAGAAGGGAAATAGCACTGACATCATTTGTCCAACTCCAAAGGCCGGTGTCTTTAATCCCTTCACTTGTAATAAGAATGTGTCCAATATGGGCAAGCTTTGTGCCTACAGCAGAGCGTGTTACATCAACTCCGTCTTTATTCTTCACAACTACCTGTTCTGTGTCGTGACTGTGCCCGTCTAGGAATACATCAATACCGTTAGTGTTAGCTATAATATCAGCATAAGTATAGGGTCTGTTAGATTCCTCATTTCCTACGTGGCCCATAACATATACATAATCAGCACCTTTGCTTCTGACTTCATCTACAGTCTTTTGGACAGAATCGTATAGCTTCTTTCCATCATCACCTTCCATAAAACCGTATATATATTCGCCTTTTTCGTTTTGGAAATGCTTTGGCTCAGAAGAAGTAAGTGTCTCAGGAGTCGTAACACCTACGAAGCCAATCTTGAGTCCGCCTTTTTCAATAATCTTGTAAGGAGAAAGTACAAGCTCATCATTCTTAGTGAAGTTACAGCAGATATAAGGATAATTTGCATGGTTAACAAGATAGAAGAAATTATCCATACCATAGTCAAACTCGTGATTGCCGGGAATTGCCACATCATATCCTGCTTTATTCATGATATCAACTATTGCTTCGCCATGTGTATATGAACCGATAGTGTCTCCTTGAATTGCATCACCGTCATCTACCAGAATAGTCTCATATCCTTGATCTTCAAGACTCTTTCTGATGGCATATAGTCCTGCATATCCAAAGCTATCTTCTACGCCACAGTGCACATCGCTGGTATAGAGTACATAGACACCCTTTTCTTCTGAATTGCCCGAATTAGATGCTATGGGAGCGCATCCGCTAAGTGCCATAGCAAGGCACATAAGAACAGCTAATAGTTTTATCCTTCTTTTCACTTTCTTTTCCTTCCTTTCGAAAGAATAATACGATGTTTTGATTTTAGCATAGCTATTACAGGCATTCAATAATCTATTATTAATGAAGAAATGCGGTAGGGTTTACATTCATTTTGATTCTGCCCTCAAAAGATTAGTAAGTTGTATAAGAATAAAAACAATGTAGGAAAGGCTTTACGCGAGAGATAGTTTTTGCTATACTCACGTATGTAACAAGGTGACGTTTCGTCACATATTAGAACTTATAATTTTTACTCAGACGAAAGGGGAGATACAATGAGAAAGAAATTATTAGTATTATTTGCAGCAGGAGTTATGGCTACATCACTTCTTGCAGGATGTTCATGTTCTACTTCTACAACTTCAAATGAGAATGGAACAACAACTACTACTCAGAAGACAGATTCTAATGGCACAACAACAACTACAACAACTACTACAACAACAACATCTAAGACACCTGTAAAGCCTCAGGGAGACTTAACATTTGCTGATTTACAGACAAACTATGGTATCTTAGTTGAGTGCTACAATGAAGTTGAGAAGCTTTACATGGATAAGCAAATCCAGCAGGATGACCAGGTTGAGAATCTTCTTGCAGAGTCTAAGAAGGTAATCGAGGAGATGGGTCAGCTTCAGGAGAGTGACTTCAAGTCACAGGAAGATTACCAGAAGATGAATGATTCTATGGTAACAATGATTGAAGCATTAGGTAAGATTGTTGACAGCATGCAGGTAGCTCAATAATACTTTTATTAGAATGATTTAATTCTTAGTAGAGTGTGGCAAGTGCCACACTCTTTTTTTGCGTGTACTGTAAAACAAACCGGAACACTCTCGCTTCGCAAATCTTAAATTTGAACTCAAATGCGAAACGAGCTATAATTTGACTGAGGTGATTTTTATGAAGCTATATCCGTTTTCCTTTAAGGAGTATATAGAGTACTTTCCGTCCAACAATATAGATGAATCCTTTGATGAGTTCGTAAATAAAGGAGGCATGTCAGGTTCCTATTTGTATAAATCAGATAAAGATGCCAGAAAGTATGTTAATGGAATTTATAGGACAACAATAATCTACGGAGGATAATACAGTATGGAACTTAATGAACTATTGGAGCATTTTAATAATGGAGATACATTGGGAGAGGGCTTTGGTCTGTTCCCTCCCTTCTATACAGATTTTGGTAAGAATATTATAATAGGAAGAAATGTATTTATTAATGCCGGCTGTAAATTTCAAGATCAGGGCGGCATTACCATAGACGAAGGAGCGTTGATTGGTCATGGCGTAGTTCTTGCCACTCTCGACCACGACATAGACCCTGCCAAGAGACAACAGCTACACCCCGCGCCTATACATATAGGAAGAAATGTATGGATTGGTGCAAATGCGACTGTGACAAAAGGCGTTACAATAGGGGACGACGCTGTAGTGGCAGCAGGAGCAGTCGTAACAAAGGATGTTCCAAAGGGTGCGATTGTTGGCGGAGTGCCGGCGAAGCTTATAAAGTATGTGCAGGGCTAACGAAAGTCCTGCCACAAAGGATTATGTTAGCTGCCAGTACACATTACTAGGCAACAAAGCTGACATACAGCTAACAAAAGTCCTGCCACAAAGGATTATGTTAGCCGCCAGTACACATTACTAGGCAACAAAGCTGACATACAGCTAACAAAAGTCCTGCCACAAAGGATTATGTTAGCTGCCAGTACACATTACTAGGCAACAAAGCTAACGTACAGCTAACAAAACTCCTGCCACACAAGAATTGTTAGCCACAAAAAACATTCTCACGCAATGCATTCCCACGCTAACCCCTACATATAGCGTTACATATCAAAATTTACCACAACTTTGCAAAATGTTCTTAAAAAAGTACAATCTTTCTTGAAATTTCCTTGCAAATCCCTTCAAACTATTGTATATTATAACACGCTGTGACATCGATAGCTATGAAGCGTGAGGTTGCTACATGCTGTAAGGTGTCCGCGAAGCGGACGGATTCCTTACTGCACCGCGAGCCCTATTCGCACGAAGTGCGAACTATAGTGGGCGAGCGTCATTGTAAGGTTAGTGTATTACAGTATGTGGGTTTTCCGTGGAGCGAATGTCAAGTTACTAAAACTGACGGCAAGTCACTGTACAATAGATAAGTCTTCCGATAAAGGGAGATACTGTCCCAAGTGTCTTTTAATAATTATTATAGGACACACACGGTAAAGTGTACAGTCACCGCTTGTCTCACTATTAAAGTGCGAAAAGGAGGCGACTTTTTTTATGGCAACTCAATTTATGAGAATTACACTTAAGGCATATGATCACGAATTAGTTGATTCATCTGCTAAGAAAATCATCGAAACTGTAAAGAAGAACGGATCACAGGTGAGTGGACCAGTACCTCTTCCTACTAAAAAGGAAGTTGTTACAATTCTTAGAGCTACTCATAAGTATAAGGATTCAAGAGAGCAGTTCGAGCAGAGAACTCATAAGAGGCTGATTGATATCATCACACCAACACAGAAGACGGTTGATGCTCTATCAACATTAGAAATGCCTGCAGGTGTTGACATCAATATTAAGATGAAAGAGAAATAAGACACCCTGTAACTAGTATGAACATATTATAATGTATGTTCCGCTGTAGATTAATTAGGAGGAAATAATAATGAAGAAAGCGATTTTAGCTACAAAGCTTGGTATGACTCAAGTATTTGATTCAGAAGGCTCATTAATTCCTGTAACAGTTCTTCAGGCTGGTCCTTGTGTAGTAACACAGATTAAGACAGTAGAGAACGATGGATATGAAGCTGTTCAGGTAGGTTTTGTAGACAAGAAAGAGAAGAATAAGAATGTAGATGCAGCTGGCAACAAGAAGGTATGGCGTAGACATGGCGTAAATAAGCCTCAGATGGGTCATTTCGAGAAGGCTGGCGTAGCAGCTAAGAGATATGTAAGAGAATTCAAGTTCGACAATTGTGCTGATTACAATCTTGCTGATGAGATTAAGGCAGACATCTTCGAAGAAGGCGACAAGATTGATGCAACAGCAATCTCTAAGGGTAAAGGATTCCAGGGCGCAATTAAGAGACTTGGCCAACATAGAGGACCTATGGCTCATGGTTCTAAGTTCCACCGTCATCAAGGTTCTAACGGAGCTTGTTCTTCACCTAGTAAGGTATTCAAGGGTAAGGGAATGCCTGGTCACATGGGTAGCGTTAAGGTAACAATTCAGAATCTTGAAGTTGTACGTGTTGACGCAGAGAACAACTTGCTTTTAATCAAGGGTGCCGTTCCAGGACCTAAGAAGTCTCTAGTAACAATCAAAGAGGCAGTAAAAGCAGCTAAGTAATTTAGAATAAGATGATAATACGAAAGGAGGAACTTTACGATGGCTAAAGTATCCGTATATAATATGGAAGGCAAAGAAGTTGATTCAATCGAATTAGATGATGCTATATTCAATGTAGAAGTCAATGAGCATTTAGTACATATGGCAGTTCTTAATCAACTTGCTAATAATCGCCAGGGAACACAGAAGGCTAAGACACGTTCTGAAGTTCGCGGCGGTGGTAGAAAACCATGGAGACAGAAGGGAACAGGTCATGCAAGACAAGGTTCTATCAGAGCTCCACAATGGACAGGTGGTGGAGTTGTATTTGCTCCAGTACCAAGAGATTATTCAATGAAGATGAACAAGAAGGAGAAGAGAGCAGCACTTAAGAGCGCTCTTACTTCAAGAGTTTTAGAGAATAAGATAGTAGTAGTTGACGAGCTTAAGATGGATGAGATTAAGACTAAGAAGTTTGCTAAGGTTATGAGCAATCTTAAGGTTGACAAGGCATTAGTTGTATTAGCAGACAATGACAAGAATGTTGTTGCATCAGCAAAGAACATTCCTTCAGTTAAGACTGCTTCAACAGATACAATCAATGTATATGACATCTTAAAGTATAATACACTCGTTCTTACTAAGGACGCTGTGAAGAATATTCAGGAGGTGTATGCATAATGGCAAATGTACAATATTATGATGTAATCCTAAAGCCACTTGTAACTGAGAAGAGTATGAATGGCATGGCCGATAAGAAGTACACATTTCTTGTACACCCTGAGGCTAACA
The DNA here is from genome assembly GCA_905234245.1 of uncultured Lachnospiraceae bacterium. GTDB lineage: Bacteria > Bacillota > Clostridia > Lachnospirales > Lachnospiraceae > RUG191. Next base: position 23,737 of record CAJOGN010000036.1, read on the forward strand.
AGACAATGATTAAGGAAGCAGTTGAGAAAATGTTCGAAGGAACCAAGGTTAAGTCTGTTAACACAATGAATCAGTCTGGTAAGACTAAGAGACGTGGAATGACTTACGGCAAGACTGCTAAGACTAAGAAGGCAATCGTTACATTAACAGAGGATAGCAAGGAAATCGAGATCTTCTCTGGTCTATAAAATGTAACAACACTAGGTACAGTAAAGTACGATAATAAATCGAATAAGAAAGGAGAATCATAATGGGAATTAAGACATATAACCCATATACACCTTCAAGAAGAAATATGACAGGTTCTGATTTTTCTGAAGTAACTAAGAAGACTCCTGAGAAGTCACTTGTAGCTTCTAAGAAGAAGAACGCAGGTCGTAATAATCAAGGTAGAATAACAGTTAGACACCAAGGTGGTGGCAACAGACAAAAATACAGACTTGTTGATTTCAAGAGAAAGAAAGACAACATTCCAGCTACAGTTGTTGGTATCGAGTACGATCCTAACAGAACAGCTAACATCGCACTTATCTGCTATGCAGATGGTGAGAAGTCATACATCATTGCTCCAGAAGGACTTAAGGTTGGAGCAACAGTTATGAACGGTGCTGAGGCTGAAGTAAGTGTAGGTAACTGCCTTCCACTTGCTAACATTCCAGTAGGTACATTAATTCATAACATTGAGTTATATCCTGGTAAGGGCGGACAACTCGTTCGTTCAGCAGGTAACTCAGCACAGCTTATGGCTAAGGAAGGTAAGTATGCAACACTTCGTCTTCCTTCAGGTGAGATGAGAATGGTTCCACTTAATTGTAGAGCTACAATCGGATCAATTGGAAATGCTGATCATAACCTAATTAAGATTGGTAAAGCAGGACGTAAACGTCATATGGGTATTCGTCCTACAGTTCGTGGTTCTGTTATGAACCCTAATGACCATCCACACGGTGGTGGTGAAGGTAAGGCTCCAATCGGACGTCCAGGTCCATGTACTCCTTGGGGTAAACCTGCATTAGGTCTTAAGACACGTAAGAAGAACAAGCAATCTAACAAGCTTATCGTTCGTAGACGCGACGGTAGAGCAATTAAGTAAGGAGGTTATTATGGCACGTTCGTTAAAGAAAGGACCATTTGCTGATAAAAGCTTATTAAAGAAGGTTGACGCTATGAACGCTTCAGGAGACAAGAGTGTAATCCAGACTTGGTCTCGCCGTTCTACAATCTTCCCACAAATGGTTGGACATACAATTGCAGTTCATGACGGAAGAAAGCATGTACCTGTATATATCACAGAAGATATGGTAGGACATAAGCTTGGTGAGTTCGTAGCAACAAGAACTTACAGAGGTCATGGAAAAGATGAGAAGAAATCTAAAGTAAGATAATATTAGAAATTGAAAGGAGGGTTTCTCATGGCAAAGGGACATAGAAGTCAGATAAAGCAAGAGAGAAACGCAAATAAGGATAATAGACCTTCTGCTAAGTTATCATATGCTAGAATGTCAGTTCAAAAAGCTTGTTTCGTATTAGATGCCATTCGTGGTAAAGATGTACAAACTGCACTTGCAATTGTAGCGTACAATCCAAGATATGCATCAAGCGTAATAGAGAAGTTATTAAAGTCTGCTATCGCAAATGCAGAGAATAACTATCCAGATAAGAATTATAGTGTAGAGAACCTTTATATAGCAGAGTGTTACGCTAACAAAGGACCTACAATGAAGAGAATCAGACCAAGAGCACAGGGTAGAGCTTATAGAATCGAGAAGAGAATGAGCCACATTACAATCGTGCTCGATGAGAAGTAAGAAGGAGGGACACGTTCATGGGACAAAAGGTTAATCCTCATGGCTTAAGAGTCGGTGTTATCAAAGACTGGGATTCTACGTGGTATGCACAGGAAGGTGAGTTCGCAGACAACTTAGTTGAAGATTATAACATCAGAACATTTCTTAAGAAGAAATTATATATCGCAGGTGTATCTAAGATTAATATCGAGAGATACTCTGACAGGGTTAAAGTTATTGTTTATACAGCTAAGCCTGGTATCGTAATCGGTAAGGGCGGAGCTGAAATCGAGAAGGTTAAGTCTGATCTTCAGAAGTTAACAGATAAGAAATTAGTTGTTGACATCAAAGAAGTAAAGAGACCTGACAAAGATGCACAGCTTGTTGCAGAGAACATTGCAGCACAATTAGAGAACCGTGTATCTTTCCGTCGTGCAATGAAGTCATGCATGTCAAGAGCTATGAAGGCTGGTGTTGAAGGTATTAAGACATCAGTATCTGGTAGACTTGGTGGTGCTGATATGGCACGTACAGAATTCTACAATGAAGGAACTATTCCTCTTCAGACACTTCGTGCTGACATTGATTATGGATTCGCAGAGGCCGACACAACTTATGGTAAAGTTGGTGTTAAGGTATGGATTTACAAAGGTGAGGTACTTCCTACTAAGGGAAATAAGGAAGGAGGAAACCAGTAATGTTAATGCCTAAGAGAGTAAAACACAGAAAGCAATTCAGAGGTTCTATGGCTGGTAAAGCTACAAGAGGTAACAAGATTACTTACGGTGAGTACGGTATCGTTGCTTCAGAACCATGCTGGATTAAGTCTAATCAAATAGAGGCTGCCCGTGTAGCTATGACTCGTTACGTAAAGCGTGGTGGTAAGGTTTGGATTAAGATCTTCCCTGACAAGCCTGTAACTAAGACTCCTGCCGAGACTCGAATGGGTAAAGGTAAAGGTGCTTTAGAGTACTGGGTTGCAGTTGTTAAGCCAGGAAGAGTATTATTTGAAATCTCCGGAGTAGAGGAAGAAGTAGCTAGAGAAGCTCTTCGTCTTGCAACACACAAGCTCCCTTGTAAATGTAAGATAGTTTCTCGCGAAGATTTAGAAGGAGGAGCAAATGAAAACTAAAGATTATTTAAAAGATTTACGCACATTAGCTCCTGAAGAGCTAAATGCGAAGTTAGTAGAAGCTAAGAAGGAACTTTTTAATTTGAGATTCCAGAATGCTACTAATCAGTTAGATAATACAGGAAGAATTAAGGAAGTAAGAAGAGATATTGCCAGAATTCAGACTGTAATGTCAGAGACTGCAGGCAAGTAGTAAGAAAGGAGAACACTCGTGGAAGAAAGAAATCTTAGAAAAACACGTCAAGGTGTTGTTGTAAGTGATAAGATGGATAAGACAATCGTTGTTGCTGTTAAGGACAACGTAAAGCATCCACTTTACAACAAAATTGTTAAAAGAACATATAAATTAAAAGCTCATGACGAAGAGAATAATGCTCACAAAGGTGATACTGTAAGAGTAATGGAAACAAGACCTCTATCTAAGGATAAGAGATGGAGACTTACAGAAGTCGTTGAGCGTGCAAAGTAATTAAAGGAGGCTACAACCATGGTTCAACAAGAAAGTAGATTAAAAGTAGCCGATAATACAGGCGCTAAGGAAATCTTAGTAATTCGTGTTATGGGCGGTTCTACAAGAAGATATGCCAATATTGGTGATGTAGTAACTGCAACTGTCAAGGAAGCCATCCCAGGTGGAACAGTTAAGAAGGGTGACGTAGTGAAGGCAGTAGTTGTACGTACCAAGAAGGGTGCCCGTCGTAAAGATGGTTCTTATATTAAGTTTGATGAGAATGCTGCAGTAATCATTAAGGAAGATAACACTCCGAGAGGAACACGTATCTTCGGACCTGTAGCTAGAGAGCTTCGTGATAAATCGTTTATGAAGATTGTATCCCTTGCTCCAGAAGTATTATAGGAGGTCGACCGATGGCAACAATGAAGATAAAGAAGGGCGATGAAGTAAGAGTAATCGCTGGTAAGGATATTCATAAGGAAGGCAAAGTAATTGCTGTAAATCCTAAGAATAATACTGTTACTGTTGAGGGTGTCAATATCATTACAAAGCACCAGAAGCCTAGCATGGCTAATCAGGCAGGCGGTAGAATTGAGTCTGAAGGTCCAATTAACATTTCCAATGTTATGCTCCTTCATAAGGGTGAGCCAACAAGAGTTGGATTCAAGATGGACGGAGATAAGAAGGTCCGTTTCGCCAAGAAGACTGGCGATATAATAGACTAATTTAGGAAGGAGGCTTAGTGGTGAGTAGATTAAAAGATGCATACCAAAACGAAATAGTTGAAGCTATGACTAAAAAGTTTGGCTATAAGAATAAATTAGAAGTGCCAAAGCTCGAGAAAATCGTTGTTAATATGGGCGTTGGTGAAGCAAAGGAGAATGCCAAGGTTCTTGATGCTGCTGTAAAAGACATGGAAGCTATTACAGGTCAGAAGGCAGTTGTAACTAAGGCTAAGAACTCAATTGCTAACTTTAAGTTACGTGAGGGAATGCCAATTGGATGTAAGACAACACTTCGCGGCGAGAAGATGTATGAGTTCGCTGATCGTCTTATCAATCTTGCACTTCCACGTGTACGTGACTTTAGAGGTGTTAACCCTAATTCATTCGACGGAAGAGGTAATTATGCACTTGGTATCAAGGAGCAAATCATTTTCCCAGAGATTGAGTATGATAAGGTTGACAAGGTAAGAGGAATGGACATCATTTTTGTTACTACAGCAAGAACTGATGAAGAGGCAAGAGAGTTGTTACGTCAATTCAATATGCCATTCGCTGATTAATTTAGGAGGGAATTTATAGTATGGCTAAGAAATCAATGAAGGTTAAGCAACAACGTAAGCAAAAATTCTCTACTAGAGAATACAGCCGTTGTAGAATATGTGGTCGTCCACATGCATATTTGAGAAAATATGGTATTTGCAGAGTATGTTTTAGAGAGCTTGCTTATAAGGGACAGATCCCTGGTGTAAAGAAGGCTTCATGGTAAGTATACAAGGAGGAATAAAGTCATGACAATGAGTGATCCAATTGCAGATATGCTTACAAGAATTCGTAATGCAAATACTGCAAAACATGATACAGTAGATATTCCAGCATCTAAGATGAAGGTTGCTATTGCAGGAATCTTAGTTGATGAAGGTTATATCGAGAAATATGATATTGTTGAAGATGGCGCATTTAAGACAATTCGTGTTACTATGAAATACGGTAGCGACAAGAATGAGAAGATTATTACTGGTATTAAGAGAATCTCTAAGCCAGGTCTTAGAGTATATGCTGGTAAGGATGAGATTCCTTCAGTTCTAGGTGGACTTGGAATTGCTATTCTTTCAACAAACAAAGGAATTGTAACAGATAAAGAAGCTAAGAAGCTCGCCGTTGGTGGTGAGGTTTTGGCTTTTGTTTGGTAAGTCGTAAGGGGGACCACGAAGTGGTGGATGCCTTACGACAAGGCGACATTTTGCCGAAGGCAAAATGTTGGAGAACTCGAGCTATAGTGCGCGAGACACATTGCGACGTTTTCGCGAAGCGAAAATGTTGGTATGTTGAGTTAGTAATATAGTTTAAGGAGGTACGGGCATGTCACGTATAGGAAGAATGCCAATCGCTATTCCTGCAGGAGTAACTGTAAGTCTAGCAGAAAATAATCGTGTGACTGTAAAAGGTCCTAAGGGAACCCTCGAGAGAACACTTCCTGAGGAGATGGAGATTAAGGTTGAAGGCGAAGAAGTTACTGTAACAAGACCTAATGATCTTAAGAAGATGAAGTCTCTTCATGGTTTAACAAGAACTCTCATTAACAACATGGTTATTGGTGTTACAGAAGGTTATGAGAAGGTTCTTGAAGTAAACGGTGTAGGATACAGAGCACAGAAGTCTGGTAAGAAGTTAACACTTAATTTAGGCTTCTCACATCCAGTAGAGATGCAGGATCCTGAAGGGATCGAATCAAGCGTTGATGGTAACAAGATTATCATCAAGGGAATTGATAAAGAGAAAGTTGGCCAATACGCTGCTGAGATCAGAGATAAGAGAAGACCTGAGCCATATAAGGGCAAGGGAATCAAGTATATTGATGAAGTTATCAGACGTAAAGTTGGTAAGACTGGTAAGTAATAATTAAAGGAGTGATATAGAAATGGTTAATAAGAAATCAAGAGCGGTAGTTCGTAAAGATAAACATAGAAGAATCCGTAATAACATTTCTGGTACAGCTGCAAAGCCAAGATTAGCTGTATTTAGAAGCAATAATCATATGTATGCTCAAATTATTGATGATACAGTTGGAAATACACTAACTTCTGCGTCAACACTTGATAAGGAAGTAAGTAAAGGTTTAGAGAAGACTAACAATGTTGAAGCTGCTACAAAGCTTGGCGAAGTAGTTGCTAAGAAGGCTCTAGATCAAGGTATTAAGACTGTTGTCTTTGATAGAGGTGGCTTTATATATGCAGGTAAGATCAAGGCATTAGCCGACGCAGCAAGAGAAGCTGGGTTAGAATTTTAAGGAGGAAACGATTCATGAAACGTGAAATTATTGATGCTAGTCAATTAGAATTAAACGAGAACGTGGTATCAATCAAGCGTGTAACAAAGGTTGTTAAGGGCGGACGTAACATGCGTTTTACAGCTTTGGTTGTTGTCGGTGATGGCAATGGTCATGTTGGTGCTGGTCTTGGTAAAGCGACAGAAATTCCAGAAGCTATCCGTAAGGGTAAAGAGGATGCAATGAAGAAGCTAATAAATGTTAAATTAGATCAGAATCACAGTATTACACATGATATCACTGGTAAGCATACTGGTGCGTCAGTTTTACTTAAGAGAGCTCCTGAAGGTACAGGTATTATCGCCGGAGGTCCAGCTCGTTCAGTTTGTGAGCTTGCAGGAATTCAGAATATCCGTACAAAGTCTTTGGGTTCATCTAATAAGCAGAATGTAGTACTTGCTACAATTGATGCTCTAAGTCAGTTAAAATCTCCGGAAGAAGTTGCAAGACTTCGTGGTAAGACTGTAGAAGAGATTCTCGGTTAAGGAGGTAGAATAAGATGGCTAAGAATAAAACTTTAAAAGTAACACTTGTAAAGTCTCCAATTGGAGCAGTACCTAAGAATAAGAAGACTGTTGAGGCTATGGGTTTAAGAAAGCTTCATCAGACTGTAGAGTTGCCTGATAATGATGCTGTAAGAGGTATGATCAGACACGTAAATCACTTAGTTAAAGTAGAAGAATAGAATTTAAGGAGGTGTCATAATGGATTTATCTAACTTACAGCCTGCAGAGGGCTCAAAGCATAGTGATAATTTCAGACGCGGTCGTGGACATGGTTCTGGAAACGGTAAGACTGCTGGTAAGGGACACAAAGGTCAGAAGGCTCGTTCAGGAGCTCCAAGACCAGGTTTCGAAGGTGGTCAGATGCCTTTATATAGACGTATTCCTAAGAGAGGTTTCAAGTGCAGAAACTCTAAGGATATCGTAGGTATCAACATGTCAGCGCTTGAGGTGTTTGATAACGGTGCAGATGTAACAGTTGAAACACTGATTGAGAAGGGAATCGTTAAGAATCCTCGCGATGGTGTTAAGATTCTTGGAGGCGGTGAGCTTACTAAGAAGTTAAATGTTACTGTAAATGCTTATAGCGCAAGCGCAAAAGAGAAAATTGAAGCTTTAGGTGGTAAAGCAGAGGTGATGTAATGTTTCAATCATTTATAAACGTATTTAAGATAAAAGACCTTAGAAGACGTATATTATTTGTATTCCTAATGCTTATCGTAGTAAGACTAGGTTCTGGAATACCTGTTGCAGGTGTTGATCCTGACGTTTTCAAGAATCTGTTTAGTGCAGCTGGAGACTCAATGAGCTTCTTCGATGCTATCACTGGTGGTTCCTTTGAGAAAATGTCAGTATTTGCTCTAAGTATTACACCTTATATTACATCATCAATTATTATGCAGCTTCTAACAATTGCAATTCCTAAGTTAGAAGAGATGCAAAGAGATGGTGAACAAGGTCGTAAGAAGATGACTCAGATTACCAGAATTGTAACTGTTGCTCTTGCAGTACTTGAGTCAACAGCTATGGCAATTGGTTTCGGTCAGAACGGTTATCTTACAGAGTTCAACGCATTATATGTAATTCTTGTAATTGCTGTACTTACAGGTGGTTCAACAGTTCTTATGTGGATTGGTGAGCAGATTACAGAGCATGGTATTGGAAATGGTATCTCAATCGTACTTATTATTAATATTATCTCTCGTGTTCCTAGTGATTTAACTTCTCTATATGAGCAGTTTATCCAGGGTAAGATTGTTGCTAAGGGAATACTTAGTGGATTAATTATCGCTGCAGTTATTATTGGTACAGTTGTACTTGTAGTATATCTACAAAATGCAGAGAGAAAGATTCCTGTTCAGTATTCTAAGAAGATGCAAGGTAGAAGAACAGTTGGTGGTAATTCAACATTTATCCCACTTAAGGTTAATACAGCCGGAGTTATCCCTGTAATCTTCGCACAATCATTAATGCAGACACCAGTTATTATTGCGAGTCTGCTAGGAAAACAGAATGTAGAAGGCTTCTGGGGACATGTTCTAAAGGGATTATCACAATCTAACTGGTTCAAGCCAGATCAGTTTGTGTATACAATTGGTGCTGTAGTTTATATTTTGCTTATCATAGCATTTGCATATTTCTACACAACAATTACATTCAACCCATTAGAGATTGCTAATAATATGAAGAAGCAGGGTGGTTCAATTCCTGGTATCAGACCAGGTGAGCCAACAAGTAATTACCTGCAGGAAGTTCTTAAGCATATAATTTTTATAGGAGCAGTTGGTTTATCAATTGTTGCAATTATTCCTATTGTATTTAATGGCTTATTTGGCGCAAATGTTTCATTTGGTGGAACATCAATTATCATCGTAGTTGGTGTTGTAATCGAGACATTGAAGCAGGTTGAATCTCAGATGATGGTTCGTAACTACAAGGGATTCTTAGATTAGTAAACAGCTGTACAAGGAGTCTCGCCCATTGTGGTTTCGACTTCGTCGAAAAGGGCTCGACGTGCAGCATTTCGGCATTGCCGAAACGCAGCATATACTAGGAGGGTTTTTATATGAAGATAATTATGTTAGGAGCACCTGGTGCTGGTAAAGGAACACAGGCTAAGCAAATCGCAGGAAAGTACTCTATTCCACACATTTCCACAGGAGATATCTTCCGTGCAAATATTAAGAATGGTACAGAACTGGGTAAGAAAGCCAAGGAATATATGGACCAGGGATTATTAGTTCCTGATGAATTAACATGTGACCTTGTTGTAGATAGAATTGGTCAGGATGATTGTAAGAACGGATTTGTTCTCGACGGATTCCCAAGAACTATTCCACAAGCTGAGGCATTAACTAATGCTTTAAACGAGCTTGGACAGAAGATGGACTACGCTATTGACGTAGATGTTCCTGATGAGAATATCGTTAAGCGTATGTCTGGTCGTCGTGCTTGTCTTGAGTGCGGTGCCACATATCATGTCGTAAGTATTCCGCCTAAGAAGGAAGGAATCTGCGATGCATGTGGAAGCGAATTAGTTCTAAGAGATGACGATAAGCCAGAGACAGTTCAGAAGAGACTTGATGTATATCATGAACAGACACAACCGTTAATTGATTATTATAAGAAGGCAGGAATCCTTAAGTCAGTTGATGGAACTCAGCCTATGGAGGATGTGTTCGCTGAGATTGTTAAGATTCTAGGTTAAGATGAATATTTATCTTGGAAAATCATTAGCAGGACATGACAAGAACCATATCTACGTTATATTAAAGGAAGAGAGAGATTTCTTTTTCTTGGTAAATGGTAGTACTAAGACCATGGATTCACCAAAGAAAAAGAATAAAAAGCACGTCCAGATAATTAAACATTTGCCAGGAGAGGTCAAGGCCTTAACTGACGAAATAAATTCTCTAGATGAGCTTGTAGATAGTAAGGTTTCTAAGATTGTTGAATGCTACAATGATTACATTAATTCTAAGAAGTAGTACACATTAGTCAAAAAGGAGATTAAAATGTCAAAAGCAGACGTAATTGAAGTCGAAGGAAAAGTTCTAGAAAAATTACCTAACGCTATGTTTCAGGTTGAATTAGAGAATGGACATCAGATTCTTGCGCACATTAGCGGCAAGCTTCGTATGAACTATATTAGAATTCTTCCAGGAGACAAGGTTACTATCGAGATGAGTCCTTATGATTTATCTAAAGGAAGGATTATCTGGAGAGATAAGTAATTACGTTTTACAATATGGATTAAAAATGTTAAAAAAGCTCTTGACTTAGTCAAGGGCTTTTTGTTATACTATTAAATGCGTCTATGGGCGAAAGTGCGCCCATTTATAGCAAGTTTGTGGAAACAAAGTAGTATGATGAGAAGGGAGGAAACCCCATGAAGGTAAGATCATCAGTGAAGCCTATGTGCGAAAAGTGCAAGGTTATCAAGAGAAAGGGTAGAGTAATGATTATCTGCGAAAACCCTAAACACAAACAAAGACAAGGCTAGTTATTAAACTCATGCTGTATATTTATGCGCGGCAACTGCAATAAGTAAATTATGTTACTAATTGCATTTCATAATATATTCGGCGGGATCGTCTTCATACCGGGACGGTTAGTCTTGTATCACAAGGCTTCTTCCACTTGAAATAGGAAGAAAATGGTAGTGTAGTTAAAGTAGAAGAAAATGGAGGTGTAAACACACATGGCTCGTATTGCAGGTGTAGATTTACCAAGAGAAAAGCGTATAGAGATAGGCTTAACTTACATCTATGGAATCGGTAGAGTTAGCTCTAACAAGATTCTTGAGGCTGCTAAGGTTGACCCTAATACGCGAGTAAAGGATTTGACAGATGACGAAGTTAAGAGAATCAGCGGTGTTGTTGATGAGACAATGACTGTAGAAGGTGATCTCAGAAGAGAAATCGCTCTTAACATCAAGAGACTTCAGGAGATTGGATGCTATCGTGGTATCCGTCATAGAAAGGGACTTCCTGTACGTGGACAGAAGACTAAGACTAATGCTAGAACACGTAAAGGTCCTAAGAGAACTGTTGCTGGTAAGAAGAAATAATAAAGAAAGTAGGTTAGTTTAGATATGGCTAAAGTTGCAAAGAAATCAACAAAAAAGCGTGTAAAGAAAAACGTTGAACGCGGACAGGCACATATCCAGGCATCTTTTAATAATACAATTGTTACACTTACAGATGCAGAGGGTAATGCTTTATCATGGGCAAGTGCCGGTGGTCTAGGATTTAGAGGTTCAAAGAAATCTACTCCATATGCTGCACAGATGGCGGCTGAGACAGCAGCTAATGCAGCGCTCATTCATGGATTAAAGACAGTAGACGTATTCGTAAAGGGACCTGGTTCAGGAAGAGAAGCAGCAATTCGTGCACTTAATGCATGTGGTATTGATGTTACTTCAATTACTGACGTTACACCTGTTCCTCATAACGGATGTCGTCCACCAAAGCGTAGAAGAGTTTAATTAGGAGGGATTATCTAATATGGCAGTTAATAAGACACCTATCCTTAAGAGATGCAGGTCTTTAGATTTAGAGCCAGCATATCTTGGATATGATAAGAAATCAAGAAGAAAATCAAACAGATCAGGACGTAAAAAGTCTGAATATGGTCTTCAATTAAGAGAAAAGCAGAAAGCTAAATTCATCTATGGCGTAATGGAGAAGCCTTTTAGAAATTATTATAAGAAGGCTGATAAGAAGAAGGGTATGACTGGTGAGAATCTTATGATTCTACTTGAGTCTCGTCTTGACAGCGTAGTATTCCGTATGGGATTTGCCAGAACTCGTAGAGAGGCTAGACAGGTTGTAGGACACAAGATGTTCTTAGTAAATGGTAAGCCTGTTAACATTCCTTCATATCTCGTTAAGGCTGGAGATGTAATTGAAGTTCGCGAGAAGAGCAAGTCGCTCCAGAGATTTAAGGAGATTACAGAAGTTACTGGTGGAAGAATTGTTCCAGATTGGCTTGATGTAGATATCGATAACTTACAGGGAACTGTTAAGGAGATGCCTACAAGAGATCAGATTGATGTTCCAGTAGATGAGATGCTTATCGTCGAGTTATATTCTAAATAATACTGAGGTTTTGTAGCTGAGTATAATTCGGTGAAATGGAGGATTTTAAATGTTTAATTTTAACAAACCTAACATTGAAATTGCAGAGATTTCAGAAGATAAGAAGTATGGAAAGTTCGTAGTAGAGCCACTCGAGAGAGGTTATGGAACTACACTTGGTAATTCTCTTAGAAGAATTATGCTTTCAACACTTCCTGGTACAGCAGTAAGCCAGATTAAGATTGATGGTGTACTTCATGAATTAAGCACAATTGAAGGTGTTAAGGAAGATGTTACTGAGATAGTAATGAATGTTAAGGATCTTGAGCTTCGCGATGATAGTGATAACGATGAGCCTAAGACAGCTTACGTTGACTTTCAGGGTGAAGGCGTAGTTAAGGCTTCTGACATTGAATTCGGTAATGATATTGAAGTAATCAATCCTGATCTTGTAATAGCTAACTGTGGACCTGGTGCTAAGTTCTATATGGAGCTTACAGTTACTAAGGGAAGAGGTTATGTGTCTGCTGAGAAGAATAAGTCAGAGGATACTCCAATTGGAGTAATTGCTGTTGACTCTATCTATACACCAATCGAGAGAGTTAATATCAAGGTTGAGAATACTCGTGTAGGAAATGTTACTGATTTCGATAAGCTAACAATAGAAGTATATACTAATGGAACAATGTCTCCAGAGGATGCAATAAGTCTAGCTGCTAAGGTTATGTCTGAGCACTTGAAATTATTCATTGATATATCTGAAGTTGCTGCTAATGCAGAGGTTATGAATGTTCAGGAAGATGCTCCATCACCTGTTGCAAGTGATAAGAGCATTGACGACTTAGAGCTTACTGTTCGTTCATACAATTGTCTTAAGAGAGCTAACATTAATACTGTTGCAGAGCTTACTAATAAGACATATTCAGAATTATCTAAGGTTAGAAACCTTGGAAGAAAATCTCTCGATGAGATCGTAGACAAGCTTCGCGAATTAGGAGTTTCGCTCGCAAGAGAGAATGACTAATGCAGTTAGTGCGAAGCACTGACAATGGAATGCTAATAAGACCACAGGCGTAGTATTCTAAGCCACAATTGTAGGAATTATATTGCAAGGAGAGTAAGACGCATGACGCATCTAATTGTAATGCCACAATAAGGAGGAAAAACAATGGCAAAGTATAGAAAACTAAGTAGAACATCATCACAGAGAAAGGCTTTACTTCGTGGACAGGTAACACAGCTACTACATCATGGTAAGATTGTTACTACAGAAGCTAAGGCTAAGGAAGTTGCTAAGATTGCAGAAGGACTTATCGCTCTTGCTGTTAAGGAAAAGGATAACTTTGACGAAGTAACTGTTCAAGCAAAGGTTGCTCGCAAGGATAAGACAGGCAGAAGAGTTAAGGAAGTTGTTGATGGTAAGAAAGTAACAGTATATGATACTGTTGAGAAGACTATTAAGAAGGACCAGCCTTCAAGACTACATGCACGTAGACAGATGCTTAAGGTTCTCTATCCTGTACAGGAAGAGGATAGCAACAAGAAGATGAAGAAAGTAGATATGCCTAACAAGTTATTCGACGACATCGCTCCTAAGTATGTTGATCGTAAAGGCGGATATACAAGAATTATCAAAATTGGCCAACGTAAGGGTGATGGTGCTTTAGAAGTAGTTCTTGAACTTGTATAGTATTTAAAAGCAAGACCTTATGGTCTTGCTTTTTTGTAGTATAATAGAGGGGAATTGCTATAAAATATCCGCACACTCATAAAGGAAATCGTTTAGCGGATATTTTATAACAATTCCTTGCGCTAGTATAAAAAAGGAAAGATATGGGTAATACTAATTACAAGATTCAAAAACAAAATAGAATAGATGATGAGGGAGTGGAGTTAAGGCGCCAACCCATAGGAGTCTTCGATTCGGGGGTTGGTGGGATTAGTGTACTTAGAGAGTGCGTCAAGATAATGCCTAATGAGGATTTTATCTATTATGGTGACTCTAAAAATGCGCCCTATGGAACGAAACCAACAGAGGTTGTTCGAGAGTTGACAATTGCACAGGTCAAGAGATTCCTTGAGATACCAATTAAGGGTTGTGTGATTGCCTGTAATTCGGCTACATCAGCAGCGGTTAGAGTCCTTAGAGAGATGTATCCTGAGCTTCCTCTCGTAGGAATTGAGCCGGCTCTTAAGCCTGCATCTCTGTATAAGAGGGATCCAAGAGTTCTTGTGCTTGCGACTCCTATGACAATTAAGGAAGAGAAGTTCAAGAATCTTCTTGCCAAATACGAAGACAAGGCCACAATTTATGGTTTGCCTTGCCCAGGGCTTATGGAGTATGTTGAAGAAGGAAAATACGATACTTCCGAGGTGAGCAATTTCTTAGAGGAGCTACTGGCTCCATACAGAGGAGGGGTAATCGATGCAGTTGTATTAGGCTGTACCCATTATCCTTTTGTTAAGGATAAGATAAGTCAGGTTCTAGGCCCGGGAGTCAGAGTCTTCGACGGCGGTGAAGGTACTGCCAGGGAGATGAGAAGAAGAATTGACGTGGCAGGATTACTTACAGATAAGACTACCAGGGGCGAAGTGATTTTCGAGAATAGTAGCGATGATAAGAGCAAAATAAAGCTTTGTAATAGATTGTTAAATATGTACCAATAATGACACACATATATGGCTTATAATGTATTGAAAAATAAAAACATTTGTTATATATTATTAGTTAAATGAGATGTTTTGACAGAAAGAGGGTATCATTATGGATTACACATTTTTATTAGGGATTGCGTTAATATTTTTAGCCACCAAGCTACTGGGAATTCTATGTAAGAAGATACATTTGCCAGAGGTAGTAGGAGCGTTGGTGGCAGGAATTATTATCGGTCCTTCCTTACTTGGTATTGTTAATTTTGAAGGAGATAGTGGAATATTCCTTGAGTATGCCGCAGAGGTAGGTGTTGTTCTCCTTATGTATGGTGCAGGTCTTGAGACTGACCTTACTGAGATGAAGAAGAATGCTGTTGCATCCTTCGTTGTAGCAGTAATTGGCGTTGTATTACCACTTGGATTAGGAGCAGGTGCCTATGCATTATTCTTCCATGAGAATATTGCAGATCATCACGAGCTTCTTAAATGTTTATTTGTAGGTGTTGTATTAACAGCCACATCAGTTAGTATTACGGTGCAGACCCTGCGAGAGATGGGCAAGTTAAAAGGAGCCGTGGGTACCACCATTCTTGGAGCGGCTGTTATTGATGATATCTTAGGTATTATTGTACTTACAATCGTATCTAGTATGACAGACCCTAATGTTGATATTGGTGGCGTATTCATTAAGATTGGAATATATGCTGTCGTACTAGTTGTACTATTCTTCGTAGTCAAATTCTCAGAGCCGTTTCTTGCTACGAGAGATGGTAAGAGAAGAGCGTCAATTTTCGGAATGGCATTTTGCTTCCTATTAGCATTTGGTTCAGAAGAGCTATTCGGAATCGCTGATATTACAGGTGCTTATTTCGCAGGATTAATGCTATGTAACTCTAAGATAAGTCATTATCTTGATGTTAGAGTTGAGACAATTAATAACCATTTCTTCAGCCTCATATTCTTCGCAAGTATAGGTATTAAGGCTACATTCTCCGGAATGAGTTCGTCACTGATAGTATTTACAATTGTTCTGACGCTTGTTGCCATTATATCCAAGCTTGTTGGCTGCGGACTCGGCTCGAAGATAT
>CAJOGN010000037.1 GCA_905234245.1 uncultured Lachnospiraceae bacterium
CACACCTAATTGGGAGGAGATTCCAACTCTAAAGATAGATAATGTATTATGGGATTCAGATGACAGCATAAAGGCTGGAGCTCAGCTGTGTACAAATGGTGGGTATTTATTCGTACATATATGGGCGACAGAAGAAGACGTCCTCGCAGAGTATACGAAGCCATTGTCGCCTGTATATAAAGATAGCTGCCTGGA
Source organism: uncultured Lachnospiraceae bacterium (assembly GCA_905234245.1). Classification (GTDB taxonomy): domain Bacteria; phylum Bacillota; class Clostridia; order Lachnospirales; family Lachnospiraceae; genus RUG191. The sequence continues at coordinate 196 of CAJOGN010000037.1, forward strand.
GTTTTTCTTTAAGATAGAGTCTCAGGATAATTATTTTAATTTCGAGATAAATCCTAATGGTGCCATGATACTTCAATATGGACCTGACATTTCTAATCGCTTCAACATAATCAGAGAAGATGAGAAGGAATATTTTGACATAAGAACTAACATAACGACAGATGGGTGGGAATTATTCTATAGAATTCCACGAACATTTATTAGCACGTTCTATAATATCGAATATGAGTTCCAGGGAACACTGCAGGCTAATATGTATAAATGTGGTGGTGCCACAAGAAACTATTTATCCTGGTCTAGAGTTAACTCTGAAAAGCCTAACTTTCATCGCCCTGAAGATTTCGGGAAAATGCGATTTGAAGCCTAGCTTTCATCGCCCTGAAGATTTCGGGAAAATGCGATTTGAAGCCTAGCTTCCACCGCCCTGAAGACTTTGGAGCATGCGATTTGAAACCTAATAAAATCCCGAAGCTTAATGATAGCTTCGGGATTTTAGTGTTATTTTACTATTAAGCAAATTAGATTATTCCCATAGGAATTAGAATAACAAGTAGCAGTGCAACTAGTGACCATAAGCAGATTAGGAAAATCTTCTTATTTTTAGGCTTCATAGAAGGAACGAAGTTCGCTGCCAAGAAGAATGGAATGTATGTTGTTATGAATACAGGAAGCACGCCCCACCACTTATAAACCCAGATAAAGGAATGGTTGCTTGTTCCTGCAAGGAAGGACTCGAATAGGGCAAAGAGAAGTGCCATCATAATGGTAACAGTAATTCTCTTGTCTAATCCGAACATTTTCTTCTTGTCTGTAGGCATCATCTTGTAGGAGATAATTCCCGCAAGTGAGAACATCATACTTAGTTCCCAGGACACACCTATAAGTAGAATAAATGTGGTTGAGTCATTGCTTACAGTCCATAATGGATATCCTGCAAAATGTCCTATTATTGCGTTGGTAATCTCGTAAAGCCAATGGACGCCATACAAAGCTAATCCTGCAACAACTGCGTCGTAATTCTTCTTGTTAATCTCACTCCAATATACATAGAATACAACTGCCAATATGAAGATAAAGGTCCAATTGAAATTCTCTGTACTACGCACTTTAACGGCGTCAACTAAATCCATGGCAGCCTGGCTGCCGTCACCCCAAAACTGAAACATAAAGCACTCCCCCTTTCATACAATTTATGCGTAATTGTTATGTAATTATTATATCATAGAATACGTTTTTCGTGGTATAATATGTCGTAAGGTGTCGCGAAACGACGGATGCCTTACGACCGGTAATATGTCGTAAGGTGTCGCGAAGCGACGGATGCCTTACGACCGGTAATATGACTTATAACTTGAATAAACTAACTAGCATATATTGGGGTGAAATGTTATGAAGAAAAAGGTTGTATCTGGCTTAACAATTAGACTTGCTATAATTATATCTGTACTCTTAATAGCGACTAATGTAATTCTTGGAGTTGTTCTCGTTAATAATTCAAGAACAACTATGAAGTCCCTTATAGATAATAGAATGCTTGACATTGCCAAGACTGCATCTGCAATGTTAAATGGTGATGTGTTAAAGAGCCTTAAGAAAGAAGACAAAGGTCAGCCTAATTATCAGGAAGTTAATGATATATTGGCACATTTCCAAAACAACATTGACCTAAAATACATATACTGCGTCACGGATGCGGGAAATGGTAATTTCGTCTTCAGCGTTGACCCGACTATTGAAGACCCGGGAGAGTTCGGCACGCCAGTAGAATACACAGATGCTTTATTTACTGCCAGCAAGGGAAGTGCAGCAGTGGATGATAAGCCTTATGAGGATGCATGGGGCAAGTTCTATAGTGCATATTCCCCTGTCTTTGATTCAGAAGGAAATGTGGCAGGAATAGTTGCAGTTGATTTTGACGCTGAGTGGTATGAAGCTCAGGTTTCAAAACAGACAGTCATCATAATTATTAGCAGTTTACTTTCCGTAATTATTGGAATTGCAGCCGTAATATTTGTTACAGGAAGAACAAGAAGAAGGCTTAAGGAAATTACTGATGAGATAGCTGATGTGGCAAGTGATGTTGACGCTCTTACCCGTGAGATTAATCCTGATGCTGAAATAGAAGAAGTGGAAGAGTCAGTAGATGAGGTGCTAGAACTTGGCAGTCGCATTCACCAGGTAAGAGAAAGCCTGCATAGCTATACAGTTAATCTTCACAGTCAGGCCAATAGTATGATTACTGCCCTATCATCTGAGTATAGAAGTGTGTATTATATCGACTTAGATAAGAATGAAGGAATATGCTATCAGCCTCACTCTGAGATTACAGGTGGACTAAAGCAGGGCGAGCATTTTGAATATCTTAAGACTATAAAAGACTATGCTGACAAATATGTTACTGAAAAATACAGGGATGCATTTGTTAATTTCGTAAGTCCTGATACTGTTAGAAATGGTCTGGACAAAGAGAGGATTATCACCTTCCGTTATATGATTTCTATTGATGGAGTTGAATCCTACGAAATGCTTAGAATGGCTGGAGTTCGTCATCCTGAGGACAGAGATGACCACATCGTTCATGCCATAGGTCTTGGATTTGCTGATGTTGATGCTGAGACCAGAGCTACCCTTAATCAGTCTCAGGTCCTTAGTGATGCGTTAAATGCAGCAGAGGTTGCCAATAAGGCTAAGACAGCGTTCCTGTCTAATATGAGTCATGAGATTAGAACACCAATGAATGCCATTATTGGCCTTGACAAGATTGCTCTTAATGATCCTGGTGTACCAGAAGCAACTCGTGCTCATCTTGAGAAAATTGGAACATCCGCAGACCATTTGCTTAGCATAATTAATGATATCTTAGATATGTCTCGTATTGAAGCGGGCAGAATGACAATAAGAAGTGAAGTCTTCTCTTTGCCTGTACTATTAGACCAGGTTGATGTTATGATTGGCGGTCAGTGTCGTGACAAGGGACTAAACTGGAACTGGGAAATGCTAACAGAAGCAGACGAATACTATATTGGCGATGATGTTAAGTTAAAGCAGGTGCTTATTAATATTCTTGGTAATTCCGTTAAGTTTACACCCGAGGGTGGTACAATAACATTTACCATAGAGAGGACATATTCCTACAAGAATAAGTCTACATTCAGATTCGTTATGACGGATACTGGAATTGGAATGGATAAGGATTATCTGCCTAAGATATTCGAGCCATTTAGTCAGGAGGATTTATCTACTAAGACGAAGTATGGCTCTACAGGTCTTGGAATGCCAATTACTAAGAGCATCGTTGAACTGATGAATGGTGAGATAAATGTTGAGAGTACCAAGGGTGAAGGAACTACCTTCGAGGTTACAGTTACCCTGACGGAATCAGAACAGGAGCTTCACAAGAAGGGTGCTATTAATCCTCAGGATATGAATGTACTTATTATCGATGATGACCCAGTTGCCTGCGAATATGCAGCAATGGAATTAGAGAAGGTAGGAGTTAGTTCTGAGGTCGTATTATCCGGTGCTGAAGCTGTGGAGATGGTTAAGCTTAAGTACGCAAGAAGAGAAGTATATAATCTGATTATAGTAGACTGGAAGATGCCTGAAATGGATGGTCTTGAGACTACAAGACAGATTAGATCAATTATTGGAGATGAATCCACAATTGTAATTCTTACCTCATTCTATTGGGAGGATATTGTTGAGGATGCTGACAAGGCAGGAGTTGATCGATTTATTGCCAAACCTCTTGAGGCTCAGAATATTATTCATCAGTTTGAAGACGCATTTGCCCTTAAGGAGAAGAATGTCAAGAATAAGGCCGACCTAGAGGGAAGAAGAATTCTCCTTGCTGAGGATATGGAGATTAATGCTGAGATTATCAAAGAGATACTTAGCATTCGAAGCATGGAGGTTGAGCATGCAGAGGATGGACAGATTGCCTTCGATATGTTCAAAGACAGTGAAGAAGGATATTACGATGCTGTTCTTATGGATATGAGAATGCCTAATATGGATGGCTTGGAAGCAACAAGAGCCATTAGACATTTAGATAGAAATGATGCTAAGAGCATACCAATTATTGCCTTAACAGCTAATGCATTTGACGAGGATGTTCAGAGGAGCTTGCAGGCAGGTCTTGATGCACATTTGTCTAAACCAGTTGACCCTGACAATTTATTCGAGACTCTAGAGGGGTTAGTTAAGGATTAGAATAGTGCTAGAAGATGTTGGATGAATGGTGTATAATATACATCGATACTAATATAGAGAAAATGTGGAGTTAGAATATGGACTATTTAGCTAATGACGATAATAGTGTTCTACAGAGAAAATACAGCAACAGACTTAAGATGGCTGGTCGTGCAATTATTATTTTCGGTCTGTGGTCATCCCTTCGGGTGTTAATACTTTACTTCCTTAATCAAGAGAGTTTTTTAACGTTAGTATATGAGGCGTTGAAGGAGGAAGGGTTAGATAATAGTTTTATCTATCCTTTGCTAATAATGTTAGCAATTGTTTTAGTAGGTATTCCTTTTTTGATTAATCTATATATGGGACTTAGCGCCATGGGTGAAGCAAAAGGTAAGAAGAAGACACCTGTATATCTTGTTATATGTGTGTTGAGCTTTATAGTGTCGCTTGTATCAATATTCATGAGTGATTTGAGCGATTATTTGGAACTTGCAATTGCTGCATTGATTGTAGATATAACATTTTGTATAGCGTGTATAGATGTGGTCTACTCAGCTATAAGGCTTCGTCGATGTAAGAAGCAAGCAAAGAAGGAGGTGTAGTATTATGCAGATAGATTTTCATTATTTTGCAACATATGCTGCAGCCTACTTAGCAGGATACAAGCATGAGGAAGCTTTGGATATAGCATACAGCGCTTTCTTTGTAGACCAGTGCACTAATACATTTCTTCTTAAGGTAAAGGGGCCTAAGATTGCGGCAACAACACAGCTTCAGATGGAGCTTATGGATGCTGATACAGACATTATTGGATTACAGAATATTACCAGAATATGGTCTTCATTCCATTTTCTTCCTAAGGATTTATATGCCAAGAAGGAAAAGGGGACTAAGAGATATATGAAGAAATACAGACTGATTTGTGGACCTAACGGAGAGCTTGTTAAGGATACTATTGAGCTTGCCAAGGGTTCTACTCTTCAGGCTGTTGGAATTGCAATGCATGTGCTTGCTGATACATGGGCTCATATGTATTTTGCGGGAACTCCTTCCCTTGCAATTAACACTGTTAATGATTATTTCTACGAGATTATGCCAGATGGAACAGAGGAGAAGATTGTATTTAAGCATAATCCTATTGCACCAGATGATGTAATCAACAGGAAATATTCTGCAAGTATATATCAGTCTAATGAGAATAGTATTATGAATCTTGGTCACGGCCAGGCAGGACATTTGCCTGACTTTAGTTACTGTGTCTATAAATACCTTCCTGCATGGAATGATTATAGAGAAGTTATTAAGGACAATCCTTCTGATTATTGGAAGGCATTTTGCCAGATGGTATATGCACTAAAATATATCAGAGGTGATATTGATACCTTCGAGTTAGACACTTATGCTTATGAAGATGTAAGAGATTACAAAGAGGAAATTGATGCAATATTCGCTGTAAGGCGTGCTCTTGATTCAGAGGGATGGAAGGAATTTGATGAGAAGCTATCAGGCAAAGAGGTGCCTGAATTCGATATTGGTAAATACCAGGAGGAATATATGAATTCCGATGATAAGGATAATACATTCCTTGGCAAATTCTTCGCTCACGCAATCAAGCATAAGAGCATGGTTACTAATAGAATATATGAATCAGGAAGTATGCTGGCTGGATACAGTGTCACTCCAGATAGGTCGAAGCTTGCTTCCCTTATGGTAAAAGATGTAATTAAGGGAGGTAATGACAATGACAAAAACGCGTAAAATCATTAATGTTATTTGGGGAGTTTTGATGATTCTTGCTGCCCTTATCCTGATGATTATACCTGAGGAAGCGTACCCTCTTGTTATAATTGTACTTGGAATAGGATTGGCTATAAGGGGAATTACCAGACTAATTAATTACTTCGTATTATCTTCAAGGTCTGTTGGCTCAACAAGATTATTATATGATGGTATACTAATACTTGACTTAGGAATATTTACATCAGCATTAGTAGATGTTCCCGTAATTTATTTGATGATTTATTTTGCAGGACTTTATTTCTTCTATGGAGTAATTGATATCCTGTCTGCAATGGATTCTAAGAGGCTAGAGTCACCACATTTCAAATACAAATTATTACAAGGCCTGATGAACATATTGATTGCTGTTCTGTGTATTGTATTTATAAAGCACAAGGACATTGTAATATTTATATACTGTGGTGGTATTATCTATAATGGAATTGTAAAAATAGTCAATGCATTTAGAAAAACAGATATGGTATTCGAAGATGCAAGTGTTAATACAGTTGATGCGGTGGAGGAAAAGCAGTAATGACGAATGATGATTCGGCAATTAAAATTGGTAAGGTGAGAAGGATTATAGGTGATATACTTCTTGTAATTATGCTCCTTCTTTCTGTTGAAATAATAATAGATATGTTTTCGAAAATGTTCTTAGAGGCGACAGAAGGCGATGTACAAAAGGCAATGGTATTTGAGCTTTTGATATGCTGGGTATTGTTCCTGACAGTCTTTGATATTAGATTTTCCATTTTTACATGGACGCAGAATAAGGCGGCTCGAATAGTTGGATGGATTCTTAGAGTTATTATGGCTGGATTATCTATAACTACTGTAGTCTTGTGTGTAATTGTTGTTGCTAAGGGACTTGTAGTAACGAAGGATTCTGGATTGTCACTTTTCTTAAAGTATGGTTCGAATATGCTCTGGGCAGTTTTGGAATATGTGAAGCTAATATAATACGGGGGAAATGTTTTGTAGAGGATTATTTATGAATGCATTTATTTATGATTTAATAAAAGGGTCATATGGAATAAGAGTGACCATTTTTGCTGTATTTATATTATCGGCTGTTAATATTATATTTGCCATTTTAAGAACCAGAAAAAGGAATATGTATTCCTACAGGATTATGTATTATATAGGGGGTCTTGTGTTCGTAGTATTTAACATATTTTTGTTCGGATACCTGTCTATTGTTGACAGAGCACATGGATTTGATTTTAATCAGTTTATGATTTATATATTCAATAGCTGCACTTATTTTATTGTGGCTTTGTTGCCTTTGATTTTTATATTTGCTATAGTTATTGCTATAAGTAATATTATCTTAATTAAGAAAGAGGGAGGAGGCATTAGGAATCTATTAGGGATTGGTTTAGCGTTAGTCTTGATAGGCGGAACCCTAATAATTCTTTTTGTTAGTATTTTTTCTCCGTTTGATAATAGAATTGAATTTGTAGTGGAGACTGTTTTATTCGGTCTGCTGTCTTACTTTGAATGTATTATGATAGGTACATTTATTGCAACATTTATTACGCATAGAAGCATCCCGCCAAGGGACAGAGATTATGTGATTATATTAGGCTGCGGACTTCGTGAGGATGGTACACCTATTCCAATCTTAGAAGGAAGAATTGATAAGGCCCTCTGGTTTGCCAAGAAGCAGCTCAAAGAAACTGGCAAAGATATAGTGTATGTCTGCTCCGGTGGTCAGGGTGATGATGAGATAATTTCTGAAGGTGAATCGATTCGTAATTATCTAGTTGAGAAGGGCGTTAAGGAAGATAAGATTATCATAGAAGATAAGTCCACATCGACGTATGAGAATATGCTATTCTCCAAGGAGCAAATTGACAAATACCAAGAGGAAAATGGAATATCAGAGGAAGAAAAAATAGCATTTTCCACAACAGATTATCATGTATATCGAAGTGGCAACATCGCTTATAGCATTGGTGTCAAGGCACTTGGAATGGGAAGTAAGACCAAGCGGTATTTCTATATCAATGCCCTGATCAGGGAATTTGCTGCTAACATTAAGGCGCAGCGAGTTAGACATATTATTAACGTAATAGTTATAGTTGCGTTATATGCTATATTCCATATTATTAATTACATGTATTATAATGTGTAGCATAGATAAATATTTGGTATAATACTATTTGGCTTATTATTAATTACAAATGTTAAATGTGAAAGGAAAGAAAAATGGAAAAGAAAGAAAAGAAAAGCGGATTTTTTGCCGAGTTTAAGAAATTCATTTTAAGAGGAAATGTAATGGATATGGCAGTCGGTGTCATCGTAGGTGGCGCATTTACTGCGATTGTTACGTCCCTTAATAAGGACATATTATCACCAATCATTGCATTAATAGGTGGAATTGATTTTTCTTATCTTACAGTTACATTAGGCTCAGGTGAGAATGCACCAGTTCTTGCATACGGTAATTTTATTACAGCTGTTATTAACTTCTTAATTACATCTCTTGTAATATTCTTACTTGTTAGAGGTCTTAACGTAGCAAGTGAGAGATTAACAGCCAGATTCAAGAAGGAGAAAGAGGAAGAAGAGGCTAAGACTGAGAAGGAATGTCCATATTGTATGAGTATGATTAGCATTAAGGCTACAAGATGTCCTAATTGTACATCACAGCTTCCAGAGGTAGAAGTAGAAGAAGTAGCTGACGGCGAATAATTAGTTAGTTGATACGATTGTTAATACAGATGATACTGATTCTAACAAGGGATTGGTATCATCTGATTTCATATAAGAAGGAGTTATGATATGGCCAAGGTTGTAGTTGGTATGTCAGGAGGAGTAGATAGTGCTGTTGCTGCTTTGCTTCTTAAGGAAGCTGGGTATGAAGTGATAGGTCTTACCCTTCGTACCTGGGAGGCAGAGGATGGAATGGACAGTCGCTGCTGTGAGATTGACGATGCAGCTGACAGCGCAAGGAAGATAGGAATTGAGTATCATACCCTTAATTGTCTAAGTGATTTTAAGTCAGGTGTTGTAGAGCCATTTATTGATGATTATGTTAATGGCTATACACCTAATCCATGTGTTATATGTAATAGAATAATTAAGTGGGAGAGGCTTTTGTATTTCGCCAAGGTAGTTAAGGCAGACTACGTTGCCACAGGACACTACGCTACTATTGTTAAGCTTGATAATGGAAGATATAGTGCAAGGCAGGCTTCCCATATTGAGAAGGACCAGACTTATATGCTTTATCGTCTGTCACAGGAGCAGCTGTCTAAGACCTTAATGCCGCTAGGTGACAAGACTAAGGAAGAGGTTCGACAAATCGCCAAGGATGCGGGAATTGCTGTAGCTGATAAGCCTGATTCCCAGGAGATATGCTTCGTAAGTGATGGCAAATATTATGAGTTTATCGAGAATAATTCTGACAAGACAATACCTCCTGAAGGTAACTTTGTGGACGTAGATGGCAATGTGTTAGGAACACATAAAGGAATTACTCATTATACAGTAGGGCAGCGTAAGGGACTTGGAATTGCCCTTGGATATCCTGTATTTGTTAAGAGGATAAATGTAGATACTAATGAGGTAGTCCTATGCAAAGAAGAAGATATATATAGTGACGAAATTCTTATTCGTGATGTTAACTATGTGGGGTTGCAGCCTCTTAATGAAGGAGAAGAGGCTAAGTGCTTCATTAAAGTAAGATATCATCACAAGGCTCAAAGTGCTATGATAAGAGCGCAGGATGATGGAAGTATAATAGCAACATTTGACCAGCCAGTAAGAGCAGCGTCCCCTGGACAATCGGCTGTATTCTATGATTCTACAGGAACAGTTCTAGGTGGTGGAATCATTGAAAACTAAAGAAATTGATATAAAATTGATTAAACCTATTGACATAGTAGGTTAATATGTATATAATTCCTACTGACAGTGAAGTTAATGATATTTTACTAGGAGGTACATATTATGTCGAAGATTTATAAGGGAACATTAGGGCTTGTAGGTAACACACCACTTGTTGAAGTGGCTAATATTGAGAAAGAGCTAGGACTTGAAGCAACAATTCTTGTTAAGCTTGAGTACTTTAATCCAGCTGGAAGCGTTAAGGACAGAATTGCCAAGGCAATGATTGAAGATGCTGAGAAGAAAGGTCAGCTTAAGAAGGATTCAGTTATTATTGAGCCAACAAGTGGTAATACAGGAATTGGACTTGCGTCTATTGCAGCAGCTAAGGGTTATAGAATTATCCTTACAATGCCTGAGACCATGAGTGTTGAGCGTCGTAATATATTGAAGGCTTATGGTGCCGAGCTGGTGCTTACAGAAGGTGCTAAGGGAATGAAGGGAGCAATTGCCAAGGCAGAAGAGCTTAGTAAAGATATTCCTAACAGCTTTATTCCTGGACAGTTTGTTAATCCTGCCAATCCTGCAATGCACAGGGCAACAACAGGACCAGAGATATGGAATGATACTGATGGAAATGTTGATATATTTATCGCAGGTGTTGGAACAGGTGGAACTGTTACAGGTGTTGGTGAGTATCTTAAGGATCAAAACAGCGATGTTAAGATTGTTGCATTAGAGCCTAAGGATTCACCTGTCCTATCAGAAGGACACCCTGGTTCTCACAAGATTCAGGGAATTGGTGCAGGATTTGTACCTGATACATTGAACACAGATGTATATGATGAGATTTTTACAGCATCTAATGAGGATTCGTTTGAGACAGCCAAGCTTCTTGCCAGAAAGGAAGGCATCTCAGTTGGTATCTCGTCAGGAGCAGCGTTATTCGGTGCAATTGAGTATGCTAAGAAGCCAGAGAATAAGGGTAAGGTAATTGTTGCATTACTACCTGATAGTGGAGACAGATATTACTCAACACCGTTATTTACAGAAGATTGAAAGTGAATTAGACATGAGTTTTATTGACTACATACAAGAATATATTGAAGAAGGAAATACTAATAGTCAGAACCTTGGACTTGAGATAGAGCATTTTGCAGTTGATGATAAGGGTAATCAGATTGGGTTTAATGAGGTTACAGCCCTTATTGAAGAGATTGCAGATAAGATTAATGCTGATATTCTGGTGCAGGATGGTCATAGTGTGGGTTATATTAATGATGATTATGCTATAACACTTGAGCCTTCCTGTCAGATTGAGATTAGTATTAAACCAATATCCAATTTGTCTATGATTAGACAAATCTATGATGAGTTCCTTACTCTATGGGTTGAACCCCTTAGGGAAAGAGGCTATGAGCTTATAACTAAGGGGAACCTTCCTCTTGTGGAAAGTGGTGAAATTACACCTGATGAGATACCACTATCAGACAAGAAGAGGTACCATTATATGGACAGGTATTTTAGGGATACTGGTAGATACGGAAGATATATGATGCGTGCATCTGCATCAACTCAGGTATCTGTAGATTATAATAGCGAAGAAGACTTAGTGCTTAAGCTTCGTGTGCTTCAGAAGATATCTCCTATTCTTATGATGATGATGGAAAGTAAATCTTATCCAAAGTCAACAATGAAGGATGCAAGTGATGCGCCACATCTATTTAGGATACAGCAATGGGATGACCTAGATCCTGACAGGACAGGATTCTTCCCTGATTCTTTTGATGATGACTTTGGTTATAGAAGTATTGCTAAGACAGTGTATAATACGCCGTTAATACTTGTTACTGACGAAGGTGATACAAGGTATGTAGGCAATAAAAGTGCCGCTGATTTATTTGCTGATGGCACTATTAAGGAAGAAGAGCTTGATGATGATAGAAGAAGAGATTTAATTGAGCATTTTATGTCCATGGAGTTCTTCCATTTTCGAATTAAGAAATATATTGAGATTAGGATAGCTGACAGCGTTCCAATTGATAAGGCATTAGGTTATGTAGCTTTATTAAAAGGATTGGTTTACAACGAAGATAACCTGAAGGCTATTGATGAGAAGCTAGGTGACATTAACAGTATCGACTTAATTAATGAAGCTATAAGAAGTATCGAACATGATGGTGTTGATGCTAAGATTTACCATAATAAGTCAGTTACATTTTGGGCTGATTATTTGGTTAATCTGGCTAATAATAGCTTATCTGAATCGGATAAGGAGTATTTGGCTAATGTGTGAATTGTTTGGATTGTCTTCAAAGAAAGATATTTATATTAATGAATATCTTAAGACATTTTATTCGCATAGTGATATACATTGTAATGGATGGGGAATGGTTCTTTTTGATAAAGAACCATTTCATATTACTAAGGAGCCTGTTAAGGCATCAGATAGTGAATATCTTAAGAGCATTATGGGTAATGATATTATTACATCCAGCTGTATTGCTCATATAAGACAGGCCACAATTGGTGAAATATCTGATGATAACACACATCCTTTCGTTATGTATGACAAGACAGGGCGAAGATGGGTGTTTATGCATAATGGTTCAATATTTGAATCTGATGTGTTGAAGCATTATCAGTATATTCAGAAGGGAAGTACCGATAGCGAGAGAATATTCTTATATATAATTGATGAGATTAACAAACTCTATGCTTCGAAGGGAGAGAACACTGATGTTGACAGATTTGAACTAATAGACAGAGTAATTAAGGAGGTTGTTCTTCCGGATAACAAGGTTAATCTTATGATTTTTGATGGAGAGTATCTGTATGTTCACAAGAATGAAGAGAAGACCTTGCATAAGAAGGATGTAGGTGGCGGAGTTTTAATATCCACCCAGGCACTAGATGATGAGCCTTGGGAAGAATTCCCCCAGAATCAACTAATTGTATATTGTAAGGGTGATATTGTGTATAGAGGAGAAAAGCATAACAATACTTATGTACAAGATGATGAGAGAATGAAGCTGCTCTTCTTAGCATATTCTGGTTTGTAAGATTTATCCTTTTTTGTCATATGTGTGATGAAAAAGGATTTTTCTTATAAAATATATTGAATTTACACCTGATTCGTGGTAAAGTCTATTAAGTCAGCAAGGGTTAATACTTAGGGTTGTTGTACCCTTTTTTAAGGAGTTGTGATGAATAATTATGTATTAAGCTGTTGTTCTACAGCTGACTTATCAAAAGAACATTTTGAAAGTATCGATGTAAGATACATCTGCTTTCACTATCAACTAGATGGAGTTGATTACTTAGATGACTTAGGACAGACAATGGATTTCGATGAGTTCTATGAGAGAATGGCTAATGGTGCTGACACTAAGACATCACAGATTAACGCTGACGAATTTATTGAGTATTTTCGACCAATGTTAGAGGCAGGACAGGATATATTACATGTATCTTTGTCTTCAGGAATATCAGGAGTTGTTAATTCCGCTAATATAGCAAGAGATGCACTTATGGATGAATTTCCTGACAGGAAAATCTACGTAGTTGATTCCCTTGGTGCGTCATCTGGATATGGTCTTATTATGCAGACCCTTTCTGAATTAAGAGCTGAGGGCAAGAGCATTGATGAAGTATATGAGTGGGTTAATGAGCATAGACTTAATCTACATCACTGGTTCTTCTCTACAGACCTTTCTTTCTATATCAAGGGAGGAAGAGTGTCTAAGACATCGGGAACAATTGGTCAGCTACTTAACATTTGCCCGCTTCTTAATATGGACAATCTTGGTCGTCTTATTCCAAGATACAAGATTAGAACTAAGAAGAAGGTCTACAAGGCAACAGTTGACAAGATGGAAGAGTTCGCAGATGGTGGACTTGATTATAATGGCAAATGCTATATAAGTATGTCAGCTTGTATGGACGATGCCAAGGAAGTTGCAAGACAGATAGAAGAGAGATTTCCTAAGCTTGATGGCAAGGTGGAAATCAATAACATTGGAACAACAATCGGAAGTCATACTGGTCCTGGTACAGTGGCAGTATTCTTCTGGGGTTCTAAGAGAGAAGATTAATTAACAATTTGTATTAGGTGATTAGAGAAAAGGTGTCTTTTGATGCCTTTTCTTTTCGCATAAGCCTGTTATGAGCTTATTTATACGAAATGTGTGGTAAGAAAGAAGCCGTTATGAAAAAGAAAGTAGTAATTATATTAAGCATAATTGTATTATTTGTAGCAGCTAATATGGTGGGATTCTACGCTTATGCTGATGTGTATTATAAGGCTGGTCATGATGCCATATTTGCTTCACAGATTAGCACTGATACAGTTGATGTAAGCAAGGCCAAGATTGGTGGCAATAATGCATTGGTATTCGCGCCTCACAATCCTAATCCCAAGGCAGGTATTATAATGTATCCTGGTGGAAAGGTGCAATATGAAGCTTACGCTCCGCTTATGCAGGAGTGTGCCAATAGGGGATTGCTTTGTGTGTTAATTGAGATGCCTTTTAATCTCGCTTTTTTTGATGGAGATGAAGCATTAGATGTAATCAAGGAATATCCATATATTAGTGACTGGTATGTAATGGGGCATTCCTTGGGTGGAGCTATTGCAGCAGGGTTCGTAAGGGATAATTATGATCTGGTTAAAGGAATAATTCTTCTTGGAGCTTATTCGACCTATGACTTAACTAATAAGAATCTTAGGATATTAAGTATATATGGCTCTGAGGATAAGGTAATGAACCGTGACAGGTATGATTCCACGAAGAGTAACCTTGGTTCTGATTTAGTTGAAGTAGTGCTTCCTGGTGGTTGTCATTCTTATTTTGGAGATTACGGTATGCAGGAAGGTGATGGCAATCCAACAATTAGCAGAGAAGAGCAAATGCATCTTACAGCAGATGCTATATGTGATATAATATGTCGTAAGATATGTCGTAAGGAGGGACCCTAGCGAAGCTGGGAGGATCCCTTACGACCGGTAATATGTCGTTAGCCTGCGAAGCAGGGTGACGGCGCAGAAAGGAGTATGATAATGGCTAAAATAGACGCAATTGTATACAATTCTAAGGCCGGACACGGCAAGGAATATGCGCAAATAATGGAAAAGGAAACAGGTGTTAAAGCATACGAGTTAGATGCTGCTAAAACAGCTTTAAATAGCAGCTCAAAAGTCCTATTTATAGGCTGGATTATGGGCAGCGGAATCAAAGGATACAAGACTGCCATAAAATCCTTCGATGTTCGTGGTGTGTGCGCTGTTGGTATGGCACCTATGGGAGCTACTGACAATGATATTAAGGAGCATAACAAGATTCCTAATAATCAGCAGTTCTTCTATCTACAGGGTGGATTCGAATGGGACAAGGTAAGCGGTGCTGATAAGACCATCATGAAGGTGATTAAGAAGAAGTTCAATAAGGACTTTGGAGGCAAGGAGAATATTAGCGCTGGCGAGCAGGATATGCTTGACTTAGTTAATAAGGGCGGCAGCAGAGTCTCTTTAGAAAACGCATCGAAAGCTATTGAGTGGATTAATTCCTAATTAATATGAATCTTACCATACTACTTGAAGACAAATTGAAGAAGATACAAGTTAATAATGATAGTCCCGATAATCTTGTGGACATTCTTATGAATGAGGGCATATACATTGCTGCTAACTGTGGTAGAATGGGTATATGTGGCAAATGTGATATTGTAATTAAGGAAATTGATTCAGTATCTTCTGATGAGAAGAAGCTTGCCTGCAAGACTACCAAGGATTGGCTTCTTAACTACGACAATCTGACTATTCAGGTTAATAATTATATGTTAGACCCTGATATGAAGATTGAGGAAGGATATGCAGGAGATAAGGATAGGGAAGAATCTACTAGTGATAAGGAATCTTCATTGAGTAGTTCTAAGAGCTATAATGTTGCAATTGATATAGGAACAACTACTATAGTATTTGTGCTGGTAGATTATGAATCTAACAGGGTGGTTGCAACAAGCAGCAGGGTGAATTCCCAGCGCAAGTATGGTGCTGATGTAATATCAAGAATTAATATGGCATCCTCTGGCAGATTAGAAGACCTTAGGAAATGTATAGTAGAAGATGTGGTGTCAGGGATTAACGAGATGTGTACTAATAATGGGACATATCTTTCTGCTGTTAGAACGATTATTATAACAGGCAACACTACCATGTGCCATATACTAATGGGATATGATTGCAGTGGATTAGGATCGTATCCGTATGCGCCTGTTAATATTAAAACCATTGTAACTGACACACAAAATGTTTTAGGTATCGACGATAGAATTCCGGTTATTATTCCACCAGGTTTTACTACTTTCGTTGGGGCAGATATAACATCCGGTGTGTTGGCAATACATTCAGGCCAGAACCTGCCATCTGATGATAGTAACCTTGAAGATGCAGGTATGTCCAGTGTGAAAGATGATAACACATTTATCCTGATTGACTTAGGAACTAATGCAGAAATGGTTCTACGAAGGGGCCATGAATTTGTAGTCACATCCACGGCAGCAGGACCAGCATTTGAAGGGGTTAACATATCCTGCGGAGTGGCAAGCGTTGAGGGTGCAATTAGTCATTTCGAGATTAGAGATGGACTGAGGGCATTTGATACAATAGGTGGCAAGGAGCCTATTGGAATATGCGGCAGTGGCCTTGTAGATATTATTTATGAACTTAGAAAAAATGATATAATAGATGAGAACGGTATTCTTATAGACAAATATATTCAGAACGGATATAAGATATATAAGGACATTGCGCTTACCCAGGATGATATCAGGCAATTTCTGTTAGCTAAGGCAGCAATTCGGGCTGGACTAGAGATTTTATTAGAAGAAAGTGGTATTATATATAGTGACGTCGATAGGCTATACATTTCAGGAGGCTTTGGAAGTAGTATTGATATTCGCAAAGCGTCGAGTATAGGAATTATACCTTCGCAGTTAAGGGATAAGGCTGAGGCTGTGGGTAATTCAAGTATCGGCGGTGCCATTACTTTGGCTTCTTCAATAGGTGGTAAATGTGATTTCGCATTTGACATATCTAAGAGAGTTAACGATGTTAATATAGATTATCTTGAAGCGATTACAAGTAACGCTAAGGAGGTTAATCTATCTTTGCATAAAGATTTTCAAAATAAATACATGACATGTATGTGTATAGAAAGAGAGGAATAAAAGTATGAGAGTTACAGATGACATTATCTATGTTGGAGTAAATGACCACGAGGTTGACCTCTTCGAGGGACAATACGAGGTGCCACTTGGCATGGCATACAATTCATACCTTATTAAGGATGAGAAGATTGCCGTTATGGATTCAGTAGATGCCAACTTCAAGGATGAGTGGCTTGAAAATGTTGATAAGGCATTAGATGGTGCTAAGCCGACATACTTAATCGTGCAGCATATGGAGCCAGACCACAGTGCTAATGTTGTGGCATTTATGAAGGCTTATCCTGAGACAATTATGGTAGCTTCTGCTAATGCATTTAAGATGCTCAACAACTTCTATCATGAAGGCTTCTCTAACAGAAAAATGGTTGTAGGCGAAGGAGATACATTAAGTCTTGGTAAGCATGAGTTAACATTTGTTACAGCGCCAATGGTTCACTGGCCAGAGGTTATTATGACTTATGATAAGACTGATAAGGTTGTATTCTCTGCTGACGCATTTGGTAAATTTGGTGCTAACGATGTGGAGGATCCAGAAGGCTGGGCTTGTGAAGCAAGAAGATATTATTTCGGTATCGTTGGTAAATACGGTGCACAGGTGCAGAACGTACTAAAGAAGGTATCTGGACTTGATATTAATATTATCTGTCCACTTCATGGACCAGTACTTGATGAGAACTTATCATACTATCTTGAGACTTATGATACATGGTCATCTTATGGTGTTGAGACTAAGGGTGTATTCATTGCTTACACATCAGTATATGGTAATACTAAGAAGGCAGTGGAAGAATTAGTTGAAGCATTGAAGAAGAAGGGATGTCCAAGAGTTGAGGCTGCTGACCTTGCTCGTGATGATATGTTTGAGTCAGTTGAGGATGCATTTAGACACGATACATTAATTCTTGCAACTACAACATACAATGGAGAAATCTTCCCATTCATGAATACATTCATCGACCACCTCACAGAGAGAGGATACAAGAATCGTACAATAGGATTCGTTGAGAATGGTTCATGGGCACCTGCAGCAGCTCGTGTAATGCATAAGAAGTTAGAAGATTCTAAGGACATAACATTCCTTGAGAATAAGGTTACAATCACATCAGCCCTTAATGATGATAGCAGAAAGCAGATTGATGCTATGGCTGATGAAATAATGAAAAACTACTAAGTTGACAGGGGGACTACTATGAAGGGGCGCGCTGTATGGCGCGTCCTATTTAACTGATGCTAGTACGCCAACTACGGAGTATTAACAAGACTCCCTACATTAATTCACAAGCCACAGGGTGAACCTGTGGCTTGTTTTTATATGCAATAAAATAATCAAACTAGGTGTACATATAAATTGATTTCTGTGTTACAATGAAATTTAAGAGAACAACTACGTAACTAATAATATATGGGGTACAATATGAAGAATAATAATCGCAGAGAAAGTGTCACATTCAAATCTGTATTGGCTTTACTACTTGCTGTAAGCCTTGTAGCAATCAACATTGGCGTAGATACATTTGCGGCAAATGTAAATCAAGCTGCCAACGCTAATAGTGTAGTAAACTATGATGATGTAATAGAGGATATGCATATTATAGAGGCCTCAGATGTAACTGAGTCACCTGAAGTAGAGAATGCAGAGGATGTATATTTCTCTGAGAAGATACTTGGCTCGGCCAGGTATACTGGAGAGTGGGATAAGTATTCTTCTAACTATTTCTATAATCAATTATCTGATGATAAGAAGGCAGTATGGGATAGGCTGGATGCTTTGGCATATTCTTATCTTGATGGAAATAATAAGGACACTGATTTCGGAACAACTACATACAGTGGTGGAAGTGCACCTGTATTAGGAAAAATAGATTGCACCGGTTCAAATGGCAAATCTGTATTTAGTAGTTCGGATGATTTATCAAACTTCCTGTATATGTTTAGAGCGTCTAACCCACAATATTACTATTTGAATAACAGCATTATATTCGCTAGTGACTATTCTTATGTATATCTTGGAGTTTATGAGTACTTTGAATATGCCCATAATAGAAGCGA
Source organism: uncultured Lachnospiraceae bacterium (assembly GCA_905234245.1). Taxonomy (GTDB): domain Bacteria; phylum Bacillota; class Clostridia; order Lachnospirales; family Lachnospiraceae; genus RUG191. The sequence goes on from CAJOGN010000037.1 coordinate 19,282, forward strand.
GGCAACGGCAGCTGTAAGACATAAACTTGATCAATGGTTAAGTGATATTGGTGAACCTTCGTCAGAGACTGATAAGCTGTCCAAGGCTAAGGCTGCTCATGATAAGATTAGTGCAAATGTCACATATAACGATGAAGTTGTAAGCAGCAGTAGTCCTCAGGGTGCTGGACTGTCGCATGAAGAGGATGAAGAGTATTTTACACAAAGTATGTATTCTGCATTAATTCTTGGGAAGACCGTGTGTGTAGGATATTCTGAGACTTATGATGCACTATGTAATGCATTAGGTATTGATTCTGTGTCAATTACGAGTCCTTCACATCAATGGAATGAGATAAGAGTTAATAATTCCTGGTACAATGTAGATTGTACATGGGATGATTCTAGCAATATACTTCGCTATAGTTATTTCATGCTAGATGACGTATCTTTTGGAAATGAGTCTACTACAGTTAACAGACAAGCACATACACCTACTGAATTCTGGATTGGGATCAAACCGACATGTACGCAGAATATAGGTTCTACGCCAACAAAGGCTGGAACATCCTTGCCGGCACCTGCTGGTACAGTAGAATCACCAGTGCTTGATGTAAATAAGAATGGCAATAGCTATACTATAAAGATTACTGACGCAACTGCAGGTGCAACAATATATTATACTACTGATGGCTCAACACCTTCGCCAGCATATTCTAAGAGTAGTATTATTAGTTCTGGTGACACGATAAATGGTTAAAGCTATGGCAGTAAAGGATAAATACCTTGACAGTTCTGTTTCGACTGCTACTTATAGTGGCGGAGGAAGTGATGAACCAGACACACCGGACACACCAGACACACCAGATACGCCGGACACACCGGACAAGCCGGATACACCAGATACACCAGACACGCCGGATACTCCAGACACACCAGATGAAGGAGACTGTGATACAGAAGGCCATGATTGGGGAAGTCCTACATATGAATGGTCTAGCGATGGTAAGAAGTGTACTGCAACAAGAATTTGTAAGAGAGATTCGTCGCATATTGAGTCAGAAGAGGCTGTTATTACATCTAGAGTGATTATTTCTCCAACAACTGATTCAAAAGGTACTACAGAATATATAGCAACATTTACCAATACAGCATTCAAGACACAGACAAAGAAGATACAGGACATACCTGAGTCTGAGCCGGAAGCAGAATCTGATAATGTTATTTCGGCTAATGAAGATGTGGGCAAAGCTCTTGTTAAGAATGAATATACTGGCCATAGTGAATTGGTGGATATTAATATAATTCAGCAAAGTAATATATGTAGAATGTATAATCCAATTACAGCAGAGCATCTTTATACAAAGAATGCAGGGGAAGTAGCATATCTAGTGTCAATTGGCTGGAAACATGAGGCGGAGTCAGATTATACAGTTGTAGATGCAAGAGATGCTGATGCAACACCAGTATATAGATTGTTCAATCCATATACTGATACACATCATTATACAGAGTCTGTTGGTGAAGTAGAATATGATGTATCAATGGGATGGATATATGAGAGAATATCTCATTATGTATATGATAAGGATTCAACTAAGGGAACTCCTCAGTGGAGACTATATCATCCTTCCGGTCCACATAATTGGACATCTGATACAAGGGAGATAGAGTGGCTTGAATCTATGGATTGGATTAACGAAGGAATCCGTTGGAGAGTACTCTAATGAATACTCTCCAAAGCCTGTTGTAAGTCTGCAATTAAATCATCAGCATTTTCAAGACCGACAGAGTAGCGGATTAAGTCAGGTGAGATACCTGCTTCAATCAGCTGCTCGTCGCTTAACTGTCTGTGAGTATGACTTGCAGGATGAAGCAGACATGTCCTTGCATCAGCTACGTGTGTTGCGATAGTAGCTAGCTTAAGGTTGTCCATGAACTTAATAGCCACATCTCTGCCGCCCTTTACTGCGAAGCATAGAACACCACATACGCCATTCTTGAGATATTTCTGAGCAAGGTCATAATAATCATCATCCTCAAGTCCGGCATAGTGAACCCATGCAACCTTGTCTTGTGATTTTAAGAACTTCGCAATCTTAAGAGCATTTTCACAATGTCTGTCCATTCTAACGTGGAGTGTCTCAAGTCCAAGGTGTACGTAGAAAGCATTCTGTGGTGACTGGATACAGCCAAAGTCTCTCATAAGCTGTGCAGTAGCCTTAGTGATATAGGCACCCTTACCGAACTTCTCTGCATAAGTAATTCCGTGGTATGACTCGTCAGGAGTACATAGTCCAGGGAATTTTTCTTTATGAGCCATCCAGTCAAAGTTTCCGCTGTCAACAATTGCGCCACCAACACTGATTCCCTGACCATCCATATATTTTGTAGTTGAATGTGTAACGATGTCGCATCCCCATTCTATTGGACGGCAATTAATAGGTGTTGCAAATGTGTTATCAACAATTAGTGGCACACCATGCTTGTGGGCAAGTGTGGCGAATTTCTCGATATCAAGAACTGTACAGGTTGGGTTAGTGATTGTCTCACCGAATACAGCCTTGGTATTAGGCTTGAAATATTTATCTAATTCTTCAATAGAAAGAGTCTGGTCAACAAATGTACATTCAATTCCAAGCTTAGCCATTGTAACGGCGAATAAGTTATATGTTCCACCATAGATTGCAGAGCTTGCAATAAAGTGGTCGCCTGATTCGCATATATTGAATATAGCGAAGAAGTTAGCTGCTTGTCCTGATGATGTAAGCATCGCAGCAGCTCCGCCTTCAAGGGCACATAGTTTGGAAGCTACAAGGTCATTTGTAGGGTTCTGTAATCTTGTATAGAAATATCCTTCCGCTTCTAAGTCGAATAATGCACCCATGTGGTCGCTAGAATCGTATTTGAAAGTAGTACTCTGATATATCGGTAGCTGTCTTGGCTCACCGTTCTTAGGCTCGTAGCCTGCATGAAGACATTTCGTCTCAATACTATTCTCCATTGTTTTGTCCTCCTAAATTATAATTCGTATGTATGTGATTTTATCACTCTTTATAGGTATAAATCAATATTTGCATTGTGATAAAAACAAGACTATAATTGTAATCGTGTTATAAGATGAAAGTGGGAGGAAATATAACAATGGACAATAGTTCGAATGAAAGTAAAAGTAAAAATGGGAGAAGGATAGGTTATCTTGTTGTTTTATTTGTTATTCTTACAGCAATATACATTGTAGATGAGATTTCTTCTAATATTACAACATCAATGCAACCATACGTAATTCTAGATTTATTTGACGTGCCAGGAGGGTCAGTATTGTCGGACGAATACGCGTCAGCAGTTGGTCTCTTTACAACAATGTCAATGGTATCATATGTGTTTATGTTAATTGCACCTTTCTATAAGGCTTTGGCTGATAAATTCGGAAGAAAGCCTTTTCTAATTCTTAATACACTTCTTATGGGATTAGGAATGCTAATATGTATGATAGCACCTAATTACATTGTTTATATAATTGGTGTGTTGGTTATTACATTTGTCAAATCAAATGATATGCAGGTTATGTATATTATTGAAACAGCGCCTGACAATCATAGAGCGAAGCTATGTAATCTGACGAAAGCCATTGGACTTATAAGCGTGGCTTTAATTGGTTTGTTTAGGCAAATGTTTTATCACGAGGACGATTTGAGCTCATGGAGAATGGTTTTTCTGATTCCTGCTATTATGGGAATTGTTGTAGCACTTATCTGTATTCCTATTGTAAAAGAGACGCCGGTCTTCCTTAAGAATAAGGCTAAGAATAAAGATAGTAACAATAAGAAGCTTGAAGACGAAGAAAACAGGGATGTAGCTAAGAGTATAGATGTTAAAGAGGCTGACAAAGATGTTAGTGATTCTAAACCGCGTGGAGGAGTAAAGAATGCATTTATTTACATTTTCAAAAATCCTCAGGTTAGAAGAATAATGATTGCGGCAGTAGCATTTGCCCTTGTAACAGGAATCACATCATATTATACAACTGTGCTAGAGGTGTCAGAGGATAGCGGAATAATCACTGATAGTATGATCTCCATGGTGCTTGTGATTTTTCCTTTTGTAAATGGATTATTCACTTTAATATGTGGCTTCTTAAGTGATGCTATGGGAAGAAAAAATGCCTGTTTCCTATTCTCAGCAGTAGCAATCGCAGGTCTTGTAATATTTGTATTAGGTACACAATTTGGATGGAGTCAGATTGTAATAGGTATTGGCTGGGGAATGTTCATAGGAACCCTGTGGTCTATAACTGATACCCTTGTTCTTGTTATGCCTTCAGAAGCAACGCCTACTGATATGAGGGCTTCAGTTCTTGGCGTTATGAGCCTAATCTTGTCCGTAGGAATGGCATTATCAATTATTATATTCACAGTTGCCATGAACGTATTTGGCACAAATCTTTTGGGAATTGTATCGCTTTGCATTTGCATTCCACTCACAATAGTTGCATGTATATTACTTGCTAAAGTGAAAGAAACAAAGGGTAATAATCTTGATGCATAATACGCATAAATTATTTGGAAAATGTTAAGAAATAGAGTAAAATATAAAGTGTACTTGGGGTATGAGATATAGCGAGAAGTTGGTGGGGTTATGGTAGAGTTAAATAATACTGGACTTTTAATATGTATTGAACTTTATTTATTCTGTATTGCAATTCTTACAGTTCTATTTATATACAGTATCAGGCTTGCCTTGAATGAGAAATTCAAGGGAGGCAAGCTTATACTACTTGTTAACGTATGTTATGGCATTGTGGTAGATATGGACTTGATTAACGCCGTATTCTCCTGGTCCACTACGGATTATATGTGGCTGTCCTATCTTGTTAATACCATAAAATACGTAATGTATATTCTTGGAGCTCTATTCTGGTTCTTGTATTGCCAGAGGTCTTTTGATTCAAGATTATTTGACAAAGGAATATTTGTAGCATTAGCATCTATGCCAGCGGCGATAGGTGTTGTTCTTGTGCTTATGACTCCGTTTAATGGGCTGGTATTCTCAGTTAGTGACAACGGAGTTGTTGCAGGCTCTCATTTTGTTGCAATGCAGATAATATCATATATATATCTTATAGGGGCTGCGATATTTGCCCTTATTCGTATTGTCAAAGTCAAGGATCCTGATTCTAGAAAACGTAATAGGGCAATAATTATATATGCTATTCCTCTTATTGCCTCTGATATATTGCAGACGGCCACAGGATATCCTTTCCTCTGCGTAGGTGTATGTATAGCCCTTACTATGGTTTTTGTAGACCTTATTATTGAAGTGTACTACAAGAATGAGAATGAGGAGCTGAAGCGTAAGCAGAGACGTGATGCGCTTGTTAGTGGTCTTACACAAGATTATGAGGCTGTGTTTATAGTTGATGCAGACAAGGATAAGGTAAAGCTTGTACGCACTAATGATGATTATATTCTGTCTAATAGTCATTTGTTCGATGATGCAAGTTATTCTGAACAAATTGATGGAATAATTGATGGTCGAGTGGCAGATAAGGATAAGGAAGACATAATTAGCAGATTCGATGCTGAAAATGTGTGGAAGAGATTAGAAGACGAGAAATCATATGCCATGTCGTTTCCTGCAGAGGATCATAAGGGTGACATATTATATTTTAGGGCGAAGTTCGTGAGATTGAAGGACACTGATGCCAGACGATTCCTACTAGGTCTTAGAAATGCTGATTCTGAAGTTAGAGCCCAGATGGAGCTTGAGAAGCTTCGAGAAGAGAAGGCAGTTAGAGAATCGACTTCCAAGCTACAATCAATTATTGAAGCCCTCGCTTATGAATATATTATCCTTGCCGTTCTTAATCTTGATACTGGTGATATGGACAAGTATCGTGTAAGTGATAATTACAAGAAGAAGATGGTCTTTGATAATGATGAACATGAATACAACACTGTGTTGCATAGATTCGCCAACGCATTTGTAGAAGAAGGATATAGAGAAGCATTTATTCGCGAAATGGATCCTGATGCCATAGTAGAGGGACTCCGTGATGAGAAGATATATTCTGTGCGCTTTAAGCTTGTGGGCATGGATAAGTGGTATGAAGTTAATATGTCTGATTATGATGCAAGTACTAGAAATGTTGTTATTGGTGGTAGAAATATTGATGATGTCGTTAGTGCTGAGCGTCATAGAGAGGAATTAGCCAGAGAGTTAGAGGATGCTAAGAAGACTGAATTTATCGCAGGTCTGACTCAGGATTTCGATTGCGTGTCATATATTGATGTAAATGATGACTTCAAAGAGACATTTTACAGGACAAGTCCAGTATTCTATAACAGGATACCAGAAAGTGCCAAGCATAGAGGCTTTGATGTTAGAATGCAGTCTTATGCTGAAATATTCGTTGTTCCTGAGGATAGAGAGAAATTCCTTCAGGAAGTGGCCACATCTAATCTTATGAAGAGGTTAGAGGAAAGACCAGTTTATTTTGTTAATTGCAGAATCAGTGTTGATGATGTTATAAGATACTATCAGGTCAAATTCAATGCGAATATATTTGACGGTAAGATACAAAGTATTACGGCTGGTTTTCATGATGTAGATGACGAGATGAAGATGGAGCTAAAGAGACAGGAGCAGCTTGAGAAGGCAAAACGCGCTGCCGAAGAAGGAAGCCAGGCTAAGTCTCTATTCTTATTCAATATGAGTCATGATATCAGAACTCCAATGAATGCTATTATTGGCTTTACTAATATTGCCATGAAGAATATTGATGATAGGGAAAGGGCAATTGACGCTCTTAAGAAGACCAGAGAGTCAAGCGATGTGCTACTTTCACTAATTAATCAGATTCTTGATATGAGTCGTATTGAAAGTGGCAAGGTTGTTTTGGCAGAGGATAAAGCAGATATGCTCTCCTTTGGATGTTATGTTCAGCCTATGCTAGAGGAGCTTGCTAAGAATAAGAATATTGATTACACATTTGACATAGATAATATAATTGACCGATATGTAATTCTTGACAGGGTTAGAATCAATGAGGTGATTGTTAATATTGTCAGCAATGCTATTAAGTATACTCAGCAGGGTGGAAATGTCAGGGCTCACGTTAGACAGCTTGAAAGCGATGTTGATGATTATGGCTTGTATGAATTTAGTGTAGCAGATAATGGATTCGGAATGTCTAAGGAATTCCAGGAGCATCTGTTTGAGAATTTCGCAAGAGAGGAGTCGTCTACTACAAGTGGAATAGAAGGAACTGGACTTGGACTTCCGCTTTGTAAGAGAATTGTTGATCTTATGGATGGTACAATTGAGGTTGAGAGCGAGAAGGATGTAGGAACAACATTTACCATAACATTGCCATTCAAGAAGAGAGAGCACGATGTGGTTGACGAAGAGGATTACGACGAAACATCAGGAATTGACTTCAATGGAATGAGAATTCTTCTTGCAGAAGATAATGATCTTAATAGAGAAATTGCAACTGAGATTCTTAAGGAAGAGGGCTTTGTTGTTGAGGATGCCCGTAATGGTAGAGAAGCTGTTGAGAAGGTTAGGAGCAAGGGAGAGGATTATTACGACTTTATTCTTATGGATATTCGCATGCCTGTGATGGATGGATATGAGGCGACGAAGTACATTAGAGGATTGTGCAAAAAGAGACGTATTCCGATTATTGCGCTGTCTGCTAATGCCTTCGAAGAGGATAGGGCGAAGTCTATTAAGGTGGGAATGGATGAACATGTGGCTAAGCCAATTGAGATTGATACTCTTAAGAGGGCGCTGGCGAGATTTGTATGATATAATGAATGTCATGATATGAGAAGTTCTATAATATAAGAAATGTACTATATAAGATTTAACAACAAGGAGGTAGTTGAATGAAGAGAAAAGGGTTAATTAGTCTTATAAGCGCGCTAATGATTGTGGCGATGATTGGTTCTCTTACGGCATGTGGAAAGTCATCTAATACAACGAATAGCACTGCGACGAATTCAACAAGTGAAAGTGATGTTAAGTTATCAGATGATTCATCAGATTTTGTTCTGTTAAGCGAAGCAGTTCCTGATGCTATTCTAGAGATTAGGTATTATTCTACTTATAATTTTGTAGGAGATAGAATTGATGGATATGAGGAGCCACTTGCAATGCTAACCAAGGAAGCGGCAACGGCCCTTAAGAGTGTCAGTGACTACGTTATTTCCAAAGGTTATCGATTGAAGATATACGATGCATACAGACCACAGAAGGCGGTTACGAATTTTGTTAATTGGGCCAAGGATCCTAATGATACAAGAATGAAGGCGTATTTCTATCCAGACCTTGACAAGAGTGTTCTTTTCCCGCAGGGATATATCGCAGAGCATTCTGGACATAGTAGAGGAAGTACAGTTGACTTGACTTTGTTCGATATGAATACGGAGAAGGAAGTGGATATGGGTGGCACATTTGATTTCTTCGGTGAGCTAAGCCATCCTGATTACAGAGGTATTACAGATGAGCAATATAATAACAGAATGATTCTTAGAGAAGCAATGCTGTCACATGGATTTAAGCCGCTAGTTGAAGAGTGGTGGCACTTTACACTGGAGAATGAGCCTTATCCAGATACATACTTCACATTCCCTATTAATAGTAACAGTATTAAGTCTAAGAAATAGAATAGTAGAAGTTAATATAATGCCCCCTTATAGCATTGACCATATGGTAAATGTTATGAGGGGTATTTTTTGTTCGACAGTATGGTGGATTTGCGTAATATATCAGACAGTATTCATAATATGTCTATTAAAAGTGAGATAAAATTATAATTAGATTTAATATAATGCTTACTATAATTGACATAAAATATAATATGTGTTATATATAGCGTGCGAGTATAAAATATTTTGTTATAAATGTATATTATATTTAAGATAAGGAAATACTAGATTGTGAGATGTTCTGAAATCGCTAAAAAGCACGATTTTACAAGGGTTTAAGCCACATTTTAAGACTAAATCGTGATATAATGTTAAACATAATAGGTTTTTAGGTAAAATAGTGTCAGAAAAGGGGTACATTATTATGAAGAAAAAAAGTAAGATGAAGGGAATGTTAAAAGGAGTTGCAGCTGCTGGTATTGTTGCAGGTGGCGCTAGTGCAATTCCTGAGGCAGATGTAGTATTTGCTGCTGAGCTAGAAGAGTCGGAGGTGGGTTCCGAGTCCTTACTTGATGTGGACTATCTTGAATCTGCTTCAGAATCAGCTAGTGAGTTCATAAGTGAGTCTGCATCAGACACAACTGTTGAATCAGATGTATCTAGTGAGGCTTCTTCAGAAGTTGATACAGGGGATGTGGCATCAGCTAGTGAAGTTACAAGTGAAGAAATGTCAGACGTTGAATCAGAAGTTGAGTCTGCATCTGAAATCACAAGTGATGTTGAGTCGGAAGTTGAGTCTACATCTGAAATCACAAGCGATGTTGCTATTGAGTCAGAGGTTGATAGTGAGTCTACTGTAAGTTCAGAGACAGAGCAAACTAGTGAATCAGCATTTGATTCAGAGACAGAAGAAGCTAGTGAATCCGCTGTAAGTTCGGAGACAGGGGAGACAAGTGAATCAGCAGTTGACTCGGAATCAGAGACTGTTAGCGATTCTTCTTCTGCAGAATCTGAGGTGAATAATGATGCTGAAGCGTCAACAGAGATTGACCCAGAATACTCTGAATTCGCCAGCGCAATGGAGAGTAGATCAACATCTATGTACAATAGTACTGTTGCAACATTTGGCGAAGAAGATGCAAGTACTATTATGTCAATCCTTGACGGTCTTACAGATACGCAGAGAGCATATCACACAGACAAAGGTAACCTATTAATATATGACGCTGCAACTGACACTTATACTATATATTACGATTATGACGTTGTATCCGATTCGGATTCTAACAACTACGAGGTTAAATCAACTGAGGTTGATGGCAGCCTGTGCTACGTATTAGAAGATGGAACTATCTATGTGGATATGTCTGGATTCTATATAGAAGATGGTGAAATCAAGGATGCTTCCTTCGTAGATTACAATTACAATTCC
>CAJOGN010000038.1:0-19536 GCA_905234245.1 uncultured Lachnospiraceae bacterium
GAATGCAGCAACAGGCCTTGGAATGTATGTGATTATTGACTGGCACATCCTACATGATTCTAATCCTATGCAGCATCAGGCTGAAGCCATAGATTTCTTCTCTCGTATATCTGCAAGATACTCTAGTCATTCTAATGTGTTATATGAGATATGTAATGAGCCTAATGGAGGAACTAACTGGGATACAATTAAGCAGTATGCAGATTCCGTGATTCCTGTAATAAGAGCTAATGATAGTGATGCCATAATTCTTGTGGGAACACCAACCTGGTCCCAGGATGTAGAGCAGGTTGCTGCTAATCCACTAGGATATAGCAATGTAATGTATACTTTACATTTCTATGCTGGCACACATAAGGATAATATCAGGAACAAATTAATACAGGCAAGAGCAGCGGGAACACCAGTATTTATATCGGAATTCTCTATATGTGATGCCTCTGGTAATGGCGGTATAGATTATGTTTCGGCTGATGCCTGGAAGAGTCTTATCAATGATACTAATGTATCATTTGTGGGATGGTCGCTATGTAATAAGAACGAGACATCTGCATTAATTAAATCAAGCTGTGGTTCAGTTGATAAGTTTAGTGAAAATGATTTGTCAGACACTGGTATATATCTTAAGAATTGGTGCCTTACGCAATCCTTGAATGATGGGGATGAGGTGATTCCTGAGAAGGAAGGCGCTAATATCATGTTTCGCATGTATAATCCCTATAGTGGAGAACATTTATATACAGCGTCAAATGATGAAAGGAAATATCTTGTAATAGTAGGTTGGCGATATGAAGGATGTGCATGGTATGCGCCTATTATATCTGATACACCTGTATATAGATTATATAATCCATATTCAGGAGACCATCACTACACCGCTGATGTCATTGAAAAGGATATACTTGATTTTATAGGTTGGAATTATGAAGGAGTAGGTTGGTATTCGGCTGATTCTGGCGAGGCTGTATATCGGCTATTCAATCCTAATGCAACTGGACCTGGTTCACATCATTACACTAGAGATGTTGTAGAACGTAATCACTTGTCATCTAATGGCTGGAATTATGAAGGCGTAGGGTGGTATGGAATGTAGAGAATAACAATAATATGAATTATGTGATAAGTGGGCATATCAATTGTGATATGTCTATTTCTTTTTTCTGTGATTAGGTTGATTTTTGTAATAAAGTTACCTATAATCTATATGTAGTAATTTTTTTAGTGAAAATAAGTTGATTTATACTAATTGTAGATATATTAGCATATAAGAGAGATGAGGTAATAACATGAGAATTAAAAGTAGAATAATGGCAGTAGTTGCATGTCTGATATTAACAATGTCACCACTTACTGCTTTGGCAGCGGGAACATCTTCTGTGGCGATTTCTACAGAGAACCCTGCGGTGGGTGATACATTTACGGTAACAGCAACAGCAACTGAGTCTGGTAATATGACTGTTAAGTATAATGAGAATGTGCTTTCTGTAGTTAATTGTAATGTTAGTGGATATAGGTCAAGTGCCGGAGAGGTTGACTTTACTGGCAAGCAGGGAACTATTACCTTCAAGGCTAACGCAGCTGGTCAGTCAGCCATTGCTGTTAGCTCAAGTAACGCAAGTAGTTCTTCTATGGTTGTAAATGTTGGTGCAACTAATACAGCTGCTCCTGCAGGTGCGTCAGAAGATTTCGATATTAATGGCAAGAAATACACTGTATCAGAGAGATTCTCACCTGAGGAGATTCCAGGTGGATATAGTCAGGTACAGCTTACAATCAATGGTAAGAGTCTCAAGGGAATTAGCAATGGTCAGACAACAATGGTATATCTTAAGCCAGTAGATAATGTTGGTGGTCCTGGAACATTCTATGTATATGACCCTACAACTAATTCAATCAAGGATAATTTCTATCTTGGAAGACCTGATTATTATGTTGTTCCTGGAGAGCCAAGTGAGATGATTAGTGAGAAACTTACTAAGAGTACCATTGATGTTGATGGAAGACAGGTTGAAGTATATACAATCCAGGGTGTAGATGGATTTGTATATGTATATGGAACAAGTTCAACTAATGTTACTGGATGGTTCCAATATGATGTATCTGAGAAGACAGTTCAGAGAGTAAATGAAGCTTTATTCACAGTAGGCAGTACTAATGCCAAGACAGATAGTGAACCAGGAATTCTTGATACACTTAAGTCAATTAATATGAGATATATCATTGCAGCAATTATCTTCGTAGTAATTGTAGTTGTTGCTATTATTATTAATATTGTTCTTAAGAAACGTGATGATAAAGCAGACCTTATTGATGGTGATGAGGTTGATGAAGAGGCTGAAGGCAAGGATAATATTATCGAAGCTGGTATCGAGGACGAGCTTGACCCTAAGGAGCAGAAGAGACTTCTTAAGGAGCAAAAGAAGAGAGAGAAGGGGGAGCGTAAGGCTGCCAAGAAAGAAGCAAAGCGTCGTAAAAAGGATGATTTGTTTGATGAATATATAGATGAGCCTACTATTGAAGACGAGATTCAGGAAGAGTTCGGTGACTTTGATATTGATAAGAGCATTGATGAACTTAAAGTAGATAAATTGCCTAAGGTTGAAGATGTAATTAAGGAAGATACTAAGGATGATATTGATGTATCTCCTAGAGAAAATAAGCCACAGCTTCAGGAAAAAGTTGTAGAAGATGAAGGAGCTGCTTTCTGGGAAGACGAGAAGGATATCAAGAAGGCTCAGAAGAAGGCTAAGAAGGAAAGTAAGAAGAAAAAGAACGTATTTGGCGACGAGGAACTTGACTTAAGTGAAGAATTACACGCAAAACCAGACAAGAAGAAAAACTCTAAGCCTAATGGTTCTAGCTCGGATATAATTGATTTTAATGATTTATAATTCATTAATTGTTATACTTTTGTTAGGAATATAAGTAGTAAGGGAGCTTTTATATATGGATTTTACACCTCAGGGTAAGAAGGTTCTGGAGGCGGCAAAGCGCTTCTCTAAGAAGATGAAGCACAATTACGTGGGTACAGAGCATTTGCTATATGGACTTGCCAAGGTCAAGGATGGTCTTGCTGCGCTTGTGCTTGAGAATAATGGAATTGTTGAAGAGAATATTATTAAGCTGATTGAGGAACTAATCACACCAGAATTCGGAGTAGTTGTTCAGAGTAAGAATGGATATACTCCTAAGATGGATTTAGTGCTTGAGGTTGCTGCATCAGATGCTAAGAAATGCAATAATAATCATATTGGTACAGAGCATCTTCTAATGGCTATTGTTAAGGAGAGCGATTGTGCTGGAGCAAGATTAATTACATCTCTTAACGTGGATATCAGAAAAGTTGCTAATGATGTAATGAGTGCAATGGGACCTGAAGCAGCTGCAGCTTATAGGGAAACTGCTAAGCCTTTCCAGAGAAAACAAAAGAATATGTTAGAGCAGTATGCAAGAGATTTGACAAAGCTTGCATCTGAAGGTAAGCTGGATCCTGTTGTTGGCAGGGAGATAGAGATCAAACGACTTGTTCAGATAATTAGTAGACGTACTAAGAATAATCCTTGCCTTATTGGAGAACCAGGTGTTGGTAAGACGGCAATTGTTGAAGGATTAGCTGAGAGAATTTCTACTGGTACCGTGCCTGAATCAATCAAGGATAAGAGGGTTTGCTCCCTTGACTTGTCAGGAATGGTTGCTGGCTCTAAGTACAGGGGCGAGTTCGAAGAGAGAATTAAGAGAGTAATAGAAGAAGTGTCTCTTGCAGGGAATATTATTCTGTTTATTGACGAGATGCATACTCTTATTGGTGCAGGTGGTGCTGAGGGAGCACTTGATGCTTCTAATATCCTTAAGCCTGCTATGGCAAGAGGAGAGATTCAGGTTATAGGTGCTACAACTATTGATGAATATCGTAAGCATATAGAGAAGGATGCCGCTTTAGAGAGACGTTTTCAGCCGATTATGGTTGAGGAGCCTTCAACAGATGAGACACTTGATATATTGAAGGGAATTGTTCATCTATACGAAGAGCATCACAATGTGGTATATACAGATGATGCCCTAGAGGCTTGCGTGGAGATGTCTGAGAAATATGTAAGTGACAGATTCCTTCCTGATAAAGCTATTGATCTGTTAGATGAAGCAGGCTCTAAGATTAGACTTGGGGTTGTTAAGTCTCCAGAGAAAGTATATGACTTAGAGATTAAGGTTAATGATTATCAGGAGCAATTAGAAGAAGCGTTAGCATCTAGTAATATCGAGGCTGCATCAGAGATTAAGAAGAAAAGAGATGCTGCGAAAGAGAAGCTGGGCAAATTCAAGAAGAAATATTCTAGAGATAGTAAGAGAAAGAAAATCGAAGTCACAGCTGATGATATAGCGACTGTTGTATCAGAGTGGACGAAGATACCTGTATCTCGACTTAATGAGTCAGAGGCTAGTCGTCTTAAGAATCTTGAGAAAACACTACATAAGAGGGTTGTTGGACAAGAAGAGGCTGTTAGTGCGGTATCTCGTGCAGTAAGACGAGGAAGAGTTGGTCTTAAGGCTCATAACAGACCAATTGGTTCATTCCTTTTCCTAGGGCCTACAGGTGTGGGTAAGACAGAAATATCTAAGGCATTAGCAGAAGCAGTATTCGGCAAAGAAGATGCTATGATTCGTGTTGATATGACAGAATATATGGAGAAGCATAGTGTATCTAAGCTTATTGGCTCACCTCCTGGATATGTGGGTTATGATGAGGGTGGTCAATTAAGCGAACAGGTTAGGAGACATCCTTATAGCGTAATACTATTTGATGAGATTGAGAAAGCACATCAGGATGTATTCAATATTCTTCTTCAGGTATTAGATGATGGTCATATAACTGATTCACAAGGTCGTAAGGTTGACTTCAAGAATACAATTATAATTATGACAAGTAATGCTGGAGCACAGTCTATTATAGAGCCTAAGAAGCTGGGATTTGCTTCTGGTTCTGATGAGAAAGCAGATTACAACTATATGAAGGATTCTGTTATGGAAGAGGTTAAGAGAATCTTTAAGCCTGAATTTCTTAATAGAATTGATGAGACACTTGTATTCCGCGCTCTTAATAAGCAGGATATGAAGAAGATTGTTACAATTATGATGACAGAGCTTATCACTCGTGCTAAGGAGCAGATGGGAATAACCATTGTGGTTAAGGATTCTCTTAAGAGTTATATTGTGGACAGTGCTTATGATCCAAAATACGGTGCAAGACCTCTCAGAAGGAAGATCCAGACTGATGTGGAGGATTCTCTTGCAGAAGAG
Source organism: uncultured Lachnospiraceae bacterium (assembly GCA_905234245.1). Lineage (GTDB taxonomy): Bacteria > Bacillota > Clostridia > Lachnospirales > Lachnospiraceae > RUG191. The sequence continues at coordinate 5,296 of CAJOGN010000038.1, forward strand.
ATTATTGCAAGCAAGTACAAGAAGGGTGATACTGTTGTAATTTCAGCAAAAAAGAAAGAGATTGTATTTGAGAAGAAATAACTTATATGTTATGATATTTACATCAATGTATTTCTACTAGAAAGATGGAGGAAAGAAATATGCCAGTAGTAAGTGAGTTAATTCGTCGTGAGTCTGACAAGACTTTAAGCTTTGGCGATTATACACTAGGTACGAAGTCTAAGCTTGATAATTTTGATTTTCAAGGAGATTTGTACAAGGTTAAGACATTTAATGAGGTTACCAAGCTAGAGAGAAATGGAATGTTCGTATACGAGTCATTACCAGGAACAGCAGTTGAACATTTTGCTGCAAGTGATTCGGAGGTTTCATTTACAGTAGAAGGTGAAAGCGACGCACAGATTACTTTGGAATTAGAGCCTGAGACAGAATATGATATCAATATTAATGGTAGCGATTCAGGAACTATGAAGACAAATCTAGGCGGCAAATTAAGCTTGAGTGTTGAACTTGATGCAGGTAATGCAGTTAAAGTTAAAGTAGTTAAGAAATAACACTAAACCCTACCAATTATCGGTAGGGTTTATTTATTAGGAGTTAGTATGGCCAAGGGAAAGGTAAATGTGTTCTTTTGCCAGGAATGTGGATATGAGTCGTCTAAATGGGCAGGCCAGTGTCCTGCGTGTAAAGCCTGGAATTCCTTCGTAGAAGAGAAGATTGACAAGAAAACTACGAAGATAAGTAAAGAACTTAAGGATATTAAAACATTTAAAATATCAGAGATAGAAGATAGTGATGAGACAAGGATTTCAACTGGAATATCAGAATTCGACAGAGTTCTGGGAGGAGGAATTGTCAAGGGTTCGCTTGTGCTTGTGGGTGGTGACCCTGGAATTGGTAAGTCAACCTTGCTTCTTCAGATGAGTCATAAGCTATCCTCGTCAGATAATACAATTCTGTATGTGTCAGGAGAGGAATCCCTGCAACAGATTAAGCTTAGGGCTAACAGGATTGGCAAATTCGGAGACAAGCTCTCACTTCTTGCTGAAAATAATCTAATGCTTATTAAGGGAGTGATAGAGAAGGGTAAGCCGGATATTGTTGTAATTGATTCTATTCAAACAATGTATAATGAGGATGTAAGCTCTGCCCCAGGAAGTGTCTCACAGGTTAGGGAGACAACTAATGTGCTGATGCAGATAGCAAAGGGGCTTGGGATTACTATATTCGTAGTAGGACATGTAACGAAGGAAGGTACAGTGGCTGGTCCTAGAGTATTAGAGCATATGGTTGATACAGTGCTGTATTTTGAAGGAGACAGGTATGCGTCCTACCGCGTACTTCGTGGTGTTAAGAATCGATTCGGCTCTACTAATGAGATAGGTGTCTTCGAGATGAATCAGGAAGGGCTAAAGGAGGTGCTGAATCCTTCTGAATACATGTTATCTGGCAGAGCCAAGAATGCCAGCGGTTCTGTAATTGCTTGCGTGGTAGAAGGCACAAGACCTATGCTTCTAGAGATACAGGCGCTTCTTACAAGAAGTAATTTCGGCATGCCAAGAAGAACGGCTGTTGGTGTTGACTATAACAGAGTTAATCTTCTAATGGCTGTGCTAGAGAAGAGGCTTGGACTGCCACTTGGTGAATACGATGCTTATGTGAATATAACCGGTGGAATTAAGATAAGCGAGCCATCCTTAGACTTAGGGCTTGTAATAGCAATTGAATCAAGCTTTAGAAATGTTGCTGTTGACGATAATATTATTTGCTTCGGCGAGGTTGGTCTTAGTGGTGAGGTTCGTTCTGTTAATATGGTTGAGCAGCGTATATCAGAGGCTAAGAAGCTTGGCTTTGAGAAATGTATTGTACCATCTGTATCCATAAAGGATATGGGGGATTTTAAGGGCATTGAGGTTATTGGTGTCAATAATCTTAATGATGTGTCAAAATTGTTATATAAATAAGGATTTTTATGTTATAATTTTTTTAACTAATAATAAACACAAGGGGGGATAGGTACATTATGAAGAAAGCGCAAAAGAGAATTATTGCAATAGTACTTATTGCAACTCTTGTTGTCACAGGAATTGGCGCAATGGTGGGTGTTGTGCTTGCTGATAACGAGAAGAAGGTAAATATCGCATTTACAAGTGATATGCATTCTAACTTAAATAGTTATGTTACGCCATATCATGGACAGAAGGGTACTAATATAGGTGGATTCGCCAGAGTTTCTTCAATAATTAATGAAGAAAGGGCTAAGCATCCTGACTTACTCTACATTGATGGTGGAGATTTCTCTATGGGAACATTATTCCACACATTATATGAGACACAGGCTGTAGAGCTTAGATTATTAGGAGCCATGGGCTGTGACGTTACAACCTGGGGTAACCACGAATTCAACTTTGGTTCAGAAGGCGTAAGAAAAATGCTTACTGCAGCCATGAATTCTGGTGACAAATTACCACAGATGGTTGAGTGTAACATTGATTGGTCTAATCCTGGTGATGAGCAGAGTACTAAGGATGTATTTGATAAATACGGAATCAAGAAATACACAATGATTAATAAGGGTGGTGTTAACATTGCCGTTATTGGTGTATTTGGTGATAATGCTCTTGCATGTGAGCCAACATGTACAGTTAACTTCATGACAGGAGATAAGAGAATTCAGGCTGTCAAGGATACAGTAGCTGAGATTAAGAAAAATGAGAAAGCGGACATGATAGTCGTTACATCTCACTGTGGTCTAGATGGTGATATTGAAGCTGGTAAGACAGAAGACCAGCAGCTTGCTAAGGCTGTGCCAGAGATTGACTTTATCCTTGCTGGACACTCACATACAGAGCTTGAAGAGCCACTTAAGGTTGGTAACACATACATAGGAGCATGTGGTGAGTATACACAGACTGTTGGTACATTAGAGATGAAGCAGAAGTCTGATGGACGTTGGGAATTAGAGAGTTATAAATTAGTTCCTACCCTTGATACAGTTCCTTCTGACCCTGTAATTCAAGGTAGAATTGATGAATTTGCCAAGAGTATAGATACAGAGTATTTGTCTCAATTCGGCCTTACGAAGGATCAGGTATTAGCATACTCAGATTTTGATTTCTGTAGTATGGATGCTATTGAAGATGACCATCAGGGACAAAACCTTGGTGAATTGATAGCAGATGCATATATGTATGCCGCAAAACAGGCTGAGCCTAATACAGAGTTTGATATAGGTGTTGTACCAAGTGGTACTATTAGAGGTACATATAGCAAGGGTAATATTACAACAAATGATGTGTTCAATTCCTTCTCACTGGGAATGGGCGCTGACAAGATACCAGGATATCCACTTATTAAGGTATATCTAACAGGAGCTGAGATGAAGACAGCGGCAGAGATTGATGCTTCTGTATCAGATTTGTTCCCAGGTACAAGATTATTCATGAGTGGAGAGGACTTTACATTTAACCCTAACAGATTACTTCTTAATAAGGTAACAGATGTCAAGTTCGTAGATGAGAATGGTAACAAGTCTGATTTTGATGATAACAAATTATACTGTGTAGTTGCTGATTTGTATTCAGGACAGATGCTAGGTTCTGTATCTGATGCATCTTATGGACTACTTTCAATAACTCCGAAGGATGAGAATGGTAATCCTATTACTGATTTTAATAAGGCAATTATCCACGATGCTAATGGCAAAGAGGTTAAGGCATGGGATGCCATTGCATTATACATGCAGTCCTTTGATAAGAACGCCCAGGGCGTAAGTCAGATTCCAGACAGATATAGAGAATCACAAGGTCGTAAGATTGTTGATGACGATTTAAGCGTAGGCGCATTTATTTCAAGCCCTAACTGGTTCACAGGAGTTGTTGCTGGAATTATTGTTGTTGCAATTGTAATAGTTGTTCTTCTCATAATTCTTATTGTATATATCATTAAGAGAATATATTACGGTAAGAATTACAAGCGCATTAAGGAACAGAAGAAAGAACGTAAGCGTGAGATTAAAGCAGCTAAGAAGGCAGCTAAGAAATAATTAGAAATATTTATTGAATAAAAATAGGAGTTCACTTCATAGTTGAAGTGGCTCCTATTTTTTTTGCTTCTTCTGAAAACCAACTCTTTCATACAGATGTCTTAATCTGCGAATAAGATGTACTGAGTCCTTATCAGGATTATAGTCTTCGCGGATTGGAATTAGGTCTACTCGCTCAAGAGCATTTTCCATATCCTTGTAGTAGGAATTGCATAGATAGTCCTTCATCTTCTCAACAGAAGAGTCGGCGGAATATATGTATAGTCCACTATACTCTGGCAGGAAGGGCTGCACACGAACCTCGAATCGGTAAGTATCCTCTGGAAGAGACCACTTTAAGTCCATTGCAAGCTCATCTATCTTACTATGTGTATCAATTGTTCTGATGCAGCATATTCTATCGTCTTTGGTGTAGAAACCATCAATATAATTACGAAGGTCTGACTGGCCCAGCTTGTCATATTCCATCTGTTCTGCTTCGTTAAGATTACCCTGTCGATAGATAAGGGTAGTGTTATTTCTAACGGCATAGACGCAGTAACCTAGGTCCATATCCTTTAGTGTATGACATAGGAAATTCGCATCTTCGAAGTCAATCTTATCTATCTTAATGTATTTTCGTTTGTCAATATCATATAGTGCAGCGCCGTCCATAATTATGGATGGAGTAGTTATGTGTAAATCCTCAATCTGTGACATGATATGTGCAGGAGCCCAAGGACTAACAAGACTAATCTTAGCGCCATCAGAGTAGAGGCGGTTAAGGGCAATAAGTGTGCTTGAACTAATCTCAGACAGGCGGTCCACCACAAGGTCATTTAGGCGAACGAAGAATATCTTGCCTTCTTCCTTAATCTTAGGAAGACTAATAACATTTACCAGAAGAGCAACAACAATACCAATTATTGTATCGAACAGGCGGGACAACGTTGTAATAAGAGGTGTGTCTTCTGAGTCGTAGCCAATTGCAATACATAAGAATGTTATGGCGGCAAGACCAGCGGCATCACGAAGCCTGATTGCAACAGTTGAATATATAACGATTAAGACTCCAATTGACATCAGTAGATATATTAGAATCTCATGGGAAGCAACGAAGGTTGTCTGCTTAATTAGCAGGAGGAATAGAAGGCCCCATACACCACCAATCAATGTACCGATGAATCTGTTAAATGAAGATTCCTTCGTATCCTGGATATATGGTTGCACGCAGATTATGGCTGAGATACATGATTGGAGCATCATGCCCTTGTAGCCAATAATATAATGAATAAGAAGGCATAGGAATACAGCGATACTTGTCTTGATGATTCGCTGTCCCAGGTGTGGCAGAAATGTATGACTTTTTCTTTTGATTTTCTCGACTTTTTTCTTTTCACTCATAGCATTCTTCTTTTCCATTAATAATAACTAATTATAATTATAGATAAATATTTGTGAAAATGGAATAGCCAAATTATTGACATTTTCAAAACAATTATCTATTCTATATGGGTATGTAGATTCGGAGAAATGTAAGGAGTTAGAATTGGATAATCATTCAATATATGGCGACCATAAGGATGAGATGAACAAGGTTATGCACCATAGTGTTAATCTTATCAAGCAGGGCGCCGCTATTATCAAAGAAAAGACAGGCATGGAGCCAATCGAACACCTTAAGTCTCGTATTAAGGCGGAGGACAGTATGCGTGAGAAATGTCGCAGACAGAGCCTTCCGGAGACACCTGAGAGTGCACTTAATTCGCTGTTTGATGCAATTGGAATTCGTATAGTATGCTCATTCCTAGATGATGTGTATGCTATGCGTGATTATATTGTAGAAAATGTTGAGGTTGTGCAGGAGAAGGATTACATCAAGAATGTTAAGCCTAATGGATATCGTTCTCTTCATATGATTACCAGAATTGAAGGTTACTTCGTGGAGATTCAACTTCGTACAATTTCCATGGATACATGGGCAGCATTAGAGCATCATATTAGATATAAGAAATCAATCAATGCCAACACTGACCTTATATTCGAGGAGCTGAAGCGATGTGCCGATGAGCTGGCATCTACTGATGGCTCAATGCAGACCATTAGGAATCTTATTAATGAAAGCAATTAGATAGATGAGGTAAATTAATATGAAAATATTGTTAGCTGAGGATACTCAGGATCTTAATAGGAATATAACGACAATACTTAAGACTCAGGACTATGATGTTGATAATGTATTTGACGGGGAAGAAGCCTGTGAGCATATTAACACAGACAGCTATGACTGTATCATTCTCGATATCATGATGCCGAAAAAGGATGGCATCAGTGTGTTAAAAGAGATTAGAGCGCGCCACATAGTAACCCCTGTATTACTTCTTACTGCCAAGGCAGAGATAGACGACAGGGTGGATGGACTTGATGCAGGTGCGGATGATTATCTGGCCAAGCCATTTGCAGTTAAGGAGCTCCTTGCAAGAGTGAGAGCACTTATGAGAAGGCAGAGTGTTGGTGCAGATGAAGAGATATCTATGGGAAATGTGTTACTTACACCTTCAACCCAATCTCTGTCTGCTAGAAGTAGTGTGAGACTATCAAACAAAGAGTTCGAGTTAATGTCAGTTCTATTACTTAATCAGGATGTTGAGCTTTCAACAGAGCAATTACTTGATAGAGTATGGAAGGGTGAAGGCGATGCTAATGAGGATACGGCTTGGTTATACATTTCTTATCTTAAGAGAAAGCTGGACATGATAGGTGCAGATATTAGTATATCCGGCGAAAAAGGTGGAAGCTTCAAAGTGTGCAAATAAATTAGTTTAAGTAGGCGAAGAAAGGAGAGGCTATGAGTACAAAAGAAATACATCAGATTAGAAGAAAATTCATAACGGTTAGTATGTGCTCTTTTGCAGTAGTTATACTCTTTATTGGTTCGCTGATTAATTTCGCTAACTATACGGTGGAGAATGCAGAAATTGATTATTCTCTGGATGTGATTCTTGAGAAAAAGCATGACCTAGAATATGATGATGCACTTATTTCTGAATTACAGGATACATTTTCCTTTGAAGAGTTGTTCTCCCCTTCGTATCAGCGACATATATTCTACATATTTACATATGATAATATGGGGCGTGAGATTGATTATTCTGCCAGCAAAGGTAACACATATCGTGATGAGGTCATTCAGCAAAAAGCATATAACATAATGTCATCGAAGGCAGTTGATGGTCAAAGTGGTATGTATTTCTTCAGAAAGAATGTGCTTCCTAATGGAAATACTGAGCTTGTTATGCTTGATTGTAGTTATATTATTTTCACTCGCGAAAGGTTGTTATATGCATCTGTTGGTGTGGGAATACTTGGACTGCTAGCGGCCTTCATATTAGTTCTTATGTTCTCAAGGAAGGCTATCGAGCCAGAGATTCGTAATAATGAGAAGCAGATACAGTTTCTGACAAATGTAAGTCATGAATTGAAGACTCCTCTCGCTGTTATTCAGTCTAACGCAGAGCTAGAAGAGATAGTGAATGGAGAATCGGAATATACTAAGTCAACCATACGACAGGTTAACAGAATGAACGGACTCATTAAGAGTCTTGTTATGATATCTAAGACAAAGGAAAAGTCGAATGACAGAGTTGATGCGCCAGTTGATGTATCTAAAGTCGCTAATGAGACGCTTTCAGAATTTACTGCTATGGCGTCAGGCGAGAATAAAACTATTGAAAATGATATTGATGATAATATAAGCATTAATTATGACGAGAGCTTAGTAAGGCAGCTTGTTATGATTCTAATTGATAATGCTATAAAGTACTGTGACGATAATGGTACAATTACTGTATCTCTTAAAGCTGTTAAGAAAGGCAGAAATAATGTCAGACTTGCTGTATCTAATGATTATGCAGCCGGTGCTGATACGGATTACAAGCGTTTCTTCGATCGTTTCTATAGAGAAGATGAGTCACATAATATTGATAAATCAGGATATGGTATAGGATTAAGTATTGCCCAGAATATATGTGAGCAGAATAATGGGGATATATGCGTTGAGTGGAATGATGGTGTTATTAGCTTTATATGTGAGTTGAGATGACAGTAATAAAAAGAATATATAATTTTCTGTATACTTTGACATATTTTGTTTCGCTTGTTCCTTTGCGACTATATGATATGTGGTATGGAACGCATTATGCCCACATTGAAAAGTCTGGTGATATAGATGGAAGATTTGAATATTATCCTTCACCTGTATTGATGGTTCCATTTCTTAGAAGGTATATATGCAGGTCTTTGAATGGCGGCATAGGACATTCAGTATTAGATATAGGCTGTGGCAAAGGATTTGTTCTTAATGTTTTTAGTTCCTTTAGGTTTACGAAGATATCTGGAATTGAATTCAATAAGAAGCTTTGTCAATATGCGAAGAATAATCTTAGGAGAAATCATAGGAAAATAAGTGTATATAATATTGATGCTTTGAATTTTCCTAATTATAAGGATTACGATACCTTTTATTTATATAATCCTTTTAATGATAAGATAATGTCTGAAGTGATTGGTAGGATAGTTGATTCGTATAATGATAATCCAAGAATAATTACGATTCTTTATTGTAATCCTGTATATGAGAGGATACTTATTGACAGAGGATTTAGTAAGGTTAATCACTTCTATTATAAGACGTCGGTTTATGTATACAATAAGATAAATGAATATGAATACACCAAGTAAGAACCAATTTAATAAGAAGATTTTTTGCTGGTATCAATCAACATCTGATGATTTGCTTTTCTGGTGTTGGTTTGATGTACTTATTTTGAGCCTGAATTATGACTTGACTGCAGAGCAGATTTCTATTGTTTTTACGGTTTCTTTTTGGATTTCTTTTTTTATGAAATTTCCTGCAGATGTGGTTGCTAAGAAGATTGGACCAGGGCGCAGCATAATGCTGGCAGCTGGTATGTTTCTTGCGGCCGCAATTTTTTTAACATTTGGAACTAGTATTGTGCCGGCGATTATTGGGCAGAGTCTGTATCTTACAGGTCTTAGCTTTCAATCTATGTCAACAATTATTGTTAAGAATGCAGAACAAAGAGACCCAAAGCGTGTTGATTTTATAAGTATAATGTCCTTGTCTGAGACAATTGCTGCTGTTATAAGTTTAGTTGCGTCTTTGTTAATGGATCTGTTATTTGGCATCAATTCGAATCTGCCTATGTATATATGTATTATATTCTGCATTAGTTCATGTATTCTCGCATTCATGGTAAGCAGGTATGATAATATAAGTTATGATGAGTTTAATAAGTGGCACGAAATGTCCCCTGTTAAAATCCTAAAGTCACTTGATAAATCTATAATTAGTGGAATAGTGTTATTAGGATTATTCATGGTAATATTTACTGTTTCTGGCAATAATTTGAAAATAATGATTACGGATAGTCTGTCTGCTATTACGACTGAAGATAATACTGTATTTCATTTTTCCATAATTCTTCTTGTTAGCAGAGTAGTTAAGATTGTTAGTAATTTGTTTTTGAATTACTCTCGGAAGAAGGGCATCAATCCTAAAAATATTATCTATGTAGTTGTAACAAGTGTATTTTTGATTTCTGTACTTGGAATACTTAATATACGGACATTCGGGTATAAAGCGCTTACTTTTGCAGTTGTAGCATTTTTGTTTCGAATAGTTTTATATGACCCATTCCGATTTGTTGTCAATAGTTATTTGTTACAGCATCTCGATGTTAAGAAGCAGACCGATGTTCTCTTTATTCAGTCAATAGGAGTTGATTTGTTAACAGCAATAGTATCTGGTATAGCAACATTACTTCTTCATCTGGAGGGAATGAATAGCGTTATGTTAATGCTTCTTGCTTTAAGCTTGGTTTTGCTTGCGCTATATTATATACTCAGGAAGAATTTTGAGAACATAGATGACGAGAGGGCATAATACATATGATTGACAAGGCATTATTAGAAATTCAAGATAATATTAGATACAATCCTGACAGATGGAATGAGATTAAGAACAAGGCGTCTGGACTCAATTCACATTTTCAGGAAGTAATAGATAATAAGAGAAGGTCGAAGGATAGGATTATTCATTTTGCTGCTTTTGTGTCTAATGATGCAATGTATGGAATGGATGCTGTGTTCTCTCTTATGATGGCTCGAGATGATAGGTGGGATTGTAAGGTTGTAATAATTCCTGATGTATCTAGAGGATATCCTCACCAGAGAGATACTTATATTAGATGTAGAGAGTATTTTGCTAATCATTATGGTGATGATTATGTGGTAGATGGTTGGGATATAGAATTTGATGAATATATAGATGTAATTGATGATTACGATATTATATATTTTGCCAACCCATACGATTCTATGGCAGTTAAGATTCATTCTATTCAATATGCTGTAACGAGAAATGTATTGCCTGTATATGTTAATTACGGATATGATGTGGGATACAAGACTATGTATGCAAGGATGAAGGGTCCTGAACTTAATTATGTGTGGAAATATTTTACAGAAACAATTTATTCCTATGAAGAAATAAGGAAGCTACAGATTATCAATGGGGCAAATGTAAGACTTACGGGCTATACTAAGATGGATGACTATTCTCGTGTAAATGGTAAGGCGAAGTCAAGAAAGAAGATTCTTATTGCGTCTCATCATACTGTGAAAATGGATGAACTGCCCCTGTCATGTTTTATGATGTATCATGAACTGATTCTAAGCTTGCCGAAGATGTTTCCGGCTATTGATTTTGTATTTAGACCGCATCCTTTATTATTCATTAGAATGATAAATGATAATGTGTGGACAAAATATATGGTGGATGATTATTTATCTAAGATTAAGAAGGCAGGGATAGAGTATTCTAATGGGGGAGAGTATTTTAGATTGTTTTCGGAATGCGATGCTATAATTAATGATTGTGGCTCCTTCACATTAGAATGGCTTTTTACCGGTAAGCCAGGTTGCTTTGTGTTAAATGATAAGTTGTCAGATGAACATATTACAACTCAGATGAAAGAGGGAATAAAAAGATATAGTATAGCTCATACGAATGATGATATAGTTGCTTTTGTTAGAGATATTGATGCTGATAATTATTCTAAGAAGCAGGAAATGGATGAGTGGGTTAGAAATAATATTGCTATTAATTATCCTAATGCTGCTAAGGTGATACTTGAGGAGATGGATATATTACAATGAATAAGAGAGGCGAATCAATTACTATTGGTGTGTTAGGTGGAATGGGGACATACGCCACAATACATTTATTCAATCAATATGCCAGGCTTTTTGTGGCGAATAAGGAATGGGAGCGTCCAAGAATTATTATAGACAATAGGTGCACAATGCCTAGCAGAGTAAAAGCCTACCTTGAGGGAGATGACAAGGATAAGCTGATTATTGAAATGTCTGAATCCATAGACAATCTGATTAGAAGTGGTTGTAATCGTATAATAATTGATTGCAATACCGCCCATCTATTTATTCCTGACATATATAGTAAGGTTCCTAAGGCGGAAGGTCTGCTTGTAAATATTATTGATACATTAGTAGATGAGCTTTCTGCAGATAGAATAAGTAGAATTAATCTATTAGCATCTGAAGGTACTATTGATTCTAAGATTTATCAAAAGGCGTGCGAGAATAAAGGGATTATATGTAACGCTCCTTGCAAAGAAGAATACATCCTAATTAGAAAATGCATTGAAGCAGTAAAAAGAGATGAATATTCTAATGAAATACAAGACATGTTCTTGGAATTAATTCATAAAGATACTAGTTGTATATTGGGCTGTACAGAGCTTCCAATTCTGTATGATAGATACAAATCTATGTGTGATGATGTAAGAATATATGATCCGATTTATTTGACGCTGAAGAAGATTAGGCATGAGTTTAGGGAGTGAAGGATTAATGAAAAAAGTATTGACATTCGGAGTTTTTGACTATTTCCATATAGGGCATCTTAATTTGTTCAAGAAATGTAAGGAATATGGTGATTATCTAATAGTGGGCGTACAGGAAGATGAATATGTAATGAAGGTTAAGCCTGATTATGACATTTTCTATAATACAAGTAAGAGGCTTGAAATGATTAATGCCCTCTCTATTGTTGATGAAGCATTTACATACGATATGCTCTGCGAGAAAACAATGGAAATGACAGAATTCGATGTGCTGGTTGTTGGTGAGAAGCACTATGGTAAACGTTTCGATGAGATTACGAAGTGGTGCAATGATAATGGAAAAGAGATTGTTCGTATAAATAGAACACCGAATATTAGTTCCTCATTAATTAAGAAGAAGATACTAGATAATATTAGTAATGATTACGGAGAAGTGGATGAGTAAGAAGATTATGGTTGTGTCATCTTCATTAGATGGACGACTTCTAACAGCAGTGGAGACTGCAAAAGAGCTTGGTATGAAAACTGTTGCCTGTGTCAGACGGGAAGATGAACCTGATAAAGCATTTGCCCATAAAGCATATCGGGTAAATGGAGATGAGACAGAAAGGCTTCTTGAGATTGCGAAGGAAGAAGAGGTTGATGGTATCTTAGGTGTATGGGACAAATCCTCATTGTCAGCGTCAATAATAGCACGGGAATTAGGACTACCTGGCAACAGCCCTGAGTGCATCAATCAATTGTTGAAGAAGGAGCTCTTTCGTAAGCTTCAGAAAAAGGCAGGTGTATTTTGCCCAGAATATTTTGAAACCAATGCTTTAGATGAATTATTAGAGGGTGTTAGCAAATTACAATTTCCTATTATAGTAAAGCCGTCCTTATGCTCATCATCATTTGGAATAACTAAGATCGATAATAAGTCAGATGAGAATGAAATAATTAAAGCCTTCACGAAAGCCGCATCCTATTCTGAAGATGGCGTTGTCTGCGTCGAAGAATTTATTGCGCATGATTCTCTGAAGGTAGTTGAAGCTGATATTTTCCTAGTAAATGATGATATATTATGGGATGGATTATGCTATTGCTACAGGTTCCCTGAAGCACCTTTAAGACCTGTGCTTGCAACTTATCCTGTAGTATTAGATAGTGATATGAAGAAGGAATTCGAATCCGCAGTAAGAAAAGTACTTAAGGAAGCAAATGCAAGACTTGGAGAATTCAACATAGAAGGTTTCTTTACCGATGAAGGAAGATACTTCATTATTGAGATTAATCCAAGACCGGCAGGGTATTATTGCCAACAGGATATTAAGGCTTATTGTGGCGTGGATTATACGAAGCTACTTGTAACCACTGCTGTAAATGATATGTCATATTATGAAGAGCTAAAAGGTTATAAGAGACAGCAGAACTATGTATTATCCTATGCGGTATTTAGTTTTCGTGCTGGGGTGTTTAGTCATGTGCATATTGATTCATCAATTCGTGATTCATTAATAGAGTTCAGAGAATTCCCAGGAGGAGAGAAGGGAGCATATATAGAAGATATTCATGCAGATAATCGTCCTGTGGGAATTGCAGTATTCTCATTTGCAAGTGAGAAGGAATTAGATTACGCAAGGGATAATATAAGAGAATTGGTATATGTAGTATTAGAAAAATAGGACAGATTATACGTTATATAAATAGTACACAAAAACTACACAAAATAATTGTAGAAAATATTCAGATTTTAGTTGACAAGTGTAGTTGATAAGTGATATATTATCAGAGTTGCGTGTCAACGCAACGAACATTGAAAACTAAATAGTGAAACAAAGCATAACCAAATTGGTAAGATGCAAACCTGAAATATGCAGTTAGCTTACGAAGTAAGGTGACTGCACGCAACCGCCCTTTTCGCGAAGCGAAAACTAATAATGGGCGTGTTGCTCCTTTGAAACAGGGAACACAGTAAAGAGAATGAAGCCTGGCTTTATTCTGACGAGGATTATAACACAAGGAGCGTCGCCCATTTTAATCGACTTCGTCGATGGGGGGCTCCGCGTGTAGCATTTTGGCTTTGCCAAAACGCAACATATAACATGAGAGTTTGATCCTGGCTCAGGATGAACGCTGGCGGCGTGCTTAACACATGCAAGTCGAACGAAGCACCTCTAATCGAAGATTGAGAAAGCTTGCTTTTGATTGATTCACCTTGAGGTGACTGAGTGGCGGACGGGTGAGTAACGCGTGGGTAACCTACCCTATACAGGGGGATAACAGTTGGAA
>CAJOGN010000038.1:21062-21593 GCA_905234245.1 uncultured Lachnospiraceae bacterium
TTAGGGGTAACACCCGTTTACATCCCGAACACGATGGTTAAGACCTAAGCGGCCGAAGGTACTCGGTTGGAGACGACCCGGGAGAATAGGTGGTCGCCAGAATCTTTTTCTTATTATTTCTAGCCATTAGAGGTCGTAGGACGAAACAAGATGTTCGTTTTATGATTTCTAATGACTAGAAATAGTCAAAAAACAAGGAGCGTCGCACATAATAGTTTCGCTAACGCGAAAGGTGCTCCGCGTGCAGCATTTCGACTGAGTCGAAACGCAGCATATAGTACTTTGAAAACTTCATATAGTATATGTCGTAAGGAAGGACCCAAATGGGTAAAGAATTACGACAAATTACAACTAACCAAATACCCATTTGGGAGGATGCCTTACGACAAGGCGACATTGCGAAGCAATGTTGGGAAGTTGTAATCTTGAAATATCAAGACATCAGAAAACCAAACAAGCTTTTAAAAGCAAAAGATTTAATAATCGCTACGAGGATAAATAAAGCAATTAAGAGCGCAGGGTGGATGCCTT
>CAJOGN010000039.1 GCA_905234245.1 uncultured Lachnospiraceae bacterium
AGCTATATTCTTCTTACCAATCAACTCCTCTTTGTCAGGAAGCATTAGTCCCAGATATTCGCTGGCAATATCAGCATATTCATATTCCTTCTTAGTAGGGTTGAATAGGTAAAATGCTAATGCCACATCAAAGCATTTATCCCTGTTAAGCTTAGGAAAATCATATAGCGTATCCTTGAGATTAAAGCATACAATATTACATTTACAAGATAAGTCATATATAGCGTTAGTAATATATGTCTCGCTAATCTCTTCGCTTAGGTCAACACAGTAGCAGTCCTTTTTATCGGACAGGGCAACAAGTCGCAACGCATCCTTGCTAAACAAATCAAGCTGGCCATCCTTCTCATCATCATTGAACTTCACATAGTCAAATCCCACATATTCTTCGAAGGATAATCTCTCTAACAACTTCTCAACCTGGGAGAGTTTGTTAATAACCTTATACTCCTGCTTGTCTAGAGACTTTACATTATCTTCAAATCTAGGAAGAAGTCTCTTAATCTCCCACTCCTTACATAGAAGATAGGCTTCGTTAGTATATATATTCTCAAGCTTGCAATCATTAATATCATAATCAATGTCAGCCTCAACACATATTGTGGCAAGCTCCTTAGACATTACTGCCTGGTCATAGAATTCCTTAAGATTCTTAGAAGCCTTAGGTGGCTTAAGCTCATCTACATTGGCATAGGCATTCTCAATTGACTTATACTGACTAATAATTGTCTTAGCTGTCTTCTCTCCAATAGATGGCACCCCTGGAATATTATCAGAAGAATCTCCCATTAACGCCTTAACATCTATAAACTCAATAGGAGTACAGCCATACTCCTCTTCTACATCCTTGTCGTAATAGTAGAAGGTGGTGGTAACACCTTTGCTGGTCTTAGGAATTACAATCTTAACCTTAGAGGTTGCAAGCTGAAGTAAATCTCTATCCCCTGACAGAATTGCAACATCCATTCCTTCGGCTTCCCCTATGCGAGAAATTGTTCCTAAGATGTCATCAGCCTCATAGCCTTCCTTCTTAACAATAGTAATACCCATTGCCTCTAACATCTCTTGAATCATAGGAACCTGAACTCTAAGGTCTTCGTCCATAGGCTTACGAGTACCCTTATATTCCTCGAACATCTTATGACGAAATGTTGGCGCGCTCACATCAAACGCAACTGTAATATAATCAGGCTCTTCCTCTTCAATATACTTAAACATCATATTAAGAAAGCCATATACAGCATTAGTTGGCACACCCTTGGAATTAGAGAGTCCACGAACACCGTAATAAGCTCTATTCAATATGCTATGTCCATCTATTAGAAGTAATTTGCTCATTGTATCTCCTTTACATATAAGATGTATAGCCACATCTATTATCTAGCCTGGCCACATCTATGATTTACTCTATTATTGCTGTGGCCTTGCCAAGCCACTTGCATTCTTCCTCAGTAAGGTATGGACTAATCTTCTCATATACCATTCTATGATAATCATTAAGATATGATAATTCATCATCAGTTAGCATCTCTACATCGATGCATTCTCTTTCGAATGGCACAAGGGTAAGACAATCAAATCTGTAAAATGTGCCATAGGAATTAGTAACATCTTCCACACATAACAGTTCATTCTCAAGTCTGATTCCATACTCACTTTCAAGATATATTCCTGGCTCATCAGTAGTAATCATACCAGGTCCAATAGCAATATCCTTCCTATTCCTAAAGCTGATATTGTTAGGTCCTTCATGAACAGATAAGATATGACCAACACCGTGGCCTGTACCATGAAGAAAATCTATTCCTTCCTGCCACAGCACATCTCTGGCTAGCATATCAAGGCTTTTCCCAGTGGTGCCATTTAAGAATCTGGCCTTGGCAAGATTAATATTACTCTTAAGCACCAGGGTATAATCCTTAATCATCTTAGGACTTGCCTTACCTATAAGAAATGTTCTTGTTATATCAGTGGTTCCCTCTAAGTAATGACCACCTGAATCTACTAATAGAAAATTATCCTTGGTAATTGCAGCGTCTGTCTTAGACGTAGCTTCGTAATGAACAATAGCACCATGCTCAGCCCATGCTGAAATTGTATCGAAGCTCTCATCTATGAAGCCTTCCTGTCGGGCTCTAAATTCATGCAACTTCTTCTCTAATGAAATCTCCGTCTCATTAGGACTACTTTCTCCTGAAAATGTATTACTCAAATAATACATGAACTTTGTTACTGCAACACCATCTCTTATATGTGCTTTAATAGTATTATTAATCTCTACATCATTCTTTATACATTTTAAAGAAGACGGAATACTGTCAAAGCTTAACACACCTACCATCTCATTAAGCAAAGTATATACTGATGTATTAAGGCTCTTCATATCAATCAGCATCTTATATATGCCGAGCTTGCGATAAAAGTCGATATCAGATAAGTCCCTATAAATGTCATTATAGTCTCTAACTTCAACACCGTTCTTCTCAAGGTACTCTTCTACATTCTTAAGACGAGACTTATTAGCATAGAGAATCACATCTCTATTAGTAATTATAAGATAGGAATAGAACACCATAACATGACTAATATCACTTCCTCTAAGATTAAGTGTCCAGGCGATATCACATAGATTAGATATTATAACTCCATCTACTTTCTTAAAACTATCATCTTCCCGAATTCTATTAACCTTACTCGTTAAAGTCTCGCCACTATATTCATCAGCTAATAGCCATACATCAGTGTATCCAACCTCATCAAGACTATCTCTACTCACTATATCAGCATCACATATACGACGATTCATATTAGGACGAAGCAATCTGTCATTGTACTTCTTATAAGTATCTACATTAACAATTCTTCCATCAAATGCAAGCACATCCTCAGGTCTCATATTAGCATCTAAGAACTCTTCTACACTAAGAACTCCCTTAAGCCCCTGCTTCATTAGAATAACATCAGTTCCTTCAAGCTCCATCTCAGCCTGAATAAAGTATCTGCCATCAGTCCACATATACACCTGACTTGGAGTTACAATAAGAGTAGCATTAGAACCAGAAAAACCAGTAAGATATTCTATCAAGTTAAAGCGTTCGTTAGGAATCTCACTATTATGATAGTCTGAGAGTGGAATATAATAATAGTCAATCCCCTTATCTCTTACATTCTGTTGTAATTGTAATAGTCTGTCCTTATAATCGTACATATGTTATCTCTTTCATATTCGTAAATTGTCTAAGCAGCCAAAACCTGCATAGCGATTTTCTTATGAGCACGCAGGTTTTGGAGCTTAGCACAATCTATTTAATCCTTAAGGTTCTAAGATAATCCTTAGTATCCTTATCAATGCGATTAGATTCTACGGCCTTCTGAATGGTCTTATTGTGAACCCATTTAGAAAGCCTCTTCTCAGTTAGGAATGTTACAGCATCATCATACTGCTTAGCAAGTGCTGTTGCAAAATACCATGCCTGCATCATATTAACATAGTATTCATCTGACTCAACACCTGCCACCTTATACATATAATCAATAGAATAATCCTCGTCTAGGTAGTGAGTCATAAGAAGCTTCATTGCATACCTTACATAATAAGTCTTATTAGAATCAATCCACCTGTCAATATGAGGCACCAGCTTATCCTTGCATTTGCCAAGGACCTTAGGATTGGTACAGTCGCAGGTCGCCCAATTATCGACATATTCTAAGAAATCATCTAACTCATTAATGCAGGTATCGAAGTCCTTATTCTTCTCAATTAGGAAGCCATGAAGATTCATCTCATCATAATAATCATGTGGCAAATGCTTCTTAAATGTCAAAGCATCCTTCTCATGCTTGGCAAACTGGGTAGCATACTTTCTAAGCTCCGGCGTCCTGACTCCGATTATCCTATCCTTGTCAACCTCTGGTATAAGATTAGCGTGAAAATCCTTATACTTTTCATCTGCTAATTCCTTCAAGTCTGTCTGGACCTTATCTATTATATCCTGTCCGTCGAACTTCTGACTAATTCCACTACCATAAAACAGAGAGTCACCATCATGATAAGTATCTAGGAAATGATGGGTTACTCCATCGTCCTTGTATGCAATTATAGTCTTAAGATTAACATTTTCCACAGAGCGGAAAATATTCTTCTCAACAAATGGATTCACTTCATGAAGGGATGCAATTAAATCCTTAATCTCCTTGCGCTTAGAGGATGATTCTATATTGGACATATCATCCACATTACCGCTCTCTTTAATAGCTTTCTGACGCTTCTCTTCTTCAATCTGTTCTGTAAAACGACAGGCACATCTTAGGAATTCAAGCTCATTATAACTAGCCCAGTGAATTATATCATTCTCTCGAATCAGATAAAGTGGACGGATAAGCTCCATTCCTTCAAAATTAGTAGAATGTAATTTCGGCATCATTGTTTGAAACTGACCTGAATATAACATCCCCATTAAGATAGTCTCTATTACATCATCAAAATGATGACCTAAGGCAATCTTATTACAGCCTAACTCCTTTGCCTTATTATATAGATGGCCTCTTCTCATTCTAGCGCATAAGTAACATGGCGAATCATCTACAGTTGATACGGCATCAAATATGTCGCTTTCAAACATTGTAAGTGGAATATTAAGATGCTTGGCATTGTCAATAATCCTCTGCTTATTCTTCTCATTATAACCAGGATTCATAGATAGGAATACAACGTCAAAATTCTTCTTGCCATGACGCTCAAGCTCTTGAAAAAGCTTGGCCATAAGCATGGAATCCTTGCCACCAGAGATACATATGGCAATCTTATCTCCATCCTCAATTAACTCATATTCATTAATTGCCTTCGTGAAGGGACGCCATATCTTCTTTTTGAATTTCTTAATTATACTTAGTTCAATTTCTTTTGTCGTCTTCATAATACGCACCATGTATTGTAAGGAATAATCATCCTAAACTGATTCAATATCATATATATCTTCAAATCGTATCTTAGTATTAATTACCTGAAGGATACGGGCTGTCACATCAATTCGTGCAACCATTCCCGTCACTCGAAGATACTCACCCTTGTTATAATATACAACTGTAATCACATCATTCTTTCTAATTCTCTTGAACTTATTATCAAGTTCTTCTAAGCTTTCTTCTGACAGGTCCTTCTTATCAACATATACTTTCTCCTGCCAGTGAATAGTATCACCAAAGCCTTTGAGTGCTGCAAAGGGAGCAAACTGCTTGGCCCTGTTCTCACGACTCATCTTCGGTCTGTTAGGATTAACTTTTCTTACTATCTTAGCATTTTCTTCATACATAACATACTATTCCACACAATATCATACCCACTATCCAAATACAACACCTATCAAACCATCACAATCTTGAATCAGCCTTAATCCGATTCTCCGCTTCTGTGGCCACCAATTTGTGAGTTGCGCTCTATTGTCTTAGCTCCTTCTTCTAAGTTCATCCCCTTCAAGATGGCATTCTTGCCGAACTTACTCTTAATGTCAATTATTGCCTTCTGCATATTGTGCTCTCTTAATAGTTCCTCCGGGTCAACAAACATATTGTATTGCTCAAAGCCTCTCGGAACAATATTATTAAAATATACAAATGCCCTTCTCATAGGATATCTACTATCCTTAACCCTGTCGTATAAATCAGCAACAGCATCTACTATTATACGCGCTGAACTTGTGGGAAATGATAATCTAACGCTTCCGTGTGCCGGCTTAAGATTTAACGCATTAGAGTATCCGATGTGAATAGTTACAGATTCTGTAACACAGTCTCTTGCCACAAGGTCAAGGCATAATAAATCCGTCATCTCCTTAACAATTAATCTTCCTTCATCATGAGCATAATCTCTGTCAAGAACCTGCCCACTGGTAATGGAATTAGTTGTAGGACTATATGTCTTAATATCCGATATTAATGTAGGCTCAACTCCCCACGCATGGTCTATCAGAAGCTCAGCATCTACTCCGAACATCTTGTATAGCATATCCTCATCTGCCATGGCAATCTGCTTCATATTGAATATACCAACACTTTCAAGCTTCTTCGCTGTTCCAGGACCAAGCCTCCAAAAATCAGTAAGGGGCTGATGCTCCCACAAGGTCTCACAGTACAACTCCTCTGTTAGATAGCCAATGTTGTCATCTGCATGCTTCGCCGTAATATCTAAGGCAATCTTGGCAAGATACAGATTAGTCCCTATGCCACAAGTAGCAGTAATCCCTGTTGTCTCAATAATGTCCTCAATTATCTTAACACCCAATTCCTTGGCGCTCATCTGATACAAATTAAGGTAGTCTGTCACATCAAGGAAGGCCTCATCTACAGAATACACATGTATATCATCCTTGGAAATGTACTTAAGATACACAGAATAAATCCTGGCCGAATACTCCATATAAAGAGACATTCTAGGTGCTGCGGCAATATACTCAATATTCTTAGGAATCTCAAACACCCTGCATCTGCTGCTTACACCAAGGGCCTTAATCGCAGGGCTGGCCGCAAGGCATATTGTCTTCTCGGTTCTACTAAGGTCAGCTACTATTAAATTGACCTTGTATGGATCAAGCCCCCTCTCTACGCACTCTACAGATGCGTAGAAGGACTTAAGATCTATACATAGATACATCCTGTCCTTCTTCTCGCTCATCTCTTCCTATTCTCTTATCAATAAAAGTTACGAATTAACTATATAATACCACGCGAACATATGTTTGTAAATACATAATATGTAAAATGTTAAGAAAAAATAAATCACTCTGCAATCAGCTTCATCTCTTCATCAGTAAGCAGCCTGAATTCTCCAGGCCCTATGTCCTTATCAAGTCGTAGTCCGGCGAATTCGACCCTGTTAAGATAAAGTATTTCCCCGCCAAAATGAGAAAACATTCTCTTTACCTGATGATACCTTCCTTCGCTAATTGTAAGATAATAGGAATAAACCAAATCAGCTGTATAATCCGAAAGCTTATCTATTCTTTCGAATAGAGACACCACATTTCCCATGGCAATATTGTATGTATTACATGCCTCCTTAAGAGTGGTCTTACTAATCTTAGAAGGCTTCGTTATCTTATCATCACCAATATCGATTCCGTCTTCCATCAAGCGAAGCTCTTCGTCTGTAAGAGGCTTATTGGTTACACATAGATAAGTCTTATCCACATGCCGTCTGGGAGATAACAGGTTGTGGCTAAGTGCCCCATCATTTGTTATAAGAAGAATCCCTTCAGTATCCTTGTCAAGTCGACCTATGGGAAATATGTCATCTCGCCCTTCATTCTTTAATAAATCCACGACGGTCTTATCGACGCCGTCTGTTGTGGCGCTTACTACCCCCTCAGGCTTATTAAGCATATACACACAATTAGCCAAGGGAACAATATTCTTCCCTTGGCATGTTATACATGAACTCTCATTTATTTTGGCGCAGCTATTAGTGCATACAGAGCCATCAACCGTAACAGCACCGCTTTTTATTAACTTCTTAACCTGACTTCTAGTGCCAACATTAGCATTTGCCAGGAATCTGTCCAGACGAATCATCCTGTTCCTCCAAATGTTCCTTACCCATATCAAGTATATTGCTTACATGGTGATCTGCAAGAGAATAGAACACCGACTTGCCTTCCCGTCTTGCCCGAACAAGCTTGTTCTGCTTCAATATCTTGAGCTGATGGGATACGGCGGACTGGGTCATATCCAATATCTCTGCCAAATCCTGTACACACACCTCTTCTTGAAGAAGCACATACATGATTCTAATCCTTGAGTAATCTCCGAACACCTTGTACAAATCAGCCAGGTCAATTAATAACTCCTCGTTTGGCATATGTATTTCATTATTTCTCATCTATTGCTACCTCTCTATTTCTGTATTGCCACGTAGCGACACTACAGGACATCTCTGTATATGCAAATTCTCCGATATGGCTAATATTCTGTGCGATTTGATATATTTATTAGCTATTGGAGGCTCTTTCAGCTAATATATATTCATCGCCAGCTAATATTCTGCTTAATTCGGCATGTATGTTAGCTTTTTTAGCCCTTGTGCGTTGATTAGTCCTCGCGCCGGCTAATATTCTATAGGGTTTAGTAGCTTATATTAGCTATTAGTAGCTTCTTAGCTAATGTATACGCATCGCCGACTAATATTTCGTATGATTTGATGTGTTTATTAGCTATTGATGCTCACTTAACACGTAAGCACCGAATTGCATTAAGGACTGCAAGTATCATAACACCAACATCGGCAAATATTGCCATCCACATGGTTGCAATTCCTATCGCTCCCAGTATCATTACCAGTACCTTGATTCCAATAGAAAAATATATATTCTCATATACTATCTTCATACATTTCTTAGCTAATCTGATAGCAAGAGATACTTTCTTAGGATTATCATCCATAAGCACTACGTCACTTGCTTCAATAGCCGCATCAGAGCCAAGCGCTCCCATTGCAATTCCCACATCAGCTCGCATAATAACAGGGGCATCATTGATTCCATCACCGACAAATGCCACCTTGGCGCCAGTGTTAATCTCATCCTCAACAGCCTTAACCTTATCCTGAGGAAGAAGCTTTGCTCTAACCTTAGTCAGGCCAATCTTAGCTGCGATGTCACCTGCCACATCTTCATTATCTCCTGTAAGAATACCTGTATCCTTAACGCCACAGTCATAAAGGGCTGCAATGGCATCAGCACTATCTTCCTTAATCTCATCATTTATAACGATATATCCTGCAAATGTTCCATCAATACTTACATATACGATTGTTCCAATCTCAGTTGCCTTATTAGCCTCCTCGTTAAATGCATTACATTTATTCTTCATTAGAAGAATATTACCAACTGCAACTTCCTTTCCCTCAATCATTGCAACAATTCCCTGACCACTGATTTGCTCAACGTTATCAGGCTTGATTATTTCTTTTGTTGCCATATCAGGATTGTTCTTGCCTGTGTAAGCATTTACCAGGCTAAGCCCAATTGGATGATTTGTATAATACTCTGCTGAAGATGCGTATTTTAACAAATCATATTCGTTGTACTGCGTATCCTCAGACTTACCAGCATCAGAATCCATCTTGGAATTAACATTTGTCACCGTGAAATTACCCTTAGTCAGAGTTCCAGTCTTGTCGAAGAATACAGTCTCAACCTTGCTAAGCTCCTCTAGATAATTAGAACCCTTAATCATTACACCCTTAGAACTTGCGCCACCGATTCCTGCGAAGAAGCTAAGAGGAATGGAAATAACAAGTGCACATGGGCAGCTAATTACAAGGAACGTAAGTGCTCGATATATCCACGTTGAAAATGTGTATCCATCATGAAGAATAAGTCCACTAACAAGTGGTGGAACTATGGCAAGAATCAAAGCCAGGCCACACACAATCGGAGTATAGTATCTTGCGAACTTGGATATGAAATTCTCTGAGTGCGCCTTATTAGAGCTTGCAGATTCAACAAGTTCCATAATCTTAGAAGCCGTAGACTCACCGAATTCAGCTGTAGTCTTAATCCTTATTACAGAAGACATATTAATGGTTCCGCTAAGTACGCTGTCACCAACTGTGACATCAATTGGCTTACTCTCACCTGTTAGAGCAGCACTGTCAAGAACACTAGAGCCCTCTACAATTTCTCCATCAATAGGAACCTTGTCGCCAGGCTTAACCTCAATTATTGAGCCTATCTCAACCTCATCCGAGTCAACCTGAACAACCTCATCACCATCGACAAGATATGCCACATCCTCTGTTATATCCATAAGCTCAGATATATTCTTACGGCTCTTACCAATAGCGTAGCTTTCGAATAATTCACCAATCTGGTAGAACAATACAACTGCTACACCTTCCATACATTCACCTAAGGCAAATGCTCCAAGAGATGCTACTGCCATTAGAAAATTCTCGTCTAAGAACTGTCCCTTGGCAATACCTTTCACAGACTTCATAATAATGTCGTAAGCAATAAGTACATACGGCACTAAGAATATAAGCCGTTCTATCCATGGATTAAGAAAATCCTCTGGCAGCACCCAGCCAGATTCTATTACAATATACAGTCCAATTAATAGGACAGCTGTAACTACTTAGTCTTTTGCTTCTTATTCATATTAAGTCCCTTTCTAATGTGTGGTGTGGTTCTATTGTGTGGTGTGGTTCTATTGTAATGCTAAGTATAAAATCTACATTCATCACTGGTAGTACTTCGATAAGAATATATAAGTGATTGATGTATGTTTAATACTTAGCATCTATATAGAATTACAAGTAAATCTCACACTCATCTTCTACCTTCTTACAATTAGTAAGAACATTCTGCATTACACTATCAACATCAGCACCTTCGTCAAATTCCACCTTCATCTTAAGTGTCATGTAGTTAACAACACAGTCCTTAACACCATCAGTATTCTTGGCTGCCTCTTCCATCTTGTTAGCGCAGTTAGCACAATCTACTTCAATCTTGTATGTCTTCTTCATAAATATATCCTCCAATAAAATAATTTAACATATGAATAGCTGTTCATATGTTAATATAATAATACCATACTCTCCTATTATGTCAACCCTTAAATATACAATTATTGATAATATCAAAAAGGCGCCGTAGCCTTCGCTACAACGCCTTAAAAACATTTCATTTATCAAATATATTAAGCTTCTGCTGATTTCTCAGAATCCTCTGATACATTACCCTCGGCTGCATGACGAGCATCTAATTCCTTAGTAATCTCATCAAGTCTCTCATCTGTAAGCTTATACTTAGACTTGAATACGATAAGACCGATAATAAGGATTATAATAGGAATAATTGTCATACACATTCTAAGTCCCATACATGAAGCATCTGATGCTCTCTGGTATACCACATTTGCAGTATCTGCACCTTCAGCATCTGCAGTGATATTGAAGATTGAAAGCACAAGTGATGCAACGAAAGCAGCAACACCTGATGCAAGCTTAACTACGAATGTCTGCATAGAGAAGATAACTGACTCATCTCTTCGATGATTCTTAAGTTCTCCGTAATCACAGGTATTCGCCAAGAATACGGTAACTACTACGTTAAGCATACCAATAGCTGACATAATTAGGAATGCAGGGATAAGAAGTAGATATACATTATCCATTCCTGTAAATGCAAGTCCAAGAAGAACTACATATCCAGCCATAGCCATAAAGAAGCTTACATAGAATATCTTCATAGTATTCATGAACTTTCTAAATAGTGGGAACAATACCATCATAGCAAGTATCTGGAATCCACCACCTGCGATATTGAATATTGTATAATTACTCTCCCATTGAGCAGGACTAAAGTCATATTTGAAGAAATATATTACAAGGTTAGATGTAATATAAAGGGCTATGTTGATACATACAATTGAGATAACGATTGTCATAGCCTGATCATTCTTAAATAGCGCCTTGAACATATCGCCTACCGAAGCAGTATGCATCTCAACGTTAGACTTCTCTTTGATAACGATACACATTATTGTTATAAATATCACGAAGAGTGCAGCAACAACAATTGCAAATCTCTGATATCCAGCAACCTCGTTAGTAGCACCATTATCTAATGTACCACCTAAGAACTTAACTGCCATAACAGTTACTACTGAGATAAGAGCAGAGCCAACGCCAGCACAAGATCTTGCAAGTGCAGAAAGACCTTCTCTCTCTTTACCAGCTCTTGTAAATGCAGGAATCATTGACCAATATGGGATATCCATCATTGTATATGTTACACCCCAGATGATATATGTTACAGCTGCATAAGCTATAAGACCGCCTCCTGAAAGATCTGGTGGGCAAGAGAACATTAATATAAGTAGAACCGCATTAGTAATTGTACCAATCATAAGCCAAGGTCTGAACTTACCCCATCTGGTCTTAGTCTTAGCAACAATAATACCCATAATAGGATCATTAAACGCATCAAATACACGAGCTATCAGAAGGATAACACCCATTGCAACAGCACTAACACCCATTACATCCTGGAAGTAATATAGAACATATGATGCAGAGAACATATATACCATATCTTTTCCGACAGCACCTAAACCGTAGGCGAACTTCTCGCCACCTCTAAGCTTCTTTGTCTCCATTAGTTTTCTCCATTTCTTTTAATATTTTAAATGTCTCATCCATAGACACAACGTCTATATATCATTATACACGAAACTATACTGGCAGTATATAGTTTCCTGTATTTTTGGTGTTGTTCACAATTTGTACACACTCTTTTAGTGTATTTTTACCAACAACTTATTTATTCTTAAGTCCCATTGCAATCTCAACAACCTTATATGCGCCGTCATAGATTCCAACTTTCTTATTCTCCTTGATAGCTTCGCACATTTCGCCAAGAAGATGGTCATCCTTCTGGAACATATCTACCATCTGTAAAATGTGTGGAACATCTCTACACTCTAATGTTCCATCGCCAATCTCTGCAGAGTGGATAGCACCCCACATCTCGTGCTTACCAACACGTCTGATGAATAACTTAGGTACTGGATAGAATGCAAGCTCAGATGGCTTTGTAGCAAGAACATCACAGCTTCTCATAAGAAGGTTTGTAGCATAAACTGCTTCAAATATGTTCTTGTGCCAGAATACATGTACACCACTCACATCAGTATTAGGATCAAGAGCGCTCTCGCAGAACTTTTCTGTCTCAGACCAATTGTCCATATGCTCTGTTGCCACATCTGCGATTCCCTGGATCTCCTGCTTCATCCAATCCCATACTTCCTTATAATCACCGATGTTAAGATAGATAACAGCCTTACCTGCCTTAATCTCAGGCATAAGGTGCTGAATGATTGGTGCGAATAATTCTCTTTGAGCACCTGCTCCACCGATTGTAAGTAAGTATCTTGTAGCCTTGCCGTTAGCCTTACGAGCCATACGAGCATCACAGTCAGACTCAATATTAGATACAAGCTCGTGATCAATATAGTGACCTGTATATACAAGCGCGTCATTAGGCATTGGACTACATACCTTTTTCTTCTGCATTCCATTACAGATTCTGTAACCCATGTAAGCGTTCTTACACTGAATAGCGTGAACTGCTCCCTCTGAGAAATGTAAAGCCATTGGCCAGTTGTCTGGAATAGCATTAACTACATACTTCATTCCTGCTGCAACTGCTGCCTGTGCTGGCCATGCATGTGTTCCAATTACAGGCAAATCCTTAGGAACGTTATTATATACCTGAGCCATAATCTCAGCATTTTTCTGATCACTACAGTTATATGCTAACTGACGGAATGTCTCATAGTTAACTGGCTCCCATACCAGCTTGTTAAATATAGGATTCTTAGACCAGCGTGATCCAAGAGAATAAAGCTCATTAGAAGCTGCAATTATCTTAGTACATGGTGTCTCATTATATGAATTAAGGTCCATCCAATATGGCTTGTAGCCCATTGACTTAGCACAGCTTGCCATAGCCATTGATATTCTGTAATG
Organism: uncultured Lachnospiraceae bacterium; assembly: GCA_905234245.1. Taxonomy (GTDB): domain Bacteria; phylum Bacillota; class Clostridia; order Lachnospirales; family Lachnospiraceae; genus RUG191. The sequence goes on from CAJOGN010000039.1 coordinate 13,529, forward strand.
TCCGAATCCCATACGAATATTACCTACAATAATACCTTTATCCATGTCGAATTCAGTTGTAGTCGGTAATTCCTTATCATAATGATTGTTAGTATCAAGCTCTCCTACAAGAATGTTGTCAACATTTAGAGAATCACCAATGTATGGGTTCTTCTGAATAACTGTAGGATATGACTTGTTCTCATCATAATTCCATTTCTTGGCATTCTTCTTCTTGCCATTGCATGCCTTTCTGTAGGTGCCATCAGGCATCACATTTCCAAATATAACTTTTGCTCTGTCCATATCAAATCCCCTTTACTTAATTATTAATAAATGTATGTTATAGATATTACATCTTATAACCTTATTTCTTAACAACTACCTCTAACGGAATTGTTACGCTTTCCTTCACATTAGTTGCCTTGAGGGTAATCTTGGCCTTGCCGCCTTCGCCCTTAGTTCTAACGTAAAGTCCTGCCATTCCACCGCGAAGTGGAATTATCTCAGGTCCAATCAAATCAATTGGTCCTTCTGTAAGTGCTACAACTGCTTCCTGGAAGAATGGAACAAGATTACCGTACTGGTCAACTGCTCTTATTCTAACTGAAGCCACATCGTATGTTATATCTTCTACTAACAAATCGTTAGATACAGTTGTCTCTAAGCTTACATCCTGTACTGTACCCACAATCTGAGTCTTAACAAGCTTGCCCTTCTTATAGCCTTCCAGCTTGTACTCTGCGGACTCACCACCCCAGTCTCCTACGTATCTTTGGAATAGTGGAACAGCCTGTCCCGGGTCCATGTGGTATTTCATAACAAGCGGAATTGCCATCTTAGCAACCTTGAAATTCATAAGGTCATCCCAGCCATTAAGTGCTGCCCAGTTAAGAAGGTCAGCTACTGCCTTGGCGTGGTCCTTAGAATAACCCTCACCCTTAATTATATCATCAAGTACCACAAATGTGTCCATTAAAATTGGACCATGCTTAAGATTACTATATTCTGAATCCTTAGATGTATACTCACGCAGCAGCTTGTCGTTCTTATACATCTTAACTGTATCCATATTACTTAAAATGTATGTCCTGCCTCTGTTACATGCAGGATGCTCACCAACATCCATTGTAGAAGCAAGCTCTAATACATCAATATCATCTGACTCACTTGAATACACATTTGCAGCCATCTTAGGATTACGGAACATATCACATACACCGTGATAGCAGATTCTGTCTCCAGAACCAAAGTCCTTATGAGTGTTGTAATCGAACATACACCAGCCAATTGCACCTGACACTCCGCTCTCTCCAGCAATGTCATTCATAACCTTGGCATGACGAAGCATGTGGTCTCTTCTATGCTCCTCTGTATCATAATTCTTAGTTGGGAACATATGACCATTATACTCTGTTACAAGATAAGGCATATTAGCCTTCTCCTTAGGAACAACGTCCTTCTTCTTGTGACAGCCTTCATTGCTTCCACTATGAATGAAATCATTATATGCATATACATCTTCAAATGTCTGCATCTTAGTTCCTGCCTTAGTACCACCTGTTGGACGGGTAGGATCATAATGATGTGCAATCTTGTTAGTTCTCTTGTAGAATTCTTCATCATCCTCTGATTCATTAATTCTAACTCCCCAGAGAATAATTGATGGATGATTACGAAATTCCTTAATCATCTCCTTAACATTTTTGCATGCAAGAAGCTTCCATTCCTCATCGCCGATGTGCTGCCATCCTGGAAATTCTGTTACAACGAGAAGTCCTAGCTTATCACATTCATTCATAAAGTATCTTGACTGTGAATAGTGAGAGGTTCTTACTGTATTAACGCCTAGTTCATTCTTAAGAATCTTAGCATCTTCTCTCTGCATAGACTCAGGCATAGCATATCCAACATAAGGATAACTCTGATGACGGTTAAGTCCTCTTATTAGGACACGTCTTCCGTTAAGATAAAAGCCCTCTGACTTGAATGCAATCTCTCTAAATCCAATTGTCTCTTCATTAACATCAACAACATTTCCGTTATGAACAAGTTCAGTTCTAACAGTATATAATGTAGGTGATTCAATGTCCCACAGCTTAACCTCTGACAGAGGAACTGTAGTCTCTAATTGAAGATCAAGCGGAAGCTCTAATATTGGCTTATCATCAAGATACTGCTTAACAACAAGCTCGTTATTCTTAATTGCGTCCTTAGCTTCTTCAGATACTTTGTATTCTGTCTTAAGGTGACCTGCCACTGTCATTCTGGCAATTTCTTTTCTGCTCTTCTTATTAGTATTTGCAGCAAGTGGTGCAGGCTGATAGAAACAGCTAATAATATGAACAGGCTCCTTAACCTCAAGATATACATCTCTATAGATACCGCCGAATGTCATGTAATCAATAACATAACCAAACGGAGGCTGATTGATATTCTCGTTAGAATCACATTTTACAGTAACAAGGTTATCACCTTCGCTAAGCAACTCAGTAACGTCTATGGAAAATGCGTTATAACCATTCTTATGACATTTCTTATGCTCACCATTAATATAGATGTCTGCCCTGTGACCAACTGCCTCGAAGACAAGATAGAGGTTCTTACCCTCCCAAGCCTTGTCATACTTAATATTCTTCTGATAGCAGCTTACCATCTGATAATCGTGCTCATCAAAATAGTTATAGGCTACTTCCTTAACAGTATGAGGCACATTAACAACCTGGCCATCAGTTATGGCAGAGGAGATGTACTCCTCTTTGAATTCTTCAGAAAACAACCAATTCTTATCTAGAAAAATCTTCGACATAATATCCACCCCTATACTTAATTATTCTTTAATTATAATACCTTCAGTCAGAATATTAACAAGCTCTCTTAGCGCTTCTTCGTAAGTAATCTTATTCTTCTGAAGCTCATCGCCCATAAGAAATCTCTCCAAAGTCGCCTCGTGAGCTAACTGGAATATAACCCTGTTAACATCCTTAATAAGACCTTGCTTAACGCCTTCATCCATCAGCTCTAAGGTCTGCTCCCATCCATTCTCCAAACGCTCATATAACCTTGCGTATGCCTTAGGGTATTTGCCCTTAAGCACATACAACTGAGTGAAGTCAACGCCAACATAAGCATCAGGAAGAACGCCTAATATGGTCTTAAGCTTCTCGATTAATGAAAGCTCTGGGTCATTTACAACCTTACTTTGTAATTCGTTAACAGAGTCAAATGTATAATCAACCACTTCATATAATAGTGTACCCTTGTCAGGGAAGACAGTATATATTGTCTTCTTACTCATACCAAGTTCGTTGGCAAGGTCGTCCATAGTGAACTTAACTCCCTTGGTCTTATATACATTCAAAGCCCCTTCTAATATCCTAGCCTTGTTATCTATTGTCATTTCATACCTCCAAGCAAATAGTTCGGCTTTTTTATGTGGAAACGATTTTAGTTTCCACAGTTTCTTCCATTCTATCATTAGTTAGGGGAGGTTACAAGCATACTTTATGTATAAAATAAATGTGAAGTTTTTGTGAAGTTTATATAAAAGTGTTATGTTGATGCAATATGTAGTGTGGGCTGCTAACATATGGCACTAGATATCATACATATCAGGGTTACACTTACAGGAATTGTCACTGTATCTATGCTTCCCTTAGAAACAAGTTCGACAAATGTTGCTACAACTGCTATTACAAAGGACTGTAGCAGGACTCTTAGAACTGAGTAGTCATATAATACGAGCATTGCAATTATTGATACTGCAAACGCCACAATAAACATAGCTATACTTCCAGCATAGGTCTTATCATTATTAGCAATACGAAAATGCTTCTTGCCTAATTTCTTGCCAATCAGAGCCGCCGCCGCATCACCCAATGCCCATACTAACAGTTCAATGCATACAATTCCAATATCACCATAGACTCCGCACACAATAATGATGCAAGCCTGGAGGCAGCAATACTGTATGAAGCTCTTCCGTATTTCCCCGTCGCTTCGTTCAACGAAGAAGTCTGTGTAGCCTTTTATTTTACTTATTAATCGAAGACCGATATTTGCTCCTATGGCAAATATAAATAATGAAAATGCTGCTATATAAAAATCAATAGCAAAATAAAGGCAAAGTGGTGTCATGGCTATTGCTGTAAAATGCATTAGCTTGCGAAACACCTCTTCATTGACCTTAGTCTTCTTTCTAATTAGCATTAAAAGAAGAACGATTACAAGAGTAATCGTTCCTGTTAATAGCACTGTTATTAATAAATTCTCTAATGCGTATCCTTCTATCATCAAACCTACCTGTTAAGTGAATTCTCCAAACCCTTAAGTGCTGCCTTAACATCCTCAACATCTGCTGCAAGTTCATCATCTTCCTTGAGCTTGTCGGCGATGCTCTTCTTAGCATTTGTTACAGATGTAGAACCAATTCCACCGAACTCTTCGCAGATTGTAGCGTTGCTGGCCTTAAGCTCATTAGCGCAAACATAGATGGCAATTCGTCTTGCATTAGCAACATCTGCTTTTCTAGACTTAGATAAGATGTCTTCTGAAGATACTTCTAATACATCAGCCACGCAATCAATTACATCCTGACATGAAAGTGATGAAGCTACCTTCTTAGCTGGTGCCTTCTTAGTAGCTGTAGCTTTCTTGGTAGCAGTTGCCTTCTTAGCTGACGCTGAAGCCTTAGGTGCTGCTGGCGCTTCCTTCTTTGCAGAAGCTGATTCATTCTTCGCTGGTGCAGCTGCTTTAGGTACAGTTATCTCTTCACTGAAGAACTCATCATCAAATTCCTTGAAATCATCTTCTATATCATCGAAGAATTCTGGCGACAACAAGTCGCTATATTGTTTTTCTTTAAAATAATCGTAACATAATTTTGCTGCAACACCAGCTGCTGCAACAGTAGCAATTCCTGTTAATGCCTTGAACAATTTGCCCATTAACCTATCCCCCTTATGTAAATGTAATTATCAATCAAAAACTACATTACTATTCTATATATTACGGGGGATTAAGTCAAGGAAGGATGTGACTGTCAACTTTTCCTCTCTAGGAAGAACTGCCTTGTCTCCTTGGCGATGATGCCAGAGAGGGCGAAGATGGCAATCATATTCGGAATGGCCATTAGGCCGTTGAAGATATCGGCAATGGTCCACACTGCAGATACAGTCATATAAGGTCCAATGAATACAGCGATTATATATAGGATTTTGAATGATGTAACAACCCATGGTTTATCAGGTTGAAGATACATCATACATCTTTCGGCGTAATAGTTCCAGCCTAAGATTGATGTAAATGCGAAAAAGATCAGGCATGTCATTAAGAGAAATGCTGTTACATCATCATTAAGTGGAAGCCCTGTCTGGAAGGCGTATGTTGTAATCTGAACACCCTCTAATCCTTCTATTTGCCATGCACCTGTTAGGACAATACAGATACCTGTCATACTACATATTATAATAGTGTCGAAAAATGTACCTGTCATAGACACAAGTCCCTGACGAACAGGTTGATTTGTCTTAGCCGCAGCTGCAGCTATTGGTGCTGAACCGAGTCCTGCCTCATTAGAGAATATTCCTCTTGCCATACCCTTTTGCATTGCAACGAAGAATGAGCCGACCAGTCCTCCTGTAACAGCCATAGGGTCGAATGCAGCCTCAACAATAATTGCAATTGCTCTAGGCACCTCAGTAATATTGAATATTATAAGACCAATGCACATTCCAAGATATATTACGAACATAACTGGCACAAATACTGAGGATACCTTAGTTATTCTCTTAATTCCGCCAAATATTATGAGACCTACCACCACTGCAATAACCACTGATGTTACAACAGTATAGATGCTGAAGGAACCAATTCCTGGAATTGTTATTGGTGTTGAATTATCTCTATTGAAGAAATCATTAATCGCAAGATTAATTCCATTAACCTGTGTAAATGTTCCTATACCAAATAGTCCTACACATGCTCCAAAGAATGCAAAAACTCTTGCAAGCCATTTCCACCTAGGGCCCATTCCCTTCTCAATGTACATAAAGGGACCGCCAAGGGCTTTGCCATCAGCGTCAAAATCTCTAAATCTTATGGCAAGAAATCCTTCAGAATACTTTGTTGCCATTCCAATAAATGCAGTAACCACCATCCAAAACAGTGCACCTGGACCACCAGTTGATACAGCTGTTGCAACACCTACAATATTACCTGTTCCAACTGTGGCAGACAAAGCAGTCATTAAGGCACCAAAGCTTGACACTTCACCCTTTTCATCACCATTATCTTCTTTCTCGAATATCCACTTAAGAGCAAGCGGCAGCTTCCTTAACTGAATTACGCCTGTTCTTATTGTAAGCAGCAAACCTCCCGCCAGGATAAGTACTATTAATGGGATACCCCATACAAATCCATCTATTATCTCTAAAGCTTTATTTATTGTTTCCAATGTCTTATTGTTCCTTTATATGATTTGGGGTACATCTTATGATAGTACATCAATAATAGTATCAATTGCCTTGTCAATATCAGCCTTGCTTATTACAAGAGGCGGAAGAAGACGAAGAACATTTCCACCAGCAGAGAGAACCACAAGACCTCTGCTTAGGCATTCCTTCACAACATCTCCTGCCTTAATGCTCTCATCTAATACAATACCCTGCATAAAGCCCTTGCCACGATGCGACATAGCCTTATCACAAGTTGCTACAATATCATCTAACTTCGACTCTAAGTAAGGAGTAAGTTCATTAACATTTTCAAGAACATTGTTCTTATTCATAATATCAATTGACGCTTCAACCGCAGCACAGCATAGTGGATTGCCACCGTAAGTTGTACCATGGTCACCAGGTGTAAGACTACTCTTAGCCACCTTGTCCGTTACAAGAAATGCGCCAACTGGAAGGCCACCACCCAAGGCCTTGGCAGTTAGCAAAATGTCAGGCTTAACATCGTATCCCATATAAGCATAGACATTGCCGCTGCGACACATGCCACACTGAATCTCATCAAATATTAGAAGAATGTCCTTACTGTCACACAGCTTCCTTACATTCTCTAAGAATTCCTTATTTGCAGGTGTAACTCCACCCTCGCCCTGAACAGGCTCAATTATAATTGCGCATGTATCATCATCTACTGCAGCCTCAACTGAAGCGTAGTCGTTTAACTTGGCAAATGTAACCTTATCCATAAGTGGATAGAATGGATTACGATAGCTCTCAGTTCCTGTTACTGAAAGGGCTCCAACCGTCCTTCCATGAAATGAGCTTTCCATGGCAACAATGCCATATCCATTATGACCACTCTTGTTATATGCATACTTCTTCGCAGTCTTAATTGCGCCCTCTACCGCCTCAGCACCTGAGTTCGTAAAAAATGCTTTATCCATTCCGCTTACCTTGCAAAGTGCCTTGGACGCATTGGCAAGTGAAGGATGATAATATAGGTTAGATGTATGATACAGCTTATCAACCTGAGCCTTAATTGCATCGTTGAATTCCTTATTGTTATAGCCTAGAGCCATAACACCAATACCTGATGCGAAGTCAAGATACTCCTTGCCATCTGTATCATAAAGTGTAACACCCTCCCCCTTCTCAAACACAACGTCAAAACGATTGTACACGTGGAAGCAATTTTCTTCTGTTACATCTATTATCTCTTGTTTATTCATAATGATTATCCTCTCTGTCTATTATTTATGATATAGTCTAGGTGTTAATACTCTTGTGGGACATATGTTCACAGCCTTAATTCAAGCTTAGAATATGTTAGCAATTGATTAAGTGAGGGAAATTTTCGGCAAGGATGCCGAAAATAGGTCTGAGTGGTCTGGACGACTGTCGAAGACCGGTTCCCGCCATATGTTCTTATCGAAGTAGACATCAATTGCTTACATATGCTTAGCGAAGAATTACAGCTGTGAATATATATCCAACAAGAGTGTAACTTCTAAATACTTACTAAACATTATAGTATCTATCTGCGTTATCATGAAGAATTGCAGTTCCAATTCCTTTATTAGTAAATATCTCAAGGAGCAGGCAATGCGCCACTCTTCCATCAAGAATATGCACTCTGCCAACACCTTCCTCAATAGCATCCATACAGCTTCTCATCTTAGGAATCATACCACCCTTAATAGTTCCATCCTCAATTAGAAGTCTGGCCTCACTAATAGTAAGCTCAGATATTAATGTACTCTCATCCTCAGGATTTCTGCACACTCCAGATGTGTCTGTAAGAAATGCGAGCTTTTCAGCCTCAACAGCCTTGGCAATGGCGCAGGCTGCATCATCAGCATTAATATTGTATGTATCGAAATTCTCATCAAGACCAATTGGACATACTATTGGAAGGAAATCCTTCTCTAACATATCAAATATTATCTTAGGATTAACCTTGGAAATCTCACCAACATAGCCTATGTCCTTGCCATCAGACAGCTTCTTCTTAACAGTAAGAAGGTTGCCATCCTTACCACTTATTCCAATGGCATTAACACCTAATTCCTGAACCAGAGATACAAGAGACTTATTAACTCTGTTAAGCACCATCTCAGCAATCTCCATAGTATTAGCATCAGTCTTCCTTAAGCCGTTAACGAACTCTGGTGTCTGTCCACTTTTCTCAACCCATTTACTAATGTCCTTGCCACCGCCATGAACAATAATAGGCTTAAATCCAACCAGCTTAAGCAGAGTAACATCCTGAATAACATGCTGCTTTAATTCTTCATCAAGCATGGCACTGCCACCATACTTTACAACAATTATCTTCCTGTTAAATCTCTGTATATAAGGAAGTGCCTCAACAAGCACTGCTGCTTTCTCTAATACACTTTCCATGTTCTTATCGTCCATTTCACATAATCCTTTCTATATGTATTAAGACCTGTAATCTGCATTAATGCTTACATATTCGTGTGTAAGGTCGCAGCCCCATGCAGTAGCCTGCGAATCACCCATATGCATATCACATATTGCTGTTACAGCATCCTCCGATAATATCTTAGTTGCTTCCTCTTCGCTGTATCCAGTGGATACTCCCTTAGATACAATCTGAAGTTTACCTGCTTTACTTTCAAAATACAAGTCAACTTTTTCAGGGTCAAAATCTACTCCTGCATAGCCCAAGGCACAAAGGATTCGTCCCCAGTTAGCGTCGTGGCCGTATATCGCTGCCTTCGTCAGTGATGATGTAACAACAGACTTGGCTAAGGTCTTAGCATTTGCCACATTATCAGCACCTACCACCTTAACTTCGAATAGTGCGTTGGCTCCTTCGCCGTCACCTGCCATCATCTTGGCAAGAGTGCGATTGACCTCGAACAACGCCTCAGTAAATGCGTCAAAGTCAGGTCCTTCGCTATCAATAATATCATTACCAGCCCTGCCGTTGGCAAGTAGCAGACAGGTATCATTGGTGGATGTATCTCCATCAACACTTATCATATTGTATGTATCTTCCACTACAATGCTTAGGGCCTTCTTAAGCATTTCCTCAGATATGTTAACATCGCTTGTAACAAATGCAAGCATGGTACACATATTAGGATGAATCATGCCGCTTCCCTTAGACATGCCACCAATTACAACTTCCTTGCCACCGATTTCAACAGACACAGCAGCTTCCTTAGGAATTGTGTCAGTTGTCATAATAGCCTTAGCAGCACCATGGGCCGCATCATTATCATAGGACAGCTTTGGCACCATAGCATTAATTCCGTTCTTAATCTTGTCCATAGGGATTTGCATACCGATTACACCAGTGGATGCAACGAGCACGCCCTCGTAAGGAATATGAAGTGCACTTGACGCCGCCTGGGCTGTCTTAATGCACATGCTTATTCCCTCATCGCCAGTACACGCGTTAGCAATTCCTGAATTAACAACAATAGCCTGCACACCTATGCTGTTATTAACAATATTCCTATCCCATATTACAGGAGCTGCCTTAACCACATTCCTTGTAAATGTTCCTGCAACCTTGCAGACATCCTCAGAATAGATAAGTGCCATATCCTCCCTGTTTTCGTATTTTATGTTAGCTGCGCAGCTGGCAACCTTAAAACCCTGCGGCGCCGTCACGCCTCCATCTATTTTTTTCATAGTAGTTTGTTTCCTTTCAGTAATTGTCTAGTCATATCACATATTTTCTGCAAGAACTCCTTAGGAATTAAACTGAGTAATATTCTCTTCATTAAGGAGGAAATCATACATATTATAATCGTCTCTTAACTTGTAGCCCTCGCCACTCCAGAAACTATTACCAAGATTATTCCTCTTAAATGAATTCAGTGATACATAACTAATTCCTTCATCCTTAAGGGCTCTCATGCATGCAACAGACATAGCCTTACCTATTCCCTGTCGTCTCAAGTCCTCCCTTACACATACATGATAAAAGCATCCTTTACGACCATCATGGCCACATAGAATTGTACCAACTATTTCATTATCTTTCACGGCAACAACAGAAAGACCTGGATTTCTATCTATAAAAGCATGAATTCTCTCTTCTTTATCATCAACAGACAGAAGACCAAAGCCATGTATTGTCTCCCATAGCTTATAGGCTCCTTCATAATCTTCCTTAGTCATTGCACGAAGTGTTACACCTTCCATCTTACTCTCCTAACACATAGGAACTAACTCAAGTCCCTCTTGCTCCTTAAATCCAAATAAAATATTCATATTCTGTACTGCCTGTCCAGCAGCTCCCTTACAGATGTTATCAAGAGCTCCCATCATGATTACACGATGAGTTCTCTCATCAATTACAAAATTAATATCCACAAAGTTACTTCCTTCAACCCATCTCGTCTCTGGGTTCATTCCTTTATCAAGGAGTCGAATGAAATACTCGTCCTTATAATATTTCTTATAACAATCCCTAATCATATCTTCATCAGGATAGCCTACGCTTCCATCAGGCAGGTTAACCTTCTTAAGTGATGCATATTCTGTTGCAAGAATTCCACGATTCATAGGAATAAGATGAGGTGTGAAATTAATTACAACATCTCCACCGCAGGCATAGCCTAGCTGCTCTTCAATCTCTGGTGTATGTCTGTGACTTGCAACACCATAAGCCTTAATATTCTCATTAACCTCGCAGTAGAGATTGGCAACCTTAGCCCCACGACCTGCGCCGGATGTTCCAGACTTCGCATCAACTATTAAGGTATCAACATCAATGAGTCCATCTCTTACAAGTGGATACGCAGTAAGAATAGAGCAGGTTGTATAGCATCCAGGATTAGCAATCAGTCTTGCTCCCTTAACCTTATCTCTATTAATCTCGCACAGACCATATACAGCCTCCTCTATAAACTGAGGGCTCTTATGTGTGATTCCATACCATTTCTCGTAAGTGGCAACATCCTTAATACGATAATCAGCGCTTAAGTCAATCACCTTGGTATTAGACAGGATGTCCTCTGTAAGAACACCAGCAAGATATCCCTGAGGTGTGGCTGTAAATATTACATCAACCTCCTTAGACAATTTCTCAATATTATCATCTAAGCATTTATCCTCTATAAGCTTGAACATATTTCTATATATATTGGCATACTTCTCATCCACATAACTACGAGAGCCGTACCAGACAACCTCAACCTCTGGATGTCCCATCAATAACCTAACCAGCTCATTACCCGCATAGCCTGTAGACCCAATTATTCCTGCTTTAATCATATCTATTCTCCTTATAAATGTATTGTTATAATCGTATTAAGTATTCTCGCAAGATAACAACTATATGAACTCCTTAGGCGCATTCTTAGCGCCGGGGAGTTACATATAGTTGTTATCTAGTACAATACTATACTACATTTTATATAGAAGGTAAAGCATTTTGTTGAATATTTACATAAAAAATGTGTATATTTATTCAGAGCAATTATTGAATTTGTTAATTTTATACATCTGTCGTGCATATTTATAAATATATTGTGCATAAATTTAGTCTTGCTAATATATATCATTTGCTGTATATTATTATTTGTTAGACAATATTGGATTGTGCAACAAAGCGCAATCGTTAAATACTATACAAAAGGAAGGTAACTAATTATGAAAGAAAAAGTTGTACTAGCATACTCAGGAGGACTTGATACTACTGCTGTTATCCCTTGGTTAAAGGAGACATTTGACTATGATGTCATCTGCTGCTGTATTAACTGCGGCCAGGGAGAAGAACTTGATGGACTTGAAGAAAGAGCAAGACTATCTGGTGCAGCCAAGTTATATATAGAAGATATTACAGATGAGTTCTGTGATGATTATATTATGCCATGCGTACAGGCAGGGGCTGTATATGAGCACAAGTACTTATTGGGTACAGCTATGGCTCGTCCTATTATTGCAGCTAAGCTTGTTGAGGTTGCTCGCAAGGAAAATGCTGTTGCAATCTGCCACGGTGCTACTGGCAAAGGAAATGACCAGATAAGATTCGAGCTTGGCATCAAGGCTCTTGCTCCTGATATTAAGGTTATTGCTCCTTGGAGAGATGACCGTTGGGGTATGGATTCTCGTGAAGCTGAGATTGAGTATTGTCATGCACATGGAATTGACCTTCCATTTGGTACAGATCAGTCTTACTCTCGTGACCGTAACATATGGCACATTTCCCATGAGGGACTTGAGTTAGAAGATCCTGCTCTTGCTCCTAACTATGAGCACATGCTTGTTCTTGGTGTAACACCTGAGAATGCTCCTGATGAACCAGAGGAAGTAACAATGACATTTGAGAAGGGTGTACCTAAGAGTGTCAATGGCGTAGAGATGAAGGTCTCAGATATTATTCGTGAATTGAATCGTCTTGGTGGAAAGCACGGCGTTGGAATAATTGATATTGTAGAGAATCGTGTTGTTGGAATGAAGTCTCGTGGCGTATATGAGACACCTGGTGGAACAATCCTAATGGAAGCACACGACCAGTTAGAAGAGCTTGTTCTTGACAGAGATACAATGGAAGCTAAGAAGAGGCTTGGCTCACAGTTAGCTCAGACAGTATATGAAGGAAAATGGTTTACACCACTTCGAGAAGCAATCAGCGCATTTGTAGAGAAGACACAGGAGGTTGTAACCGGCGAAGTTAAATTCCGCCTATATAAAGGTAACATCATTAAAGCAGGAACAACTTCTCCATACTCACTTTATTCTGAAACTCTTGCAAGCTTCACTACTGGTGATATGTATGATCATCATGATGCTGACGGATTCATCACATTATGGGGACTACCACTTCAGGTAAGAGCTATGAAGATGAACGAACTTAAGAATGAAAATAAGAAATAATGCTTCATTACAACAAAGGACAGTGCCAAATGGCGCTGTCCTTTTTTTCTAATCATATGTTCCATCGTAATACTTAGAATTACAATAGTTTGTTATATCATATTTATTAATCTTTCCAATCTTCAAAAGGAAATTTATAGTATCATTAAGTGAATCTATATCCTTTTGAGTAATCTCTACGCTGAAATTGTATTTAGGAAGCATAGACTTAACCTGCGATACATCGATTCCTAAATACTTAGCCACGTACGTCCAGGTTTCGTCTGATGTATTATCAATATTATCAGCAGCCTTCTTATATTCCTTTAGAACAGTCTCAACAATCATAGGATTTGCCTCACAGTAATCCTTACGACCAACTATTGTATTAGTTCCTTCCAGCCCACAATCAGAACCTTGCGCTAAGATACGACAATCACCTGAATCAATAAGCTTAGTAATGCTTGGTTCCCATAGAGAAACAGCATCAACCTGGCCATAACGAACCATATAAGACATATCTGCTGGCGAGGCACTTATAAGCTCAATATCATCAAAGGTAAGGCCTGCCGTAGATAGATACTTATCTACCATGTTATGAGCTGTACTACCTATGTTAGTTGCAACCTTCTTACCCTTAAGATCAGCTGCAGACTTAATAGGAGAATCCTTGCGAACAACTATGGCATATGAATTCGGTGCCTCAGCTGTAATACCAACCACTTCTCTAACACACCCCTGCTCTATAGCTGATACAGTAGGAACATCACCATATAGAGAAAGGTCAGTCTCTCCCTTGCCCATTGCAGCATTCATTGGAGGTCCAGATTCAAAATCATACCACACAACGCTTACGCCATCTTCCTTAAGGGCCTTCTCCAAATCTCCTGTTTGTCTCGTTATCATCATAGGAATAAATGCAGCTGAAGGTTGAAGCGCTATACATACCATATTAGTCTTATCAGCATTGTGGTCTTTATCAGAATTGCCACATCCTGTTAGAAGACCTAAGGCCAGAATACTAATTATAAAAAGTGCTATTATTTTATTCTTCATAGCATTCTCCTTTAGTTATCACTCAACAGACTTATGATATCTTCTCCACTAAATTCTACCACACTCTTTCCTTCTGCTTCAATCTGATAGAGCGCATTAGCCGCAATATGTTCTGCTGCCTGCTCTATGTCACGAATTCCAGAGGTGTCCTTATATATGGACATAAGTTCATTCAAAGCATCTTCACTCATTATGCATTCATCATCCTTAAGTCCCATTCTCTTAAGAACCTTAGGCATTGCATAATCAGTAAATATTACCTTCTTCTCTTCTACTGTGTAGTCAGGAAGCTCAATAACTGCGAACCTTGACATAAGAGGCGCACTAATCTGACTCTTATCATTGGCAGTAGCTATTGGATATACACCTGTTGTTGGTATATTACATTCTATATAGTTATCAGTAAATCCAAGGTTGTCTAATAATGTAAGAAGTACATCTGCAGGATTAGCATTCCCCTTACCTGAAGCAGCCTTATCTAACTCATTGATTATGAATACAAGGTTAGAGCTTTCTGCTGATGCGAAGGACTCCATAATAAGTCCTGGCTTGGCATTAGAATAGATTCTTGAACTACCTGTAAGCTGTTCCGGATCATTGATTGAACTCATCTCAAGGGTCGCCCATGGCATCTTAAGAATTCTTGCAACTGCATATGCAATCTGTGATTTACCTGTTCCTGCAGGACCAATAAGTAGTAGCCCATAGGCGGGTAATGTATGGGTACGGTTAATCTGGATAATTGTCTCTATTATTCTCTGCTTAACTTTATCCATTCCGTATAATTCTTCATCAAGTATTCGACGAGCTTCAACAGGGTCAATTGATTCAAAATAATTATTCTTCCATTGAATCGATAGCATCATTGAGATGGCACGCTGCGCATGACGTCTCTCTTCTGGTGTAACTTCAGAAGACTTGGCAACAGCTAAGTTACGTCTTGCCCACTGATTAATATTATCAGGCAGTGTTCTTCCTGCACATGTAAGGAAATCAGTAATAGATTGAACAGATGTAAGCTTCATTCCATCTCCTTCAATCTCTTCTTCCTCATCAAGCTCAGGTCCTGGTGGGTCACTTAAGAATAATCTCTCCATCATAAACTGAAGGAAACCATCCTGTGCTGAAAGCTTGGCACCTCTGACGCTAACACCTGTCTCTCTAATCTTATATACGCAGTAGCCCTCATCGTTATTGCGACCTGACAATAATACCTGAATATGATTCTCACCTAACCACTTAATTAGGTTGACGAATCTCGAATCAATCTTAATTATATCAGCAATCTCAAT
>CAJOGN010000040.1 GCA_905234245.1 uncultured Lachnospiraceae bacterium
AGAAGGAGTAACCCTTAGCGAAGAGCAACTAGAAGCAGTATCAGGTGGTTGTGGAATCAAAATCAAGAGTCCCTATGACTATGCTGTAGAGCAGACACTTGATCAGGCTAATCCCTATATAATCAAAACGGAATGTCCTCGTTGTGGTTCTCGTAATTACACACAAAAACATGAGACCCAGATGACCAATATTCAATATACTTATGTCCATTTCACATGCAATGACTGTGGTTGCACTTGGAGTAAGGATTTAATGAAATAGAAAGAAGATACAATAAATTATGATAATAATATTAAGGTCTTCATTGATTATTTAACTTATCAAGAAGACCTTTTTAATATAATGAAAATTTCCCTTGCAATTTTAATCCCGTTCTTATATAATAATCATTGCGTGAAAATAAGATATGCGCGATTAGCTCAGCTGGCAGAGCACCTGACTCTTAATCAGGGTGTCCAGGGTTCGAACCCCTGATCGCGTACTTTAGGGAACTGTGCGTTTTGCACAGTTTTATTTTTTGACCTTTTTGCAGATTGACACCTGCAACGTTACAGGTTATAATGTAAATATGATTAGATCATTTGCACATAAAGGATTAAAAGAGTTTTATGAAACCGGTTCTAAGAAAGGCATTCAGCCTGAGCACGCCCCTAAATTAGGACGAATGCTAGATAGGCTGGATGCAAGTACAAGCGTTAGAGATATGGATTTACCGGGCTATAGATTACATTCGCTTAAAGGTGATAAGCAAGATATGTGGTCAGCTACGGTAAATGGCAATTGGAGAATCACTTTTTATTTTGAAGATAAGGATGCTTATCTTGTAGATTATACGGATTATCATTAGATAGGAGATGGTATATATGAAGAGAAGACCAACACATCCCGGTGTGGTGTTTCGAGAGGATGTCATGAAATCAATGAATATGAGTGTTACTGAAACTGCTAAAATGTTAGGTGTAAGCAGAAAAACACTTTCAGAGTTCATTAACGAGAAAACTGCCCTTAGTCCTCAGATGGCAATTAGAATAGCAAAAGCTACAAATACGTCCGCTGAGAGCTGGTTGAATATGCAGCAGAAATTAACCTTGTGGGATGCTATGCAGAATGAACCTAATAATGTAATTCCATTTCCGACGCAGACAGCTATGGAAGGATAAATATATTTCTATTTTCTAATCATCATAAGTGTAACAATTATCAGTGTAATTGCAGAGAACCATATTGTCTCCATGCCAATCAAGCCGGATAATAATCCACCGCAGCCTGCGCCTATGGCAAATATAAGAATAATCCCGAAATAATGCAGTGACTTATAGAAGAATTTATTATTTTTGGATCTGAAATACTGGGACAGGCTTGTAGCCGCATTTCGCATATTGCCGATACACATAGTACTTGCATAACCGTATCCGTGAACTGTTCTAAAAGACTGAACCTGCATTGCGCATGAGAAGGATACAAGAGCATTTGCCAGCATATTAAGAGATGTGGGTATAAAGCCCACAGCTATCAGTACCACAATCTGAATAAGCAGAACAATCTGGCGCCAGTGTATCTTCTGATAAGTCTTGAACCTGCCCTCTATTATATTTGCCAGAAAAATTCCGGTTATAAAGGAGATAAGCGGAATCAGATATTGTAAAGCCACCTTCCAGTCTCCCTGCATAAGGCTTTGGCTCATAAGTACAATATTACCAGTCTGGGCATTGGCAAAAACTTCATCTCTGACATTATAAGTATAAGCATCCTGCAATCCTCCCGAGAAGGAAAGCAGGGAGCTTAATGTAAAACTTTCTGACCTTTGCATAGTATATATCTCTCTTTTATTTATTATTATTAACAGGCTTAGCAATAAGCTTGTGAATTGGATTTCCCAACGTAGCGAACTTTTCTTCGTATTCAGTCATTATATTGCCTTCATTCATGGAAGGCTCGTTATGCAGATCATAGGTATAACGATACATTTCCCATAATGAGGATTCATTAATAGTCGTAATTGAGTAATCGAACAGATCAGTATTATCTGTCTTGAATTCAAGCTGACCCTCAGGGCTTATTATCTTATGGTAAATATCAAGAAAACCCGGGGAAGTCAGTCTTCTCTTGGCGTGACGGTCCTTAGGCCAGGGGTCGGAGAAGTTGAGATAAATCCTGTTAATTTCGTCCTCTCCCACAATATCCGACAGCATCCTTGCATCAACGCATAGAAACCGCAGGTTGTCTAAGGGTTCCTTTTCAAATTTTGTTACAGCACGAAGAAGAACCGAAGAATATCTCTCAATTCCTAAGTAGTTAATATTCGGGTTTTCTTTGGCAAGCTCTGTTATGAATTTACCCTTTCCCATTCCAATTTCAATGTGAATAGAGTTACTGTTTGAGAAGATTTCCTCTGCCCATCTTCCCTTATAATCCGGCGTTTCTCGAATTACGAACTCGCTATCCTTGATATATTCGTCTGCTCCGGGTATATTTCTTAATCGCATGAGTCTTATCTCCCAGTCGTAAGGTTTATGCCGCGTAGCGACACCTTACAGATTATAACACAAATAAATACAAGAATATATACCAATAAGAAGTCATATTTGTTATAATATCTTTGCCACTTATATGTTAATGAGTAGGCAAATCTAAATGAAAATAAGGTATTAAATTAATGCACAATAAAAAACTTAAGAAGCTAATTAATCGAGTGATTGCAGTTGCATCATTATCTGTAATGGTACTTGCAGGAACAGCATTTACTGTCAATGCAGCGCCAGTATGGCCTAGCAATGTTGATACTGAATCTAATGCGGCAATTGTAATGGAGGCAGAGACGGGAGTAATCTTATATGAGAAAAATATCGATGTCCAACATTATCCAGCAAGTATAACTAAGATTCTTACAACTCTACTTGCAATAGAGAACTGTAATCTTAATGAGGTAGTAACATTTTCTCATGATTCTGTATTCAAAAACGGTGGAGACTCATCTCATACAGGACGAGATGAAGGAGAACAGATGACAGTAGAGCAGTGTTTATACGCTGTAATGTTAGAATCATGTAATGAGAGTGCCTATGCAGTGGCTGAGCATGTAGGGGGTGGCGATATTAACAAATTCATCGCAATGATGAATGATAAGGCTAAAGAATTAGGCTGTAAGAATACACATTTTTCCAATCCTAATGGATTGCCGGACCCTAATCACTATACGACAGCAAGAGACATGGCGCTGATTAGTAAGGCGGCTTATGAGAATAAATTATTCGATAAGATAACAGGAACGAAGACTTATACCATCCCACCAACTAATAAGCATGCAGAGCCAACACTTCTTAATAATCATCACGCCATGCTTAACTTTTACCAGACTAACAAATATCTGTATGATCCGTGTGTAGGTGGCAAGACAGGATATACCCAGGATGCGGGAGCTACACTTGTTACCTATGCGAAAAGGGATGGTATGACACTTATTGCTGTTACCCTCAATGGACAGACTAGTTCATATTACGTTGATACGACAAATATTTTAAACTATTGCTTTGATAATTTTACAGCTTACGATTTATCATCAGAGGCGGGAGCTTACGTAGATGGAATTGTTGGTAAGCTGGGCTCTCTCAATAATGATAAGAAATATATTATGAGAGGGGAGAATTCAACAGTAATTCTGCCTAAGACAGCAGATTTTAGTGATGCAACATATAAGCTGGTGCCGTCCACTGATAGCAAAAGTGATGTAGCAGGAAGAATCCAATATTACTACGCAGACAGATTCGTAGGCTCTGCTGATTTGATATTTGAAAAGGGAGAAAGCGTACCTTATCCATTCCATAATATTGATAGCGACAAGGGTGGAAGCGACATAACCTTCTTCAGATTTGATTATAAGGTGATACTGATAATCCTAGCAGGTGTCTTAGCAACATATATAATTATTAGGGTTGCAAGGGCTAAGTCAGGCCAGGTTCTGCTTAAGAGGAAGAGAAGAAAAGACGTTAAGAGAAAAAGAAAGCCTAGATATACAGTAATTGACAGGAATCGCAACAGAAACAGGCGCAAAAGAAGACGTAAATGGTAGAAAAGGAGTAGCCCATGGAAGCACCGTTTCCAATGAACCGAAGCGAAAAGAAGGAATTCGAGTTCGAGGTTATAGAAAAGCTTATTGAAGAAAACAACGGAATAGTAAGAACAAAACAGATTACTCAGCTTGGAATAGATTATAGAAGAATTATCGCTTATGTGGAGGAAGGAAGGCTTACCCGGGTAAAGAGCGGATATTATGCCATTAATCTTGAGAATCAAAACGAAGAAGACCTTGTGGCAGGAATGTTTCCGGACGGAATTCTTACCATGGAATCGGCACTTTACTACCATGGCTATCTGGAGGACAGACCCTTCGTGTGGAAGATTGCTATAAGCAAGAACACGTCGAAATCGCGATTTAAGATGGATTACCCTCCCCTTGAGCCATATTATAGTGAGAAGGATGTGCTGAGTCTTGGAGTTACGACTACTAAGGTGGGAGACTCCACCATGAAAATATATACAAAAGACCGACTTATATGTGATGTGCTTAAATACGAAGATAAGATGAAGCGTGATGACTTCAAAAAGGCGGCGCTTGCCTATATCCAGGACGAAGATAAGGATGTGGCATCCCTAATGGAGTGCGCTAAGAAGAGAAAAGTACTTAAGAAAGTTCAGAATATGATAGGTGTGTGGTTATAGATGCTAAACCCTGTATTAATTAAGAAAAAAGCAAAAGAAATGGCTATTCCCTTCGACAATCTTCTATATGGCTGCTTGTTGGAGGAATTCATAGTGTTCATCAGTGAGAATAATCATGAGGAACTATGGGTTACAAATGACAATATCCTGTGCCTTGATTCTTACAGGCGAGGAATAAAGGATACATTGATTCTTACAATGAATGGGGATGAGGATTTAGATGTCTATGTGAGGAAATTCTCCTTGTCAGTTGTATCCTACTTTATGAATATTGGTGTGCCAGTAACAACAAGTTTTACTACGGAAAACAAGGTTAGATTCGAATTAAAAATCGACAATATGAAGATACCGGTTCATCTGGTAATTCAAAAAGCCCCTGAGATTAGCGCATTTACCAAGAAGAAAGAACTTAAGCTTACATTACAGGGGGATAGAAGTGTAACATACTTAGAATATCCTATTGAAGACAAGGTTTCGGAATTAGCATTTCACATATTAGACAAGCTAGAGTTACTTGGTGAGATGGAAATGTATATCGACCTATATGATTTACTAGTTACGGAGCCAGTAGAAGGACGCAAGGTGAAGGAAAGTCTCTCTAAGAAATGTGAAGGAAAAAGCGGCTTCGACATGGAGCGCTTCGAGACACTTCGAAGCTACAGAGATTATCCATATATGCAAAAAAAATACAAGCGCGCTCAAAAAAGAACAAAGAGAAATGAGCTAACATGGAAGGATGTTCATGTTCTGATTATTAGGTTTTTAGAACCAATCTACAAAGCATATGTTAACAATGAAGTATTCTTCGGAGACTGGATGCCTGACATAGCCAGGTTTTTAGACTAAATAAACCCTACATATGTTATTATGTTGTTAGAACAATTATGGAAAGCAAAGACAATCTAAGCACAAAGCTACAAGAATATATTGATAAAGATATATATCCATTTCACATGCCGGGGCACAAGAGGATGCTTGAAGGAGCATATCAGCATGACATTACTGAGATTGAAGGCTTCGACAATCTCAATAATCCCAAGGGACTGTTGAAGGAGCTTAATGAAAGCATTGCTGGGATGTATGGCTCTTCGGCCAGTTTTTTTACGGTAAATGGATCAACCTGCGGAAACCTAAGTGCAATATCGGCTGTTACGGATATAGGTGATACAATAGTTGTTGCAAGAAACTGTCACAGAAGCGTGGTAAATGCTGCAATCCTAAGGAAGCTCAATGTGGAATATGTGTATCCCTCATATCTTAATGATTATGTTGCAGGAGAGATTCCCCTTGGTGAAGTACAAAAAGTGGTAGAAGACCTTACTAATAGAGGGATAAAGCCGAAAGCTGTTGTAATTACAAGCCCAACATATGAGGGGGTTGTATCAGATATTCCTAAGATAGCGGAATATCTTCATTCAAGGGACATTCCCCTAATAGTTGATTCGGCGCACGGAGCCCATTTGCATTTTCACAGCGCATTTCCAATGGACTACGTAGATTGCATAGATATATGTATTATGAGCGCCCATAAGACATTGCCCGTTCTTAATCAGGCAGCCATGGTCCATGTCAATTCTAAGTTGGTTGATCCTGCAAATGTTATGAGATACATCAGTATGTATCAGACAAGCTCTCCAAGTTATGTGATAATGGAGAGTATGAGCCATGCATTAGAGTTAATTACTGAGAAGAATTTTGATGCTTATGTTAGTAAGCTTAGAGACCTCTATAAAGAAGCTCAAACCCTTGAAAAACTGTCACTTGAGCCCATATCAGAGGGTAGAGATATGGGTAAGATTGTTATATATACGAATGGATACATTGATGGCGAGAAGCTTGCTTCAATATTACGAAAAGAGTATTTACTAGAGCTTGAAATGTATAATAGGCATTATCTGCTTGCCATGACTAGTGTGATGGATACTGCAGAGGGTTTTAGAAGGCTGTTAGATGCATTATTCGCAGTTGAGAAGACCTTAAAAGACAAAATTTATAGTAATAATAACGAAAAAAACGTCCAAATATTCCAAAAGAGAAAGAGACGAACTAAATCAGGTGATTTATCCACAAAGTTCGAATTAAAACCCATTAGAGAGTGCATAAATCGTGTTTCGGCAGGAATAATTATGGCTTATCCACCTGGAATACCCATACTGATGCCAGGTGAATTTATTGAAAATGACGACATCATTTACATAGAAGAAAACTACAAGAATATGGAAGGTATAGAAGACGGGAAGCTGCCTGTATTATTAAATAAATAGTTTGCCACCCGACGCATCAAGATTGCATCCTGTCTAAAGCAAAGGGAAGAAATGTTATATTGTATTATTGGAAAAAGTTCTACGGGAAAAGATACTATATTCAAGCGCCTATTAGAGAATAAGTCTCTTAATCTTGAAAATGTAGTAAGCTACACCACCAGGCCTATTCGTGAGCATGAAGTTGACGGGGTAGAATACCATTTTGTAGATGAGAAGAAGAGGGACGAATTAGATAAAGCTGGCAAAATCATTGAGCTTAGGCGCTATAACACCTGCTACGGACCTTGGGATTATTTTACTGTAGATGATAAGAGTCTTGATATTGAAAATAAGGATTATTTAATCATTGGAACCTTAGAATCTTACGAAAAAATACGCGACTACTATGGAAAAGGCCTTGTTCGACCGATATATATAGAAGTAGAGGATGGTCTTCGTCTGCAGCGCGCCCTTAACAGGGAGAAGAAGCAAAAGCATCCGAAATACAATGAGATGTGTAGGCGGTTCTTAACGGATGACGAGGATTTTTCTAAGGAAAAGCTAGAAAAGGCGAGGGTTGACAGAACATTTATCAATAATGATATTAAAAGCACTGTAAATGAAATAATAGAGTATATACATTCTTGTGGGTAGGAGAGAATTATGGATATTAAGGTTAGTAATGTAACACCTGTTAATCAGGTAAAAGAGACAGAGCAAGTTCAAAAGGGTGACGATTCCTTTAAGTTCACGCTGGTGTCGAAGATAGATGATGCCAACCTGAAGCAGAAGCTGTCTTCCCTTATGGAAAATATTAATAAGCAGGGTGATAAGATAGCTAAGCATATGGATATTAATGACCTGCAGAAGTATCGTGAGCTTGTTAAAGAGTTCATGAATGAGGTGGTTAACAGGTCACATGAGTTTACAAGGGAGAATTTCCTTGATAGAAAAGGTCGCCATAGAGTGTATGGAATGATTCGTCAGGTGGACGATAATCTTGATGGGCTTGCTAAAGAGCTTGTTAAGGAAGAGAAGGACCATATTGCAATCCTAGGTCACATCGATGAAATCCGCGGATTGTTACTTGATATTTCAACCTAGACAGCGCCTCTGGCAGCGAGCAACTAAATCAAGGAGAATTGGAAGGAATGAAAAAAGCCAACTTGAAAAGAATCGTAACATTTTCCATGGTGCTAATACTACTTGTCAGTATACTTGCGCCGTTGCCTGGCCCTGCTTTGGCAGCAGAAAACGAAGGAGTTGACCCTGAAAGTCTTAAGGGATGTAATTGGATGTCTCTTATATCTAATGACAGGTATCTTAATGAGGTTAATATTCCTGGAACCCATGATGCTGGAATGGCCAATGCCAAGCCATATGGAATAGTAGGAAAGCTTGGACCAAGCTATGGTAGGACACAGAGCTATAGTGTAAGGGACCAGATTAATGAAGGTGTTCGAATGTTGGATATTGGAATGACTAACAGATACGGTTCCCAGGATACATCAGATGATATATATATTGTACATGGTAGTGAGGGCACTTTTGATGAAAGATTCTATTCTTATAAGAGTAAGAAAAAAGTAAGAAGAAATAATACTACATACTACGAATATACTTACTATACAGTAAATGATTTGATGGCTGAAGTATCAGAATTCCTTAAGAATAACCCATCTGAAACTATACTGCTTGAAATGGGATTTGAGTATAACTCAGGTGACGAGGATAAGACCTACGCAAAAGCACAGAAGCTCTTAGATCAGTACGTAGCTACAATTAATCCTTCTACTGGAAAACCATACATTTACACAGACAATGGTTCTAAGATTATAAATAATATGCCAACTATGGGACAGGCACGAGGACAGATTGTTGTATTGTCTAAGAATACGGGGGCTTTAGGCTACGGAATACAATACAGTGCACCTAATGGCTATGCAATTAATACGAAGGTGGCAGGAAAGACCTTCTGCTTCGAGAATCACTACGAAGCTGACAAGAGCCATAAGCTGGATTATGTTAAGAACATTTTCAATGGTGGTACAGTTAATAAATGGCCAACTTCAGGCACGCAGGCCTACGGAACTGATTCTATTAAGGCACAGACTCATGACCTTCCTAAGGATGTTACCACACATATTGATAATGGAAATATTGTATCAACATCTTCTAATGTAGCCTGGGCAGACTGGAAGAAGCTAGGCGATAATCCTAAGGAAGTAGCAGATGTTGTTAACCCATATCTATATGGAAGTGATGGACTCTTCAATACTCGCGGCAAGCTATATGGATGGATTTATTCAGATTATGTAAATTCAGAAATGGCGCGAAAGCTGTATTTAACTAACTTCCCAACAGGTGAAGACGGGCTTAATTACAAGAAAGTTACATATAAGATTGGCACAGAAGAAAAGACAACCTACGTTCTTAATGGAGAAGAAATAACATTACCTGATTCCACCCAGACCTTTGCTGAAGGAATTACATTTGACGGATGGACGAAAGACGGCGATCTTGGAACAGTCTATAAGGTTGGGTCGAAGTTTAAGATTACTGCAGACACAGTATTCAATGCTCATAGCCAATATACGTGGAAAGGCCTAAATCAGTACCTTAGCAAGCAACAGTCGGGTACTGTTGATATAAAACTGACTGGGGATTTGATTTCTACTGAAGCTGACGAAACCTTAACCATTCCATCAGGAGTAACAGTTAATATTGATGTTGACGGCTATAAGATAGATGGAACGAAGAAGAGTAGCGACAGACCGAACTTTACCGTATATGGAAAGCTTAATATTGTAAGTAGTAACAACGGTAATGGAATAATTACTGGTGGTAAGAGTGAGAAGGGTGGAGCCTTCTATGTTGCACCAGGTGGAGAACTAACTGTAGGAAATAATATTCTAATTACAGGCAACAAAGCCTCATACGGTGGAGCTATCTATCTTAATAAAGCACAAAATGACAAGAGCGCAGCTAAGGTTGTTATTAAGAATGCTACCATTACCAATAATGAAGCCACATATGGTTCAGGTGGTGGTGTCTGTGCTCCTGATGGTACTACTGTTGAATTAAGCGGCAAAGTAATAATTACAAATAACACAGGTAAAATATATAACTCAGGCGTTAGCAATCTGCACGTTGATAAGAGCGATACGCCTATTATATATCTAACTGGTAATCTGCAAACAGATTCAGACATAGGAATATCGGTGTACTTAAATCATGTAAGTAATACTGAAATGCCAATAGGATACGATAATAATAGCGGTTCATATGTAAATGGTAGCAAGGATTATTTTAAGAGCGATTATGCCGGTAATGTAATTGGTGTGGGAACAGGCGACAATGCGAATAAGCTTGTTATAAAGCCATCCAAGTCATACACTGTTACATTTAATTCCGATGGAATACCAGATCAAACTGTTGTTGCTGGTAGTAAGGCCACAAAGCCTAAGGATACAACCTTTAAGCCAGATTACAGGTTTACTAATTGGATAATAGATAATGATCCTGACAAACCTTACGACTTCAACACACCAGTGAACTCTGACTTAAGTCTATATCCTAATTATGTACCGTATAACGTATATGTTACCTTCTATCACAATGATGCAAGTGGACAGATATCTTCAAGATATGTTCAATATGATACGGCAATAAGCAATATGCCAGATAATCCTGTATATAAGGGATATTCATTCGCAGGATGGTACAAGGATAAGGAGCTTACACAGGCATTTGATCCTGCAGAGAAGATAACAAGCAATATTATTCTCTATGGAAAATGGAATAAGCAGCCAGATGTAACATTAACATTTGACACAGGTGGTGGAAGCGTAGTACAGCCTCAGACATTTTCGTATGGAAGCACAGCAACAAGACCAACCGTTAATCCGACAAGGCCAGGTAAGCTGTTTACAGGATGGTTTACTGACAGCTTATGTGTAAACGCATTTGACTTTAGTACACCAATAACAGCTAACACAACAATATATGCAAGATGGGAGGAAGACCCAGCAATTACAACGAATTTTGTAGTTGCATTTGACTCTAATGGTGGTTCAAATACACCATCACAGACAATATCAAGTGGAGGACTTGTAACAAAGCCTACAGACCCAACTAAGACAGGCTACGCATTCAGAAATTGGTACACAGACCCAGCTTGTACCAATGTATATAACTTCTCAAAGCCTGTTACTAGTGATATGATTTTATATGCCGGCTGGTACAAGGTAGAGCGCGTAGTAACATTTAACTCTAACGGCGGTTCGTTAGTGGACTCACAGCGATTAGCTAATGGTGAGACAGCGCATTACATGGAAAGCACGAAGCAGGGCTACACCTTCCTAGGCTGGTATACTGATGAGCAGTTAACTAATGAATATGACTTTGATACACCTGTTACTAATTCCATTACACTTTACGCAAAATGGATTCAACAGGAAATGACAGTAACATTCGATTCCATGGGAGGTTCGGATGTAGCGGAGGATTATCCAAAGTGGGGAGGCATCGTGGCAGAGCCAGGGGTGCCTGTTCGGGAAGGATATAACTTCCTTGGATGGTATACTGACAGCGAGTGTACAAAGAAATACGACTTCGCCACTCCTGTTAAGAAGGATATTACCCTATATGCAAAATGGGAAAAAGGCCCAGAGGAAGAGACATATGATGTAACATTTGATACTAGCGGTGGAACTGCTGTTTCTCCTAAGACAAACCTATCTTATGGAACATTGCTAGACTTAACATCGGTTACCACAAGCTTAGAAGAATACGACAGCTAGGCAAAATGAGCGCTGATGATTTAAGGGCGTTAATTAAGGACAATCCAGATATGGAAGAGTATACCTGGATTGATAATGAAACACCTTACATTTTGTCAGAAAACAACTATTATGTTGATGGAGATGCGCATTTTAAGGCTAGATTCGAAAAGCAGCTAGTTACACTAAGCTTCTACGATGGAGAAGACTTAGTAGAAACTCAGACAGCTACTAAGAATTTTATACCACTTTATCCAGAGGAAATAAGTAAAGCAGGCTACAGCTTCGTTGACTGGTATTCTGATCCTGATTTAGTGTATTTATTCGACTTTGATGCACCAATAGACGAGAATACTAATGCTTATGCAAAATGGGAAAAGGAAGAGTACACCATAACATTTAACAGTAATGGTGGAACACCAGTAGAGAGTCAGGATGTACAATCTGATGAGAAGGTAAAAGAACCTGCCAAGCCAACTCGCGATGATGATGAGTTCCTAGGATGGTACACACCTGTAACTGATGATCCAAAAGGGATTGATTATATCTTAGAAGAATGTGCAGATGAGGAGGATCAGTTCATAGTACAGGGAAGAACATTATACCGTAAATATGATTTCGATAACGAAGTTGTAGATGAAGATATAGAGTTGGTTGCTATGTGGGATGACCAGGAGATATATAGATTATTTAATCCATATACAAGTGAGCACCTATATACAACAAATCAAGGAGAACTGTTCTACCTAACATCAATAGGATGGAATTCTGAAGGAGTAGCATGGGTTTCACCAACGCAGGGAGACCCTGTATATCGCTTATTTAATCCATACACCTACGAGCATTTCTACACTTTGAATAAGGGCGAGATGGATTATTTAGTTACATTAGGCTGGAGTTACGAAGGAATAGTATGGTATTCTAATAATGACAAAGAATATGAGGGACAATGGGTATATCGTCTCTTCAATCCATACGTGCTCACCTTTACACATTAAATAAGGGTGAAGTCGATTATCTGGTTACTTTAGGCTGGATATACGAAGGCACCTGTTGGAAAACAGTTGATTAAACAACAATTATTGAGGTTATAGATGAAATTTCAAGATGTATGTGGTCAGGAAGCATTGATTAATCATATGCAAAGTGCTATCCGACTCGGTAAGATAAGCCATGCTTACATAATTAGCGGAGAAAAGGGCTATGATAAGCTTTCATTAGCAGAGCCCTTTGCTCAGGCTATGTTGTGTAGCAATCTGAATATAGAGCCCTGCGGCGAATGTATAAGCTGCAAGAAGGCTATTCATCATAATCATCCAGATATAATTTACATTTCCCATGAAAAACCTAATCTAATATCTGCTAAGGAAATTAGAGAGCAAATTGTCAATACGGTAGATATAATTCCTTATGAAAGTAAGCGGAAGATATATATCATAGAGGACGGAGAGTTAATTAATGAGCAGGGACAGAACATTCTGCTTAAGACAATTGAGGACCCGCCAAGCTATGCAACTATTATAATTCTTACCACTAATAAGGATATGTTTCTTCCTACTGTGCTATCAAGGTGTGTATGTCTTGATATGCAGCCGGTAAGCAATGAAACAATCAAATCCTACCTGATGAAGAAGGGAATAGTAGATTATCAGGCCGATATGGCTATTGATTTCGCAGAAGGAAATCCAGGCAAGGCACTGATGATAGCGGATGATGTTGAGTTCAAGGAGCGACGGCGACTAGTTATTAATATATTAAGGGAGTATAAGAAATACGACCCTAATGACATTGCCAAGCTTGCAGAAAGAATGGAAAAGGATAGCGAGAATATTGACAGTTATATGGATTTGCTATTGCTGTTTATGCGAGATGCTCTCATTCTTAATACAACAGGAGATGAGTCAAGAGTTCATTTCCGAGAAGAAATGGGCAGTGTAAGAGATATGTCTAGACTTTCCATAAGCAGGATAAACGAATTAATTAATATAATCTGCGAAGCTAAGAACAGGATTAACACTGGAGTGACCATAAGCTTCGCAATAGAAATAATGCTACATAAAATGAAGGAGATATAAAGCAAAATGGATACACAAGAAATGAACACAGAAGAAATAAGCACAGAAGAAATAAGTACAGAGGAAATGCCATCAGAAGAAATTAATACTGATGAGAAGGTTACGGTAATAGGCGTAAGATTCAGAAATGTGGGTAAAATCTACTACTTCGACCCAACAGGCTTTGAAACTAATGTTGGAGACAAGGTAATAGTTGAGACAGCAAGAGGTATAGAGATAGGTACAGTACTTCTTGGTGCTAGGGAAGTAGGCGTTGAGAGCATCGTTAGCCCTCTTAAGGGAATAGAGCGTCTTGCTACAGAAGAAGATGTAAAGCACGCCGCAGAGAATAGAGACAAGGAGAAGGAAGCCTGTGTAAAATGTAAGGAATTGATAGAGAAGCATGGACTGGACATGAAGCTTGTTGGCGCAGAATACACATTTGACAATAAGAAGCTACTGTTCTACTTCACATCTGATGGCAGGGTAGACTTTAGAGAGCTTGTTAAGGACTTAGCCGGTGTATTTCGCACCAGAATTGAGCTTAGACAAATCGGTGTCAGAGACGAGGCAAAAATTCTTGGAGGCCTTGGAATATGTGGAAGAGAGCTTTGCTGCGCATCATATTTATCAGATTTTGCACCAGTATCAATTAAGATGGCTAAGGAACAGGGACTTCCTCTTAATCCAACGAAGATATCAGGAAATTGTGGAAGACTTATGTGTTGCCTAAAGAACGAGAATGAGACATATAAGTACTTAAATAGCAATCTGCCTAACAAGGGCGATACCATTATAACCCCTACTGGCAGAGAGGCAGCAGTTGAAGACCTTAATGTCCTAAGACAGCAGGTTGTAGTTGTTGTAGAAGGGGAAGACGATATTAAGGAAAGACAGACATATCATGTTAGTGAGATAAGCTTTAAGCAGAGAAAGAAGAAGATAGAGGTCACTGATGAGGAAGCTAAAGAGTTAGAAGGCTTAGAAGACAACGATTTGGAGTCTTCTAATGCAGAAGAGAACAGTCAGGATAATAAAAAGCATAATAGAGAGCATAATCGTGGCAAGGATAATTCACATCATAGAGACAGACATGATAAGAACCATGATAACAAGAGAAATAAGAAATACAATAAGAAAAAGCATTATAACAAGAAGAATCAAGGTAACAAGGATAATAATGAAGGATAAGGGCTGTGGATGTATCATTAATTCATAAAGGCGAGAGATTAGACGAGCTTCACAGAAAAGGATATATGATAATTCAGGACCCAAGTCAGTTCTGCTTTGGAATAGATGCGGTTTTATTATCAGCATTTGCCAGAGCAGGCAGTAAGGAGAAGGTCCTTGATATAGGAACGGGCACAGGGATAATTCCCGTATTAATGGAAGCAAGGTATGGTGGAGCGTATACTGGTGTGGAAATCCAGGAAAAAGCAGCAGATATGGCCAGAAGATCTGTTATCTATAACCATCTTGAGGATAGAATTAAGATTCATAATGAAGACATCAGGGAATCCTATAAAGGATATGGCAACAGACCATTTGATGTTGTTACCACTAACCCGCCATACATGATTCCCGACAAGGGATTAGTCAACCCCAATAGCGCCAAAGCCCTATCCAGACACGAACTTACAATAGAATTAGAAGATATAGTTCGGATTAGCTCTCATCTTCTCAAGACTAAGGGCAGGTTCTATATGATACACAGGCCCTCCCGACTCGTAGAGATTATGACGGTTATGAGGAAGTATAAGCTGGAAATTAAACGATTAAGAATGGTCCATCCATTTATAGATAAAGAGGCCAATATGGTATTAATCGAAGCAATTCATGAGGGTGGGGCGTTTATGAAGGTGGAGAGTCCATTAATTGTATACAAAGAGAAGGGAGTCTACACTGAGGAAGTAATGGATATATATTATGGAGAGTAATAATGGCAGGATGCTTGTATTTATGCGCAACGCCAATAGGCAATCTTGAAGATATAACATATAGAGCAGTAAGGATTCTAGGAGAGGCCGACTTAATTGCGGCTGAAGATACCAGGACCTCTCGTAAGCTGCTTGACAGATATGAGATAACAACCCCTGTGACATCATATCACGAGCACAATAAGCTGGAGAAGGCGAGCACTTTAATTAGTAAGCTCCAAGAAGGTCAGGATATTGCACTTATTACTGATGCAGGAACTCCCGGAATATCGGACCCTGGAGAGGAATTGGTTAAAATGTGCTTTGAAGAAGGAATTGAGGTTGTTTCAGTGCCTGGTCCTGTAGCTTTTGTTACGGCGGTAACTTCTTCTGGCAGGTCCAACAGACGAATTGCGTTCGAAGCATTTCTTCCCAAGGATAAGAAATACAGGGCATATATTATAGAAGAATTAAGAAATGAGACTCGTACAATCGTGTTATACGAAAGCCCACATCATTTGAAGGCAACGCTTAAGGAATTATCTAATGCGTTAGGTGAGGATAGAGAGCTTACCATAGCAAGAGAACTAACTAAGCGGTATGAAGAGAAGCTACAATTTACATTCGGTGAAGCCATAGATTATTATGACTCAAATGAACCACGGGGTGAATATGTGCTTGTAATAGCCGGAAAGTCAAAAGAAGATCTTGCAAGAGAAAATGAAGCCAAGTGGGAAAATCTCTCTTTATCCGAACATATGAAGATATATCTAGACAAAGGTTCGAATAAGAAGCAGGCTATGAAGAGTGTTGCAAAAGACAGAGGTGTAAGCAAACGAGATATCTATAATCAAATAATTCAAGAGGAAAACAATGAAGATTAAAGCAATTCTAATTGATTTAGATGGAACAATTACAGATACAGAAAGGGTGTATCAGAAGAACTGGCTTATTGCAGCGAAAAAGCTAGGCTATGATTTCTTTACTAAGGAGGATGCCCTTAGTCTTAGGAGTGCGTGGCGTCCCTACGGTAAGGAGTTAATGGCTAAAAGGTTCGGCGACAAGCTAGACTTAGATAAGCTAGCAGAAGTTACCACAGAAATGACTATTGAGGAATTAAAGAGAGATGGCACGAAGCTTAAGCCATACGCCAAGGAATTTCTTGAAGAGGTTAGAAAATATAACCTAAAGGTCGTGCTTGTATCAGCCACAAGAATGGATATTGTTAAGTGGCGACTTAGCGAAGTTGGACTGACGGATGTCTTTGATGAGGTGGTATCAGCCCACGGCACCAAGCGGGGCAAGCCTTATCCAGAGCCATATCTGTTTGCCTGCGACGAGATTGGCGTATCCCCAGAAGAAACAATCGCCGTAGAGGATTCTCCTAACGGCGCTATGTCTGCCATTGCAGCAGGCTGTAATACAGTGATGGTTCCGGACTTAACTAAGGCGGATGAAGAGCTTTTGATCAAATTATACGGATGTTGTGATAATCTAATGGGCGTTCTTGATTATTTGGATGTATAATATAGAAGGAATGGTTTTGTTTATGTAAAATGTGCAAAGGGGGTATACATTATGGATATGGATAAAGTTAAGCAGTTGCAGGAGTTTGTTGATGATTCTAATAGAATCGTTTTCTTTGGTGGCGCGGGAGTGTCTACTGAAAGCGGTATCCCTGATTTTAGAAGTGTTGATGGACTTTATAATCAGAAATACGACTATCCACCAGAGCAAATCCTGTCCCATACATTTTTTATGCATAAGCCGAAGGAATTCTATCGCTTCTATTATGACAAGATTATGATTACAGGTATTGAGCCTAATGCTGCCCATAAGAAGCTGGCAGAGCTTGAGAAGGCTGGCAAGCTTGATGCAGTAGTAACACAGAATATAGACGGGCTTCACCAGAAGGCAGGTAGCAAGAAGGTCTTCGAGCTACACGGCAGTACTCTAAGGAATTATTGTATGAAATGTGGTGAGTTCTACGATGGGGATTATATTCTATCCTGCAAGGATAAGAGCGATTTTGACGGAATACCAAGATGTGAGAAATGTGGTGAAATAATTAAGCCTGATGTTGTCCTATATGAAGAAGGCTTAGACGACTACCAGGTAAGCGGCTCTGTAAATGCTATTTCCAATGCGGATATGCTTATAATAGGAGGAACCTCGCTTGCCGTCTATCCTGCAGCAGGACTAATCAACTATTTCCGCGGCAAGCACCTAGTCCTCATCAACAAGGGTGAAACAAGCCGCCAAACCTCAGCCGACTTAGTTATCACAGATCCTATTGGTCAGGTACTTGACATGATTACTTGTTAGGCACTTGACACAAATTGTTGCAAGTGTTATTATGTACTCTCGTGGTATATATAAATATCCTTGGATACGTGTATTTAAGCGTATCCCAATAGTCCAAAAGGAGGTAAAGAAAGCATGAACAAGTATGAATTAGCACTCGTTGTTAATGCGAAGATCGAAGACGATGTACGCGAGGCCACAGTTGAGAAGGCTAAGGGCTACATTACACGTTTCGGCGGAACAGTAACAGAGGTTGAAGAAGCTGGTAAGAAAAAGCTTGCTTATGACATCCAGAAGATGCCAGAAGGCTATTACTACTTCATTCAATTTGATGCTGAACCAGAGACACCTGCTCAGATTGAGAAGAGTGTTCGCATTATGGACAACGTTCTTCGATTCTTATGCGTTAGACAAGACGAGGCATAGGATTTAGTAAAAGGAGAACATAATATGAATAAAGTTTTTTTGATGGGTAGACTTACAAGAGACCCAGAAATCAGATACGGTAACGATAATAAGCCTATAGCAAGATACTCTATAGCAGTTGACAGAAGATATAAGGATCAGAATGGTAATTATCCAACTGACTTTTTCAATCTTACATCTTTTGGAAACACAGCTTCTTTTGTAGAGAAGTATCTTAAGAAAGGCACTAAGATAGTTGTTGAAGGCGAGATTCGCAACAACAATTATGAGAAAGACGGCAAAACCGTATATTCTGACCAGATTATAGCGAATAATGTTGAGTTCGCAGAGAGTAAGAATGCCCAAGGTGGAGGAGATTATCCTAACGCCCCATCTAATCAGCCAACAGGCGATGCAGGCGACGGCTTCAATCAAATTGAAGATGCTACAGAGGATGACCTTCCATTCATTTAAACCAGTTAGTTTAAATAGGAGGAAATAATCATGGCTTATAATAAATCAGCTGATGGTGGAAGAAGAAGACCAATGCACAGAAGAAAGAAAGTATGTGTATTCTGTGGTAAAGATAACACAATTAGTTATAAGGACACAGCTACACTTAAGAAATACATTTCTGAGAGAGGTAAGATTCTTCCTCGTCGTATTACAGGTAATTGTGCTAAGCATCAGAGAGCCCTTACAGTTGCAATCAAGAGAGCTCGTCACGTAGCACTTATGCCATACGTTCAAGAGTAATTAAATGGACCCTTCTGGTGAGAACCGGAAGGGTTTTTTAATGCACTTTTCTCAAAGATATCAGGCACAACATATAGAAAAATAGTTGATTTATAACACTACTTTTGGTAAAATGTCTCACGTAGATTATTTTTTTGAAAGGAGAAAAAACATGTCATACGAAAACGCACGTAACGGAATAGGCAAAGTGTTTACTGCTGAGGTACTTAACATTATTGTTGCTGTATGTACTTTAATTACAGGTATTTTTCTTGTATTAGCAATCGGAGCAGCTTCAGCTGAGTCTACAGGAGGCGCTATTGCTTCTGGAATCGGTGGAGTACTTTTCTCAGTAGCAGCAGGAGTAATTGGTATTATCGCATTTATCCTTCAGCTTGTTGGCCTTAACAAGGCTGGTCAGGACAGCGAGCAGATTAAGAAGGCATTTACAATTACAATCGTTGGTTTAATTGTTGCTATTCTTTTCGGAATTCTTAACTCAGCATTCCCATCAGCAACATGGATTAAGGGTATTGGTGATGTAGTTGGTGCTATATTAGGTCTTTTAGTTACATACAATATCTTATTTGGTTGTGCTGGACTTAAGTCAGAGTTAACAGATAAGGCTAATAGTACATGGAAGATGTACATGATCGTAATCATCCTTGATATCGTAATTGGTATCGTAAGTGTTATCCTTGGTGCATTAGGCATTACAACAGTATCTGCAGTTGCTTATGCAATCGTTCTTATTGCTGACTTTATTTTCGACATCGTTGCTTACATTATGTTCTTATCATTCTTAAATAATGCTAGAAAAGTATTATAATTGATAAGAAATCCTAATAAGCTAATTAAGGCATCCTTGTATTAGTATACGGGGGTGTCTTTTTTGCGTCTTTAAGAGTTCATTTTTATGCTAAATGCTTGATTTACATTAGATAAATAAATATAATATCCTTATGATAATGTGTATTTTCGAGAAAGGAGAAATGTAATATGTATGAGAATGCAAAAAATGGTATAGGAAAAGTATTTACATCGCAGATTTTGGCAATTCTTGCTGTTATATGTGCTCTTGTTGCAGGAATGTTTGCTGCAGTTACATTAACTGCTGTAGATGAGAATCTAACAGGCGCTACTTTTGGTGGAAGTGTTGGTTTAGCAATATTCACACTTGCATCAGCAGTATTTTTAGTAATTGCTTTTATACTTGAGATGGTAGGACTTAATATAGCTGGTAGAGATGAGCCACTATTTAAGAAGGCATTTATAGTATCAGTAGTTGGTTTAATTATTTCTATCGTACTTGGTGCTCTTGCATCATTAACAACAATTAGCTGGATAATTGACATAAAGGATATATGTAACTTCTGTATAGGGTTAATAATTGTACACCATGTATTATATGGCGTGGCTAATATCTGTCCTTCTTTATCAGATAAAGCTATGAGTGTATGGAAGGTATACATGGCAACTATCATAATTGCTGTTGTAGTAAATATAGTTTCAATAGTAATGGCATTGTTGCAATTATATACAGGTTCTGCAGTTCTTCTTATTGTATTTACATTATTGGATGCGGTCCTACAGATTGTTGCTTATGTTATGTTCGTTAGCTTCTTAGCTAAGGCTAAGAAAGAAAATATATAATAAAACAAAGTCCCAGGAGGATGAGACATGGACGAGAAAATGTTAAGAAAAGATTTTATTGATTTATACGGCGATGGGGGAGATATTAGAGAATATTTCTCACCTGGTCGTGTTAATCTTATAGGTGAACATACTGATTATAACGGAGGTCATGTCTTTCCATGTGCTCTCACTCTTGGAACTTATGGTATAATGCGACGCCGTGATGATAGCATGATGAAGTTCTCTTCTGCAAATGTTAAGAAGGGACAGGTTGTCAGCGTTGATATGTCCAACCTAAAATACGATAAAAAATTAAGTTGGGCCAATTATCCCCTGGGAATTGTATGGGCCCTAAAGGATAAGGGAATAGAATTAGAATCTGGATTTGAAATGCTAATCTGGGGCAACATCCCTAATGGCTCCGGACTTTCCAGCTCTGCTAGTATTGAAGTTCTTATGGCCAAGATGATTCAGGACCAGTATGAGATTAAGAGCCTTAACATGCTTGATTTGGCCCTTATAGGACAATATTCTGAGAATAATTTTAATGGTTGTAATTGTGGTATAATGGACCAGTTCGCAGTGGCAATGGGCAAGAAGGATAACGCAATGTTTCTTGATACAAGTGACCTGTCCTATCAATACGCACCAATTGACCTTAAGGATGAGAAGATAGTTATTATTAACAGTAAGGTCAAGCACTCCCTTGTAGACTCTGCGTATAATGAGAGAAGAGAGCAGTGTTCAACAGCCCTAAAAGAGCTTCAGAAGGAATTAGACATTAAGACATTAGGTGACTTAGATATAGATACATTTGAAGCAAACAAGGGCTTAATTAAGGATGACATAGTAAGAAAGCGCGCAAAGCATGCCGTATATGAGAATCAACGCACAATAGAGGCAGTTAAAGCCCTTAAGAGAAATGATGTAGAGTCTTTTGGCAGATTAATGAATGAGTCACACATTTCCCTTAGAGATGATTACGAGGTTAGCTGCCCAGAGATTGATGTATTAGTTGAGATTGCCTGGGCAACTGAAGGAGTCATCGGTTCAAGAATAACTGGTGGCGGCTTTGGTGGTTGTACTGTAAGTATTGTCAAGAATGATGCTGTAGATGAATTGAAGAGACGTGTTGAGAAAGAGTATCCTAAGAAAACTGGACTTGAGGCAGAGGTTTACATAGTTGACATTGGGGACGGAACACGACGTATTTAATATTATTTAGAAAGAAAAGATAGGTTAAATAATCTATTGAGGAAATAACATGAATAAGATTAAGTATAACAGCATGCTTGTGCAATACTTAAGGCTGCCGTTGTATCTAATACCTTTATTTATCCTGGGTATTGTTCTTTTATTTTTACATAACCATTATAAGATCGGCTATACATTAATAGGCGCTTTGGTATTATATACCACTTTAGTAATTGTGCTTTACGTGATTATTAAGCGGAGCATAGATAATTCAGTACTTGACTTTGCTATGGGTTATGCTTCTGTACAGAAATCCATATTAGAGAATCTGGATGTTCCATATG
The DNA here is from genome assembly GCA_905234245.1 of uncultured Lachnospiraceae bacterium. Classification (GTDB taxonomy): domain Bacteria; phylum Bacillota; class Clostridia; order Lachnospirales; family Lachnospiraceae; genus RUG191. Next base: position 22,332 of record CAJOGN010000040.1, read on the forward strand.
CATTAATTACAGCCGATGGCAAGTTCCTTTGGATGAACAAGGAATTCGAAGAAACCACTGGTAAAGACAAGTCTTATCAAAAGTCCATAACAACGATTTTTCCACAGATTACGAAAGAAAAAATCGCAAATGTTGAGGAAGGAAAAAGGGATCTTCTTTCTCTCGAGTTCGAAGAAATGAGTTACAAGGTAACTGTTCATCGCTTTGAAGCTGAAACCATGAAAAAGGGCGATATGCTTGGCTTCGCAGAGGGACAAAATACGGTATATGCCGTTATTCTCTATGATGAGACAAAGCTCATGGCCCTAGAGACTCAGCAAAAAGAAACCGAGATGGTAGCAGCCCTAATATATGTTGATAATTATGAAGAAATAGCTGACTCAGTTGATTCTGTTCGTTTGTCAGTTATTCGTGCTGTTATAGAGAGAAAGGTATATCAGTATTTTCAGGGAAAGAAAGCTCTTGTTAGAAGAACTGATAGAGATAAATATATCGTTGTAACTGACCGAAAGGGTCTGTCTCTTATGGAGGATGATAATTTCGCCATATTAGAGCAGATTAAGACAACGAAGGTCACCAATGATACAACTCCTACACTAAGCATAGGAATTGGTGTGGCTGCGGAGGATTATTCTCAAAATCTTGAGTATGCAAGGGCAGCAATTGATATGGCCCTTGGACGAGGTGGTTCTCAAGCAGTCTTAAAGGATGGAGACGAGATATCTTACTATGGAGCACATGGTAAGGAGAAGGAGAAGACTACAAGAGTTAAGGCCCGCGTGAAGGCACAGGCTCTTCGTGAGTTAATGCAGACTAGAGATGACATCATCATAATGGGTCATTCCATTACTGATATAGATGCATTTGGTGCAGCAGTTGGTATCTATTGTGCAGCTAATTCTCTTGGTAAGACGGCTCATATCGTACTTAATGATATATCAAGTTCATTAAGGCCGATTGTGGATACATTATCTAAGGAAAATGGCTATCCAGAGAATCTTATTCTTGATAGCACAAGTGCTCTTGTGTTGCAGGATGATAATACATTAGTTGTAGTAGTAGATACTAATAGACCAAGCTATACAGAATGTCCTAAGTTGATAGAGAGAAGTGAGTCAATAGTAGTATTTGACCATCATAGAAGCAGTAAGGAAACAATAGAGAATACCTTATTATCTTATATTGAGCCTTATGCATCCTCTACCTGTGAAATGGTTGCAGAGATGCTTCCTTATTTCTCAGACAAGATAGAGCTTAAGACTCAGGAAGCAGATGCATTGTATGCCGGAATTCTTATAGATACTAACAACTTTATGACTAAGACCGGCGTAAGAACCTTTGAAGCTGCTGCATATCTAAGAAGAAATGGTGCAGAGGTTACGAGAGTTCGTAAGCTGCTTCGAGAGGATATGAACGCTTACAAGGCCAAGGCGGAAATTGTTAGACATGCTAGCGTATATAAAGACGCATTTGCCATATCAGAATATATCGGTGAGAATACTCAGAGTCCTACGATTGTAGGAGCACAGGCGGCTAATGAGCTACTTAATATCGTGGGAATCAAGGCTTCCTTCGTACTTACAGAGTATAACGGCAAGATATATGTAAGCTCTCGTTCCATAGACGAGATAGATGTGCAACACATTATGGAAAAGCTTGGCGGTGGCGGACATCTCAATATCGCTGGAGCGCAGATTAAGGACGCAAGTCTTGATGAAGTTAAGAAAATGATTACAGATGTAATAGATGAATTTATCGAAGAAGGGAAGATAGAGAAGAAAGCATGAAAGTAATACTTACAGCAGATGTTAAAAATCAGGGGAAAAAGGGAGATATTGTGGAAGTAAGCGATGGTTACGCACGCAATATGCTAATTAAGAAGAATCTTGGAGTAGAAGCAACTCCTAAGGCAATTAACGATCTTAAGCTTAGAAAGCAAAATGATGATAAGGTTGCAAAGGAGAACTTGGATAAGGCGAAGGAATTTGCCAAAGAGATTGAGACATGGAAGATAGAGACTAAGGTGAAGACTGGTGAAGGCGGTAAGACATTTGGTTCAGTATCCTCTAAGGAGATTGCCAGTGCGGTAAAGGAGCAATATGGCAAGACAATTGATAAGAAGAAGATAGTATTAGATGAGCCAATTAAGAGCCTTGGCACCTATGAGGTAAAGCTTAAGCTTCATCCAGAGGTTACAGCTACAATGAAGGTTCATGTGTCGGAGAAATAAAAGATTGTTATGGATGAGAATATAGAAGAATTTGAGGACAATCAAATAAATCGTAGTATGCCTAGAAGTGATGAATCGGAGCTTGCTGTTATCGGTTCAATGCTTCTTAATGTTGATGCAGTTACACAGGCTTCAGAGATTCTTAATAAGGATGATTTCTATAACAAGCATTATGGCATAATGTTCGAGACCCTTGTTAAAATGAGCAATGAAGGTGAAGAGATAGATGAAGTAACATTTCAGAACAGGTTGAAGAGCAAGGACCTTCCACCTAATGTTACAACTATTGAGAATATTGCCAACATAATGAATGCAACTCCTACGTCTGTCAAGGTTAAGAATTATGCGCAGATTGTTAAGAATAAATCGCTGCTTCGCCAGATGATAACATTTGCACAGAATCTGGAAAATGACTGTTATGCAGGCAAGGAAAGCGTTGATTATCTACTTGAGGTTGCTGAGAAGAATGTCTTCAACCTAATTAAGAACAAGCGCGTAGATGACTTTGAGGATATTAGCACAATTGTATTTCGGACACTTGAGAATATAGAGGCAGCAGGCAAGACCAAGGGACCTGTTACAGGTGTGCCTACAGGCTTTATTGATTTAGATTATAGAACTGCAGGCTTACAGCCTTCGGATCTTATCCTTATTGCTGCGCGTCCTTCAATGGGTAAGACGGCCTTTGTAATTAATATTGCCCAGCATACAGCAATTAAGAACAATATTCCTACTGTTGTATTCTCATTGGAAATGGGTAAAGAACAGTTAATGAACAGAATATTTGCCATGGAGACAGGAATCGATGCCCAGAAGCTTCGTACAGGAGATTTGTCGGAAGAGGATTGGATGGTATTAGCCGAAGCATCCTCTAAGATAGGTAATAGTAAGCTGATTATTGACGATACTTCTAGTATCACAATAGGAGAGCTTAAGAGTAAATGTAGAAAATATAAGTTAGATTATGATATAGGACTTATAATAATCGATTACCTTCAATTAATGGAGACAGGCGGGAGAGATGAATCCCACCAATTAGCGATTGCCAAAATTTCTAAGTCATTAAAGGCCCTGGCAAGAGAATTGAAGGTGCCTGTTGTGACCTTATCACAGCTTAATCGTAGTGTGGAAAAGAGAGAGGACAAGAAACCTATTATGTCCGACCTTCGTGATTCAGGAGCAATCGAGCAGGATGCGGACGTGGTAATGTTCATTCATAGAGAGTTTTATCATAACAAGGAAGATGTAGATAAAGCCAATGTGGCTGAGATTATTATTGCTAAGCAGAGAAACGGCCCAATCGGAACGGTTGAGCTTGCGTGGATACCAGAGCTTACAAAGTTCGCCAACAAAGAAAGAGAACGCGAATAATTAACAAAAAATGTTCAAGTACTTGTACGCCACTAAGAATGTGGCTTAACAAGTCTTGAACATTTTTCTTATACCTTATCCGCTTCACTGAATGTAGCTTGACAGGCGCTGTTCTCTGTTATAATACCTTATGAAGCCTGGGATGCGAGGAAGTCGTTGATGTCGTCAACGAGACCATCTGGGTCAATGCCATGAACAGCAGCCGCCTGTTCAATAGTTTCCATCTGACTTGATGGGCATCCTAAGCAATGCATTCCAATATTTAATAAAAGTGGAGCAACATTCTCATCAATTTGAAGAAGCTCGCCAATCATTGTATCTTTAGTTACTTTAGCCATTGTGATTACCTCCTGTTAATTTTTTGACACATAGTATTATAGTATGTTTGAGGAAAGTTTACAACGATTTTTTAATTAAAGGTTGTTAAAATGGCTAATTTGCGATAAAATAGTACAAGGAACTGTAAAGTATTATACTTAATATATAAGGAGGAAGAAGCTATGGCATACGTAATTTCAGATGAGTGTGTATCATGTGGAACATGTGCTCCAGAGTGTCCTGTAGACGCTATTTCTGAGGGCGACGGCAAGTATGAGATCGCTGCAGATGCTTGTGTTGAGTGTGGAACTTGTGCAGGTGTTTGTCCAACAGGCGCTATCAAAGAGCCATAAGATAATTAAAGCTAAGAGCATTGACAGTAGTCAATGCTCTTTTTTTATTGCAAAGGTATTCCGTTTTTGATGATTGTATCAGTGTTAAGCTCCTTATCCAGAATAAGAATATCAGCTTTCTTCCCAGCTTCTATTGAACCAATCCTATCATCAACACCCATGCAGCGCGCAGGATTAATTGTTGCCATTGCGACAATGCTTTCTAAAGGAAGTCCCATATTGTAGGCGGCTTTAATGTTATCATACAGGCTAGATACGCTTCCGGCAGGACTATTAGTACCCTTAAGTGTTGCTCTGTGATTCTTAACCTCTATATCTAAGTCTCCTAAGGTATATATTCCATCCCCAAGCCCGCATCCTCTCATAGAATCACTAATCATAATTAAGGATTTGTCTGAGAATAGCTTATAAGCCATATTAACGGCAGCAGGATGAACATGAATACCGTCTGTTATTAACTCAATAGTTATATCATTTGAATCAACAAGGGCGCCTAATATACCTGGAGAGCGGTGAGTAAAGCCGGTCATTCCGTTGAATAAATGCGTTACATGGCTTGCCCCCATATTAATAGCCTTAATAGCTGTATCATAGTCACTATTAGAATGGGTTATTGCGACCTTGACTGACTCTGAGAGTGTTTTGATGATGGATAAGTCGGAACACATCTCTGGTGCAAGTCCCAGTATCTTAACTATGCCGTCACCCGTTTTGATGAATTCTTTGGCTAGTGCAAGGTCAGGTGGAAGAATGTGAGATTTGTTCTGAGCTCCACATTTATCAGGACTAATAAATGGACCTTCCACATTAAGTCCGATTAAAGTGGATAAATCGTTGCAAAAACTACCTTGGTTATGAGCCATATAGTCTCTTGCAGTAGAAATTACTTTTATTATGTTATCTACTGGCATAGTCATAGTTGCGCCAACGAAGCTGGTAACACCTTGGGACAACTCGAACCTTGCAATCTTGTCAATTGCTTCATATGTTGCATCCCCAATGTCAAAGCCCATAGCACCATGAAGGTGAATATCAATTAGTCCTGGTATTACATATTTGTCAGAAGCATCTATATAATTAGAATCTGGTACATCCAAAGTACACCCGAGATTATCCAGTGACACATCTGTGATGAGGTCATTGTCCGTAATCACTGTACCTGTATGAAATTGTCTGTCTGCTGCGTATATATTACCTTTAATAATCATATTACAATTCTATAACCAACCAATATTATTAGCAAGAACCTTCGAAAAACTATTGAAAAAAGAAAACGGCTGTGGTAAATTAATTAAAGGGTTTAATTAATTAAATTTTTATATGAAGAGGTTATTAAAAATGAGTGTTAATAAGAGAATAATTAATGCGATTATTGGTTTCGTTCTATATCTTGCGATAGCATATGGATTAGGACTTACAGGAGTGATTGATCCTACAGCTGCCAAGGGTATAGGCGTAGCGGTGTGGATGATATATTGGTGGGTTACAAGACCAGTTAATATCACAGTAACGGCACTTCTTCCAGCAGTGGTCAATGCGTTATTTAACATCGTGCCAATGGAGGATATCATTAGTCAGTATTCTTCAAGCAGTATTATTCTTATATTTGGTTCCTGTTTACTTACAGCACCATGGGCGGCAATCGGACTTGATAAGAGAATTTCCCTTAAGGCCTTATCACTAATCGGACCATCAATGAAGTCCCAGATAGCAGTATGGTTGTTAGCAGCAATCGTGTTATCTAACATGATGCCTAACGTCGTGGTAGTTGCAATATTTACACCAATTGCTGTATCAATGCTTAAGGCAGCAGGTTACGAGGACATTAAGAAATGTGAACCTGCTGTACCAATTCTATGTGCAATCGCCTGGGGTTCCCAGCTCGGGGGTGCTGGAACACCACTTGGCGGCGCAATGAACATAACAGCAATTGATTTTATAGAGAAATTCACAGGCAAGGAGTTCATGTATGTGGACTGGATTATAAGAATGGTTCCATATACAGCCGTTGTTACAATTGTTGTTCTTCTTATGATGATATTCAAGAAGAGGAAGGTTAACAGATTAGAGGGTACCAAGGAGTATTTCAAAGAAAGCTATGCAAAGCTTGGACCAATGAAGAGAGAAGAGAAGATAAGCTTAGTATTATTCATTATCGCCATGCTTGGTTCCTTCCTTCGTCCACTTTATGCTGACTTACTACCTGGACTTGTTCCAGCCTATTTATTCTTAGCAACAGGACTTATTAACTTCATAATAGTTGCAGCTGATAAGAAGAGTATGCTCTTAGAGTGGGAAGGTGCACAGAAGGAAGTTATGTGGGGAATGCTTCTCCTATTCGCAGGAGGTCTTGCCCTAGGACAGATTCTAACTGGTTCTGGTGCAAATGATGTTATAGCAGACCTAATCTCTAAGATTAACCTTGGAGGAGGACTTGGCACAATCGCAATATTTGCGGTATTTGCATGTATCATATCAGAGATGACCAACTCCACCGTATCGGCGGCCGTCACCATACCAATTGTAATTGGTGTAACCACCAAAATGGGACTCAACCCGATACCGTATATCTTCACAACAGCCATGGCAATGAACTACGAGTCGCTCTTGCCGGTAAGTGTTAGAGCAATAACCGTAAGTCACGGTATAGAGCCTAATGCGTTAATCAAGACGGGATTTCCCATTACGATTGTGCGTATGCTTGTCGCCATAGCCTGCGGATATATTATGATGCTAGTGTGGCCGGGCTTCGGAGAGCTGTAAAGTGAAGTGTGCCGAATACACAGTAGGGGTGGCAGGAACCCTGAAATAATATGTTCTTGGTAAGAATATAAAAAAGGCGACCGTAACTTAGAAGCCTTATGTCAAGGTTAGAATATATTAGAGATAACCTAATAAAAAATTTTTCAACACGATGTTGAAAAAAGGCTTGCATCGACACGATGTCGAATTGCAAGCCGGTTTTTTGTAGTAAATTTATTAGTCCTACTAGGTTATCTCTTATATATTCTTACTGAAGACATATCAGCGAAAAGTTACGGTTGTCTTTTTGTATATTTCTGCGTAATATTTCAGGGTTCCAGCCACCCCTATTGCGTATTCAGCGCCTGCGCTACACTACCGACCGTCCTTATGCTTCACTAATATATACCTTACAGCTGCTGCAAGGTTGACAGCGCATTCTTAAGGATTACAGACGAATAATGCTCCGTAAAGTATGCGTCACTTCCAACGGAGAGATTCTGCTGCTGGCCATATTCTGAGATTATGTTGCAGACCTTATTGAATTCCTCTGGGGAATGGTCTGACTTGCTGATTACTAAGTAATACTTTTTGTTGTGTTTGTTTTTGTAGAGGGCATTTTCTCCGTGGTAGAAATCCCCAAGTACATTTGCAAGCTCGATAACATCATCAAGTGTATCGAATACGAATAGCTTAGTTACATCTATTGGAACCTCAACAACTGTCTTCTGGTCAGCATTCTTGCCAATGGCTTGGGCAACTTCTTTTGCCTTCTTGAAGAGGTCAATAATATCGCTTGCAGAAGAGCGGGACTCACGCTCGCGAGGTTCGTAGTCTATCTCTTCCTCACCGTAGTCATAATCCATAAAGTCATCTAATTCCTCTTCGTAGTCTTCTATATCTTCAGTAAAACGAGAGAATCTTGTATCAAGCTCCTCTGGGTATTCTATCTTAGTCACAATAAGAACGATACTTTCGTCAGAGATAGGTACAGCTTCAATCATAAGAGGGATGTCTTCTGCTTCGAATCCGTATTTGTAAGAGGCCCATTTGAGCATCTCTCTAAAGAGAGCCTTGGCCTTCTCAGTTCCGTAAGCAAGCTCGCTTAACTTAATCTGGCGAAGCTCTAAATCTTCCTTGGTAAGTGTGCAACGTATCTGGTTATCGTTAATTTTTTCTATTTTCATAATGCCACACCCCCTTTATATCTCTACT